>DASSIM010000023.1:0-287199 GCA_035691865.1 Candidatus Nitrosopolaris sp. | reverse complement strand
GCAATATCTACACTGCAAATAGTCTTTTGTCCACCTAAATCAGCCTGAATGAATGAACCAACACCTAGATTTGACCATCTGGTGCCAAGATTATTGTCCAAGACATTTGCAGGTACATTCCCGTCATTGCCGCTGGCTGTTATACTAGCGATTGATAATTTTTGACAGGAGGCGGTGGCAGTGTTTGAGAATTGGGCATTCGCTTTCTGTGCTGTGTTAATGTGCGAAATGGCTCCGCTTACTATAGAGAATAAAAGTGCTGTCATTAAAAATAAGGTCATCGCTCTCTTCATGCGATAATTTGTTGTTTTTGCTATTCGCTTCGAAATTAGTTTCAATTAATCGATGAAAAGACGACTAAGTATTTACATGGATTCGTTACTTGTACTACGATTAGTTATCATGAGTTTTACTCATTATTATGTATGTGATTTAACAAGCCTAACTATGTACGTGTATAAGTGATTGTTGTACTAAATTCTCTCTTCAGCTCTTTTGAATATAACTAAATACTATCAGAATCTGGTTCTCAATAGCTAAATAAATAAAATTCAAGGTGATTGACTTGGTTAAGCACAAAACTACGATAAACTGCGATAGTGCCATGAAGATCCATCTTGTCGCAGATAGCTTATTGAAGGGGATATGAATAATTAGAAATATATGAAATCACAAAGGAGCCGGCGGAAAATCTTGATAGTTTTAGGTGGAGCATTCGCAGTCATTATGACCGGAGGCATATTGAGTGGAACTATATCCTCAAAATTTGGGCCGGCCCAACATACTCAAGATCTAGTTCAACCACAAACTACCAGCGCAATAATTCAAAAAATATCTACCGCCACTATTTCAAAAGCTCCTGCATTAGGTAACAATAATGCCTCTATAACATTGGTCGAATTTGGCGATTATCAATGTACATACTGTCACAGGTTTCATTCAGATACCAAGGATCTAATCGTGACAAATTTTGTAAAGACTGGCAAGGTTAAGTTTTTGTTCAAAGATTTCCCTATTAATGACTTGCCAGCTGATAGAGCGTCTACTTTAGCTTCAGAAGCCTCTTACTGCGCTGCTGATCAGGGAAAATACTGGCAATACTATGACGAGCTGTACAACAAATGGAAGGGAGAAAATACAGGGTGGGTTACGAAAGATAGCCTAAAGCAGTTTGCAAATAATGTAGGTATTGGAGACATTAAGCAATTCTCTCAGTGTCTCGAGTCTGGTAAATATGCAGGGGTAGTTGCCGATAACTTCAATCTTGCTTTGAACATTGGTCTTAATGCAACACCAAGCTTTATTTTTCTGGCAAATGGCAAGCGACCAGTTGAAATTATTGGTAGTCAGCCGTACAATGTATTCGAGAATGCGATAAATCAATTAATGGCGGTTAGTTAGAGCCCAGGCAGTACCATAATCCTTATACTACCATTCTCGAATGACCGCGTAGCTCTTTTTCAAGAGCATTACCTTGTCGCCTCAATAATAGGAGGCGTGGTTAATAATAGGAGGAGATATTATTAATTATATGTTCCAGACTAGTCGAAGATATAGTAATTCACGATAAAGAATACGACAATGGTGAAGACTTCCTTTTACTCTTTTCTGAAATTCCACAATCATCTGATCGGATGTATCGAAAATGTAGACTTTGGTGCATATTTCACCAACAAGTTATCAAGAAATTGTTAAACTTACTATTGGCTAGCGCTATTATTTTTCCTTTTTCATAGTTCAATTCGTACGTCGCAATCAGAGTGTCTGCAGTTTTGGGTTGTTAAATTGACGTTGATGCATGATAATTTAGCAAGACTAGCTCATTAGGATTTGTTAGATTGTTCTTCGTGATGCCTGTATTGGAACGGATTGTTGGCAAAGGTGACATTGCATGAGAGACAATAGAAGTTGTTATCTACTCATTGCGAAGTTTCATTCGCCATCCATGCTGATTTACCACTATAATCCCAACCATCGCCTTTCACTATTGTTATTGTATGGATGCTCCTGTCGTAGGAGGCGTCGTTCGATGCCAAGTTCTTCCAGATGATAGAGTTTTTTGAGGGAACGCTTAGAATCCTTTAGCTCTTCCCTGTCAAAGTTGCTGATACCGATGAACCGGACTAGACCTTCGGCAACGAGCTTCTCCATAAGCCACGACCTCCTTCGATCATCCATGTGGCTTGTCCAATTACCGAGACCTCGACGCCCTCCAATTGAAATTTCTCTTGAGCATGCTTGACGTCCGGCCTCGCCAGCTAGGAGTTTTAAAACAAAGCTAATATGTGAATTATAAAATCTCACTGCTTAATTTAGAACGGATGCACATTTATTGGCTTTATTGAGACAAAGTTTATCAATTCGTTTAGATTGGCTAATGTACGCTTTCGTCTTTTTTTCTTTATGCTATTTGATATATATCAACCTCTTTTAATTTTGCTTCAAAGCTTATGCCAAGTCTAACAATAGAATACCTGATGATTTAGACTAGAAATTATTACGTAAATGATCGTCGACCAGACTGTTCTTGTTTCCGAATGTGGTCCTGTCAAACCTAAAGATTGCTCAATTCGAGGTAATTTGCACCATGTCAAGATCTATCTCATCGAATATCATAAAAGTTTGGATGACTAGGGCATTACACTTTGCGCAAAAGAAGAGTTTGAAGCAGTGCTACAGAATGTTTCTCCCCTCTCTACAATTTTAAGTTAAGCCGAATAAGCGTCTAAGGGCCTTTTTCTTTGCTTTCCTACATTTCATTTCGTTTGAAATTTGGTTATGACGAGTCATTGCTTTCTGTCCTTCTTAAAGGATTCTATAAGTTTTCTGACAATATCTCCCATATGTAAACGTGACCTCAAATATACAGGTTAGCATCTAAAACAAGTGCAGAGAGGCTAACAAAAATATATTGTAAAATTTATCGATGCTTTTTTAAGCCTTGTTGGATCTCGAAGGAGATGCACACTTGTCTTTTGCTAGTAATTTCTAGAGTAAGATTAGTTAAGTTTATGTCCCAACTTCTATTTTGAGTATGGTAGAAAGCTATTCCAGAACCCTTAACGAGACTTCAAGGTGATCAAAAAAATATGTTCTTAAGACCAACATTTTTGACTTGAAACGGTTTTTAAGGATTTGAGGATTCGCATATTGTTTGTCCGGAGAAATACTAGCCAATGATTGGGTTCAGATTTTAATTACATTTAGAAGGAATTGTTATCATTGTGGCAAAGAGGTCCCACCTGGTAGAGCTTTTTGGTCTGATATTGCAAAAGCAGCTAAGCATTTGAAATGTAAACATACGAAAGAGGAGGCTGTAGTGCCCCATAATATAAGTGATGGGACACTTGCTTCACGGATCCACTCTTCGCAAATTATTGATCTAAGCTGCTATTTATGCGGAGGCAAAACCGGTTGCCAAGAATGTTCATTTCTAAGTAAATGTGATCATAGATTCAACCCTGACGAGTATTGCATTTGTACGGCTTGTTCAAGTAATTTCGCAGGCGGACATGATACTTACGAGAAATACAAGCAAATTTTTTTACAAAACGTTAAGTCTTGTAACTTATCCGTTTGACTTTGCGTTTTGTTGCCTTGTTTTGTTCTAGCGGCTCGTCAAAAGAATTTTCATCATAAATTGCTATACTGCAGTTGCTTCGAACTAGCTGCAGCAACTACACTACAAGGCGTTAATGCGGAATCGGATAGTTAGAGTGAAAACTCAAGTAGAATGTCGGTAACAATTATTCACGGTAATGATGCATGCGGGTAATCAAGAAGTCGTCTCACTCCAGTTGCAAGAATACACTTTCCTCTTCTATTCAGCTCATAAACACCTTCCAATGATAGAAGATCATAATATCACGATATAGCTTATCTAAGAGGAATAGAATAGAATTTAACTGGTTTCTCTTCTCAAAATGCTAACTTGCTCAATAATATAATTGCTATAATCGCGATATCTTTTGTCACCGTCGGCGTCATTTGGGCAATAGGCAATTTCACTCATCCTTCAAAGGTATCTACGACTAATGATATCAAGGGAATATTACTCGTTGCACAAGATAATATGTTCAACGGGACTAACCCAGACATTATTGGAACAGTAAACGTTCCAGAAAAAGTCGTGGTGTTGAATAAGGACTTTGTAAGACATGATTTGATCGTCGATAAATTGAATATAAATACAGCCTACTTATATCCCGAACAGGATTTTACGACTGCGATTGCATCAAAGTCATCCGGAATTTTTGAATACTATTGTTCTTTGCATCCCATAACAATGCGCGGTAAAATTATAATCAAGACGGCCTGAAAGAAGACCATAATATTCTGATCGCCTTGTCAGTTTAGCTTAAGTACATCCCCTGAGCGATAACCAATCCAGCACGATAGTGCCATCAATGTATTGATAACACAGTTTATGCAGATCTAATTTTTTGCATATTATTTAAAACAAAGACTCAGTCTGTCAACTGTCCTTTTTTTTGGGCTAACTTGGACTAACGTTAGCATAAGAAAGAGCAATTCTTCATTATATCTTTCAATAAGACGAGCTGTCCTTTATATATAATGCCGAATGCATTTTCAGTATTCCAATTTGCTGAAGGATTTGGCTAAAAACAGGCTGGACTCACAAAAACCAAGAAAAGAGGGGCTTACTTATGTTATAGATAGGTTTCAAGGCCTTGACAAAGAGAACTTTCAGATACTCGCACCATTCATAGATGTAGTCAAGATTCATGGCGCGCTCCCGTTGCTCGCCTCCGATACTTTATTGAAACGGAAAATTAAATTCTATCAAGATCTAGGCGTAGAAGTTTCCACAGGAAGTACAATTACCGAATTCGCAATTTTGGAACATTCATTTGAAAGACTTGCGAAAGAGGCAGCCGGTATTGGATTTGACACAATAGAGATTGGCGAAAATAGCGCTGACATAAGTATGGAACGTAAGACGAAGATTATGGATATGGCAACTTCCCTCGATATTAATGTTCAATGGAAAGTTGGAAGGAAAGATCCTAGACATCAACTGAATGCCGAAGAAATATCGTATAAAATCGGTGATGCCTTAAAATTAGGATCCAAAAAGGTGGTGCTTGAGGCAAACGAAGGAGTCAGCGTAGGAATTTATGATGAAAAAAGTCTCATAAAATGGAACCTTATCGGAGCATTAACGGCAAAATTTCCACCCAGCACTTTCATATTCGAGGCTCCTATAGAGTCACAACAATCAGCTCTGATTGCAGAGTTTGGGCAACGGGTAAATTTAGCTGAAATTCATCCAGAATCCGTCGCATCAGTCGAATCTCAACGACGAGGATTTCTTTCGAAAGCAGCTTTTGGTGTGTCATATTTGCGTAAGGATCCAGAGGGTGGCCCTGCTGCAAAATTCATTTATTATATTATTAAAACAAAGCATCCTATTGAACAGAGTGATTTAATAAGTCTGAGCCACCTGCCTAGAAGAACGGTCCAAGTGGCGATTGATGAGCTGAAAGCCCAAGGCTTAATAGTTGGAAGAAATAGTCTTGACGATGCAAGGAAGAGAGTGTATGTCCCAATTCATTCAGACTGGCTCTAAATGCCGTTTGACTCTAAATTTGAGTCATATAATCTGTCATCGAAAAAAGTTTCCTTGACGACATGTTAGTTTATAATAAGACACTAGATGTAAAATTTAAGAGATTAAGTAACCCGAATCTTGTTATTATATTGTCAGTCACATTTCATATAAATCATAAGTTTACACCACAAATCAATGAATGCAAAAATGTCTGTGTTTCTAGAAGTCATTGCTATCGCGACAGCATTGTCCCTGATAATAGCAAGTGCTTTCGTTTCTCCAGCTTTCGCGTTAAAGCGGTACTTTAATTGCGTGACTGAAATTGCCAATAAATCTGGAAAACTCAATATAGCTGATGTAAACGGTTGTTATGATAAAGAGTTTCACGGTAGCAGCCATACAAGTAGCAGTGGATCAACTTCCAATGCAAACGGTAAATGATTCGCAGCGAAAGACAGGATGGATCTATGAACTCTGCTAGGATTATAATTGTAGGATAGTTTAACACTCCTTCTCACAATTTTCACGATTTGATTTTGTTTATTATTTTATTCGATTCTCAGTATAGTAAGCCTTCTGGGGAATCAATACTGAATTTCTGAATCTAAATCATTTCTACACTTATTCAGACCTACCAGCACATGTGCTCTACAGACTTATTTTTCGTGGACGCTGCTGAATTTACTAATTGATTATTAGAGAACACATCATTCTTTGATGTTGCATCTTGAACAATCTTCAATCCTCTGATGTCACACTCGCTATCTTGATAGATGAGAATGTATTTCTGAAGAACCCCTGTTGACAAGTAAGCATCTGAGATTGAGGTCATTATTGTATTAACGTACATTTTGCCTGCTTTACAGAGATATTCAGTTAATGTAACAATTCTTGTAATTCAAGTACCGTATGATCAAAAGATAGAATTACTACTTTTATTACTACTTACTTATTAGTAGTACTGCCGCATGGAATGCCGCCACTGATTTAAGCTCCGTAATGATTTGAAGGAGGTAATTGATTAGTGAGATATTGAAGCTCTCCGTATGCTATGATTGGTAACAATGAGGTCATAATTATTATGATAACGGCGGCAGCGATCAGATCTTGAAAATTCCTTCTTTTGCTTAAGAATAAAACTATTATGAATCATGATCAATAACAACGTATATTCATTGTCCAACGAAATTCGCAAAATGATTCGGTTAATATCGTGATTCCTTTACTATTTTGCGTATCTCGGTCAACAATTTTGTCATAAACAAGACTCAGCAAGAAGATCCGAAATTATCTTGACACATCCCTTTTCTGAGCCATCCACCTTTGTCATTCTCGGGCCACGTGTCTGTACTCTAATTAACTTCAATTGATAGTACTTATGATAATGTTTTCATTTCCGATCCGTTGAAGATCAATCCAATTATCATCAACCCTATCTTATACTTCTTTCTAAAATTTCAGTAATAGACTTAGCAGCTGCAAAAATAATAATTCTTAATTTAAATTCTATACTTCTAATTTCATGATATAGATCAAGTTCAATACTGGCATTATTATGTCTATTATTAATAGGTCGAAGGAATACCAGATTAATATCATCATATTTCACTACCAAAATTCGTCTCAGCGTAGGATTCTTTATTCGTCAATTTACTTGTTATGACCCTGACTAGTACTTATGGATGCCCAGAAGTTACCTTCTGATTCACGTGATTGCGGGCTATAAGAAAATGGGAGTAGAAACCCTCAATTAATAATCCTACTTTAAACATAATTCAATATCTCAAATGCCTCTTATAATGTATTTTTTTAAATCTAAAAAAAATATGGCTTATCCGCGAAAATAGGCAGAATGAGAGAATTGCCAAGAGGGTAGATACTCTTCTGCATCACGAGCATCGCGACATCATTGAATCTTTACTGCGCATTGGAACTGCTACTGCACATGGGCATCATTTTTCTCTCCGGGATGAAAATCCTATTTCTCCCTCACTCACAACCTCAGATTATTGAACATTGGATGTTCAGACTGTTAGTATCAAATACTCTTAGCTCCCAATCACTTTTAAATCTGTTATATTATAGATATCACCCTGTGTATTTCCATGAAAAGTCAGCTTGACAAATCTTGCTGGAATTGGTGTATCAGAAAAGCTAAATTGCTCTCTCCCGGAGATCATGCCTGTATTTTGAGCAGAACCATGGTCAACGAAGTGTACTCCATCCGTTGATGTCTGTATTGTGAAAAAGTTTATTGACGTATCTCCGTTGGCAAATCCAATTTCAAGATTACAAATTGATTTCTCTTGTCCTAAATCTAGTTGGACCCAAGAACCTTCACCTGTTGCTGACCACATCGGCACAGGATTATTACTGGTAGTATTCCCATTGTTGAGAGTATTTACAAGTGTGTTTGAATTGTTATTATTGCTGTCCGTAACGCCTGCAATCTGGAGTCTATTCTGAGCACCGCATGAGGCTTGAGGGGTTAGCGATTGACTGTTAATAGAATTTCCTTGAACGTTTGCTAATGTCGTAAATGACGCATAGTGGTTACCTGGGAAGACCGCGTGTACCTCTATCTGCCATATTCCTAAGGGTCCTGAAATTTGAAATGCACTTGGACCTACATTCTTGAGTGGATGTACTGTAGGGATGTCTCCGTCATAGTCAGTGATGAACGCATCTATTTTTATAGGCTGTTTACTGAATTGAAAGTTTATCGTATTGCCTTGTTCCACTGTCAAATTAGCATTAGTATCTCCTGGCAGAGCAGGAAATTGGATTTTACTTAGCTGCCCACCGTCGGTAAAAATGAAGGGGGACATACCATATTTATGATTATTATATACCAATTTAGCTTGGGGAGCTATCGAAATCGGGTTCGATATCGCGGCATATGCTATTTTGAACTGCGAGAAAGTGACGGGCGTCGAGATAACCAGAATAGTTACGAATACCAAGAATGTTGTAACTAGAATATTTTGCGTACCTTCAATAGATTTCAAACTGCAATCCCCCATCCTTTGTTCATAGCCAATAATTGTATTGGAGGTATATACACCATATTGAACTAATTACCAAAAAAATAATCAGTACGAAAGCTAGCGACGTTATTAATATTTTTGCTGACACGAATAATAATGCATAAGCCCTGTGTACCCTACTTTACTAGTATTTAATTATTCGAATTTGTGTAAGAGCTACTTTATTGCCATACTCATTCAAAAATCACATGCTGATAACAAATCAAGATGCCAGATGGTTCTAAAAGCAATCGACGACCTACTATTATCGATAACTGCGTCATATGAAAACTATTTTAATTAAACCCATATTCTAATAGAATCAGAAGCGAAATGAAAATACAAGTACAAAAACCTATTATCAAGCGTTGGAACAGAGGAATGCAAATAATTAGGGCCGGACGTGGTTATTCAAAGGCTGAGATGGAGGAAGTTGGCCTACTAGATGTTAGGACTGCAAGAAATCATGGCTTACCAGTCGATCCATTGAGAAGTACTAACTACCCTGAGAACGTTGAACAACTGAAAGGTGTAGCAAAGACAATCATCGACTCCAGAAAGCCAAAAACCGAAAAACGCGAAAGTAAAAAGAGGACGGAGATCAAAAGGAAGACACCCACCACCAAGAATAAAAAATCGAAAAGAAAAAAAACATCGGAATGACGTGATCAGCTTCGTTTGCAAAAATGGACATCAAAAAACGCCAAAGCGATCGAGGGATAGAAGTGTTGGAAATAGTACTTCGCCACATTATTATAATGCTAGAATATCACCATTAGCATCATGCGTCTTAGGTATTGGAGAATAGGTATTCCTGATCTCGCCGAGGCAAATTATCCAATTGAAAAAGTCAATCATTGGGAAATAAAGTGCATGCAGGGAGAGTACCAGCACTTTGGTGTGTTTTGGTATAGGTACGGTACGCCCTATGACAAGGAACCCGTTCATGGAATATGCTTCTATTACAACGAAATTCCTCTACCTATGGTTCAAACCCTTGCAGATTTTCTACAGTCAAAATTTGGAGGTAAGGTCCTTTACAGGAAGACCAGGGTCTTCCTGCAAGGATCAAACGAGTTTTCAGACCCAAAATCTATCGGAATCCTAGCACAAGAAATAAGTCTAAAATTTAATGCTTCCGTCGAGATAACCATTGAATTTGAGAAGGTAACAAAAGAAGAACAAGATCTAAATACTTTCAACTTACCATCAAATAAAATGCTGCCTATCGTAGGATCAGATTAATGCCTAGAATCACAAAATCTGATTTTTCTTATTCTACGCGCGCGCGCGCGACTCCTTTGTCATTGATATCAAATGAAAAAGAATTTTCGACTGAATAAAATAAGAGTAGTAATATGTCTAACCCAAGCATAGAAGAGGCCATAAGATTACTAACTGTTAGTAACATCGAGGACTTTAATAGATGGAGAATGAAGAACCTCACCGTAAAACCAATCATTCGCGGATTCGACTTTGTAGGCAAAGATCTTTCTGGTGCCTGTCTTAATGGGATCTCATTTGTCGGTACCAATTTCTCTCATTGCAAATTGACAAGAGTCAATTTAGTCCAAGCCGACCTCAGCACCGCTATTTTTGAAGGAGCTGACCTCACTGGTGGTCTACTATTGTATGCCGATATGAAGGAGTGTAATCTCATCGATTCTAATCTTACGGGGACAAATTTAATGTGGGCAGATCTGCAAAGATCCGATTTGTCCGGATGTAAATTATCCAAGACAATATTGGTCAATGCCAATTTGATGAATGCAAAACTTGATAACGTCGATCAAAATGGTGCTTACTTAAAATACGCAAAACTTATGGGGACGGGTTGGCAAGTAGAAAAAAAAGAAGATATACGACACAAGGATTCTAAAAAATAAGTAAACTACTGACAGGACCGACCAACCGTCGCGATACATTCACCCTTCTGGTTTTATTCTCAGAATTGACTATTAAGACTGGCAAGCCTACCAATTACACGGTGTTTGCGGTATGCAGTCAAAATCGTAAGTTTAATTCTGTATACTTTCTTTAGACTGGATTAACTTTTAATTATTATCACCTTTGCGTTTGATCCTCTTACTTGCAGTTACATTCGGCTGTTACCCTGTATGAGCGTTGATGAAGAATGATATATAAAAAGTGGAAGAAATTTGTTCGAAACTCTGAAAACGGCAGTGGCTGTTATCGTAGGAAATACTGCGAGACTCATGAATTTCATTTGGATAAAAAGCCTGAGAGAAAATAGTATTGTATAGCAACGGAAGCGAGTGCTAGTACAGAGCTATATACTGCCAATTTGAGTATTTTGTTGGCAATCTCTTTTTCCGACAAAGGACCATCTGCCAAGATTAATCTCAATAGCGTCGTAGGTGCGTTCTTCTCTTTTGATGCCATTAACTTAAAATCGTCCATCAAGATTGTAGGTCGAGACTTGATTTGTCTATGCTCAACAATTTTCTTGACGCTATCAAGAAACAAAAATGAATTCATCACTGAGGTCAACAAGGCAATGATGCCTATTAGCTCAGACCTCCCAGCGATTGCTAGCGCACCGTACATAGCTCCGATCAACAAAGTGCCTGAATCTCCGGGAAATATTTTGCTTGGAAACCTGTGATACTTGTAAAATGCAATCAGTCCAAAAAAAAGCGGAAGTCCAGCAACAAAAACTACGATGTTGCCGAAGACAGCTATAGAAACTAAGAGTGGTATCATTGCAACGAGCACTGCCTCGGTAGCCACTCCGTTCAAGACATCAATTGAATTAATGGTATTTCCTGCAATGGGTATTATGATTAGTATCAGGGGAATGTATAGAAGTGGAATTGATGCGTCACCAAGTATGAGATTTAGATGAGTTCCATGAGCTCCTAAAACAATCAACGGAATGGCGGCAGGAATAAGTGCAACAGGCTTATACCACCCTGGCATGACTTTTTTATCGTCGATTAATCCCACAATAAATGCAAGTAATGTAGTTAACAGAATCGCGAGGACCTGTATGTCCTGAGTAAGTAAGTAAAGTATAACCTCAGCCACCTCTATTCCTACGATCAAGATTGGGCCGGCCGGCCTAGGGACTTTGGGTCTTTCGGGTTTATGGTAATCTTGAACTACACTTTCTTTAGCTATAAGGAACTTAATTAGTTTAGGCGTCAGCAATAGTATGATTAGAAAAGAAGCGGCAGAAACTATTGTTCCATAGAAGAGGAAGTAGTTCCAAAATGACAAATCTAACATTACTGCTATCAATTCCGTATGTATGGTGGCTTATAAAATTACAATAACTATGGGTGAAACCAAGCCAAAGAGTTCGGGCTCGTACCCAAACATCGCCATTCTAATCTCGTTCCTTCTTTAACTGTTTTTTTAATTTTCTCGCCAAAGTTGGACCGATTTTTGGGATCGCCGATAGTTGTGCCTCGGGTGTTTCAGTAACTTTCCTAGCGTCAACAAGACCTGCATCATATAACGACCGAGCTCTTGCCCTTCCAATCTCCTTTAGCTGGACAAGTGGAATAAGTTCTTCTCTTATACCGTACCTTATGCGAATCTGAAGATCATGTAACTCTCTTAGTAAATCTCCGCGTTTAAGCAACTTTGCAACTTCATAAAGCGAATGAGCAAGCCAGTCAGCGATCTCCACCATTCTATGCATGTCGCCAGGTTCAACTGAGAGCCTATCACTAAGGGTCTTATCGCTAGTTTCATGGATCCACTCGTGTAACGCCAATAGACTTCTAGAGCATTCAAACTCACTCATTTGATAGAATAATTCATTACGATGTTCCTCAATGATTGCCATTAATTCTAAGTCTTTCTTTCGCATAGAAAACTTGGGGTAGAAGTCAGCACAGCTTGTGATCAGATGCAGAAAGCCAAGCGTATGATTAATAACACCATCATTTGGGTTTACATCGGAATGTTCCAGTGATTCGATTGCATTCTTGAACTCTACAGCGGTGAGAGGATCAATATAAAGTAATGATGATCGTCTTCCAAAATTAGTAGCAATGTATCTCCTGTTTTTTGATTTGATAAGATTCTCATTTTCAAGATAATGTAAAGCAGTATCGATTTTCGAAGTTATAGCTGCTCTTTTATATTGTTGGGCACATAACGTTGTTCCGAACAAATCATGTATCTCTCCCTGCTTCATCCCAGGAATCGTGGAAATAATACTGAGAACATGTATTCTCAATGCCCTATCATTTATTAACTGCGAGCGTACGGGCTCTGGTTCACCAAGAATGTAGTGTTCATAAAGATCTGTTGAACCTGCTCCAGATTCAGCTATAATGATTGCTTCTCCAAATGTGTCGTACTTAGGTCTGCCTGCTCGGCCACATAGTTGTTTGTATTCTAAAACACTAATTGGCATATTTGCGCCATAATCTGCATTATATCGTAGAATACTCGAGAGAACCACTCTTCTTGCGGGAAGGTTCACTCCTGCCGCCAACGTCGGAGTAGAGACCAAGAGTCTGATTACACCGGCCTTGAATGCTTCTTCCACAATTTCTCTACTGGATGCTCCTAAACCAGCATGGTGGAAGGCCACGCCTTTGGATACAAGAGTCGAGAGATTACGCGTGAGCTCAAGGTCCTCACCTTTGGTTCTTAATTGCAGAGATGCTTTAGCAGCCTTTTCTTTGTAAGTTCTATCCAGACGTGTTAGGACTCCCTCAGCAGCCTTTGCAGCAAGCGAACATGCACGTTTACGAGTCCCGGCGAAGATTAAAGCCTGTCCGCCCTTATCAATGGAGTCTATAGCAACATCTATTGCAGCATTAGAATAGTTATGAATTTTGACCCGGTTCCCATCATTCATAAGGACTGCCCCATTTTCGTACACACCCTCAAACAATTTCGTTGGTCTCCAGTTGGTTTCTACGAGATCACAATTCAACCACTCTGCGATATCTGAAGAGTTTGAAACTGTCGCGCTTAATCCCAGAATTTGTGCACGCGAATGCATTTTTCTAATGATTGCCAATATCATCTCAAGTGTCGGGCCGCGTTCCCGTTCGCCAATCAAATGAATCTCATCCGCTACAAAGAGTCCGACATCGGAAATCCGGCTACTTTCATGTCGAATTAGGGAGTCCATTTTCTCATTTGTTAAAACTAGAACATCTGCTTGTTCTAGTTCACGTCCAGTCGAGTTATAATCACTGGAAGCAACTTTGACATGGATTTTTCTATCCAAGATATTCAAACGTTCGAGGACGCGCATATCATGATACTTTTCCATAGCTAAGGCCCGTAAAGGGGTAAGATAAAAGACCTTCATTCCTTTTTCAATTGTCTTTAATGATGCCATTATTGCGATTAGGGTCTTGCCGCTTGCCGTAGGAGTTGTGACCAGCAAATTTTTGCCCTCTAGGAGACCATGAGAAACCGCTTGTTGCTGGGGGGGATAGAGTGAAGAGTGTCCAAGTACCTCTAACAGGTAATTTATCCTTGGGTCTTCCATCGTCATCTTCGGTCTTAATACCCGTTATATGATTAACCCATGGGTCTATTTGTGTGCTTGTTAACCTATCGTAGCAGCAAGATGCCGGGTAATAATACGTTGAAGATAGAACAACCGTGATTTCATATGAGCAAATATCTTCTCAGGTCATCATCGGAGGTTGGAATCGCGTTCGATCTTGGTAAAGGCCGGGAAAATAATTATTACTCCCCGCCACTCAATTCTACGAAATGGAGCTCACCGGCGAGGAAGAAAATATGCTAAGGGGCGAAGGCGGCGAATCACTGGCGGTTGCGTATAAAATTTTACTTGCAATAGGTGAAGCTACCGAAGCAGAACGCCTGATCCCCGTAAAATGGGCGCACATATCGGGAGTCAACTACAATACTATCGGCGACAGCGGCGTGGAGTTCCTGGAAGAGTTTAGCAAAAGTGCTAGGGTCGCAATAAGAACGACAATAAATCCGATGGGCTTCGACCAGAACAAGACCGCAAATCTCTCCGAGAATTTTACTCAAAAGCAGATGAGTATAGCCAGATCCTATCATATGTTGGGTACACTTGCTTCGTTTACGTGTGTTCCGTACGAGATTTTTGATATTCCTGAAAAGGGTAGCGTAGTGAGCTTCGCTGAAAGTAATGCGGCGGTGTTTTCGAATTCAATTTTAGGGTTGCTAACTAACAGGGAGAGCGCCTTGAGTGCGCTTGCGAGTTCAATCACGGGGAAATCTCCGTATTCCAACCTTCTGATGGACAAGTTTCGACATGCAAAGGTGACCGTCAAACCTGAATATGAACTCAATACAGAATTAGATTATGGCCTGCTTGGTTACTTCGCGGGCAATACAGTGAGGGATGATTGTATTGGGATCAAGGTAGGCGAAGAAAAACTTGACACGATAAAAGCAAAAGCTCTCTCAGCCGCGATTGGGACCTCGGGCACTTGCGGAATGTTCATTACAGAAGGGGGCACAAAACAAGAAATTATCTCGTGTGGCAAGGAAGAGGTAATCACAATTAAAGATGAGCTCAATACAGCGGAAGATGGTGACTTAATCGCTTTGGGCAGTCCTCAGCTGGGATTGAATGAGCTAAATTTATTGGCAGATCTGATTGAAGGAAAAAAGCTCACGAAGCGTTGTATAATTTTCTGTGCACGAGCAATTCATAATAAAGCGGAACACCTCGGTTTGATCGATCGAATTGAACATGCAGGTGGAGAGTTCATGTGCGACTCGTGCACATGTCTCACGCCCCTAATCACGCGAGCTGACTTTGATTCGGTAATTACGAACAGTGTTAAGGCCGCGTATTATCTAAATCATTCAAACAGAGTAGGAGTATGTCTGAAAGACTTGAAGACAATTATGAAGGAGTGCACTGACCACAATTGAACAAGTGCTTCAAGTGTAGAAAAATTGTGGGGGGTTATGGAATCGGAAACGCAATTCTTACAGAAGAGCGAATTAATTTTCTTTCGATGGTAAACACCGAGAAGGGCATCATAGAAGACAAACATCATCAATTGTTTGGGACCACTGTTAAAGGTGCAGTGTTAGTTTTTCCTGGGGCTATCGGAAGTAGTGTGGGGGCTTATGTTATATACTCGTTGAAAATGAACGGCGCGGCACCGGCTGCTATAATAAGCACTAACAAAGCAGACATAACCACTGCCTCAGGGTGCGCGATTTCAAATATACCTCTTGTTGATACGCTAGATACCGGGTCTTCTTTCGTTATGCGATCTGGAATAGAAGTAAAGGTTGATGCAGACCATAAAAAAGTGTGTGTAACAAACCGAACATTTTAATTTCTTGATCATCTAAAAATCTTATCCTGGTGCATGGCAAATGACGGGCGAACTGACCGCCTTGAATGGTGGAATGACGATTTAAGTCCATGCACCAGGTCGAACGTTCCGGCGATGGTGATGAAAATATAAAATTGAGTTAAGTACAGCCCCTCCTATCAGAGCTTTAAGGATTGTTCACAATCTAAAGCTATAATCCATCTTCCTGCAAAATGCTTTTATTAGGATCTTGATACCTAGAACTCATTTGGCAAACTTCTGTCCTGAGTGTGGCGGTGAATTGAAATTTGATTCTAACAGTAAAAATTTTCTTTGCAAGAGTTGTGGAATATTCGCTTCCCGAGAAAAGATTGATGAATTACGCGACAAGGCAGAAAATGAGTCTGTCAATAAACGAAGGCAGTTGCATGATGATTATCTAGACTGGTGGCAAACGTCGAAGAAGGAAAAACAAAGATAATATCAGCAGAGCAGGTTGTGAGTAAGTTGATCACGTTTTAACGGCTAAGCGATTGCAGATTCTGTTTTTTCGGCTATATCACTTTTCAAAGGAACCATTTGTTCTTCTTTTCTCGACTTTAAAACAGTCATTAGTTCTATTTCCAGAATATGTGGTAAAGTACGTATCTGGTTCACAACAATATCTCTCATCTCCTCCAAATCTTTAGAGCGAATCTTTAGTATGAGATCAAATCTACCATGCATTTCGTGAATTTCTAACACAGCTTCCAAATTCGATAATCCGAGAACAACCTCTTCCGCAAAACCAGGTTCAACATTTATACCCAAAAAGGCCAGGTGGTCATAACCCAGACGTCCATTATTCACAGAAATTGTAAATTTGTCGATAATTCGAGCAGCTATCATCCTCCTGACTCTCAAATGTACCGTTGCGTCAGAGATTCCGATCTTCCTGGCAATCTCAACAAATGGCGTTGATGAATCTCTGCTCAATATATCTATTATCTTGAGATTAATTTCATCTAACAGGTCTTCGTTGAATTGCACGCTCAGATTCAAGTCGAGGTTGAGACATAAATGCCTTTGCTATAGAATTAAAAGCCTCGTAGTCATTAAATAGGGTAACAATTCACGCGTACTCTGATTAAGACCAAGAAATAATAACCTCGATTCCATAACTTCTACACCTGTCTAGGCAAACTTGCACTAAGTGTCACAAAGGGTTAACTGTATATCATAGGGTATACTCTGGGGAATACCTATGCAAAAAATGCTATTTACTTTCCATTGAACAAAAAACTGCCAAGACTATGCAGAAATTTTCAATGCTCAGTCATAGCGATAAGGTTGCAGTTGGTGTTTCTGGTGGCAAGGACAGTTTAGCCCTTCTATACGTGTTAAAGAAATTCTTTGAAGAGCATAACCGCACAAAGTTGGTCGCTATCACGATTGACGAAGGCATTCGTAGTTACCGAGATGAATCATTACAAATTGTAAGAGATTTTTGCTCGCAGATCAAAGTGGAAACGAAAATCTCAAGCTACAAGGATCTTTTTGGGTTGGATATGGACCAGGCAATGCAGCAGAGGCCGTCTGACAAAATGACTTCCTGTTCTATGTGCGGCACATTCCGTAGGAGAGCAATCGACATGATGGCAGAATCGGTATGTGCGGATGTTGTCGCGACCGGACACAATCTAGATGACCAGGTCCAAACTTTCATGATTAACCTCCTATCAGGAGACACTGAGAGAATCGGTTGGATGTATCCAGAACCCGTTCAATATGGTTCAAATGGTCTCAAAAAGGTAAAACCATTTGTAGAGATTTACGAGCACGAAATTGTATTCTATGCTGTACTAAGAGAGATCCCTTTTCAGTCCGAAGAATGTCCATATATGCATGAAAGCATCAGAACCGATCTTCGTGAATTTCTCAATAAGCTTGAATCAGGACACGCAGGGATCAAATATAATGCTTACAACTCGATGACAAAAATCTCGAAGACGTTGAAGACTTCGTATCCTGGATCTTTATCTCACACTAAAGATTGCTTGGTTTGTGGACGGAATTCTACAGGCAGTGTATGTTCTGTTTGCAGGACCCTTGAAGTCCTAGCAAAGAACAAATAAATCAAATTCATACGTCCGCACATTACGTGTTTATTACTTGCGTTCGGTTGCTCAAAAAGCAAATATAATGAGTCACAGCAAGGATATTTGCGGAGGCAGGGAGGATCGGGGTGCTAGCCGTACCCCACATCAGAAATCGGCTTTATGCTGGGATCAGTAACTGCTGGGTAAATCCAGATGTGTGAGGTACCCGCTTGCCTTGCTGAAATGAAATCATGCCGTGTCGGATGGTTATGAGCAGCGCACCACGCGAAGGCGTAGTTTTGACTGTGAATCGTCGAAATGGGTGAGGTCCGGGAGGGAGCAACCCTAAGGCGGGGTAGCCATGCTAGCACGTCTACGTGGTGGATCTTGTAGGGCTTGAGAAGGGGCCTTGTGCCTCTGGTGGTACTGGTAGGCTGCCTCCGTTCCAGCAACACATATGCTATAAGCAAGAAGATGCCCATATCAGTCTACACAATGTAATAGGGCGGACCTTTGCTCAGATTATTTTTATCAACTTTTGGAGCAGAAAGTGCCGAAATGCTGAATAAATAGCAGATGAATATTAAAATATCTTCAAGGCAAATAGTTGTATTTTTCCATATACCAAAGCCTTAAAATGTGGCAATGTTACATTTTGAATTTTACTAAACTAGTTAACGGTGAGGAAAAGGAAAATGATGCGAATAGATGAAAAGAGAATACATGAAGTTATAGATGCCCGAAAACCCCGTTCGGTCGCCCTTAATGGACCGGAAGGACTAATTCCGAAAATTCAGACTAGTGCAATCAATATTACCGAAAAGTTTGGTATTCCAGCCTACGTAATTGGGGATACTTGCTGGGGGTCCTGCGATCTCAATACACAAGCAGCCGATATGTTAGATGTTGAGATTTTATTCAACATAGGTCACACTATTGCATACGAGACGTTTGGCGAAAGGGTAATAATGATTAATGCTTATGATGACATTAGCTTTGAGAGTGTTGCAAGAAAATGTGCCTCATCTATTCAAAACGAAAATTTCAAGGCTCTATCGTTATTGACAGACAGTCAGCACCTTAATCAAATCGGTAATGTCAAAAAGATCTTTGAAGAATATGGCTACAAAGTGATCATTGGTAAAGGCAAAGGACAACTTAACGATGGCCAAGTTTTTGGTTGCGAATTCTATCCGGCATTTGACATCCAGAACTTAGTAGATGCGTACATTTTCCTTGGCCAGAGCAGATTTCATTCTGTAAGTATTGCAATGTCAACCGAAAAACCGACGTACATGCTAGATCCATATTTTGAGGAATATACGCAAATTAACAAAATTGCCCAGACGCTCAAGAAGAAAGCCATTTTATCAATCTATAAGGCTATGGAGGCAAGACGGATTGGAATTATTATTGGGCTGAAGGAAGGACAATTTGCCAAAATTCAGGCGCTTAAACTTAAGAAATTATTTGAACAGCTAGGAAAGTGCGTCCAATTGATTGCAATGACAAATATTACTAATGATCATATTCGAATCTTTAAGGGCCTAGATGCTTTTGTGGAAGTTGCATGTCCAAGAATAGCCATAGATGACCATTTCGATAAACCTATGCTGTCAACCCCGCAAGCATTCACATTGATAAAACTACTTAAAAATGAACCAATTGATGAATTATTAAAAATTCACCACTGGCTTTAGTCAGTCTCGAACATCAGAAAATTGAAGTAAAATATTGAAGAGCCAACCTATGGGTATCACCAGACAATAGCAGACTTATTGATTACCAAATCTATTATATTATTTAATGTAATTTCAATTTAATATTGACTTCTATCGGGAAGCTAAGGATTGGAGGGGAGGTTCCAGCCAAGATTATGGGAGTGATCAATGTCAGCCCAGAATCTTTTTTCAAAAATTCCGTTAAGACTAACGTAAATGAAATAGCTGGCGAAGTCAGGGAGATGCAAGACACAGGCGCTGACATGATAGATATCGGCGCCATGTCTACTGCACCCTATCTCGAAACGATAATTTCAGTTGAACAGGAGATCAAAAGAATGAGGAATGCTATAAATGTTATAAAGAGCAATTGTAGCCTGCCTATCTCCGCAGATACTCCCAGAGCTGAGGTAGCCAAGGAGGCAATCAAAATCGGGGCCGATGCCATAAATGATATCTCGGGGTTGAAATATGATAAAAAAATGGCGGACATTGTAGCAAGATCTGGATTGCCAATAATTATGGGAGCATATGGTGGCAGTGGGGGCCGATCTGCTCTCGTTTCGGGAAGTGTTTTTGGAACCATAAAGGTTCTGACTGAAAGCATGTCGATTGCAAAATGCGCTTCTATTGCAGCCGACAATATAATTATTGATCCTGCTATTGGATTCTTCAGGCCAAAAGGGAAAAATCCATTCTTTACAAAAATGACAGACCTCCCGTGGTACATACGTGATATTCAAGTGATACAGAATCTAAAGAAGCTAGAAAGATTTTCAAAACCAATTTGTATCTGCGTTTCAAGGAAATCATTCATTGGAAAAATATTCAACTTAGAACCAGAAGAACGTTTAATTCCATCAACAGCAACCGAATTAATCTGCGTATTGAACAGCGCAAATCTGATCAGAACACACGACGTTAAAGAAACATGGCACACCCTAATGATATCAGAGTTGCTTCATTAACTGGACATACCAGTCGTTACGACTCTGCTAATCAGCATACAAATGCTTAAAAGATATGCCTTTTATCAAGCTGGGTGTAGATGGTCGTCGACACGATCCGTACGATAAAGCTACTTGGAAAGTGGTCAGGCAACAGGATTATTGGAAGGAGACGTCCATTAATTGCGGTTTTTAGCTTAACACATTACTGTAACTTCTATTGTCCCATGTGCCCTTTTGGCGATTCTGATAAGGATGGACAGATTAAAATTGCCAGGAAAAATGATCTTTCTACTGAACAGTGGAAGGATATTTTCCGCAAAATTTCAAAGTATTGTATTTGGTCAATTGTTGAAGGTGGCGAACCTACCAGTCGTGCAGATTTTATGGAACTTATCCGGTATCTTTACAAGCTTCAGCTACCCATAACCTTGATAACTAATTGCTCTCTTCTGCACACCATTAATCTTGACGAGCTTAAGAGGTACATTCAGTTTATTACCTGCAGCATTGACTCTATGTTCGAAGAACCGTACTGTAAGGTAAGAGGTGTTTCTCCGCGAGTATTTCGGAAAGTAATGGACAACCTAGGTCTTTTAATTGACCATAAAGTCCCTCACTACTTTAATAGCGTCATAACCAAATACAACACAGAAGAATTCATTAATCAAACCTACTTTGATAGAGCGAAGGAATTGGGCTCCAATGCAGTTTCCTTTACTTTCGTGGAGGACAGGTCTGATGTTAAATTTTCTCTTCTTCCGGATAGGCAAACCATGGTAAAGGTGTGCGAAAGCATATTGGAATATATGAAAACTCATACCTCTCCTCAAATTATGATTCCTGCACAATATTTTGAACAAATAATACAACACGGACGCGGAATGTTTGAGGAATGTGGTGTTTGGAAAAGCATCTTTGTTAATGGCAATGGCTCAGTGATGGTTCCCTGCTGGAAATTTAATAGTCCCGACAATACATACGACCTCCTTGAGAAGAGCATAGAGGAAATTTGGAGTGCCCCGCAATGGGATATAGCAAGGACATGTCATGATTGTCAGGTACTAGGATGCATCTGGTATTCGTCGCAACCCATAACCACGTTTGCCCAAAACTACATGAAAGGGTTGCGGAAAATGATTAGCCAACAAAAGCCCGAATTTGCAGAAGCACTCGTTTAAGATTTTTAAAAGATTTCTTCCTTGAAATCGAAAGCAGGGATCACAAGCCTGAGTATCTATGTATCAGTAAATACTTTCAATTCAATCCAAGCTAGTTTGAGGATGGATATGCCGCTTGGCAACTTCCACATTCATTGGAAAGTGATCTCTATTACTTCGTTCGAAGCTAGTTTCTCAAACAAGGCGGCGTATTTGTATGCTATTCCTTATCAGCTCTGTAGATGTTGCATAATGTTTGAAAAACTTCGGTTTTCAAGAACTGACCAGGTTTTCCACAAATTGTACAGTTAATTTATTTCGCCTTGAAAGAAAATTGGAGCCAATAATGACTGCAGCGTATCCCTGTTGCCTACTATTCGTCTGAGATAGTCAATATCTCTGGTAGAGTTTTACGCCACCAGAAAAGATATACCCAAGAGGATAAAAATTCTTTATGGAGAATGCTACCTTCTGTTGTATTATTAATGCCTCGTCTCATAATATTTAAATGTATGATTGTATGCGCCATATCGGTAGATACCCCTCTTGATTTTCCTTGAATCGTTCAGCAGCCAACTCTTACTCTAAATGTCTCATGATTCGCTAAATTCTTTTCGCCACGTTATCTTATTATATAATATAGAAAATTATAGAGACGATCGGTTTATCAAATATGAGCTGCGCTCAACATTTTAGGATATTAAGATGGACGAACATTATCGGTCGTACTCTAAAGGTTTGTGTTAACCATAAAAGTTTTCGACCTCATTTCACAAGTCAACTATATCTATTCCTTTCTCTCACTAGACAGATGCCTGACATAATTGCTGAACACGAGCCAAAGCAGTATCATTTCAACGGAGCATAAAGATGTTTAATAATACTCCTAGCAATGAGAGTAATACTAACGTGAATGTCTCGATAAGTGTCGGAGAGATAAAGGTACAGTTCAACGGTCCTCCTGAGTCAATCTTGACATCTGTCATTAGCTTCTTGACAAAACAAGTTCCCGCGTTCGATTTAGCAAGGAAAATATCGTTAAGTTATGGAGTTACCGAGCTTATCGATCTATTTTCGAACTTTATTAAAATAACCCCAGAAGGTCCGCGAGTAATTCTAGAGCACGATGAATTTGGGATGAAAAAATTGTCGGACAAAGAGAAAGTTGCGCTTCACCTGGTAGCAGCAAAAATTGCAAAGGATCTTGGCAAGGTGTCTAATGATGCAAGGCAATTATCTGAAATTCAATTTGAAACGACGCTGAACCCAAAGTCTGTCAGTTCAAGGCTCTCGGAATTGGTTAAGGCAGGACACGTAATAAGGGAAAGCACAGCAGAGGGAAATGAATCTTCGACCTATAAAATTACTACGTCTGGTGTTCACTGGTTAAACTTAACCCTCGCTAAAAGGGTAAAAGAATAGACGAATCTTATTGTGACGGCGATTCAGAAGGCGGCTTTTTCTGAATGTAGTGATAATTTCTCATTGTTCCTTGTCTGGTAAGAATATTTTCCCTTACCATGTCGGTAAGTGAATGAGAAACCGCGGTCCTATCGTAATTAAAACCACGCCTTGACAGCTCCTCATGTACCTCTCCTAGCGGTTTTTCAATTCTAAAATAGCCTTCCTCCCACAGTGATTGGAGTAGACCTCTACATGTAATCCCTCCCTTTTGCGTCATCTTGTTTTGCAGACTGACCGGATTTGTTATCTGTCTTTGAGTGCTAACATATGATTGGACTTGCTCAGTCAGAGTGTCAAGCTGCCTTCTTAATTCTGCAATTTGTGTACTGAATTCCGAATTAATGTTCACCGCACTGTCAAGCCCTGAGAGCACATTTTCAACAACCTCTTTCACTTGGGTCTCGATACAGCTGATTTCCACCTCCCAGTCGTGGTGTTTAAGTCTAATTCTAACTCCATCAGATGAAGGCGGTGATTCATTCATTAAGAGGGATATAAAACGGTGAAATTTCTATCACATAAACTTGTTGCTGAACAGGCCCATCTTGTGCATGTTGCACAACATTAATAACTATCCATGTTATATTGTTGCACAACATGAATATACAATTCAAATCGGCCGAGATTGACTTTCATGAATTTCAAAGTGGTTTAGACCAATCAATAGGAGGAAGCATGGCGTTGAAGTTGCAGGATGTTCTTAACGGGAAAAAGATTGTTTTTAGTTGTTACGAAAATAATCATGTACCACTCGGAGGATGGGGGATGGGATGTAATCCAAGTTGTGAAAAAACAATAAAGAAGATCCGGCCCGTCGATGAGGCTGCACTAGTGGCTGCAGTGGATTCCAGTAGCATCAAGATAGCCGAGACTGAGGATGGTTCTCTGTACGCCACAAAAAGTGGGGTTGCATTCTCCATTAATGGTCAGCCGATCATGCACTTCAAGATAGGTCCCATCTTGGTTTATCTAAACAACGAGACTATTAGGACCTCGGAACTTGACCACAGACTCGCAAAGCTGGTTCTTTTTGATGGAGAATCGGCTAAAAGACTGATTAGGTTACGAGTCGAACGGGCTATACAGATAAAGCTTTCAAATCATTTTATGAAATCTATAATCGTTGTTGACGGAGCATTAAAGTCGTCGCCCTTTGAAAATAAAAACCAAAGCATCACAACGGTGGCGGAGAATTGTTCTGTTCGTAAGAACATATTATTGGGGATCAGTAAAAGCACGTCCTTTAAACTTCTAGACAAAGTCTCGGCACCTCTAACAAACATCAATGAGCCTGCTTACATGGACATTGATATTATTATGCAGAGCCTAAGCAGAAGCACTATTGGAAGCAACCTCCTTGTAAAGCTTGGAAATAACAATAGTCCTATCCTGCGCGCAGATATTGTTTGTCCCGAAGGCGATATAGACAACTCATTTGGTAAATTGCTATCAAATGATTTCATGGCTGTAGGCTATCCTGAGACATTAAGGCTCGCACATCATGTCTCAACATTTAGTAATACAGAGATCGCGTGTCTTAGAGGCCACCTCTTGAGCAATTATGATGTGACTGAATTGCCTTCAGAAGATATTCGTAAAACTCTGCTAGGATCGATTCCGGCATGAAAGTCCTAACAAAAAATAGCAATGAACTTGTAATATTGGCAATGAAAGGTGATGCTGTCAACAAGGGTGATTATCTGTTGATCGAAGACGCAAAGTTGAACAGAAAAATGATAGCACAGATTTACGATGAGGAATATCTTTCGTCACAATCGCTGATTGAAGATATAATCAGGGATGAAGTAATAACTGCATCGAGTACTGAAAATTTACACGACCCCCTTAACATCGCAAACCTATCAAGACTGATCCGAGATGCGAGGCTATTCCGAACTAAAATACGCGGAACCATAGATGCATCAAACAAACTATCAAGCGATGTGACGTGGATCCCTTCAAGGGTATATTCCAAGCTAAGGCGCTTGAGTATCACTGAATTGAACGAGTCTCTCGGAAGGACTGGAATCCTTCCAATTAAACTAGGCAGTACCAGAGGAGATAACGAAGATTTTGAAATATATGCTGAGGATCTCGACGGCAAACTAAATATTGTCACCGGTAAAAAAGAATCTGGCAAATCACATCTTTCGAAGATTCTGATAAAGACACTTGTGCAGCACGGGGCCTATGTGATTGTATTTGATTTGAATGACGAGTACGGCGGAATAGCAGCTAACTATGATGGATCCCCCTCTTCGCTAGCAAATCAGGTCAAGGTACTGCGACCAGGAAAAGGATTAAGTTTCTCTCTCGCGTACTGTGGCAAGGCGGCTATCTCCAATGTTCTCAAGCACGCACTCGACACTCCAGCTGCATCGATGCGAGAATTCTTCCGAATTTGGGATTGGCTTGAAAACAGGGATAACCTAGATATGGAAGCTTTCGGCAGCGCGATCAATACTTGGAATATCAACGAGCTAGTGCGTGATGCGCTGGTTTCAAGATTCCACGTGATGCAGGCATCTAGATTATTTTTGCAAAATCATGCGGAGGGACTTATATTCGAAAATATTTTTTCAAATAAAAATAAAGGCGCAGTAATCGTGGTAAGCATGGCCAAGTTAATCCCCTTGGTGAGACGCATGGTGGTAGAGCTGGTCCTAAATAAGTTGGTTGACTTGCTAGAGAAGGAAATAATTCCTCCGATCTTTCTGTTTGCAGAAGAAGCCCATTTGTATATTCGGGAAACCTACTGGGAGGATATCGTAACTAGGATGAGACATTTTGGAATCTATCCAACTTTTATCACGAACCAACCAGATGCTATTGGCGACGGAATTTACCGACAAGCAGACAACATATTTTTGTTCAACTTTACGAATGACGTAGACTTGGACAAAATAGCAAAAGTATCTTTAGCTGATACCGATACCGTAAGATCAATAGTAAAGACATTACCTCATCGTTGCTGCCTGGCCATAGGTAAGGTCGTCTCCGATCTACCTATCGTTTTAGAAATAGCAGCGCTTGGCTTGTTAGCGCTCGGAGAAACAAAGAAATTCTTTAAGACCTAATATGATAGTTATTGTGTAGACGTAGCACGGATCTCAATGTATAGCAGATTCTCCATGTTTTTTTGATCCTACGTCAACTGCATCTGTGACAGGTGATATGAAGATTTTGCCATCCCCAGCCGAACCTGTGCTCACTGTGTTTAGTATCGTGTTCACCACTTTTTCGACTTCGGAATCTTCAACAACCGTGAGTACGTTGGCTCTAACTGAAAATTCAGAGACATACCTTGCTGTCCCCCTACTACTTTCTACCACAGGCTTTGCACCTTTGCCCCGGCCTCTTGATTCAAAAATCGTGCAACCGCCTACTCCGGCCTTTTTCAACGCTTCATTTAATTCTAAAACCTTCTCGTTACTGATAATAGCTTCTACGCGTTTCATGTTGTGCTATAAAAAGATGTAATACTAAAGCTTTTCTTCTGAAAGTTCGAGCCAATGAAGGCATGATTGATGAAACGTACTTGGACATGTTTTATACTTCTAAACCCAAAGAAAGAGATTGTCCGAAAGTAAAAACCGAGGCATTCGATAACGCCGGCTCGGATGTTTAACCCTTACCCGATATTGTATATGCAAGACCGGATGCTTCCAAACCTTTTCGGAGAGACACTTAGAAAAGGTCTTATTCATCGCTTTTCATAGTTACCTCATCAATATGCCAATAGTTACAGTGTCAATGTTCGGTGGTAGATCACAAATAGAAAAGGACCGTCTTGCTGAAGCAATTACTGAAGATGTAACTAGGATACTGAAAGTCCAGAAAAAAGAGGTGATAGTAGTGCTTGAAGAGGCACCCCGTGGAAATTGGTATTCTGCTGGTGTTCGTTTATAGTCTAATATGCGCTACTGTAAACAATACAGAATTTGAAGTGCTGTTAATTAAAAATAGGAGTATTATTCTTGATTTATATTTAACACGGAAATTTTATCTATTATACAACTCGTAGTTAGTATGGCCCGATATAGAGTTTTAAATTCTATTCTTGCGTCGGACTGTTGATGTAGTGAGACCTTTCATTTTTGAAACTATTAGAGATATCAACAGAGGAAGAATCGGAAGTCTTTTAATCGCGAATAAAAAATTAAAAAAAGACCTAAATTATGGGTATGGTCATAGGTCTCACAGGTGTCCTAGTCTGAGTAGTCTTCTAAATTTCCGTCACAGGACATCGGTATCCTCGCGGTTACAGGTGTCACCTAATGCTAAGGTTTTGGTATCGCGACAAAGTTTCGACCCGTAGTATGGAATTGTGAGAATTAGAATTTTTTTCGAACCCAAATTGATTTATTTAATGCTAGTTCAAATATAATCAAGTACTGCCGACAACTGAACATCATGAGACCGTTTTCGTCTGAACGTCAAACAGAACCAGTAAGTTCCTTCATACATAGTAAGCTAAGCACTAATGATCTCAAGTGAGCAAGCTAATGCGAAGTCAGTATCCAGATCATCAAGACTTTAGGGCTCCAAGAATGCTATCTTCAATTGGAGTAGAAAATATTGTGGAAACTATGAGGTATGTTAATTATCTGGTCCTAAATCCGGCTGAATGCTCGTTGCTGTCGGCTAAATCCGATCCCATGCGGCGTGTCGAACGCCTACCAAGAATAAAAAGATGCAAGTAACAATAACCAGAGGAGAGGGGGTTGTATTTTTGGAAAAAATGGTGAAATCACATCAATATCAATATCGGTAAATGGATAGGATCAAATTGACGAACACCGTTGGTGCAGGAGATGCTTTTCTTAGAACATTTTATGGAAGGAGACTATTTTGAATCACTATTCATAGCAAACGTAGCAGGCTCCATTAAAGAACCGAAATAAACTCTAGTCTAACCTCGATGAACTTAGTGAGTTTAGAAGATCTGTTGGGGCAAAATACAGAAAATTAGATTGAATCAGTCATGAACAACTAGAACATCTCATATCGGAAAACTGACGAATGGTCAAGGGCACGTGGAGCTCTGACAAAGACTTCGTCAGACCACTTTTATTTTTCCGAGAAACAACATTCAATACTAGCCTTTAGTATTATGCCTTAAATTATGGATAAATTTGTTCGCCAGTATATCTATCTACAATTTTTATTGCTTTTGTAGGGCAAGTTTGGGCTGCGGCCAGTATTGATTCGAATGTTGCCGCAGTCTCAGACTCTACTCGTACCTTTGGATTTATTCTCTTGTTCTTCTCTAAAACGAACACCCTAGGCGCAAGAGTTTCACAACTGCCAAATGCCAAGCAAAGTGAAGGTTCAATAGTTATTTGTAATCGACCTTTCGGAGTATCCAAAAGGGTTGTTGCTGTTGATTGCATTTGGGTATATCTCTTTTTGTGATCGTCTCGTTTATCAGAGGGATCATGATTCCTACTAGTGTTCTCGTAATGTGAGTAAATGCCATTTGATTCCGAAACTTGCTGCATGGTAAAGCGGATCTCTTCTTTTTCCAATTCCAATTCGTAGTTTGCCTTATCATACTTGCGCTTCTTATCATCGTCGGAAAGGATTTCGAATGCAGCATTGATTTTTTTGATCATACCTTCGGCATGAGAGGAATTGTTTCTGTCAGGATGGTACTTTCTTGCCAAACGTCTATACGCCCTCTTCAGCTCAGGATATGTGGCCTGCTCAGAAACACCTAGAATTGCATAATAGCCACTACTGTCCAACATCCTCAAAAGCGTAGCAGGATTACTTATTTCTTTAGAGATTAAGGTACCCTAACTGTTATTTTCTAGAATGCTGCTGACTGAAATATTGGCTGGTCAATTACGGTTACATGTGAATTTAACATGTTTTTGGTCTAAACCATTTTGTCAGCCTATGTGTCCTTTGTCTGTTCGAATGTAATTACACAATTTCTACCATACTAATCAACGATGATATATGCCTGACCCGAAGAAGATTCCTTAGCAAATTGAATAAGATTGGTTATGATCCCATCTCTTCTTAAGGTCTCGAAATGTCTATTTAATATAAAATCTGAACCTAGTGCACCAAATAACGCAATTTTGTCCTCGCCCTGAATCCTAGCTGATGTGACTTCCACATTTGCCCCTTCCTCCTCGAAATTCAAACATTAGATCAAGCTGAGCCTACAGAGGGACAAATATTGTGTCTGATTCCAGTTCATAACACATGTAACGGAACGACTAGTTGTCATTTGACATTTGGTGCTTGGAGGAGATAATTGACTATTTGTCTACAGATAAACGTAACTGGAAAAAAATGATATACCAAATTAGTAGACTCATATAGTTAGAGGAACGAATCGACTTCGAAATTGCGGCATTTCACTTTTGACAAATAGAAAATATAGAATTTTTCAAATTCTGAGCCCCATCTAATTCACTAATTCCCTCAAAAATGCCACATAACGCGCTCTTGTTTTTGACTGCTGCTAACTGAATTGGTCTCCGGCTACGAATATAACATAATCCAGTAATCCAGTGAGCTATACTCGATAACTGCTACACTACTTTTTTTATCCAGTCCTGGAATAGACAGTGGCTTCTCTACAAAGATGTTGTGAAAAATATCCCCAAAAATGTGATTCATGGATGATGGTTCCATGTTGCGCCGCCCGCTATCTTGTATAAGCTCACAGCATCCTATTTAGTCAGAATGTCAAATCATAATAATTTACTTGTAGAGAAGGTTTAAAATTTAATAAGTATTTATCTTTGTATTATCTACTGGTAATTATATGGCAACTAAAACGAAACCCAAGGGAAAAAAGAGGGGAAAACAGACAATATCAAGTAAGAGGTCTAAAGCCACTCCGAAGAGGAAGGTATCTAAAGTACGAAGTACAAGGAGACCGAACACTAGGGGTACTAGTGCCGCGCGTACAAAAAAAATTTCCCGACGGCCAAAGAAATCCACCCAGGGTAATAGAACTGTCACACGTAAGGAGCGACCGGTTGGAATAGAGAGCACGCAACCATCATTAGGACCCGTGACGAAAATTTATGAAACTCAAGAGGTCAGAGCCTTCGGTTCAACCGTGGACGAGCACGATGAGGATGAGACTATAACAACCTCGACAGTATCTCCATCTGAGGAAAACGACGACAATTCGAACGCTAGTCCCGCGTCGCTAGACTGATGCAATTAATAAGATGCGGGCTACGGTCTGTCTCTAGATTAAAATGAAACTAATAGGTAGACATTCCCTCGGGAACCAATTATGTTATGCAATCCTCAGTCTATCTCTTGAACCGATATCTGAAATTCGAATAATTTATGGCAAATCATACAATACTTTTAGTCAAAGCACGATATATACGCATTAGGCTCTTTGGACGGATATGATGAAATCGAATCTCACCGACTTTACTAAACGGGGATTTGTGCGCTTGATAAAACCTTTTGAGAGTTCGACCGATGATCTTATCAAAATCACTAGAGCATTTGGAATTGCTCTCAAGACTCATGTCGGAGAGTTTAGAGATGAAAACAAGGTCGAACCATATATCAATCATCCGTTGAAGGTGGCTCTAGTTATTACGGAAGAGCTGCGTATATATAATGTAGACCTTGTATGTGCGGCTCTTCTTCACGATACTACACTCAAAGGTAATGGTGAATTGAAGACCGAGTTTGGTGAGGTCATATATGATATGGTTCATCTTGTTGCAATGCCAATAATGGGAAATGAAGAAAGAGAAAAAACACTGGACGAATACTTCTACAATATCGCAAAAAGTTCTGTTCTTATTCGATATTTGATCCTGGCAGATAGGCTTGAGAATGTTAGAGCTCTAAAAAATGCTATTCATAAGAATAAGACCCTGCGATATAAAGAAGAAACTCAAAAGTACATAATACCTATAGCTGAAAAGACCAGTGAAAACATTGTATTTAAATTATCCATTGCACTATATGAACTCAAATAAGCCAAGTACTCGCGCCTTAGTTCGATCGATCTTTTATCATTATTGATATTATTGCAGCAGCGCACTACGCTACAAGCACAGGTGGATGTCGCATCCTTTTGAGTTCATACACCTTATGAGAACCATTTTTGATATTTTCCCTATTGCCACAGCTCCGTTAAGTTGCTTTTTGCTTCGTTAGATTAGTATTAGTTCCAGTCTATGTGTCTATATCTTCCCTAGCTTCTTAACATATTTTTTGTACGCCTCAAGATATGATTTCTTATCTCCTATGTCAATAAATCCTGAATCTATTTTAAACCCATTTACAAGTCTATTTTGTTCAAGAGCTTTTCTTACTGCATCGTCCATTCCGAAGGCGCTTGACTTCGGTACAAGTTTGAGAAATCCCGGCTCCATCACATAACAACCGATGTTAATCAACCCCCTCACCTCTGGTTTTTCTCTCCAGCTGATAACTCGGTTTCTTTGCTTTTCTCCTTGTTTTTCACCTGTTCCTTCTATCCCATCATTGATATCAATGAACCCATACCTCAAATTTGTTTTATATGAGAGCAGTGCCATTGAAATAAATGCCTTAGAATCCTTATGTTCACGTATCATCTTATCAAGTTCAAATGCGTAAACCGCATCTCCGTAGACACAAACGAAGGTTTCATCTAAGAACTTCTCTGCTGTCTTTAATTGTCCTGCGGTCGCTAGAGGTCTATCTGACCTGGCATAGTCTATCTTGATACCGAATCTACGACCATCTTCAAAATAATCTTCAATTGCCCTATGAAGGTAACTCACGCAGAGAATAATATGGTCAATTTTACCTCTGTGATTGCTATTGCTATTATTATTGCCATGAGTACTACCACTTGTAACCCAATCAATTATGTGCTCAAGGAGCGGCTTGTTACCTAGAGGCAACATCGGTTTAGGAATGAAGAATGTGTATGGTTGTAATCTTGTCCCTAGGCCACCGGCTAAAATTACTGCTTTCATGTATATTGGTATAACGCCGCCCTCTACTACCTGTGGTTCATCAATGGGACATATATATATAAAAGGTAAACATTTTTTTTTGTTGGTCCCTTTATTACCTTTGTGACTTAAACATGGCTAATAATATTTGGCACAGCGAACTTTATTTCTCTACCATTTATCAGTATGTATTTATGGCTTAATTTGGTGCTCATTCATATGACCAGCAGGATACAGGAAGAAGCTCAAAAAAACAAGGAAAAATGTCTAAGAATACTTGCCGTGTCGCCAAGTATACGTTACGCCGGAAAAATGAACAAGTTTGGACGAACTATTGGAGGACAACTTCGTAAAGGGGTAGTACCATTATTCAAACCAGACGAAGCCCGTAATGAGAACTTTCTTGAAGCGACAAGGAACCAGCTACGCAGAACCTTTGAAAATTCTATTGGCAGGACAGAGTATACTTTGACTGAGAATGAAAAGGTCAAAATCCTAACGTTGCCTAACGAAGCTTTCTTTTATTATGTCACACTAGATAAGGATACGAGTACAGAGCAACTTTACAAAATCATCGGTTCTCTGAGAGAGCTAGTCAAAGAGCATATTTGAACTTCGGTCTTGTCAGCGGTTTTTATATTATCGGTGGCAGGTACTTTCAACAAACCTAATCCCATCCTATCATAGCCCGATACTCCTTGCAAGGTATGTGGAGGGTAAACGTGTGTTGAGCGTTACGGCGAGTCCGCGATCTAATTTCCATTCAACGATCGATTTTTGCAAACGCCTTAAGTCTTCGGCGCATTTCTTTATCGTTGGAAATAGATGGATGATAAGGGTCTGCAAGTATCACTTCGTACCAAAAGTAACGGCCATCTTTGTGAAGGTAGTAAGACCCTAGACTCTCCATGTTTGGGAAGCTTTTGAGAACTCTTCGTTCGGCAACACGCTGCATACTTATTCCTTGTTTGATGTGTACAACTCCAAGGTGCTTTGGTCTTCTGCCTGAAACCGGTCTTTGCTTCCTCATACCTCCCCTGCCTACTCTTGCCCGAACCAAAATGATACCCTGTTTTGCTTTGTATCCCAATTTCCGCGCTCGATCCAGCCTACTCGGTCTTTCGATTCTTTGTATAGCATGCTCCGTTCTCCAAGTAATTGCTTTGGACTTTAACTCGTCGGTATTAAGCTTCCACATTTTGAGCCATGTTGCAGCCATGTAGCCACGCATATTGTTTATACATGATTCGATGACCCTTAATATCTGTATACAAGAAGAATTCATGGTTCGACATCCCTCGTTTTACAGATTAAATTTTGATAAGTGAAACGCACATTACACCATTTGAGATATGATATGCAGCTTAAAACCTAACCGTCGAATTTACCGACTAAGTATTCATTGAACCAGATTTGTTTTCATACATGATCCGTATCACCTTTTCCGCAATGACTGTAGACGCAAGTTCCTGTGACTCTTTGGTCTGTGAGCCTATATGAGGTGTACATATCACATTTGACAGCTCCATAAGTAATCTATTCGTTGGGGGTTCGATCTCAAACACATCTAATGCCGCGCCTGCAATTCTATTGGTCTTTAAAGATTGGTATAACGCATTTTCATCGATGACCCCACCACGCGAGGTGTTAATGACGTATGTTGTTGATTTCATCTTTGCCAAGAGTTCTGCATTTAGCATGTGTCTCGTTTCAGATGTTAGGGGTACATGACAGGAAATAAAATCAGCGCTTTCTACCAACGTGTTAAGATCAGTTTTAATCAATCCTACTTCTTTGACATAATCTTGATTTATAGGAAAAGTGTCATATCCAATGACGTTCATTCGAAGCCCTCGCGCAATACGTCCTACATTCCGACCTATGTTTCCTACACCGATAAGCCCCAGATACTTTCCCTTTAATTCTATGCCCATTAAAGTTTTCTTTATCCAATTCCCCTTCTTTAGTTCACTGTCTGCTAGTGTAATGCTCCGAGCGAGAGATATCATGTTGCCTATAACCAGTTCGGCCACTGCATTAATCGCTGCCTCGGACGCGTTGATCACACGTATGCCTTTCACTTTGGCACTATCAACATCTATATTATCTAGGCCAACGCCTACACGTGCAATAATTTTTGCATTAAATGCTGAGTCTAGAACTTCTCGGCTAATTTTTGTTCTGCTTCTGACTATGATGACTTCATAGTCTTTTACCCGAGAAATGAGTTCATTTGTCTCGATATGAGGACAATAGTCCACACTCATTCCTGCTTTTTTTAATGTAGAGAGGCCAACATTATCTATAGGATCACAAACCAGAACCTTTCCAGTAATATGCACATGGCTTGGAGATTCGATGTACTTATATAATTATTACTTAATCAGATGCAAATCGCATTGCCTTCAAAATTGTTATATTATTAAACATATCAAGAATGTTGTGAATATTCTCCAGCTAGACAATGTCAAGAAGTATTTTCCTGTTAGGAAAAGTATCAAGGAAATGCTCCGCAAGAACAACCAGTCTTATGTCAGAGCTGTAGATGGCGTAAGTTTAACAATAGAGAAGGGAAAAGCTTTTGTCGTTGCTGGAGAGTCAGGATCCGGTAAAACTACTTTAGCGAAGATTATTCTACGTGCGGTTGATCCTGATAGCGGATCGATAATTTTTGACGGAGTAGACATTACAAAATATGAGCGTAACGAATTGAAGCAGTTTCGCGCAAGTGTGCAGATGATACATCAAGATCCTTATACCTCCCTCGATCCTCGGATGAGAGTAGTAGATATAATCATGGAGCCTTTGAATATTCATAATAAGAACAAATCAAAACAAGAAAGAATTGAGGACGTATTAGGATCTCTGGAGGAGGTACGATTAGAACCTGCCACCGACATCGCTGAAAAATTTCCAAATATGCTTTCGGGAGGTCAGAGACAGAGAGTATCTATCGCTAGATCTCTCGTTCTCAAACCAAAGCTAATTTTGGCCGATGAGCCCGTCTCTATGCTTGATGTTTCTGTTAGGGCCGAAATACTTGAGTTGCTGAAAGATTTGAAAGATAAGCTCAAACTTTCATTCCTATACATCACGCACGATCTATCTACTGCAAGATATATTGGTGATGAGATCGGGATTATGTATGCTGGGAAGATAGTTGAATCAGGACCAATCGAACAAGTCTTAATGAATCCGCTTCACCCATACGCACAGGCATTGTTAGATGCAATTTCGGAACCTGAACCACAGAATTTGGAAAAGGAAAAGATCATCCGGATTAAGCAGGTAGAGAGAAGAGACAGACCTCATACCGGTTGTAGATTCATTAACAGATGTATTTATTCTATGGATATTTGCAAAAGTGATCCACCTTTAGGTGGAGAGGAAGACAACCATTACGTATCGTGCTTCATCTATCCTGTGTAGCAGGCCAAAAATCTTAGTATCTCAGCTGGATCTAACATGTAACCCGACCTACGTGTGATACTACATGAGTTCGATAAATTAGCGAATTTGTATTGTTCAGTTGATCTTTTATACGATTGAATTTTTGCAGCATTGGTCAATTAGTCTTTACCTCCCTTACTCTTTCTTCTCAATGTTCCGGCCTAGTTCTCAATGCTGGTGCCAAAACCCCTCACTACCGGGAAAATTAGCAACATGGTAATTCACTAGTCTGAACTTGCCTCAGATCTTATCTCTTCAAGAGGAAGTTGGCTCGAATGCTTGTACCTTATAACTTGAGATACTCCGTCCCGGGAATAAACACCATATATCAAGTTTGCTTGAGCCACAGTAGCATCTTTCAAAGTAACCATGAGCATCTGATTATCTTTAGATCTTTCTAACAGAACCTTAGATAATCTTTCAGTATTTTGAGCATCAAGATGGGCATCAACTTCGTCCATTAGATAGAATGGGGACGGTTTAAGTGACTGGAGTGCCAAAAGAAAAATTATTGCAGCCATCGTCTTTTCTCCCCCTGACAAAGCAGTGGACTCGCGTCCTGGTTTGCCTTGGAATTGAACCATTAACATTATGCCGTCTGAAAATTCGTCTTCCTTATTCTCAAATTCTAACCAAGCAGTCCCACCTGTTACTTCAGAGAAAGTCTGTCTTAAGTTACTATCAACTTTCTCAAATGCTTCCATAAAAACATTCTTCTTTTCCGTAACGATTTCTTCGATAAAGAGGACAATCGAGTGACGTTCCTCATCCAACAGATTTCTTTTGTTCGACATGCCTCTATATCCTTCAATTACTTGTACGTAAAGTTGATCGGCGAGTAGATTGATTCGAGTTTTTAGTATATCAAACTCGGCTGTTAATTCTTCTATAATCGTATCAACGTCAAACGGGTCTAGCAAATCTTTGTATCCCAACAAGATAAGATTGTTGATTAGAGCTGATTCCTCGGAATTAAGATCAGATATATCTTTACCCAATAATGCAATATCCTTTTCAAGGGAACTATTTTCTTTGGAAAGCTTTCTTTCATTCTCCTTTAACGTCTTTATCTTTTGCTCGTATACTTGTAACTTACCATAAGAAGTTCCGCCAGAATCTATTACTTGCTGTTCTCGGTCTCTCTCAATTTGAAGCTTCGATTCGACAGAAGCCAAACTAATTTTTAGTTCATCCGCTTGGACAAACCTCTCTTTCCTTTCAACTTCTAGTTCACTAATTTCCTCTTCCAAGGTTTTTAGTCGTTCCACTCCTATTCCAATCTCACTCTTCAGTACTTCTGAAGATGTAAGCATCTCTTGCATCTCAAGATTGTCTGCATCTATGGAAGCTAAAATTTGAGCCCTTTTTGAATTCATCTGTCCTAATTTGCTTCTGATAGAAACATCTGCCACGCGTTCCATTCTTTGACAAACACGCGCTATTGATAACTCAACCAACGACAAGCGTCTGCGCCATCCCTCTAACTCGAGTGATATGGATTCATATTGGGAGTGAGCGGTAATATTTTGCAAAGCAAGTTGATCGAGTTTTTTTTCGTCTTCGTGGACGAGCATCACTAAGTTAGATATTTTTGTGCCTAAATTAGCTGTTTTCCTCTCTATTTCAATTTTTTCAGATTCTAAACGATCGATTCGTAGTACAATTTGTCTGAGGTCGTTATCTTTCTCCTCAATTAATCTCCCCAACTTAGTTAGCAAATTTCTCAGAATGTCAATAGAATTACCGAGAAGAATTGCATGTGTTAAATCAGAAATTGCAGACCCAAAATCTACTGACATAGATGCTACTGAAGGTTCGAAAAGCTCTCCCCCTATTGAGACCGCTCTGCAGCCCTCTCTAGCTAAAAAGTAAGCAGCAGTTGGATTCTTCACGAGAGCGGTATTTCCAAAAATGAAATCTGGGAGTTCCTTGTTGTCAGAATTTACGAAATCAGCAAGGCTGCCAAGGATATTAGGATCACCATCAGGAATGCAAGTCCTTCTAAAATTACGCGCAATTTCCAATGGAATGACCTTAAGCCGTGGCAATTTTTTTTTTTTAGCATATTCAGCAATCGAGATCATCGATTGGACGCTATCGACGACAAATGCTTTCATCCATTCTGAACCCGCCGCTAGAACAGCCCTTTCGTAATCTTTGTTCCACGTTATTATATTGTGGACCAGTCCCTCGATCCCAAATTGATTCGACATCTTCATCAGCTCCGCTATGGCAATATCTTCGGTCATAGCATTTTTGGCTGTGGAGGCCTTCACTTCGTATCTCATAGTAAAGGTTTCTGCGGTTGACAAAAGGTTCGTCGATGTCTTAAGATTGGTTTGTAACGTGGCTTTCACTTTTTTTAGGTTATCAATCAAGTTGATTGTGGTATCCATATTAGCCTTCTCCGAGTCGAGGGTGATGCTAAGATCATTATGAAGTTGTTTTTGTCTCTCAATATTCTTTTTTAACTCTAGATTTTCTGAATCAAGGCTGCTGGCTCTACCTCTCACTATTATCATTTTTTCCTCCAACCTAGCTATTGAAACGTCTAGATGGTTCTTAACTTCATGTAGCTTATTGTGCCGGCCTTCTAGCTTACCCCTGATATCAGCATACCTATTGGCACTCGTTGACAATTTGTCTATCTGCGAATTTATCGCAGCCAAATCAGATTTTAGACTTGATAATTTTTCATACCGTTCATCGACATTAGTTTTCTTTACTTCTATCTGCATAATTAAATTCTCTATTTTCTGGTTAATATTTTGCTTCTCTATTTCGACTGAAGCAATACGCCTTTCAATCTGAATCAATCGCTGTCCGGTCTCTTTTATTAATGCGCTTTTCCTTGCTGAATCATGAATCAACTGTGACACATTAGTCCCTATTTCGATCTTAGTCCTAGTCGCAATATCCGCTTCTTGGATAAGTTTTAGCTTTTCCGATTCTAGATTCTCTAGTTCTGAATAGTTTCTATCTATCTGGGTGATTAGTTCTTTTGAGCGTAGTGCGTTTGAATTTAGAAGCTCCGCTTTCGACTTCAAATTGCTTCTGATTGTCCTTACGGTATTGGAAATCTTTACCGCTTTGAATTTTTCGAGGTCAGACTCTAGGTGTTTATACCTTAGTTGGTCATTTCGTTCCTCTTCCAACCCATCAATTCGCTTTCGTATTTCGTCCATACGAGCCATGGCAACGTCGAGGCGACGGTCAGATTCGTTGAGTTGATTAAGCGCTTCATTTTTTTTCTCATCAAAATATGATAGTCCAATGATATCCTCGATAATTTTTCTACGGTCCTCAGAATTTAATTCGGAAATGCGAGTTATCATACCCTGTTGAATGATATTGAGTTTATTGGAAGTAGCAAGTACAATTTCTAGTAATTCTACCAAAGTACTCTTCGTCACTTTTTTTTTATTAAGATAGTACTGGCTCTCACCCGTTTGCCCTTCCATCTCCCTTGTTACAGTGACCGAATCAGAATCTACAGGTATCCCCCTATCTGAATTATCAAAACTTAAACTAGCTCGGATGAGCCTTGTAGAGCTGTTCTGACTATCATGAAATAACGATTGGAACTTATCGACACGCAAGACTTTCGGGCTAGTTTCCCCTATAGCGAACATAATTGCATCCAAAATATTACTTTTTCCAGACCCATTAGGACCAGTAATCGCCACAAGTCCTTTCTCAAAGTTTAGCACAGTATTCCTAAATCCGAATGACTTAAACCCATAAACCTCAAGTTTTTTAATGTGAACCAAAGAGTGACTAGTATTGTGAATAGGGGTCTAATTATATGTTGTAGGATACAACCCATCTCCTTTTTGTAAAATATTTTATGTCGCTCCCGTTTTGCTTTCACAGAGAGCTGTCTTCAGACTACCTTTGCTTCTCGACCTTCGTTATTTTCCTGGCTAGTGGGAGCGGCTGGTTTCTGCTTTGGGCGAAAGATTAGGATTTGAGGTATTCTTCCTTGTGAAAATTCAGGATATTTGCTGTCTGTTTTGAAATATACCTTCGTCGATTTGAGCAGATCTATCTCAAAACCACTATCAAGTACTAGATTTATAAGTTCTTTATACTCCTCGGTATCCTTTTGCAAGTCGGTAAGTATTTGGAATGTACCGAAATTAACCAATTTTAATATGAGTACAGCAAATAGTGATCTGTCGGATAATTTTTCTGCGATAGCGGAGGGAACAAAATTTTGTGACAAGATTAACAAGAAATTATCGATTGACTTGTCAGCAATATTTGTCAGAAGTTTTTGAGAATCTCCCCAGAACGAAGATGCATTAGGAGGATCTAAGTCAGCAAACTCTGATTTTGCTTTGAGGACCTCCTTCTGATCTTTACCAATAGCAATAAAATACTCCGCCCAATTATTCACAGCAATCTCTTTCAACACCTCAAAACGAGTCATCCGAATTTCCACGTTAACTTTGATATACAATTTTCTTGCCGTGTTAATTGTCCTGCTAAGCTGCGTCGAAGGATTGCCCTCATGGAAAAACTGATAGATCATATTCCATCTTTGCCTGAAAATATCAGGAAAATGACGATCGTGGATCAATTCTTTGAAAGAGTCGTTTTCAGCAAAACCTGAAAAGAATGCATCAGTTCTGGAAACAGCCTCGACTCTTGGAAGGTATAGCTCATCATAGAGATTACTAACTCTATCCCAAGCCCTGATCGGATCTGAACTCATATAGGTTACAGACAGATCCGAAAGCCATAGAATTTCACCAATTGATTGGATTTTATCTAAATCCTCTCCTTGGTTCTCGAGTTCGGCTAAGAGCTGCCTGAACCTTTCCTGAGATGGTTTTTGTTGAAGGTAAGGAAAATCTGTGCGCCAGATCAAGGCTTCTACAATAATACTTTCAATTGGTTTTTTTTGTGCTGGCTTGAAATATTCTGGGTGGGTGGTTGAGAATTCTACAGCCTGCGAAAATGTAGGCTCATACTTTCGAAAATAATCCTCAAAAGCGGTTCTATTCATTGTAAAATAAGCATCATGAATCTTTGTTTTGCATATCTCATCAATTGTCCTCGTAACCCTAGGGCCTTTTGGCCCCTTCATGTCCCTGTCTTCCGCTGAAGAATATGCTTGAGCAGGATCATAATCATGTAGGAGGGAAGCTATAAGGATTAATTCATAATCTCTTGAGCTGAAAGTGTACTTGTGAAAACTCTTTGGCATCATTTGCAGACTCATGTAGCCTACTTCAAGACTATGATGGAAATTATGATATTCGCTTGAGCCCTCCCCAATCCCCTGTTTGGAATATGCATTCTTAAGGAAAAGCATAAGTATGCGCAAATTGTCTATTCGGGCACCCAATCCTTTCTGTGTCGCTAATTCTATTACGGCGGCAACTAGTTCATCGTCTTGCACATTCGCAAGATTCTCGTTTGTGTCATTGATTATACGTGTTTTTAGCCCAGGAAAATGACGTGTGACTCTTCTGTAAATAAGATGAAGCGGCAGACTTTTGTCAAGATAAATTCCAAGAGCCATCATCGGCCACGGATATCGTATTCTAGGTTTTTCACGCTCGATAATTTCATCTGCAGTACGTACGAGGTTTTTGTTGAGGTCAGCAATTAAATAATTCAATTGCGGGCCGTCAAGGTTCAATCGAGCCTTCTGCTCAACAAATCTCATACGTTCAGTGTTCATTACTGACCACTGAGGGATCTTGACTCTGTAACGATAATTTCTTCGCGATCCACTACGGAGAAAAGAAGCGCCATGACCCTGATTCAATTCCTTGTATGTAACAGCGACGTTTCTGCTCCCGGATGCAAACGGCAAGTCCTGGTCCTTCACGACTTGTAAAACCACTTCTCTATTGGCGACTTGAAGTCCAAGTAAAATGTGCCAGTACTTCCCTTTGTCAAGCCAGCTTGGAGCATGGGTTTCTTTGTCCCAAAAATCAATTGGACCGAGAGGGACGTAGCCATTTTCATATTCTTTGGTTTCAGGATTATAGGATTGATAGTCATAGTCACCTATCATAGGATCAAGTTCTTTGGCCAGATTTCTCGCTGCTTTAACTAGATCTCCAGTCCTAGAGAACTCCTGATAAGCCATCACACCCCAGATACTGCCAAGAGCACTGAATAATGTGAATAGACTGGCATCGATATCAACTTGTTTTAATGCCAGATATCGCGGCACAAGAGGGATTCCGAACCATCCAGTAGATAACATGCCCGTAAAGACAAGTGTGATGGATAACCATCGAGCAAGATCATTATATAAGAGGCTAAATGACTTCGCAGCAACGTATGAACCACGATGGCGATCATTCATACAGACTTTTCACACCCCAGATCTGCTCTAAATTCGACACTTTACGTTCCCTGCAGCACACTACCCTTTTATTGTATTCTGACCCAGAAAGTGCTATTAAAAGAGTATGCCTATAACTAGCGCATATCAGACCTTTTTTCCGGCACTAATTGTATGCTTAGCAAAAATACATACAACAGCATGCCGCGGGAAGACTGAAACAATATCTACGGTTGAACTAGTGATAGTTAAAGTTATGCTTTAGTTGATCTTGCGGATAGTTTCATTGAATTGTTCCCACGAATCAGTCTTGTGTCTACCCCATCGTTCGAAGCAGATCACCTCTTCCAATCCCATCCGGGGTAGCCAGCCGGTTTTTTCAAGATCCGGTTGATCTGAAAATTCGCTTACATAGCCTAAGCACAAGTATGCCACCGGTCTAACAAAATCTGGAATTGATAGGATTCTCTGAAGATCTTCGTTTGCGAGAATACTTACCCAGCCTATTCCAATTCCTTCAGATCTAGCAGCGAGCCATAGATTTTGAATCGCGCAACACACACTATAAACGCCTGTTTCTGCAATCGAAGTTCTACCGAGTACAAATGGTCCAAACCTTGTAGGGTCGTACGTAACGCAAATATTGATAGCCGAATCCAGTATTCCCTCAAGTTTGAGTGAAAGATACCTTTGTTGCCTTGCTTTATCAGTATCGAGCATAGAGACGGATTTCTCCCGCTCTCTAACAAAGGAATCTTTGACCTGCTGCCTAATTTCGTTAGCCTTTATCAAAATGAAGTTCCAAGGTTGTGAAAACCCTACCGACGGTGCATGATGAGCAGCATTAAGAATCCTTGCGAGTATATCATTGGGGATCTCTTTGTTTACAAAATGAGAACGGACATCGCGTCGTGAAAATATCGCCTTATAGAGTCCATCTTTTTCGCATGCAGAAAACGGATCATTGGCACGCATTCTAAATTGTAGAAGATTGCTCCCCGTATTAGATTTATGGATCTGAGGTATTCATTTTTCATTTAACTTTTTGATCTCCTCCAATGCGAAGGCAATATTTTTTTGTGCTCTGACAACATTCTCTTCATACAAGTCTATTCCTGTAAAATTTCTTCCAAGGTATGTACATGCTATGCCAGTCGTTCCTCGTCCTGCAAATGGATCTAGAACCCAATCACCCTCCTCTGTAGCAAATTTGAGAATTCGAGAAACCAGAGCTTCAGGAAATATTGCGAAATGTTCGTTTCCATAATGTGCCCTATTAGCAATTTCCCATACATTCCCGGGATTCTTACCACTGGAATTACAGACTGCAAAAATAGGGTAGTGTTTGTGGCCCCCTATTCTTCTACGTGTTGCGTGACGCTTGAATTTCCGGTAACATGTTGGGCAGTATTTTTCTGGATCATATCCATATGCAAGAGAAATCTCACTCGTTGTGGGCAATTCTTCAATTGGTGTCTTAGCTTTTGCGTTGTGTATAATTGCCAGAATTTTAACAATCTTTTCCTTGTCTCTATTCTTAGGTTCATATTGAACCAATTGTGAGGGTGGTGTTTTATTCCTCCCCTCGATAGCTTCGTTGCCCTTGATTCTTACCCTGTTCATGGCCGTGAAACATTTTTCATTCTTGGACAAAAATAGAATAATTTCATAAGCTTGTGTAAAGTTGTCTCTGGAGCTACTGGAAACATTGTTTTTCTTATACCAAATGATATCATCCCTGAACTTATAGCCTGTTTCAACCAGTTTAAGGGCTAGTCTATGTGGTATCATGAGTTTTTCATGATTCCTACGTGTATCACCACAAATTAGCCAGAGACTCCCGTCATCGCTAAGAAGATCTTTACAAATCGAGAAAATTTTCGCCAATTCTTGAATATATGTCTCCGCGTTTTTTTCGTGACCGATCTCATGAATGGCTTGACCATAATATCTGTGGCCATAATATGGTGGAGACGTGATAATAACTCTGTACTTGCCTATTGAATAAGGAAAAAGTCTACGCACAACATCATAAGAATTACCTTGGAGAATCTGATAAGACATCATCGATGGTGAGGATCCATACTTTCATTGATAAAAAACATTCTTTTTAGCTGTGCAATACCTTTACCCCGAATTTCAGTATTCAGACGCAGATAACGATGAAAATTTATTAATCTAACTTTATATGCGAATATATATTATGGCTATCCAAAGAAAATTCAAACGAGCTGTCGTGGGCCGGTGGTCTAGCCCGGTTAAGATACCGCCTTGACATGGCGGGGGTCGTTGGTTCGAATCCGACCCGGCCCATTTTGATAACGACGCTTAATTACTGCCCACTCACAACTAGATAGAGTAGAATACTTTGTCTTTAATAGCGGCAAAAGAAGTAGAATCCGACAACGCAATGTCAGTGTTCTTATACGCACTAAGAGCACCCGAAACTAGAAGGCAGTATCCAAGACGATTAAAAATGTTCTTTGACTCTCTCAAGCTTAAAGGCACTTCAATGGAAGAGCAGGCTAGGGATTTTTTAGTAAAGGGAAAGGAAAGCCCACAATGGGCTGAACTCTCTCTCATTCGGTTCATGGCTTTTCAAAAGGAAAAAGCTACGCGCGGTGAAATTTCCTATTCGACCATTGGGAACTACTATAAAGCAACCAAATTATTTTGTGAAATGAACGATCTCACTCTAGGTTGGAAGAAAATAAGTCTCGGGATTCCGACAGGAAGAAAAGCAGCCAATGATAGAGCTCCTACAATTGAGGAACTCAAGAAACTTTCGGAATATCCTGACAGACGCATAAAGGCTATAGTATACATTATGAGTTCGTCAGGCATAAGACTTGGAGCTTGGGATCAATTACAATGGAAGCATGTCACTCCAATCACTAACGACAAGGACGAGATCATTGTGGCAAAACTTCTGATCTGTCCTTCTGACCCAGAAGCTTATTACACTTTCATAACGCCAACTGCTTATTTTGCCTTGAAGGAATGGATCGATTACCGCACGGCACATGGCGAAAGGATCACGGAAGAATCATGGCTTATGAGAGATCTGTGGCAGACTACTGACATGAATCATGGGGCAAAGTTCGGAGTTTTAACTTATCCTAAGCAGCTCACGAGCAAAGGTATAAAGAGCTTGTTAGAACGCGCAATACGAGCCCAACGATTATGTAAGCCGCTTCCGGTTGGAATCAATCGTCGTGAATGGAAAGGTGCCCACGGTTTTCGAAAATATTTTCACACAAATACAGAACAGGTAATGCTCCCAATCCATGTGGAAATGCTAATGGGACATGATACCGGTATTTCGATGAGTTACTACCGACCGACAGAAAAAAACTCTATTGGAGGACTATCTGAAGGCTGTCGACCTACTAACGATTAACGACTACAAGGCGATAGTAGAAAGAGAGGTTTCTGAAGTGCGAGAATGAATATATCGTCAAAGGAAAGCTGCATGAAAAAGACCGAGAAATTCAGATGCTCAAGCAGCAAATGACATCCATACAAGAATCACAAAAAGAAATCCTAGGGCGATTAAAAGACTCTGCAAGACTGATGGAAGTGCTAAACGAAAACTAAAATTTTTTCTAACTAAATGGCATAGATAGTGACGATAGGATCAGTACAAGATCTTATAGGCCGAGATGTTAGAATAACAGTAAATCGAGGATATTCGGGCTGGTCTTTTCTATACGAGAACTGTATGAGACTTCTAGAGATCAAGAGGTCAGGAAAAGAGATCCACATACTCTATTTCGGAGATTTTGATCCTTCTGGAAATGATATGGACAGCGCATTATGTTACATTAGCTTGGGAGATATAGACTTGCAACGCGTGGCGGTCATAGAAGAACGAATTAAGCAATCCAATCTTCCAGTGGTACCCGAGAACCAAGAGACAATTACCGAAATGTGTGGTAGGTTGTATGTTCTTGAACTGGACGCATTACTAAGCAATTGTACCTGATGAATTCATACGTACTTTACAGGAATCAGTCGACCAAATCTTTGACCAACGTATTTATCAAGCAGTCCTGTCAGATCACCAGCCAGAGCTACTAGATAGACTAGTCCAGGAAAGAATTAGATTCATCTAGAAGCAGAATTGTAAAGAGGTTGGATATTACTGAGGTCCAAGGACCAAGGGAGTTAAAGGCAGTTATTTCAACGCTTTTTCCTATTCCTACTTGTTTTCCCTTGTAATAAACCACCTACACCACCATTTTGAGCCTGCCTGTCCAATTCTACCTTACGATATATGTCTAATATGTCATTCTTTACCTACCCTGTTCAATCGACTAGGGTAAATTCCTGATTGCAGAACAATTTTCAATAACACCGGGAATGGTGTTTCTTATGCTCATACAAAACGTTATTTTTTAAAACTTTTTGAAAAAAATATCAAAATTAACGCTGCGGGCCTCCCGGGAGGGTACGCCCAAGGCTGCTGCAATTAGTGAACGCATTAAAAACTATATCTCAGGTTCTCTGCTGAAAGTGGAAATAACTTTGCAGAAGACTAACGTCAAGGATGTTGAGCGGCTGCTATTTGATCGAAACTAGCGTAGCAGCCTACAGGATATCGAGTAACTTCTGAGGTCTGTTCGCCATCTTTGGTTTCTCCGCCCATAGGCACTGGATACCAAAAACAGAGCCTATTTTAATATCCAGATGTTTGTTTTGGATCGGATACGCAACGAGGATGACTGATTCGCTGCACGAAGATGAAAAAATGGTTTGTGAAGTCTATCCCGACGATCTCACGCACTTACCCTTCATCGACGCGCTAAACGAGGATGAAGCAAGGATTCCTGTGCTGCTTCGAAGCTGTTAGAGCAGCTCGACTGAGATCCACCCGCACTAGATGAGCTGCTACTATGTCCTGAGCTGGACGCAACTTTTGGGCCACTGGCGCCTGCAAAAAAGGCCCCAGGTTTCGACGAACTACTCGAACTAGTTGAGCAACTGCCCGTAGAGCCACTAACACTTGAAAATGCACCAACGAGGGAATTTGATGCACTACTATTACAGGAAATCGCATTTGCAAAATGTATTGGAGTGTTTGCTACCGGGAGCATTGCTGCGAGAGTAATTACAACGCCTACCGAGATGACTATGTTCGCATAAAACCATTCCTTAGTGCAGGCCTATTGTAAATTAATACTGAAATATTCTCTGTCTGTTTGATTTGTAGAGGTTGTACTGGTATCGTACCTTTAGACATAGGTATACCCAGATTAAGGCTTCAAAACGCATGGTAGATAGATGTTCTTGTTATCTTCCTAACAGGAGTGTCCTCTCTGTAGCAGGTCTGAAAATAATATATAATTCTCCGAAAATAATATTTATTATGTACGTTGGTTGCCAGTGGCATTTAGACAATACCCGAAAGAGGCTCAAATTCTATTGAGGCCTGAATAGATATCGAACCTTTGTGTAGACCATGTCACAAGTGTGACGAGTGTGCCAAAAATTGGTCGGCGTTTATGCTACTGCTACTTTTTCTCAAGAATTGAATATAGCTTGGGGACCAAATTGGAGATGCTGACAGGTTTATTAATAAAGTGGGCACCAGCCAAGACCTTGTCAAATTCTTTTTTATCTATTTCAAATGCTGTGAGGAATACGATTTTGATTGATGGGCTTTTTTCTTTTAATCGACGATATAATTCAAACCCGGTCATTTTTGACATTCTGATGTCGGTGAGTACGAGATCGTAATAGTCATCTGGATGGCTTGCAAAAGCATTCAAAGCTGACTCGCTAGTGGAGAATATCTCAACATTGAATCTATTCTCCAAATTACTAGATTCTAAATCACGCTTTAAAATACGTAAAATATCCTTCTCATCATCAACAACCATGATTCTTGGACCAAGATTCTTCTGGTCTTTATTAATCACAGATATTTCGTAAATATGATATTATATAACGTTATCAAATTATAGTCGAATGAAAATATGCACCTGAATTCGAGGAGTCTGACAAGCCATGGAACCCGTAAAACCAGCTCTTCGCCGCAGATTGGTACTTGGAACTTTTTATTTAATCTTGTGACGAGGAGATCCAACACCTTTCTTGAAAACGGTTCGCCTCTTTCGACACCAAATGAAGCAAGTCTGTGACCAGTTTCTTTCTATCAACGTAACCGTCGACCACTAACAAATTATCTATAACGTTGCTGATTGGTAAGTACAACTCATTTAGAACTTGAAAAAAAATAAATTTATATAGAAATTCGGTTTTTATTTTGGACAGCCTTCCATCTTTTGTATGTAATATCCTTTCGAAGCAATATCTCTTTCAATTGGTGGGGGTGCTTCCTGGATATGACAGAATTGACATTCTTCTTGAGTCATTTTTTGCTCCGCTTGACCGACGCTTGCAAGATACTGCTTGCCATACTCAATTGCCTTCGCGTGAGGGGTATCTGCCTGTACCACAACGTCAAAGTGCATCGTTTTGCCGTCACTCTTTTGTACATATGTATCGTATACTGCACATTCCATAAGATTAATTCTCAAGTAACATTATTTATTCCATATCGTCGGCTGCTAATCCAGTAAGGAGAATTATTATAGAACATTTAATCCAAACTCTGGTTAATGATAGAACCCAGGGAAAAGAAATGGAATCGGATGGAAGATCGATCGGGGATTTTTCATCAATATTAAGCTGGCAAGACACCACATAATATCATGCTCTATACTCATGGAACGAATGAACCTATTATCGGCAATACTTAGAGTCCAGACGAAATCCGATGTTTATGGACTTGACAGACCTGGTGGAAGAATTTAGTACGTTGGGATTAATCGATGCTCTGCAAAAATATCACCACAAGATCCAAATATCAGCTGTAGACATCATACAATTTGAATCTGGAGATACAAACAAATTCTACATGCTTTCTGCTAATGGAACCTGGGATGAGATTATCAAGGTACAATAATGTCCATACAGACGAGAAAACTGCAAAGCAATCATTTCTTTTTATTCTGCAGGTCTTTGTTTGATGGCAAATTTCATTAATGATTAATTTCACAGTCTTTTGTTCAGCGGCAATCTCAATGACAGGATTTGCAGAGGAATCGTGATACACTTGGATATGTTGGTGTGAATTTGGGGGACACGAATTGGTGTCCAGCACATATGCGAATGCATATATACAGGATTTACAATGGCTTTCGAGATGCAGCCAATGTAGATAAAATCAATACGTTTTCCTAATCAAAGCTATGCTTATAATTCGCAATTTTGCTTCTTATGATACTAGAGGTGAAATAATATGACTACAGAGCAGACGCAGACTATACTTAATTTGTATAATTCCGGAATAATGCCAGATATAATTGCTCTTGAATTGGATATAACCCAAGAGGAGGTCTTGCGAATTATTCAAAAAGAGAACAGCGATGAGGAAAGAAGAAAAATAATCGTCAAAAATGTCTCTGATGTTCCACTATTAAGCAAGTTTTATCTTGATGAGGTTGTTAACATCAATAAAGCTATTAAACTTGCCCAAACCAGAATGTGGGGGGCTCTGAAAGTAGGATCTGACTTTAACATCTCTATGGAGGAAACCCAAAATATTCTGGAAATCTATGCAAAGTCCAAGATTACTCTGGTGATTTTGCACGTAGATTTGGTGGAATCAACTAAACTGCTAATGACGCTTCCTGTCGATAGGCTTGCGACGATAATACAGGCATTTAGTCAGGAAATGTCACTATTGATAGCAGCATACGGTGGATATGTTCTAAAATATGTCGGGGATGCAATCCTAGCTTTTTTTGTGGTTGGCTCTAGTGACTTCTATTTGCCGTCCATTAACGCGGTAAATTGCGCTTGCTCTATGATCAAAGTGGTCCGTGAGGGTCTAAATCCGATACTAAATCAATATGATTATCCTGAGCTCAATGTAAGAATCGGAATAGACGTTGGTGAGAATGCGGTAGTACAATACGGATGGGAAACTCGCATCATAGATGGAAAAGTTGTTTCGAAAAGGCCCCAGCTCGATATATTAGGTTATACGATGAGCATCGCAACGAAGATGACTACACTCGCAAAGCCCGATCAAATCATAATCGGCCAGTTAGTATATGAGATACTGGAAGACAAACAAAAGTCTACCTTTAGACAATTGCCATTAAGCCCACTTATTTGGAATTATTCTAGTAGTAATACTGGAGATATTTATCATCTATATGTCAGCGTGAGTGAGAATGAAACGAGAATTAATGGTGGTCTCAATCTGACTGATTAAATTTTAAGTATTTGCAAATACATCTTTTACGCTTTGGCGTAAAATCCCGGTTTTCTTTCATATATCTGTCCGTTTTGCATAGCCTTTCTGATAAAAGTTCTTGCCTCATCCTCAGTGAATTTCCCTGTCTTTGCAAGATCGTTAATAAAATTCTTCTCTTCTACATCATTCTTATCTTGTCCAGAAAGTGCATTAAAAACTTCCATAAATACCTTCAACTTGGAGATCTCGCTGTGTGGTTTGCCATGCAGTACACCTAGATCTACCCTTCCCGTGTTAACATCGACCCCTGCAGTTTCTAACATTCTTTGCACAAGGTAGATTGCCCGTTCCGCATCATCGGCCTCCACTTTGTCTTTTAGCAACAATCGTGCTCTTGCAGTAGATAGTCTGATCAGACCTTCAAGCTGTCTGGGTGTCACGGTGATCATACCCTCGGAGTCGACATTTCTCATTTTCATGTAATAATTTTTAATGATATCGATTGCTTCAATCGTTAGCCGTGGTTCGATCTGTTTCGAAAATGCAAGGTATTTACTGAAAAGATCTATATCGATAGCGGGATGCGCTGCACGTCCTGAGTCACGATGAAGCTCCAAAATGTGACTCGCAACACGGCTGTCCTTCTCTTTCTCTGGTGTGTCTCTAACCACATAAATGATGTCAAATCGAGTCAAAAGAGGAATGGGCAAATTAACATTCTCTGTTATATTCTTGAACGGGTCATACTTCCCATAGAGCGGGTTCGCTGCCGACAAGATGGAAGTTCGTGCATTTAATGTGGCAACAATCCCTCCTTTTGCTACAGAACAAGTCTGTTGTTCCATTACTTCATGCAGCGCTGAGCGGTCTTCCTGCTTTATCTTATCAAACTCATCGATACAAACCAAACCCTGGTCTCCTAATACCACAGCCCCCGCTTCGAGCATCATTATCCCAGACTTGTCTCGAATTACTGCAGCGGTCAGACCTGCTGCCGTCGTACCTCGTCCCGAAGTATAAAGACCCCTCGGTGCAATTTTAGCTGCGAACTTTAACATTTCCGATTTAGCGGTGCCAGGATCGCCGACCAAAAAAATATTGAGATCTCCCCTGCGGGTTGATCCGTCTTCTAGTTTTTTTGTTACTGATCCTACTATTAATAATAAAATTGCTTCTTTAATGACTTCGTGACCGTAGACGTGGGGAGCAAAAGAAGCTATAAGCTTGTCGTATGCATCCGGTTTGTTTGCTATAGCCAAGATCTGTTTTTCATCTTCTGTGCTAATGGCTATTCTTTCTACAGTTCGCATCTCCTTGCTTCCGGCTCGTCCGCCAAGGTATTCAATGTTATTTCCTTCCATTCGTAATCGGAATAGACTAGTCTTTACTTGCGGGGAGATCTGATCTTGCTCTATTCTGATTATGCCTGTTAACATAATTCTGTCCCCTGGTCGACATTGATCTACAAGGTCGCCCATCACTGTGACTTCCACATAGTGGGGGAGCTGACCTGCTGGAAGATCCTCAGGTAATTCTTGAAGTCTTACCATTTGAAAGTCACTAAATATGCTATTTTCCGGATCCATTTCAAGCTCTTTCTCTGAACAGTTCGTGCACTTCAAAGGTTTTCTCAGTTGTAGTCCTTTCAATTGCGCTTCGGTAATCGTGTTACAGTTTAGGCAGCGATAACCGATCTTCTTGGCAAGTGGTTTAACCTCTGAAGACCTCACAACCATACCCGAGACTCCAATTAATTTGTCGATTACTTCGGCATTAATATCTCGCAAGCCCTTCTGTACGGTATAATTTCCTATTCTAACCTTGATTTTATCTCGTATTTCAAATGCGTAATCTGGATGGATTTCCGTTAGAATTGATAACACCGCCGCATTAAATGCCTCTAACATTTCGTCTGGATTATGTGTAATAAGCTTCGCAAGATCTGGCCTAAATGTATCGAAATCAATATAATCGACCACAAGTGAAAGAGAGCTCATAGCCATCATATGGTTAATACTATCAAAATACTTGTAGGTCGCATCTTTATCTTTAAAAGATCGCAAAAACTTTTCTAAATTGTTGGATAATGCAGCTAAGGTTTGTTGCTCAGACAAATTTCTTTAACACCCTCTGTTTGAATGAGGAAGAAGAATTGTGAACGAGAATATAGAGTTCATTTTCTTCAGCTGAGAGTTTTGCTTTTAGTTCTGGTGAGAGAGGAGATGCGGCTGCGAGTTTGACAATTTTTTCGAGCCGAGAAGCTATAAATGAGTTCATCGAAACTATTAAATTTTCTCTTTCTCTTTCCTTCAAACCATCTAGATAATCATTTACTCTTATATAAAAATCGGTATCTATTCCGGACAGATCATGAGGCTTTGCTATTCTTTCGCGATTTAAAGCTCTGGAAATATAGGCAGATTCGTGATTATCTGGAATTTCGACTGTGCCCTCGTCCAGCAAGATTTTTGCTACCCATCGAGGTATGGATGATAGATCACCCTCCTTTGCGTCGATCGTGAGGCCACCTACAGAAACATTTACATCTCGTTTGTATGATACCCTAACATCTTCCATCAAATATTCTATGCGATAAGCGCCTTGAATAATCTCGACCTCATTATCTGAAGATGCACTACTAGCCAATCTAACTGTGTTGAGTACATAGCTATTGATCATTATATCTTTTGGCAAGATAGCTTTTGTTAAGCTTGGAGCTAAACTCAATGGCGGGTTATTTAGTTAACTTATTATGATATAAAAATAGTCAGGTATTTCAGCACACATGCCAATAATAAACAAAAGTCTCTCAAATTTGATGTGGGTTGAGAAATATCGCCCGTTAACACTAAATGAAGTTATTGATCAAAAAGAAATTGTCAACGCTCTGCGTCAACTTATCAATGTTCCAGATGAGCTACCACATTTGTTATTTGCTGGTCCTCCAGGAGTAGGAAAGACTACAACCGCCTTATGTATCGCGCGACAGCTGCTTGGAGAAGAATGGCGGAGGGATACTCTCGAGTTGAATGCGTCTGACGAAAGGGGGATCAAGATGGTTCGGGAGAGAGTTAAGGAATTCGCAGCGGTCATGAAGCTAATCACCGGTAACAGTGACGAGAAACCGTTTCGAATAATTATTCTAGATGAGGCAGATGAGATGACTCCTGAAGCGCAGACTGCGCTAAGGAGGATCATTGAAGACTGCTCCAGAACGACGCGATTCATTATTATTTGCAATTATCTCTCACAGATAATCGAGCCTCTGCAGAGTAGGAGTGTAGTTTTTCGGTTTACAAGATTGGGGAAAGAAGACCTCGTACGACATCTAAAAACGATCTGTGAAAGAGAAGGGGCTAAATTTGAAGAAAAAGCACTTTCACAGATCTATGACGCCACTTCGGGAGATTTACGGCACTCTATTAACATGCTTCAGGCGTCGGCTGGCATGGGGTCAGTGTCACACGCCAATGTAATCGCTTCAAGAGGGCTTTCAGGCAAATCCAAAGTCGGAGAAGTTATTAAATTAGCTCTTGCTGGTAGGTTCACTGATGCCAGGGTCAAACTATTTGAATTGATGAACGTGTATGGAATGTCTGAAAATGATTTTATCAGATATGCTAATCAGGAAGCATATGATATGAAATTGGATCGTCCTGATGAATTCGCAGCTCTAATGGCGGAATATGATTACAGGCTCGCAGCGGGTGCCCATCCTGAAATCCAATTAGCCGCGCTTTTGGCGCAATTGGGCAAGTTAGGGTCAAAGGCAAGTAACTAATAAGTATATTGGTATTCTGAAGCAGTAATTAATAGTCTTCCTCAAACTCTTCTTCGCCCTCTTCTTCCTCAACCTCTTCAAAGTCTTCTTCTAATTCCTCTCTTTCTTCGGCACTCTTGAAAGGAAGATCGGCCTCGCCAGGAGCGCCACACACTGGACACTTGAATTCAATAGTCTGACCTTCAAGATCCAGAGGAAATTCTTTAGAAAATATTTCGTCACACTTCGAACATACGAGAGTAGTTTGAATATTGTCTTGACTAAATTTGTGTGACTGTACTCTAAAGATTGTACTCGCCATTCTTTTTACCTCTAATTACTTTATTATAAGCCTTGTTGTCGCTAAGATGTACTCTACTATATTCTCGATTTTGAGGTTCGCATAGCCTGTAATTCTGGTTTTGAAGTATAAATGAGTGAAAGGACATGTTCACGCATTTCCTTCCGTTCCATTACACCACGGTGAGCCTCAGTCAGTATTAGGCTTCCATTTCTAACACCACGCATTTTCATGCACAGATGTTCACCTTCTGCTATAACCAGAACGCCTTTCACTCCTCTTCTCATTATCTCATCCGCAATCTCTTTTGTCAGCCTCTCCTGAATTTGCATTCTACGTGCATATTTTTCAACAAGGCGGATTAATTTCGATATTCCAAATACTTTACCAGCAGGAACATATGCTATGTGTATCTTTCCGAAAAATGGAAGCATATGATGTTCACACATACTGTAAAATTGGATATCTTTGGCGATAATTGTTTCTGCAGCCTCGGTAAAGCTTACATCAAGTTCTGAGATTATTTTATATCCACCAAATATCTCTTCGTACATCTCCGCCATACGTGCAGGAGTTCCAATTAGGCCTTCTCGATCTGGGTTTTCACCTATCTCTATTAGCAGTTGTCTTAGCAATTTTTCTATTTTTTCCCTATGAATCGTACCAACTTTTTCTATGTTTATCTTTTCATCTGGCTGCATCATTTTTATTATCTAGCCCCTATTTGTTTATGTAACTGAGGTATAATCCTTACCTCTCGGTAATGGGGACAAACTACATCATAAAATTGTAACAAACGTTCTGCTGTTGGTTCGTCTATTCTGTCGCTCGGCTGTATTACAAACCCGCTTATCCCTGCAATATTGGAAGGTTGGAAGATATCTTCCACGATATCTGCGAACTCTTTAATATCAGTCGAATTAGTCACTACTATTTTGATGTACGTGATTTTGTGGTGTGTAACAGAAGTCCTTAAACACTTAAGTTCGTTCTGCAACAAGTTGTCGTAATGATTCATATCAACTACCTTGGAATCGCTCATTTTGATTTCTACTTTACAAATATCCATATACGGAAGGAGTTTTGCAAACCGATCGGAATCATAACATGCCGATTCTAAATAAGTCCTAAGTCCTCTCTCTCTAACGAATTTTGCTAGTTCGATGACCGCCTCATATTGGACTAGTGGCTCACCTCCTGTAAAATTAACTTTGTAAGTAAATGGCTCGAGGTGATCTGAGATTAGCTTCTTTACATATTCAAGTGAATAGCTATTACCGCTATACATCGGTAAAGCATAGCTAGTATCACACCATCGACATTTGAGAGGACATCCAGCCATTCTCACAAAGAGTGTTTTCGTACCGAACAAGATGCCTTCTCCTTCGATACTAGTGAATATTTCGCTTAGTTGTATTGCATTTGGGTTCGTTAGCATAACGTGTTTTATCCTCTACACCTGAGTTGCTAATTGCAATCTTCCTATTTATACACGATTCGCATCTGCCACAATGGATTGGATTTTTGCCTTTTTCTCTTAACCCGTTAGAGTAGCAGCTCCATGTATCGAAAATCCGATTGCCTAGAAGTTTATAACCTTTACTCAACAGATCTGACTTATCTATACCGTTAACTGCTGGAGACCACACAGCTATCTTTTGTCTCTTTCCAGATCTTATGCCGTCCGATTCGCCCAGATTCAGCGTATTGGTCATTGAATTCACGAAAGTTGCACGGCAATCTGGATATTGTTCGTCACCCGTATGTGCACCATACGCCACGAGTTCTGCACCAATGCTCATGGCCCATGCACTTGCAATTGTGATGAATACTGCGTTTCTAAGAGGGACAACGATACTATAATCGAAATGTCCAGGTAAACATTGATTTGTGTCTGTTAAGACGTTTGTTCTTCCATAAATCTGCTTCATGAACCCGATATCAACAATTCTATGATCTTCAATCTTCAGAATCCTTGCAAAACGTTTTGCTGCCTGAATTTCGTACCTTGCTCGCTGTCCATATGCAAAGGTAAGCATGTAAACGCTGTAACCTTCGTCTCTCAAATAAGCCGCGGTGCAAACAGAATCGAGTCCACCACTCACAATACACACTGCTTTTCGTACCCTTGGTCGCATGGAAGCAGGCAGAGCATCAGGTTTGGAGGGCAATACAGACGATTAACAATTAATACCATATTATGTGCTACTACTAGAACCTGTGCTACAATCGATTACCTTCAATAGTGACGATGTAGCTTTTTTCTGCGGGTTCAATTTGATATTTGCATCCTACTATTTGGCTTACAACGTGCAGATTCGTCTTGAGATGTTCAGTCACAATTCCTACCCTATATCGCGATTTTCCCCTAGTGAGACTTAGCGGGATTACGAGCATATCTGCAAGAAATCGATCAATTGGAACGTTGATGTCAAAGCTTTCAATAAAGTTCTGAACAGCTTCTTCCCCTACTTTTTCGGCCGACTTGTCCCTTGCGCCGACCGAATCACCACCAATATATGGACCAAAATCAGATTCAGAGTACACCAAAATCGAAGTACCAGGGGATAGCGAATTTTCAAATGAGGAAGAATAAAAATTGCAGCGAATTCCATGCCTCTCTAATCTTAGCAGAGCAGAAGAAATCTGTCTTTCGGCAACGCTTTTTGGGAGTTGGCAACAAACACTCACAATTTTAGGTTCTACGTTTCTTCTGTTCAAGAGGTCAAATGAACTTATGTTTTCACAGGGACTAATCTCTGCCTGTATTATTCCTCCGCCCTTTGGGTAGTATCCTCTTCTGAGGATATTTAGGCTGAAATTTATTCCTATATTTTTATACGCGTTGTGCATGATATAACGCAGATAATCGGCAGTAGGGCTCATCTTCACATCGGTACCACCAGTTACCTGAACACTTAGGCTTTTGCCTGATAGCGCCACAGCGGGAATAATTGTTTGCAGTATCATCGGAATGCTGCCTGCGGTTCCAGTATCAATTCTTAGCTCGCCTCCTTCATAATTGTCAGCTTTTGGAACAAATCTTATCCATTCGGCACCGACTTTAAGATTCTCTACCCTCGCTCCGAATATCTCGGCTACAGCCTTAGTCGCGTGCATGTGTTGTGGTCGGAGCCCACGATTCTGACGTTTCGCTCGGATATTGATTACCTCTATAGACTTCCCAGTTATAGCAGATAAGGTCACGGCGCTACGTAGAATTTGTCCCCCGCCCTCACCATAGGCACCGTCGATTGTTAGCACAAAGATCTGTCATTCTTGTAAATATAGAAAGATAAAAATTCTGCCCCATAATAACGACGATATTATCATAGTTATTATCATTGTTTTCTTCCGTAGAAGATGTCGGATCAAAGGAACTTTTCTTAAGAAATCAAAATTACTTTAAATTATCAGACTCGCGATATTTTGAATATATAATGTCGCGTGGTATATTTGTCGGCAGATTTCAGCCATTTCATTTGGGACACATAGCAGCTATCAAATTTGCTCTGGAAAGGATTGAAGAGCTTGTGATCGTAATAGGCAGCGCACAAATTAGTCACGAGATGAGAAATCCATTTACTGCCGGTGAGAGGATTCAAATGATAAAAGATTCGCTCGATCCAGAACAAGGAATTGATCTCAAAAGAATACTGATGATTCCTGTCCCTGATGTGAACTTCCATCCACTTTGGACATACCAGCTTGACGTCATGGTTCCTGAATACCAGTCGGTGTTTTCAAATGATTTTTTTACACGTCTGTTATATAAAGAAAGGGGAATTGAAGTCATCCAACCCGGTCTCCATAGACGTAACGAACTATCTGGTACAAAAATTAGGTCTAGGATGGTCCACGGGAGAAATTGGAAAGACCTAGTCCCTACCCAAACTGCGAAAATTGTCGATGATATACACGGAATTGAAAGAATCAGAGCGATTTTTATGAAGCTATCTGAATCAACTAGTTAGATTTTCAAACTTGTGCCGACATATCAGAGCTAGGCGACCGATTAAATTCTTCTTGCTGGAAGTTTTAATTTGAAGAAAATGTATTTTTAGCTGTCTGTCTATAAGGATAGTACAATTGGTGTTTGGAACTAGCTGTGCCAAAACGGGAATGGATGAGGAAAAAACTGTGTTCAAGATGGATAAGGAAAGATGGTTATTTGACTTGCGAAAGCTATCAAACGATGAATTAATGCGTATGTATAACACTCTGAGCACAGGACGTTATGAATTTGCAAAAGATGCCTGGTACATACCACTTGAAGGTGATAAAAGGTGCCCTATTATGATTGCTAAGGGCTATAAAGCACCCAATAGCCCTGAGAAAATGGTAGAATTTCAAGAAACTGCTAAGATACTAGAACAAGAGTACCGGAGATTCATTGACGCATGGGATTTCGGACAAATAACAAAATACGATCTTGAGAAGGCAGTTCTGGATATTCTAGAGGGAAGAAGCATAGCAATTATCGAACGTTCACATTGACACTGAACACCAAGCACTTTTGGATCCTGTTCTCTCTCGCGGCTGTAAGGTGATGTAGCGTGAATATTCGTCACAGTTTTGTTAATATATATAGAAAAAGGATCACATGGAAATAGGATTGTCCGTCGGAAATAAGGACAACTTAGCAGGTTACAGAGAAAAGAGTGCGGAGTTGCTTCGAAAACAACCCGTTTCAATAGGTGACACTGTTACAATAAAGACCTCTGAGAATGAATTTACGGGCATCTTGATGCCGCGTTATGAATCAGCTGATAAGAATCATATTGTTATCAAACTAAAAAGCGGCTATAACGTTGGGATTAGAACAGATAAGGTTCGATCGATTGCTAAATTAACAGAGCTAACTCGTTATGTCTCAGATGCACCTTCTACGAGAAATCCGACTTTCGTAAATTCGTTTAAACAAGTAAGTAAGGAACTCGAAATAAATCTATCAATCAGCCAAAATGAAAGGAGCGAAGAACATCCCAAAATCGCACTACTTGGGACTGGTGGCACGATTGCAAGTAAAGTTGATTATCGGACAGGAGGAGTCAGTCCGGCTCTTTCGGCGTCCGAGATATATGCTTCTGTACCTGAACTTCAAAAATATGCCTCAATCGAGTCCGAGGTGTTGTTAAATGAATACAGTGAAAACCTGAAGCCAGCGGACTGGACCACTATCGCTCATAAGATAAAGGAGAAGGTCATGTCTGGGATGTATCAAGGGATAATAGTTTCCCATGGGACCGACACTATGCATTATACCGCAGCTGCACTTAGTTTTGCATTACAAAACTTACCTATTCCTGTTGTTTTGGTGGGTGCACAGCGATCGTCTGATAGACCGTCATCAGACGCAGCCCTGAATCTAATAGGTGCTACGATATATGCTGTAAAGTCTGAACTAACTGGAGTTTTTGTTAGCATGCATGCTACTACTTCGGATGACGCAATCGCTTGTCATCTTGGTACCAGGGTGAGGAAGAATCACACCAGCAGGCGTGATGCTTTTGAAACAATAGATGGTGTGCCTGTCGCTCTAATCAGAGGTGAAATTCTTGAAATGCAATCGGAACAATCTGGGCTGAAACTTAGTAAGCGTACTAATAATACTAATGGCCTTGTAGTTCGACCGGACTTTGACAGAAGAGCTGTACTATTAAAATACTATCCGGGATTTAATCCGGAATTCATATCTCATCTGGTAGCGGCGGGTATCAGGGCCATTGTCCTTGAAGGAACAGGTCTTGGGCATGTTAGTAAAGACTGTTTTTCACAAATCCGAAATGCAGTAGAATCAGGCACACTGATTTTCATGACTTCGCAATGCATCTGGGGAAGAACGAGAATGACTGTATACGAGACTGGTCGGGATCTGATAAATATTGGCGTAATCCCATTATCAAATATGATGGCAGAGACCGCTACAGTAAAAGCAATGTGGGCCCTTGCAAACAGCAAAGACGCTAAATCGACGACTAAATTGATGCAGGAAAATATTGCAAATGAAACATCGGAGACTATACCCATCTGATAGGTAAACTTAAAAGTTGTCCAGTCCAAATTTAGCTTTGACGATAGATCCAGTAGTCATTAATCTTAAAGTCGGGATTGAAATTCACCAGCAGTTAGCAACCAACAGCAAATTGTTTTGTAGTTGTAGATCTAAAGAGATTGAAAAGTATGGTGCTACATTCGTTCGTAAATTGCGACCGACCCAGAGTGAATTGGGCTCCTATGATCCTGCCTCGCTCTTCGAATTCAAAAAGATGCGTACGATAAAGTATTATGCATCAACAACTTCTAGTTGCCTAGTAGAGGCTGACGAGGAACCACCACACAACGTTGACTGCGGCTCTCTCGAAACTGCACTGATAATTTCTCTGGCCCTTCATTCGGATATTGTGGATGAGTTGCATGTCATGCGTAAATTCGTAATTGATGGCTCGAATACAGGCGGGTTTCAGCGAACAATTCTCGTTGCCCATGGTGGGTATCTTGACGTTAATGAAAGAAAGGTGAAGGTGCAAAGTATATGTCTTGAAGAGGATGCGGCCAAATTGATTTCAGATGACGGTACAATTAGGGAGTATGGGCTGGACAGATTAGGCGTGCCACTAGTTGAAATTGCGCTCGAGCCTGTAACGGGCACGCCTGAGGAAATAATGCGGATTGCCCTTTCTCTTGGGAGGCTATTACGCGCAAGTAAGAGAGTGGCGCGAGGGCTTGGGAGTATAAGACAGGATGTTAATATTTCCATAGATAACGGAGCTGTGGTTGAAGTAAAGGGTGTGCAGCGATTGGACCAACTTGTAAAAGTAATACAATATGAAATGCTCAGACAGTATGGTTTGATAATAATTGCCAAAAAACTAAGAGATAGAAAGGATGTTGAAAAAGAAATTGGTGACAGGATCGAGAATATAACCGACATTTTAACGAAGTCTTCTTCGAAGGTGGTGATAAATTCACTCCAAGAAAATAATAGCGTTTTCAAGGCAATCAGGTTGAGTGGATTTGGAGGTTTGATAGGATTTGAGCCATATCCGGATATACGTATAGGAAAGCAACTTAGCGAGTTGGTTAGATTTTACGGCCTGGGAGGCGTATTTCATTCTGATGAGTTACCAAGGTATGGTATCAGTAGCGAAGAAGTTCAGGCAATAAAAAATAAATTGCATATAGATACCGAAATGGATGCATTTGTGATCGTTGGCGGTCCAGACTTTAAGGTTGATTTTGCGATTGAAGCCATAATTCAGAGATTAAAGATGGCGTTGAAAGGTGTTCCTCCAGAAACACGCGCTGCTACATTTGAGGGCAAAACAATTTTCAGTAGACCAAAACCGGGCGCGGCGAGGATGTATCCCGAAACTGACGTTCCGTCGATTCCAATCAACAGTTCGAGAATAGATTCCCTCTCCGGAAATGTTCCAAGATCAATGGACGAAATCGTAAATTCCCTGACCAAGAAATACAGCCTGAACAAAAAACTTGCAGAGCAAATCTTCGATTCTAATTATTTCGGCATTTTTGAGGAAATTGCGGGGTCTGTGAAACAGGTACGTCCAACATTTATTGCGTCCAAACTTACAGAAGACCTAATCAGTCTGGAACGACGAGGCTTGGATCCAGCAGTTATAACGGATGAAATCCTGATTGACGTTTTTAAAAGAGTTGATAATGGGACGATCGTTAAAGAATCTGTTATCTCGATTTTCGAAAAGCTGATGAATAAAGAGGCTGAAACAGTCGAAGAAGCCAAAATGGCCCTCGGCATAACGTCGATAAGTGATCAAGAATTGGACACAGCTATTGAGAAGATTCTAAAAGACAATATATCTTTGATTATTGAAAAGCGACTCGGAGCAGCTGGAATACTCATGGGTAAAAGTATGGCACTGCTCAGAGGAAGGGCAGACGGCCACAAAATTAATTCCTTGTTGCAACAGAAATTAGAATATTTGTTGATGAAATTCAATAGCACCGACGCTAGCCCATCTGTATCATCGTGACTTGGCCGTAATTTAAATAACCCAGTAAAGGTTCTCAGCAACATCAGAATATCCGACAAAGGTTAGAAAGAACTGAGCTTACAGATAATTTAGCATTGATAATAATAAAATCCTCTCTTGCTTCATCAGAATGCCCCCCAACATGTTGTGCTGAAAAATGTGGGCTAGCTGGTGGCAAATCGCTTATCTGCTATTTGCTGTAGCAATTTCATATATGAGTTAAAGAATATCGTAATGGGTTAATAAGATACCTGGCATTTTTCAACTTTCTCAGCTTCAGAGCCTCTATCGTAAGCTCTTCCCAAAATCCACATAACGTCCATAATTTTAAGTCCCGATATAGTATCCATGGTTTCACGACTTCTCTTGCCATTTTGTGGAATAGCTTTTCATAATATGCGACAGTGTTAACCACTTTTCCAAGATGTAAGGTTAATAATCATCTCATTAGCGCGTACCATCGTGGATGATCAATTGGATATGATGAGGATAGTCTGCCTTTCTTTCTCGTCACTAGCTTTGCTCTTTACTGTGATGCTCATTGGAACTTATGTTGATTCTTCACATCAAGGGCTATCTTGCCCTGATTGGCCGCTCTGTCCCAACGGGTTCAATTTTCCACAAAAAAAGTACCTTTTTGAGGAGACTCATAGAATTGTTGCAGTGATTACTGCAGGCGTTATCTTTGCGACTGCAGGATATGCTGCGAAGAAATCAGGAATTATGAGAAAAACTTCTATTGCAGCCGGCATTATAGTGGCGGTTCAGATTGTAATGGGCATGTATGTTGTTAACACTAAATTAGACGCTTTGCTCGTGGCAAGCCATTTATCAACAGGTGTTTTTCTATTCGCGTTGGCTCTGATTACTTTCGTCTCATCTTATCGATTAATTAATATACCAACAAGCCGTTAAAAATAAGATTACATAATTGACTTTGAAGGTAATTTAGTAAGTATCGTAATTTACATTATTTATTTTACAATGACTTTTCCGGTCATCCATGGATGAAAAACACAAGTATATTCATATAAGCCTGCTTTCTCGAAGGTTATCGTGAACGTTCTTCCAGCTTGAATGCCTGGCGGGATCTCGCCGTTCGGGAATAACCAGCCCGAATTAATATACTTCTCACTTCCATTCATAGTATAATTCGTATCCCAATTAAGGAACGTCGTACTGCCATTTGAATTTGTGACGACCGGATTGTATGCCCTAGCATTTGCGGCTATTATGAAACTTGTATGGTTCTGACTGGGGACAACAATTGGTTCGGCGTTAGAAGCAGCTGACGACACCAGGTTTAATTGAGCAGACTTTGACACCTCTACCGGCAGAAAAGATGGGGTTGGGTATAAACTACCCATCTGAAAGGTCACGGTATGGGGTTCTGGTACCCGAGTTGGGTTGTACCATGTAACACTCTCTCCAGCTTTAATTTCGACTGTTTGTGGGAAATATTGAGTTGATGAGATATTATTGTCTCCCCCGCCAGTTTTTACTTTGACCACATTCCCTGTTGTCAGATTATTCAGGGTGCCAGAATTAGTCGAGGGACTTGTAGAAATTAATTTTCCAGCGATAAATTCCGGTCCCGAAATTCTAGCAGCAACAACTACCAATAATATCCCTGCAAACACAGCTATCGCGAGTGCACCATTTAGTAAGACTAATTTATTGTCCATTATTTCTCCCACCAAGAATGAGGGACTACTTTAATTTAATAGATACTCCTGTATGTGTCTGTACCTGCTGTAGAATTACTTAATACAATAAAAACTAGGATCAGGACATCCCGGTTCGATATGATTATGAGCACTGGTCCTTACACCTTACTGTTGGCATCATATGATGAATATGAATGTATTATTGCGACTGCTCCTTGCAAGGAAGTCGAACCTGGACTTTGTCATGCCCTTAAATCCTTGAAGCTAGTAAAATTACAGGATTAGGTCTACAGGAAAAAGCAACTACTCCTAAAATATTCTATGCTCCTCCGCTACTTCTTTGCGCATTGGAAATGGATTCCACTTTATATAATCCCTTAGGTTCATTCATCTATGGAACGGGATGAGATCATTAAGAAGATCGACATTCTTACTCGAGGATTATCACAACGAAACTCTGGCATCAAAGACTCTTCAGAAATCACAATCGTAAGGAACGAAGTAGAAGAGGAGGATAAACCGAAGTTAGCTGCTTTATTAGAAGATCTTATTGTATTACTGAAAGACGACCCTGAGAATAGAGGAAAAATAAAGGGAATATGGAACAGACTAATGGATGGCTATGGCCATATCAAGCCTATTTCAGAATTGTTAGGATGGGTGAAACTGTCTTTTCTGGATAGTGCAAATAATATCACATCTTAGCAGCGAACAGGCAGAATTTGTTCAAGAATATTGGAATTACGGCTGTAAACATTAGATTCGGAATCCGCGGTTTCCATAATGCGGAAATAAGAGTCCATCAGAAAAAAGTTAGCGTTCTAGCAGGTTCAAACACTAGAAGATGTAAGAGGCAACAGGCCAGTTGCCCTGTTTATTAAATATTAAGATCAAATCTGATTTTGATCGATTTGAAATTAAGTGCCTATGATCGCTTCGAGCGGCCTGGATGAAGAATTTCTAGAGGTGGATATGTTGCGTGCTAGATTCTTAATTTTGAGTGAATCAAATAATATTACTGGCTGAGCAACTCTTTTTCTTAGCGTGCCTTGCGGGCAGGGCCCATCATGCAAATTCAATTGAGGTAGTGAAGCATTTCAAATTGACTGTGTAGGAAAAGCCGAATGCTACTGTGAGAAGAACGAGAATATATAATTGTTTCAAATAAGTGAACAAATTTACAGAGAAGAGAACTGTAAAAGCACAATATATTATTGATGACATTCGAATAAGCAAAGGGTTACTACAAAACTATATTTAATCTAAGTTATACGTGATTTGTTTTAATGTAAATAGACGCCTACAAATCTTAGTCTTATATAAATACTTAGTTTCCCAATGCCTTTGGACCTAATTGGAATACTCTCCTCTTGACATAATTGCAATGATTCTCGAGACACTCAACTTCAAAAGAGGTCGAATTCTACTCAATCGCTTCTTATCTCCTCGTCAATTGCAGAATTATTTGATGATTTTACAAGAAAATCGAATGTTAGTCTACGAGGAAGAGAAGGAAAACTATAAGACAACAGACAAAGGGATGCACTTCTTACAAATCTACAACCAAGTTGGTGATTTAGTTACACCCACAGGCATCTAGCCGTTCATGGGTAACCTTTCTTTGATCTTGAGTACATAATCCTGGATTTCATTATTATTATCATCAACATCTAGCTCGTTCTAACAAAATTTTGAGCATCGGTTGCCATCTCTTCCTGCAATGTTATGATCACAATCTTATAGTATTTACATACTAACTTAACAGAAGTCTCCATCATGCCATTAGCGAACAATATCAGAGCCCGCTTCACTCAAAAAGGTACTACTGTTTTTTTTTGCTACTCCCCAAGATATAAATCAGCCCCATCGCACGTTCGTCAAATGTTCATTACTGACTTGCGTATTTTACGGCAGTGCCTTTTTATAAAAGCATTGGTGGTCCAAGCAACTGAGAAAAATTATAATATAGTAGTAAGATAGATAGTACTGTCCGGTGATTGTAACGAAAAAAACATGCGAAGTGCGGGATTTGAACCCGCGATCCCGAGCTTGGGAAGCTCGTACCTTAACCAGTCTGGGCTAACTTCGCTCGCATTTACAGACGACGAATTTGGGGATAATAAGGTTGTTATTCTCAAGAGCAGAGGTAAGTGGTCTACCATTACTATGGGAGTGTCGCTCAATATCAATGTTGAAGACTAATAGAGATCGATATCTGGAACAAGAGTCAGCAAGGAGTGACAAAGGGGATGGGATCCATTTGTTGGCAAAAAAGGTGACAATCCCGGTCAACTAATTTTCCATATCTATTTCGTTCTCTAACACGCACGGGCATCTAGTAATCAGGCTGGACTTGCATAAGCATAAAAAAAGCCAGATAGATTCTCGCAAACGTCGTAACACATTTCGAAAAATGGTTGCTATAAATAGATCCTCCATCTTTTCTCCATGATTGATAATCGAATGAAAAGATAAATTATCATTCTTAGTGAAGTGTGATTGTTTAATCCAGTGGCTGCTTCCGGAGCAATTAAGACTATATCAATAGATTTTGATTCAGTCCTTGCCGACACTATGATAGCGTGGACCAAGGAGTACAACAAGCTTAAAAATACAAATATAACCAAAAGCGAGATAACATACTGGAATATTGGAATGATTCTGCCTATCTCGGCAAATGAAATCTCCACAATATTTCAATATGTTTGGCAGTATTGCTGGCAAGATGTTCCGCCGGTTGAGCCAGGGTTAAGCGAGATCATAAAAAGAATCCATCGCAGGGGTTATAGAATTTCTGTTTTAACTAAAAGAGAGAGACCAACAGTAGCGTACGTTGCGAAATGGCTTGACCATCATGATATTTATTCTGATGATCTCATCTTCATTTATGACAATACACCTAAAACAGAATACCATTTCGATATCCTAATTGACGATGCTCCGATAAATTTGGTCGATATAACCCCTCCAAAAGTCGGGATATTATTCAACCAACCTTGGAACAAAGATTTTAATTGGCCTCTGAGAGTAAATACATTAAGAGAAGTCGAGCAAATATTGCTCTAACTGGGGAAATACAATTTTTCAGTGAACTAGTCCTGAAAAGATAGATAGATGAATGGATATGATACTCATTCCAAAAAGCAATTTTCAATTCTTTAATTACTGCAAATAAAAATCTCGGCTGGTTTTACACGTACTAACAAACAGCTAATTAAACATATTATCACTAACTGCTACTTGCAACAAAAAAAAGGTAGAAGCAACTAACACCCCGGTTTCTTGCAGTTATGTTACTACTTTTTTGCAGTCATGTTACCAGCTGAAGCTGTCATGTTCTTGGTCATGTTACCAGCTGAAGCTGTCATGTTCTTTGTCATGTTACCACCGGGAGCCTTCATTGTCATGTTAGCACTTTGTGCGTTTGCAACGTTGACTGTATAAAGTGCCACCGTCGCGACTGCGGCTATCAATATTGTTGCCGTTATCAGAAATGATATTTGTTTGTGCATTGCAATGCCTATGCCAAGAAAGTATATATAGGTTTTCTAATTAGGTGTTTTCTGGGGTGTTGAGATAATATCTTTCGGATTCTTTACGATCCTATCGGCTTTCAGAAGCGTATGATTCGGCACTCGTGACCAGGCTCACGATTTTTGATATTAGAATTATAATCGAGATTCAGGTTCACAGATCTACTGTATAGATCTCCTAAGTTGTATCCGAATTTTGTAAACGTTCGAGTATGGAACTAAAGGCAGATGAATTAGGTTGGAATAAAAATACTATTGTAACCCACATAGCAAAAGCCATTCTTACCTGCCGCGAGCCAGCAGAATATATGAATTCAGTTAAACCCGAAAATATTGATTTACATATGTATGTGCCGATAAATATGTGCACTAGAAAAGACTCACTGACTAACATAAATTTGAGATTCAGCTAATCCTATGGTGATATTAACTGATCTTGTCTATAGAAAAAAGTAAATTGGAATAGACATCCAGGTGTTTGCTTTGATTATCCTGATAATGAATTATATAAATTGGTGCCTTGAGTCCATGTTTGATTAATCCGGTTGTCAACGTTGGTAAATCATCGGAAAACCGAAATATACGGTGACCCTGCAGATACAACTCCATAAAGCCACGCCAATGTTTTTCGCCGATAATGATGGCATTTGGTTGGGTATTTTTATTAATCCATGAGATCGCAGACATCATCTTGTAAGTATCACTTAGCTGGAGAGAATTAAATTGCATACTAGGAGGAACAAAATGTTCTGTATAGCTACGTGCCATTCCATACCACAGTGTAAATGGTTCCTGAGCATCTGGCAATATCTCGTACAATACTCCCATTATAACGAATATTCCTAGAATAAGAGAAGTGATTGTTGTGGAAGAGAGACTGGGAGTACTAGTAACAGATGTCGAAACTTGATGTGCGTGCCAGGTTATCTTCATCCTCAGAATTAACCGATAGAGGCCAAATGCAGCAATAATTGAAAGAAAGATACCCAGCAGACTAATCCAACGATCTGCAACTAATAACTCATCAAACGGAAAAACAATCCATGAAAATGAAGCAGCAGCAGCTATCAAAACAGGAATTTTAAGCAAAGTGCCATTCTTCAATTGTTTGAATCCAAAAATACCTGTCGGGATAAGTAGGCCATCTACAACTACAAATAAGTACATCAAATTTTTTGGATTATAAAATGTAGAATGAACTGACGAACTATTCCCTGGTTTCTGTATGTTTTCATGAATAATATTACCTGTATTATTCTGATTCATTAACAATTCAATGGTAAAAAAGCTAATCGCGACGACAGTACACAAAATCACAACTCTAGTCTTAACGAGAGACGAATAAATTATGAGAGAAACGACAAATAACGATCCAACTATTCTAGCAGTCGAGACAACCAATACACAGAGAACAAGAGCTACTAGAATAAATTTCCAATTTAGATTTCTAGTCCCATTTCTTTCGGATTCTCTGTAGATCAACACAAACACAAAGAACATCATGGCAAGAGCCAAAACATCTCGATGAAGATCCCATGTCGTCCGAAGTACCGCCATTTGAAAAATTACAAAGACTGTGATAAAAAAAGCATATCTCATATCAGCTTTCAGCAGTTTTCGAGCGATCGAAAATATAGAGACTGTAAAAACTCCAAAGATAATAATGGCAAAAATTACGATGGTAGAATAGGGCGTAAGACCAGTTACACTCTGTGTCACGTGAAGAAGAGAAACGTAAAAAGGGAACTCTGATGTAATTTGAGTCCAGTGGCTAGCAAAATTAGTTGTCACGGGAATATAGTAGTTGATCACATCATAGCCGATTGGAGAGGGATATGCAATCAACTCTGGTACGAGACGAACCACACAGCCAATAGAAAATACCAGTAATGATAAAAACCATTCTTTATTGGTAAAATTCCAATTGCAAACTATATTGTAAATTCCTCTCATGTCGTAATTATTTGTAGCAGCAACTGATATTTTGTCATTCCATGTTTATTTGGCTTTATTAGTGTTAAAAGCAACTTTTATGTAAGATTGGAACATTTTGTATAACCATCACAAATGTCCGTGTGCCTTATTAAAGTCGCTGAAGCTATCAATGCTGTTACAACAATATTGTGGTAAACAGTACGAGGATGTATGATTTTGCAGGTGTCAAGCCTACTTCTACCCATAAACATAAAAGCTCTGAATTATATTACGTCAGATAAGAAAAATATTCGCAGACAAAGTAGCTATCAAGCTATTTCTATCGAGGTTGTTTTTAGTTGTTCATAACGGTCCATAAATCAACTGCCAACTCTTTTCATCTTGGAGCCACATTTTGGACACGCAGCCTCTTTATGCTTCGTTCCACAACCCATGCAGTAGTATTTCAGCGAATTATCACCGAAGGTTGAAGACGAGGACATCGAACCAAACATCCCGGCACCCATTCTTCCCATCATTCTCTTTCTCATGTAGAAGTTGAGTAGAATGAAAACACCTATTATAGCAACCAACGAATAAGGAAAGGGTACGATAAAAGATATGGCGAGGCTGATACCGAGGGATAGCCCTAACCACATTATTTGGTTAATCAGAAACTTTTTGTTGTTAGTACTCAATTACTCGTCAGCTATTATTTGGTCTTACGGTCTTATAAAATTGCTGCTGATTACTACCATTAGCATTTGTATTTCAAATTCGCACGTGACTTTAATTTCGTACGTAATTCCCACACACAGGAACATGATTGCCTATACAACTTGTACGTAGCCAGCCTGGCTATGCAGTTTCAAACCTCCTCGATACCAGGAAAAGATATCATGTTCCAGTGCGGCGTATAATGTATAGGTTATACTGTTATAATGCATACATGTAATCTCAAACGACTGTTACACAGCTACCTTATGAAGCAGCCTGGATTTTTTCTAGTTGCCTTCCATCACCTTTTTATACGCAATTATGAAGTGTTGAGCGTACAAATTTGCACGCTTTTCGGACCCCCGGTGTGTGCCACCCTTTGATCTTATATGATGATAATATTCGTGTAACACTACGAAAGGATTGTAAAAGATGTCAGAATTTAATGCGTAGATTTTTCTCTCTTTTTGAACATACACTGCGTATACTGTTCTTCTCTTACCCTTGATTGTACCAACCACTATTTCAGGAGCGTCAACATGATAAAAATCACTCAATTTTTCTAATGCTTCCTCAGTTTTCCTGTTAAGAATCAGATGAACTATTTTTGCCTGCATTAAATCGTCCGGCCCAGACATAAGCGAGTGGATTGAAATAATTACGGATAAGCAATTTATTTGTACTCTAGTAGAAGCAGAGAGAGGGACTCATTCCTACTTCTCCATAGGTCATCTGTATCTCTTGATTTTTGCATACTCCAGTAGCGATGGTTGCATCTTACATAGATTGTATGGCGCCATAGTAAACTGAAGATCATGCTCGCCCAATTCAAAACAGGCAGAAGATACAGCATTCGAGCTCAGTATTTCACATAACCTGTGAGGTTGACGTGAAAAGTAACCATACGTAATTGCGTTACGAATTAGGTAACTGCGTTTCAATCTACTATGAAATTTTAAGTTAGTCGTGTTAGCTTATAGCAGATGAGTGACCTAACGCAGTTCACTTTCCTTCTGATACATTTTTACTCTGAGACAATCAAGTCGATTCGTTGCGTTCTAACTTTTCTCTTACTTTTCTGGTTGATATGACCCAACCCCTTAAAAAATATCGTTACAAGTAAAGAAAAAGTGAGCTAACCAACGCAACTACAAATAGATGAATGCATAGAATGGATATTACATGCAGTCGAATTTAAAAAAAATTTCAATTATAAATATGCATCAGGAGAAGGCTGGGAATTTTTAATATTCGGTGCTGACGATTATTATCTTGATACTAGAGCTTTGACAAAGATTGAAAAGACGACAGGTATGCTCCTGGTACAAATTAAATCTTCTGAAGGTAATGCTGATTTGTGGTTTGGTCGGAAGATCGAAGCAGTGCAAGGAAATGTTAAGAATAAAATTGTATAAGCCTAAGGTACGACTTCAAAGTATTACAGCTCAGTGGTACGCCTTGATCCCTTTAGCTCTACCTTATTGAATGAGCGTGTGATTACCTTGGTTTAATTTTTTAATCTTCTCTGGAGGATATCCCTTTCGACGAGCTCTTCAAATTCAAGTTGCAAACGGCATCGATGGATCTACAGGTGGTGCTAAGCAACTTGGTAATTGCGAGAATAGGTATATACCAAGCGTAACACCTTTACTGGAATATCGTTATAAAGACATGATCACAAGATCACAATTCAAAAACAATTCCTTCTTTATAGTCCAAAACCTTTGCATTTAATTTGTCTTTATACGAATTGTTGTATATAAGGTCATGCATAAAATCATCTGCAACTATGGTTATCTCTCCAAAAGTATTGGATGCCAAAAAGCCGTCAAGAGATTCAATGAACGTTGGATAATCCTTGGCTTGGTGGCATGTTGCTGCAGTCGCCGAACTCAGATGGTGAGCTGCAGGGAAGATATCACATATTTCTACAGGAATAACCCCAAGGAATTGATTATATGCACAAATCTGTGCTTGGGGGAATTTTTTTACAAGCCGGATAAAATCCCTAGTGGTATAAAATGGCTGTACTTGCATTATTGGATATAAAACTAGATTCTTTTTTACTACGGATCTAAATGTGGAGACGATTCTTCTGAACCTCCTAGCTTCTGGTCTATATTGATCTATTGGTTCATAGAGAAAAACCGCCTTGCCTTTAAACAGCGGTGTTCCATCCTCTAAGAATTCAAAATTCTTAAAAAGTTCCATTGCCTTCATAAGCTTGGGATGAGCGCGTGCTTTAAGCATCACATATTCCCACAATCTGCCATCGACTATTGCTTGTTTGACCGCACCGACTTCTGCTTTCAAGACGTATAGATTATGTTTAGCAAGTTCTACTGTGCGATCAACTCTACTCATCTGCCGAAGCTCCTCGAGGGTGTGAGTACAGCAAACTGGACACTGGCAGGGAAGGTATAAAAGATCTTGGAGTTTGAGTGTGCCATTTGTATGCATATAGCGATCATCTTTGGCATATAACATGTATGACGCAGAATCAAACATATCACATCCCAACGAGACAGCCAAAGGAATAGTGAGCGGATGACCAGCTCCGAACAAGTGAATGGGCTTTGTAGGCACTGTACGTTTGACAGCCGCGATCATTTGTGCCAATATTGAGAACTCATAGGCCGCCATCATCTCTACAGGGCTACCTATAGCTAATACTGGGAATCCCATTTTATCCAGAGCGTCTGCACAAAATGTCACTAGGTCGAGATGTTCGCCGCCTTGCACTGGTCCTACCCAGATCGTGCTTTTGTGATTATCATTACCTTGTTCGCCTCCAACGTCCCTGCCTTCAAGTGTAGCCTTTGCATTCGCGAGTGTTTCTTCGACATGGTTTTGCGCTTTTTGATATTTTAATCCGTAACCAGTTGGTTTGTCCAGGGGAACAGAGATATCAGAACCAATATCTCTTTCGAATTGGGATATAACTCCTGGTTTGGCTAAAATGGCTCCGTACTCTAAAATTTGATACCCCCCAGAGTCAGTCATTATAACACCGTCATAATTTAGAATATCATGAATTCCTCTAGTTCGCGCTTCGTCACCATAATGTTTTAGTGTCGTATACGCATTAGTAATCAGTCCGTTAAAACCCAAATTTTTTAGAAATTGGGGACTAATTGTCTGCCTTACAGGATGGACAACAGGAATAAAAGCAGGGGTTTCAAGGATACCATGGCCAGTTTCGAGCTTTCCAATGCGACCAGCCAGGTCACTATACCTGACTTCAAAAGACAAAAATTACTTCTTTGTCTCCCTAATAAATTCTTCATAGATAGCCTTAACTCTGTCTGCTGCAAGCCCAGATCCTTCCTCAATGCCTGCTTGAGTGACTTTAATTTTGTCCATTACAATAATAGCTCCTACGTCCTCCCTTATCTTTACTAAGCCAGGAAAAACTCTGGCAATTCGATCCGAAAGGGCTTTGAAATCAAAGGGCTTTTCCATTAGTTTTATTTCTTTTACGAAAGAACCGTTAATAATCATCTTAATGATTCCAAGACTCTCTACATTCTCCAGAACCAAATCGAGTTTCTCATCGATGCCAGCTAAGATTCCATTGTAAGTTTTTTGATCTGAAGTTTCCACCGACACCTTCTTATCCAGAAATTGAACCGTTTCTTCCCCAAATTTTCGAGTAAGTACTGCACTCATAATATTTCATGGTGGAACGTGGGGGTAATATATACATGAATTTTTGTGTTGTTGTCCTTTAATAAAATTTCCATAAGTAAGATAGGTTCAAGAATCAATTTGACCAAACTATTTAATTACCTAGTATTCGAGGAACTTTTGAGCATCGCCTTTTTCATATACTAAAGAAAGCCAATCAATGATCCCTATTTGCCTTCTAGACTTTTGTAATTTTGAAACGATATCCTTGGCAATACCGTGTGGAGTTTTTCCCGTCACATCCAATTCGGCAACCCTTTCTTTTCCAAATGTTTTCACTGAGTCGTAAAGTGTGATGCCAAGAATCTCGGCGGCAATATTTTCTTTCATCTTCATAGGTGTATATTTTCTCTGCCGAAAAATCTTTGCTAGCTGGTAAGGTGAGCGCCTCAAAACTGCAACTAGGTCAATTCCAGTTGTCCTCAACACATATGGTGCTAGATGTCCTACTATTACGACATCTTTTGCTTTTTTTATTTCTTCTCTTAGTAGCTTCTCTCCTTTTTTAACGTCTATTTCTTCGATTCTATTCGCCGCGCTAATACATAAGGCGTTGTTATTAAGTATGACCATATTGATGTCAATCAATTTTGCATTCCCTAACTTTTCGGATACGAATTTTGCACACGTGTGCTTTCCAACTCCAGGATTGCCTGTAATGACCACTCTAATCATAAGTCATTTGTCCTTTGCAAACGGGGTAATTTCGTTCAATAGTACTAGTTCCTAATAAAGAGATCAAATGGGTTCTATAATATTTGTCTCAAATGTTCGACTTTTTTTAGTATATAGATTAATATCTATGAGATTATTTTCGGGTGCCTCAATGATATTCATGTGGGCAAGCAAGTATTAAACACCATTGTCCAGATTATGTGCATGAAATAAGCCATGTTCAATAATCCCATGGCCCGTTTATTTACATACATGTTAGTGGATTTGGTACATTATTGCCAGCAATCACTTCTATCAGGTGTATGAAATTTAATTGCTCAACTCCATGAAGTTTGGATAAATGCTAAAATGATCGACAAAACATCAAGCTAATTATAATATGGAGAATTTAGTTAATACGCATGTGCCGGACCGCCGTATTTTATGGAAACGCATTAGCAAGATATGGCTTTGGGGATCCGCATCCCTGGCGCTCGGATAGAATCTTTGCATTTTGGTCAAAATTTCAAGCTGAGAATTTGGACAAATCTAGTCAAATCGTAATCAAGGATCCTGTCTCGGCTGATGTAGAATCGATACTTGCGTTCCATGAAAGGGATTATGTTGATCTTGTCAAGAAAAGCTCAAAGATTGGGACTGGCTTTCTTGACATGGGCGATACACCAGCATTTCAAGGTATTTTCGAAGCGTCTTCTTTTGTCGTTGGTACGACCCTTGAAGGTTTAAATTTATTAATGAAAAAACCTCATGAAGTTCAACATGTCTTCAATCCGATCGGTGGACTACATCACGCACGAAGGGATTCTGCAGCTGGATTTTGTGTCTTTAATGATATAGGGGTAGCAATTCTAATGGCAAGAAAACAATATGGCCTAAAGCGAATAGCCTATATAGATATCGATGCTCATCATGGGGATGGGATCTACTATGAATTCGAAAACGACCCACTACTCTTCATCGCAGATATACATGAAGACGGTCGTTTCCTATATCCCGGAACCGGGTCCGAACTGGAAACCGGTAGTGGTGAAGCCGAAGGGACTAAACTGAATATCCCGTTGGCTCCAAACTCGATCGAAAAAGATTTCATTCTAGCCTTTAACAAAATTGAGAATTTTATAGATAATATAGCCAAACCTGAATTGATTATATTGCAATGTGGTGCAGATTCACTTGATGGGGACCCTCTAACCCATTTAAAGTATACTCCTAACGCACACAGATACGCAACGGACATCGTCCACAGACTGGCGCATAGACACTCTCTGGGTAGGCTGATCGCTCTCGGTGGAGGAGGATATAATCAAGTAAATATCGCCAGTGCGTGGACAGAAGTGGTTAAGTCTTTGTTAGTCAATCCTCAATACGAATAAGTACCTACAAAAATAAAAAATTTAAAAAAGAAGAGTAATATTTTGTCTTTTATCGTCGTTTTGTAGTTTGTCCTTTATTTGTGCAGTCGTTTAACCCTCTTCCCAGCCTTTATCGAATACACCGTTTTTGTGCAGTGGCACAGGCTGTCCTGCGGTATATTCCATTGGTCTCATCCAGAAGATTGCGTGTGTTGGACATACTCCTATACATGCTCCATCTGAGATGCACCTTTCTGGGTAGAAAATGAACGCCTTACCTCTCTTCCATCCTTCTACAGGCTTCACTCTTAGAACATCAGGGCCGAGAGCAGTGCAAATTTCTACACATAGAGCACAACCGATACATCTTTGTTCATCAACGTCTGGAATTATAGCAATTGGCATCTTAATTCTCTAGAGTTGCATACGTTCGAAAGTATTTAAACACTATGCCAACCCCAAAACAGTGTTATACTTCACAAAAGGCAAATCACAGCGAAAATAACAAGGATGGCGAGTTCTTTAAAAAGAAGAGTAAAGAGCGATGAAACAATTGCTTTACTTTTTGGGGGCCATTCTAAGTACGTCTACTTGCCCGCTATGAAGCCAATCCTTTAGCTCGGCATGAGATGGCTTGGCGTCATGTTTGCCGGCCAGATGTAGATGCAACAGAACATAGTTAACTTGATTTAGCAACGGCTTGTTTTGTTCATCACCTTTGCGTGATTTCTTTCTCAGATCTTCAGGAACAGTCTTCCACCATTCTTCATATGTTCTAACCATGAAACCAAAATTATAAGCGGCGTTAATAAGCGTTTTGGGTTAGTACCAAGATAAGAGCCAAAATACTGAAAATATAATATGTCGGAATCACCAAATTTTCAAATACAGGGACTGAAATGCCATTTAGAACTGATGATTTGCAAAGGGGATATCTAGAGTATAAGAAATTCAATAACTCCGACCCCCCAAAACATCACGAACGCTACATATTCCCTTTTTTTGCTGGTTCATATTTTACTTATCGCAAGGTTGACGTGATGCGCGTTAAAGCAATTGCAAAATCGATATCGCCCGATCCAAGTTATATTGATATCGGCTGCGGGTATGGAGATTTTCTGAGCAAAATTCGCCAATTTATCCCGCGTGCGATTGGACTAGAAGAGGATGTAAGTATTTTTTATATATTTCAGAAAAATAAACCTGATTACATCTATTCGGAGGCCGCTGCTGCTGAATGGTTTGGTAAAAGACCATTCGACGTATCATTTGTAGGATGGATGGAACCTGGTGTAGATTTTCGAAAAATTGTGTCACAATTCACTAAATGTATTATTACGACGTTTGACGCTGGGGGGCAGTGTGGGATAAATGGAGGATGTGAATACGATGAATTCGGATTTCAAAAAATAGCTTGGTGGCGAACACCTTCTTGGATAGATGTCAATTGTGAATTGATGAATAGATTCTATACTTCTTCATTAAGAACAAAAAGGAGCAAGAAAGAAGAGCTTACGAAATTGCGTTCAGCACATAACTTCTGGAATATATACACACGACCTGAAATATCGCATAAGGTTCGTGTAGCTCTGAAGTGTTGGCTAGAGAAAGAAGAACATGAAGGTCTTTATACCAAAAATAGATTTGATTTTGAATCAGTGCTTGATGAGTGCGGCTTCCATTATATGGAAAGGCTTGCCGCGCTTTCATCAAAAGGCAACCAATTATGGGAAGTAAGATTTGATTAGGGTATTAGGAGATTCTGATATTATGGTTTAGTCGTACATATGACTGTATACCATTGTTTGTGCACAGACAAAGATTATTCTAAACAGATTACTCGTATGATTTACCCTAAAGCTATCTATAATTACTTTTTCAGTAACTCTTATTCTATAAATTTCTACCCTTAAGTCTATAACAGACCTATCTAGGTATACGCTAGGACGAATTCACAACACAAAGAAGAGGAAGGACTGAGATAGCATTAGAAAACAGACAGGAAATTTTTATGGTAAGTACAAAGATCTCGTTCTATTTAACAAGAATATAATTATAGCTGGAATATGCTCATTCTTTTCTGCAGCAATTATAACTCAGCTATACTTTGAGCATTATAACAAAAGTGGTATTGCAAATTCTGTAGTGGCTCTCTCATCCGAGTATTGTGTTTACATTCCATTATTTGTCACTCTCTTTTATATTGATAATAAATATAGATATATAGATCCTTTCACAGGCAAGAAAAATTCCAGAAGAATAAAAAAAGATATAAAAAAACTCTTTACTGCATTTTCAATTTCCGAAGTAGCTTATTCTCTGACAAAAATCTCATTTCATTATCAATTTCTTCATTTAGGAGCTCAACCATATCAGGCATCTATGCTTAGCTCATTAACAGCATCATCGATATCTTTTGTACTAATTAATCTCGTAATCATAAAAGTTGTGAAACTTTTCACAAAGTAGAGTAGCATATACCATATTACTTTCTTTGCAAGAGCCACAAGCCTATTTATTATCAGAATGATTTGGTATCATATCAACCTCACCTTGCACAGGCGTGGCCCATACACCAGATGCATTAGTCGTTCAAGTAGGGAAAAAATAATATACCTAAATCATGGTGCTTTGGGCGGTGCCATTCAACACAATAGATCTGCAGATGGCTGCGGATTCATTGCGGCATTTTAGAGAATATGCTGTCTCTCCTCATCATGAACGATTTAGCTTCCCCTTGCTGCGAGGGACCTATTTTACTTATAGAAAAATAGATGTTTTACGTGTAGTCGCAATTGCGAGAGCTGTCTCGAATAGTCCTAGATATTGTGACATCGGTTGCGGGTACGGAGATTTTCTAATGAAGATACGAGAATTTATCTCTGATGCAACAGGTATTGAAGGCAGTGCCGGCATTTTTTATGGCTGTAATTTCCCTAAACCTGACTACATCACATTAGCTGATGCACGCTGGGGAATCAAAGCATTTGATATTATTTTTGTGGGTTGGATGGAGCCCGGGATAGATTTTCGGGATGCCGTTGCTGCTAAAACAGACGTCATTGTAACCACATTGGATCAAGGTATTAGCTTAGCAGCAGAGTTTGAGGGACACGGATTCGAACGGATTGCATCATGGAGGACACCATCATGGGAGGATGTTAACACCGAGATTATGAATCGCTATTATACAAAGATGCCAAACGAAATCTACACATCTTTGTCGAGGTTACGTGGTGCACATAACCTTTGGTATGTTTACACCAAAAAGCGGAGGTACTTGGAAGAGATAAGGTCTGCTCTTGTAAGATGCTCGGAACAAGAAAAGCACACGTTTGTGGGACGGTATGATTTTGAAGACGTGTTGGATGATTGCGGTTTCAAATATCTTGAAGAGTTGGAAATTTGCGCTGCTTCGAGACAAGAGAAAGTACATCTCTGGGAAATACAATTCAATAACAATTTCTGAGTATGTCGCATAGAGAATGAATGATTCTTTTTACATAGTTTATGGATTCGTGTGACTCATAGGGATATCTGTTGACAGGGTCGATGAAATTTTGTGTCCGACAACGTCGTGAAAAATCAGTATCATACCTGAAGGATTCGAAGAAATAATTTGGTATCTAAATCAATTCCTTCTAGCATACTATCTGGTACGAATTGGTTTATATCATGATAAAACAAAATTGTGTAGTATTTCGAAACATTGAAACTGTCGTTCCAAAAAAATACAATAGCAATTTAAATGGAAATTATTGCAAAATGGCACCAAATAATCACCCAATATAGAACCTTAGCCTGGCTCTGTATGTACAATGACTCTAGAAGCACCAGTTTGCCTGATAACTAGGTTTTGAACGTTCGTTGCCAATCTATGCGCGTCTTCTATTGTCTTAATCACCTTTTCGTTTGTAGATTTGATCTTTATTGACAGAGTGATGTGTTGTTCATCATTAACGTATACTACACCAATATCTTTGCAATCAACTACGCCAGGTATAGCTAGAGCTGCATTTCTTATTCTTTCTAAGTACGCTATGGCAGGCTTCTTCTCGGTTCCCATTGATACGTATTCACTAGTTTCTGTCTCCATGTGTGTAGTGATGTCTCTCAATTCCGGGACCACTTCCTTTAATTTTATTTCAAAGGAATCTATAATGCCGTGAGCCGTCTTAAGGTCAAGATCTCGATTCATCTGTACATCAAGATAGACATGAAGAATCGATCCTCGATTTATCCCGCTGAGATCAGATAAATTATTATCCAAATCCAGGCTAGTTGCTTCTAGTGCAGACTCTTGTGATCTAGATGTTGGTGTTATCTTTGATAAATATATTGAATGAACGTTCTTTATGCCGTCTGTTTCTGCGGCAACTAGTCTGATCCTATCAGTAATTGTTTCGCTCGCAGATTCTGTTGCATCTACATGTACCAGGACGTCAGAAGCGGGAAGGACTCCCCTTACCTTTTCTTCAACCGATGTTGCTACTTTATGCGCTTTATCATGTGTACTTGTTCGTGGAACTTCGATATGCATATCAACAAAGGTTTCTGATCCCATCCTCCTTATGCGAATATCATGTGCCCTATCAACACCGTCTAATCCAGAAACCGCTTCTAGTACCCGTTGGTACGCACCTTTAGGGGCCTTATCTAGCAATACATCTAATGTCCTTCTTCCCAGACCAAGAGACGTGTAAATTATCATTCCTGCTACTATAACTGCCGCATAGGCATCAGCCTTCGGAATATGAAATAAGAATACGAAAAGCAACCCAACAATAACTATGAACGATGTTATCATATCCGTTTTGAAATGAAGTGCATCCGCTTCTAGCGCTTGACTGCCATACTTTCTTGCAGTTCTATACAATATTCTAGATCTTCCAAAATCGATCCCAACAGATACAAACATGATTATAAATGAGAATAGTGTAATCTCTGGTTGGATACTTTTGAAGAGCATTCTTTCAACACCTTCATAGAAAATCCAGCCAGCAACTGCAAATAGTAGTATTATTTCAGACAGACTTGATACGCTTTCAACTTTTGCATATCCGTATGTATATTTCAAATCTGGTGGTCTCATAACCATGCGTATGGCGTACAATGTCATTAACGCAGCCAATACATCAAGTCCAGAATGGAAAGCTTCGGATAATATCCCAAGACTGTTGGTAGAAAATCCTATAATAATTTTAAATATGGCAAGACCTGCTGAAGCTGCAATCGAGGTTATAGCAACTTTGAGTTTTTCCTTGTGTGCATCCTGACGCGTCTTTGCAACAACAGATAAATCGGAGGCGGATTCCTCATGCTCATCCTGATGATCATGGTTGTGGTGATCATCGTTTTGTTCTACCACGATTATCTTTTAGATAATTGAATTTATCTTATATAGGTTAGTAATTCTAGCCAACGTTGCTAGAACAATCCAAATACACATCCACTACCACTGGTCACGGTCACATCCCACGTCTCATGGTGAAGGTGTCTAGTCCGTGAAAACCTAATTCAGCCATCCTCGGCCTAATTGAACTGTGAGGACTCCCGGCTGATATCCCTTTTATTTAATTTACATAATATCTTATTCGGGAATAGCCGAGACAGTCTTTAGTGTGATAAGAAGGAACCTTTTACCAACTATTTTCCAACAACTAATTTAAACAACGGAAAAACCAGCAGGACCCTTTTTTCCTTCAGAACATTGGAGTAAAACTGATAGAATTCAGATGACCGAAGGGCATTCTATTACCTATTCAATGTCAGCAGAACCAAAAAAAAAATAATGGCAGGAAAAAAATTTTGGTATTAGACGATGAACTAGATGTGCTACCACTTCCAAAGAAGGTTTTAAAAGGCAATAGGTATTAGACTCCGAGCCGATTCTCGTGATGATCATGTGAGAATTTTAAGCTATTGGATATCAAACTGTCAAAAATGGATGGCTTGCAATCCTCAAGAAAAAGAAGGCAAATGTTTTTAACATCTATTGAAACGTATTGTGAGAAGATAAGGAAAGAAACAGAGCTTGCATCATCAGATAAGGATTTATTCATTCGAAAACCCAAAAGAAATGAGACTTGGTAGGACAAATAAGCACAGTAATAAGTCAGCCTAAATAGGCAAATGAAAAACAAATTACAAATATAAAGCGTTAGTTTTCTATCTTAGTTTCTTTCTTTCTCTTTACGTTTTCTTCAATGAAGGGCTTGAATTGAGAGTGCTTTAGCAAAGAGAAACATTTGATGGTGTTTCTTAATTCATTAATCTAGTCTCTGTCCAAGAAGGTGAAAACGCCCTCGACGTCATATCCCGCTTCCCTCAGAGCATCTATTGCGAGTCTTATGCTACCCCCTGAAGTCATTACGTCGTTGACCATCACGACCGGAGGTACTATCTTGCCTTCAATTATTTTATGTAACCCATGCAGTTTACGTTCTATCCTTACGAGAAACCCATTTATGCCTTCAGCGTTATTGCAGCTCTTCAGTACTACTGCTGTCACTAGCGGAATTGCACCACTCGCTAACCCACCAATAGACTTTACCAAATTTCAGGACTATTTCTTCCAATAACAAATCTCCTACGATGTCTATTGCCTCGGGGTCTAAGGAGACGTTCTTTAAATCATAATAATATTTACTTTTTTCGCCACTCGATAATGTAACGTCATCGACGACAATTCCTTTTTCCTGACAATATCGATTAACGCCTGCATCTTCTCTAACAAGGGCTACTGATTTCTGCGACCAGTCAGTAATTAAACATTTTGTCCAACTTTTCTGAAGATCCTTTAGATTTCAGCTTAAATTCTTCGTATTCTTCATCAAGGTCATCTATTTGTCATTTTCTTTACCCATATTCCTGCTCAGTATATGTGTTTAATTCTCAAACCCGTGATATGACTTGACAAAATCATAATGAATTCGGTTTCCTCCAGTTAATCGTACCTCATGTTTTCTCACGCCGTTATCAGCATAGTCTCATCCAATACGCAGTTTGGTCTGTCACGTGTATTATTGTTGTCATACAACTCACTACTAATTCACACTACACTATATTCAGGCCTGATATTCAAATTTTGTTCGCTTCTTCCAAAGTGCCGTAGACGTTCAATGAAACCCGGAACAGTTCAAGTCCATCAGCATTCGCTTTATATACAGTTAAATCTCTTGCATCAGAGACAGTTGATACATTAACAAATCTCGTCTTTCTATCCATGACATTCAATTGGTTTTACGGTAGTATGTCTACTGAGAATCTGCGGAGACGTAATAGAACTTTTTTTGGAATACTAATCGTACCAACATCCTCACCAAAACTGTATATTTCAGGGTCAGGTTGCATGAGCTGTAGCATTTTACATTAGGTGTTATCGTAATGGCTGACGACATTATCAAATATAAGGAAAGTCACCAAGCCATTAAAGGCACCTGTGAAAAGTTAGAGTACAGCTTCTGATTATCAATTTTGAATCACTAGTGAACACGAGATGTTGGATGTTCGCATATGCAAATTCTGAAACATGGGTTCAAGGAATGCAGAGACTCTAATTAAATAAGTGCAATGTTGTGTAGATGTAATTGTAAGAGTAAATCGGAGGAACGGTAGAGTTGCCTAACTATGAATGTAAGCATTGGGGATGTAATAGCTCCGGAAACACTTGTGTCGGATGTGGTTCTATTATATGCCCAGCCTGTTTACATGAACCAGAAAAATGTAAATGTGAGTATAAAAATGACTGCTGTGATAGATAGTATACCATAGTACCTTGTAATCTTAATGCAAATAAATAAAAAATGACAATAAAGATTAAAAAAATGGTGTCCAACCTTTTCATTTTGCAGTTTGATAAATATCCGCTCCAGTTTCTGCATGAGCATTCCCGACTATCGCAAATATTATTACAGCCAGTAGTTAGATCAGAAATTGCAGTATTACTACAATTGTTCTGATCTCTGTTAGGTAATGTCTGTTCATGCTGAATAATCGCTTTTGAACTTCTGAAGATGCAGTTATACTCGACTACATAAATAAGAGTAACTAGGGCGAATTCTGACCCATTACCAGTGGTCTGTCACCTTCCAGGTCCGTTGGACGGAGATTTATCGCCATCCACTAAGATTAAATATTGCCGATATCTTTATCGTGGTCTATACTATGATTTCCACCAGCTACACAAATCTCATAACCAGTTGAAGCGAAAATGTATAGTTTCTATAGTATAATGCTTACTTGTACACGCAGATGGTTAGACTCGATAAAACAATGAAATAGTATCCGATAATAGAACTTGACATAGACTTTAGTACTAAGTTGGGCTCCTCATAAATAGTTGGTTTTCATTTCTTAGACAACAAAATGAAATACAGAAGCAGGAGTGACATAGTCGGGCTACTTTTAGATGCCGCAAATGGAGGAGGAGCCACTAAAACAAAACTAATGTACAAAGCATACCTATCTTTTAATCAGCTAAGAGAATATCTAGCGCTTTTAGTTGAAAATGGTTTGATAGAATATGAAGATGGGATGCGGACTTACAGGACAACAGAGAAAGGTATGCGTTTACTGCAAATACAGAACACAATGGATGAGATAGCGCCTATTAATTTCATCAGAGAGAAATAGGGGTTCGGATTGGGATATCCAGACGAAGGTTCGATGGTGTAAGCAAACGGCTCAGGCGCGTGCAGTACCAAAAGGCGAAGTGGAATTCAATCCACTCCTTGCCATTACGCTATGATGCCATGTTCTAATTTCGATAGCTTAAATTATTTCTGTGAATAGTGGAACCTTTATCTTTTGACCCGAAAACGAGTATGCTTATTTTTCTGTGGGTCGCGATTGTTTAAGACTGAAAGGACGCAGCTTAGAGAGTGATTGAGTAGAGAATCTATGCACCACCAGACTCCAGCAAACTCCCTACCTCTCCTCGCTTAGGCAATTCTATATATCCTAATTTTAATAGATAGAAAATTACGCTAAGTTAATGGGAATTAACTAAGAATTTGTAACATCTAGCAATCCTTGGCACATCTGAATCCCGAGAATAGTATTCTTTCGTATGGTTTGAAATAATTTCTGTAAGTATTTCTAATCTGACTGGATGGTGTAGCAAAGCATCCCCCTCTAAGAACTTTTTGATTTATGGCCCATTTATCGGTATATTCTGAGAATTTTGGCTTAAAGCCAGGGTATAGTACATACTCAGACGATGTCCATTCCCAAACATCACCAATCATCTGGTAGCAACCATAATAGCTTTTGCCCTCATGATATGAACCCGCGACAGATGGGCCCCAAAGACATGATTCTTGCAAATTGGCATATCTAGGCTGAGGTCTTTCGTCTCCCCAAGGATATAGGGTTTTTCTACGCAGGCTATCATTCCAACTCGCTGCCTTTTCCCATTCAGCTTCGGTTGGAAGTCGCTTTCCAGCCCATCTGGCGTACGCATCCGCCTCATAATAGCTAATATTTACGACCGGTTCATCTCTATTAATTTCATGAATCCCGCGAAAGTCCTTCTTCATCCATTTGGTACTATTAGTATTACTACCATTACCATATTTAGTGCTGATAGTGTCACCCAATTCCCCTTTTTTAACTGATTCCCAGTACAGTGGAGCTTCCCAACCATGCTCTCTAACTAAATCCCATCCATCAGCTAACCAATATCCAAAGTTGCGATAACCTCCATCTTCAATAAATTCAATATAGTCCGCATTGGTTACTGGCGTTACATCTATTTTGTAAGGCTGAAGATACACTTTGTGTTCTGGAAGTTCGTTATCATAACAAAAGAAACCTTTACCATTAAAACCCAGGTTGTAAATTCCTCCTGGAATCTCAACCATTTTTCCTAATTCTGATCTTTCTTTCCTCGTCACCTCACGTTTCTCTCCTCCTCCTTCTCCTTGTTTTAACGCCTTAACAGGTATGTAGTTGTCTGCGGGGTCTTGGAAGCGCTGGAAATAATGTTGAAAATCATAGATCATAAGCTCCTGATGCTGCATCTCATGCTGATTTCCTAAAATAATATCGTACTTCAGTTCCTCCAAGCTTGTTGCTGATGCAATTCCCTTGTTAATGAGGTCACGTTCTTCCTTCCCTTTCTCTTTCAAAAATGACACAACATTCTTCTCTATAAGCAACCTATATTCAAGAGTCTGTTGTACAGTTGGCCTAGGGAATTTGCCACGTTCAGATTTCGGAAGGATATTTCCATATCGCTGATAGTATGAATTAAGATATTCTAAATTTATACGATGATGATAACGGCGAGGAGTTGTACTAGTATTGTTGACTTCGTTGCTGCCACCACTATCACTATCCGATCCTCCTGCCAATCTTTGGCCATGTTTTTCTAACACCTTCTGAAAGAACCAGCTAACATGTGCTAGATGCCAGTTAGGTGGACTGCCAAAGATATCAGACTGTACTACAGCATCCTCTACTTTAAGTGGTTTAAAAAGTTCTCGGGTTTTCTTTCTAACGCGCATGAAATCAGATATTAATTCATTAAAAGTAATAGGAATACTAATGACTTTATCTAAAAAATTGCTGTTATTGCGTGTATAATACGTATTATTCAACACAAATTTTTCTATTTTCATATCCCCCCAGCCTATTATGGTATTGTGTTGATGCTCAAAATATAATTTAAATGGTTGCTTAGACGACTAAAATATATGTAAAGTAACAAAACTATCACGCTTAGGTAGGATGGTGATAAATATTATATATTTCATGAAACTATTTTGTCCTTACATAGGGTATTTCTAATCATATATTTCTTAAATAGACGCAGTTATATTGCAAAAAAATGGTAACTAATAAAAACATGGGTTAAGAATAAATGGAATTTCATGACGTTCCTTTAATTCCATTTCTGAATATGGACTAATCCTCTTGGTTTTCATTTCTTTAATGCTGGCGAATATAGGTGTTTCCAAGTCGAACTGTGGGCCTACATCTTCAGAGCCTCTTATTATCGCATCGTAAAGCCATCGAAAAAAGAGTCTGAGTCAGGTATGATAGTTATTCCATGTAGTGATCCATTTGTTTTCATCGTCTCCTCTGTTTATCTGACTATCTTGAAACACCGTAATTTGTTCCTTTTTCTGAATATCATGGAAGGTAATAGGCGATTCAAGAAAGATGGCAAATGCGATGACAGTTTCTTTTTTTACTCAAATGATTCCAAGAGATTAAAGTCAATTCTCATAATTCTTTGAAGAATTAATGCTATCCACAGGATCCACTCCCCATCGAAACCGCATTCTTTGACAAAATAATAGAGGTTCGAAGAGAAAGTACGGAAGAAGAAGCAGAAGGTGAGATAGATATTTAATAAAGAGTGTTAGGTAGGAGTTTCAAGAATTAGCACTGTGGGAGTGCTGGAGAAAATTGGTTTAAGGATATCTTCTTTATTTATGATTAAGCATGTGCACATTCATTAATTAGAACAAAGAACGATAAGTAGCGTAAATCAAGGGATTATGACTAATTTGGCAACGAAAACTGCCTGAAACTTTTATGTCATATGGTCACGACGTATGCATATAATTCCGAACTACTTCTGTATTTCACAAAACAAAGGAAGTCAGGTCGGGATCTCGTCTTATTTTTATTCTTCCGTTATGCATTCTTTTCTTGTCGTAACGTGACGTCTAGCAATTGGGCTTGTCTATACCTTTCTAAAAAACTGTGTCCTTTTTCCGTTGTAGTATACACTTGAGATGGCGCTGCTAGGTCTGTTCTTTGTTTGATAAGCTTTTGCGAAAGCAAAGAAGGAATGTATCGTTTAATTTGGATATGATTGAGGTTGGCTTGCAGCATTATTCTCGTTTTGGTTTCACCAGAGAGCGCTGCATCAAGTATCATGGCTACAATATCTGTATAGCATCTATACTTCAAATTTCAGGCATGTTCCCGGATGTTAAGTATAAATCATATAGTAAAATTTATCTGCTCTTAACATAACGCTCTATTGACCTGCTGAAAACACCCAGACACTTCGTTCATTAGACCAGCGTTGCTCCCTCCCTGAATTTATCTGATCAAAGTCTTGCATAGAGAAATTGGCTATCTCATCTATCACTAAAATTTATTATTGCAACTTGCGGACACTGCTGATGAGGCGGAAAGCAGGATCAGCATCAAAGCAATTTGCATTTGAAGCATTATTGCGATCCTAGTTGGGGATCACTTGCATACATGTCAGGATGAATTGCTCAAGGCCAAAAATGAAAAGAGCTGCATATGATTGTTATATATTAATGGTTATACTGATAACAATGTCAGAAAGTCTGAAATTTGTGTACGAGGGATTTAATAATGATTTCAGCAAAAAGACTTGTATATAATTTCGCTTTGATTAGATTATCTAATTTCGATCTCCGGGTTCCAAGATGATATAGCGGTGGAAGTGGCACTTCAGTGTAGTTATCTAAATATCATCCTAATTCCGAGACTCTTAAGCGCTTCAACCGATTTTTCAAACCTAGTATGGGCTGAATAATTAGAACAGATCAATTGAATTTTATGTCCTAAAACGTTGTATAGAGACTTATAAATAGTGAATCTCAATCAACAAATCACGATGAAAGATAGAAAGAATTGTCATCCTTCTTGATGTATTCGTTTTGCCACTTGAGAGAAAAATAATGTATCAGGCACAAATTTTTTCAGCCTAACACCAATCCGTACTTTCGTAGAGCCTACAATGTACCTATTTTTTGGTTTTTGTGAAGATATTGCTTCTAATATAGCAGTTGCAACAGAACCTGGAGGCAATCCTTTTGGGACGTTAGACAGATATTTTAGATATATTTCAGAAAACCTAGATTTGTTGCCTATAAGGTGGTCAATTTTTGGTTTTGAAATGGAATTGATATTGGTGCTTACGAGTCCAGGATTGACAGTTACTACCCTGATGTTTGTATTCCATAGTTCCATTCTTAGAGCTTCAGTTATGGCTTCTACAGCATACTTACTAGCTGAATAGGCTCCTATTAATGGCAGAGATATCAATCCCGATATTGAGCTTATATTTACGATTCGCCCTTGATTATTTTCCAACATGATTGGCAATAAGTTCTTGGTAAATTCAACGAGCCCAAAGAAGTTTGTTTCAAACTGATTTCTTAGATCTTGTACCGTTATATCCTCAATTGCTCCAGGTTGAACGTAGCCCGCATTATTCACAAGACCGTAGATCGCAACTCCTTTAGCCTTTGATAATATTTCGTTAATGATGCTGCCGAATCTTTCTGGTTTAGTTATATCGAATTCCATTGGGATATAATTATTTCCTTTTTCTTTTGACGAAGTCAATAATTTAGAGGAAATTGCCACAAGCTTATCGTATCTCCTTGCTAATCCAAAAACATGATAGCCCGATTCCACTAGCTTTATAACGGTAGCTTTTCCAATACCGCTAGAAGCTCCTGTAACAATAATTGATTTTCTCAATTTATCCTGCTAGGTATTAGTTAGAACGAAATATAGGCTCTTTGATAGGGTCATTGTATCGATAACCTATGCATTCCATCAGGCATTCAAATGGATCGCCAGGGATCGTGCCTAAAGAGAAGGAAATTAGCATATACCATATCTTCGACATCACGATATGTGGAATAACGATAAACATACGTGCTCTCTCGTTTCTGGGCTTATTATGTAGTGGCAATATAGAGTAATCCTATCTTACTCTGGCAATAATACTGGAATATCAAATGATGCTAAAACAACTTCACTATCTCTCGCAGTTATCTTGATGATGACTTGGTGTCTTCCTTCTTGTAAGAATTGATACTTTAATGAGAAAATTCCATGGGGAGCAGTCAGATTATCAAATGTGACAAAATTGTTTTTGTTATTTATTGTGTTACTATTATTGAAGTTTGCAGTTACATTTTTTATCAATGCAATATGTATATGCGTTAGGTCTAAGTTTTTGCTAAGGTTTGCGTTAGACACCTTGAAATTTAGTTGTGTAACATTTCCCACAAAAGGGTATGGCGGTGAATAACCAAATTGAATTTTGATATTATTTATTTTGTCCAGCCATGTCTGAACATTGTTGGAAAACGAGTCAGTTATGATGCATTTCTTGGCTTCACCGGCACTAATGGCGCCAGAGCAACCAGGTGAGAGAATTTGCCCATAAAATACTGACATTCTAGGCTCATCAGCGGTAAAATGACTTGGGTCCAATGCGACGGTTGTAACTTTTGTTGAAACCTTGAAGGCGACGGGTTTTGGATTATTTCCTAAAATGGTTACCATAGAATTAGACCTTCCTGAACATCCTGGAGAGCATCCATTATCATTGAATTGGTTTATTATTATCAATTGCGCTCTCGGAGAGAAGCAAATTTTTTCTTGACCAATAGATCTTACTTTGGAAGGGTGAAAAAAATAAAGACTACCAATATCCAAAAGTGGCTTCAGAGCATTGAAGCTGCTATTCACGGATGATTGTGCATAAATCAGAGGTGATGTTGCTGTAACATTAACTGGCATTTCAAGCTGTAGTACTGACGGCAACATAAATAATATAATCACACACAGGCAAACTGGAAAAGTCATACTTTTCAAAGTAGAGGTTCGATTTTCCTATATATGTTCCTTCGATCTACTCCATCGGTTGTCTAATTGAAACCAATGTTGAAATCCACAATCAGCACTTTAGAGCGATCCTCCAGTCAAATTCGAACTACCATGTTTTGTATGAAATACCTAATCATAATGAGAGTCGAGTGTCTGTGAAAAAGAAGGACGACAGAATTAGCGAATTAGAACAGGATTACGACTTTTTCGTTCACTCTTTTCCTCAAGTCTATCTCGAAGACAGGAGTTAGAATAGGAGATAAAAATTGATAAAGTTGAAATCGTACCAAACCGAGTTGGCGTCAACTATTTTAAAAAGAGGCAATCATTAACATAGACATCCTGCAAATCCAAGTAGTTGAGTTGACAACATGATGCTATAAGATCAATCTATAACATGTTTCGAATCCTATCTAAGAAAACCTTATTTGAATCACTTTTGCAACTTTGGAAGTTATGAAAATTGTAGCAGTTCTTTATCCTGGAGGCGAGATAGCAAAAAAGACGCCGGAGCTCCTCGGCTGCGCAGAGAATGCCCTTGGTTTAACAGATTTTCTCCGAAGTCAAGGACACGAATACGTTGTATTGACTGATAAGGAGGCTGAGCTTGACAAACATCTCCATACGACTGACATTTTGATTACTACTCCGTTTTGGCCAGCTTACGTTACAAAGGAAAGAATTGCAAAGGCGTCTAGACTCCAGATTGTCCTGACTGCGGGAATTGGTTCTGATCATATAGACCTGGCTGCAGCAGCTGCACGCAAGATCACGGTGGCTGAAATTACTGGTAGCAATGTTGTGAGTGTCGCCGAGCAAGTGGTAATGCATATTTTAGCACTCGTACGGAATTACATACCTGCTTACAAACAGGTTCTTGATGGTAGATGGGATATTGCGGAAATTGCGGCAAGAGCACATGATTTAGAAGATAAGGTTGTTGGAATCATTGGAGTGGGAAGGATTGGACAGCGAGTTTGTGAAAGGCTGAAGGCATTTGATGTTAAAATGAAATATTATGACTATCGCCGGTTGAGCACTGTAGAAGAGTTTGTACTTGGAGCACGTTATGTTAATTTAGATCAACTTGTCGAACAATCTGACATCATTACTATCAACATCCCTTTAACGCCGGAGACAGACGGCATGTTTAACCGCGATCTTCTTTTTCGTATGAAAAAAGGTGCATATCTTATCAATACTGCACGAGGTAGGATCGTCGATACTCTCGCCCTCGCAGAAGCACTGGAGAAAGGCCATTTGGCAGGTTACGCAGGTGACGTTTGGTTTCCCCAACCAGCGCCGAAGGACCACCCATGGCGTCGTATGGCTAATCATGCAATGGTTCCGCATTATTCCGGTACAACTTTGGAAGCACAAAGGAGATACGCAGACGGTATAAAGGACTGCCTTCTCCGTTTTATGAATGGGCGGCGTATTGAACGAGATTATCTTATTGTAGATAATGGCAATGTGGTAAGCCCTAGTTACAGCTATGCGTTCAAGAAGTGAGCGAACATGAACGATTTATGCTTCAGGGTACTTACTAGTGAACCGCTCGATAAATTGGCAGTGGAAGATAGATATATGAAGTTCTTATTTCGTGGATAGCCAGCTGTTCTAGTACATAACAAACATATTCTGGACAAGAGAAATGATAGTATTAAGCTAATGGATATTATTTTATTTATTAGGTAGTCTGACATTGCTCATTACGGGCTTCATGATTATGTGGCCACTAGGTGTACCGACAAATTGTTGGACATGCCACGCTGAATAATATCACCAATACGCAAGAAAAAGTAGAAATCTATGTATGGTCAAATTAAAGTGATGGGATTAGATCTGAGACCGTTTATCACACCGTCTCCAATAGTCATATCAGAATTATCAAATAAAGTAGTGGCTGTTGATGCGCATAATACCATCTATCAATTCCTTGCAACAATTCGTGGCCCAACTGGAGAACTTCTCATGAACAATAAGGGCGAGGTGACAAGCCATTTGAGCGGGTTATTCTACCGTAATATCAACTTGTTGGCTGACAATTTAAAACTTGTTTACGTTTTTGATGGCAAACCCAGTTCATTAAAATCAAAGGAAATTGAACGTAGACGTAAAGTAAAACAGGATGCATCCCAAAAATACCAAGAAGCAGTAATGGATGGAAGACTTGAAGACGCGCGAAAGTATAGCCAGGCTACATCTTTTTTGACCGATAAAATGGTAGAAGAATCCAAAGAGATTTTGAACCTTCTTGGAATACCTTATATTCAAGCCCTCTCTGAGGGTGAGGCCACAGCGGCTCACCTAACAAGGACAGATAGAGCCTATACCTGTGCAAGCCAGGATTATGACTCGATATTGTTTGGAGCAAAAAGACTGACCCGTAACCTGGCAATAAGTGGCAAGAGAAAAGTTCCTAATCGTAACATGTATTTTGAAGTTGAAACAGAAATTATCGAACATCAACAGGTTCTGGATCAAACTAAATTGACCCAGGAACAATTAATAGATGTAGGAATTTTGATAGGGACCGACTTTAACCCTGGCGGTGTTCCAGGGATTGGTCCCAAAACCGGTCTAAAGCTAATTAGGGAGTACGGCAAATTAGAGAACGTCGAGAAAATTAAAAACGCATTAGCAGATATTCCATATCAAGAAATTCGGGATATCTTTCTGAACTCGGAAGTTCCAAATACTGACGGTCTTGAGTTCGCTGAACCCCGTTACAATGATATCATAAATTTTCTTTGCATGGAAAACAATTTTTCTACGGATCGGGTAACTGGATCTCTCGAAAAACTAAAAAAATCAATCGTGCAACGTACTCAATCATTAGAAAAGTGGTTCTAGGTAACGAATGTTGTAGAGAATAGAGCACTAGCTGGCCAATAAAGGCTTTTCTGATGCTAACCGTAGCTGGAGTACCTATTCCTCAAATTTTCACGTAACTTGAGAGCTAATTTTTCGGAAACTTGTTTTTGATATTCATTAGAACCCGCAGGATTTCTATCAGTAAACACAAAGGGTCCGTAAGCATAGTTTCCCCCAGATACCGGAGCGACAGTCTCTAGAGACCCAAGTACGGAATTGATATAATTATTAATATCTGGTTCTTTGTTCGCATTTATTTGTTGCTCCTGCGTTAGCTTTCTTAGAATGTTCATCATCAGAGATGGCTCAAGCTTTCTATACCCAAACGCGGGGGAACCATTACTCATCTTTCTTTCTATTTTTGTGGCGTCGAGGTCAACCTTAGCCCCGAGGATAATAGGTACTGGTTTGTAGATTGAGTCAATTTTGAGTTGCCATACCTCGTCAACATTTGAGACTGTCGCATCGAAAAATCCGTCCCTTAGGGGGCTTGTCGAGATAAGGAAATTCCAATTTTTTGGATTTGATGAATATTTTTCAAAAAGATATTTAGCGAGTTTACTATCTTGTAGAATCTCCATGCTAGAATAAAATCAGATCGGAGTAAGGCAATATAGAGGTTCGCATGTCAACCTCCAAAAGAAATAACCTTCTTTATTACAATTTCTAATAGTTCACTTACCCAGTCATAAAGTCTTGGTATTTGATTTCAAATTCCGCAAATACGTAATCACATCTTAATAAGTTTAAGGATATTTGATACTTCATTGTGAATTACACAATATTGAGACACATTCCATCCACATCTTGGACTAATCTTCTAGATATGGCTGATATCTGGATACGTGTTAATGCTATATTCCGACGACATTATAGCTCGGACAGCGTCTTTACATAATTCTGGCCAGAACATCCGCTGTGGTGTTGTTATCATTCATCATCGTTCTGTTTTTGTGTATCATGCATAATGATACACACCCCTTTCTCATATTTTGAAACATCTCTTATTTTTTTCTTCTGCGAGAAATGAGGATTAGAAACTACTGTTCACTTGGGAATGGTTTTGGTTCGGCGCTGATTTGCTATATAATATTCGTAATATTCTCTCAACATCTCTGAATTGTTCTATATCTTCTTTTTGAGCTCAGGCTATTGGCAAAGCCTTTCCAGGATTCATACTTGACCGTTTTCTTCTTAAAAGTATCCATTTTAACCTAAATCCTGACTTTTCAGAAGCCTATTAAGCATTGAAACACGTAGTAGGGAGAGAGGGAGGATCATTACAAAATTTTTACGAATCCGAATAGGACATAGCTGGCGAGCTTTTGGTACCAAAATCCGAGGAGGAGAATAAGAATATATTTATGGTCTCTCCCTCCGTATCTGGGGGTTACAAATAGATTTGAAGGAAGGATACAATCTTGATTATGTTTTTATTGTTGTGGTATTATCGCGTTATTACGACACCTAAGAGTAAATAGGAAGCATGGCTCATACCAATCGGTTAGCCTATAAGTGAAATAAAAAAATCATTCAAAAATTATCACCAAAGTTTCTCATGTGTTCATCAATATCCGTTTGCGGATTCCCCTTGTTTGTCTGCTGACTATGTTCCCATTTATGAGTTCGATGATCTACCTTTAGCTGATGCTCCTCTCTGACATGATGAAGCCTATCTCTTTCATGAATGAATTCTTTGCCGCACTCATGACACTTTACAATCGGATGATGGTGTACACGTCTTGCGTGTGCTATCAAGTCTCCGTAACTCTCAAGTTTTTCGCCACACAGATCACAGACATTCTTGTTATGGTGTAGCAGGTCCATTGCTTACTGGTATTGATCTTCCATGACTATTAAAAGGTATAGAGTCACTAGGGGAAGCCCGCGTGTTGCGTTACATCAAGAATGGTTAGATCGGGGTAGTGAATAGTGTCATGATGCAAAGACTGCGAATAAAGAATATTCACCCATTAAAAAATGATATAATAATACATGGTGACAGTCGGACACCAAAAGTTGAAGGATTATCTGACCGCGGGTGACATTGAATATATACTTCCTGAAAAATATATGTAAATTAATATCTGCAGAGTTTCAAACAAGGCTATATGATTAGTAATCTGAACGTTCTATAAGATAGAATTGTTACGTTGCCAACAGAGGATTAATATAAAAATGTAAGCTTTTATTTTGATAAGAAACAATATTGCAACAAACTCATGGTTTTCTGTGGGGCGTCTCTACATCTCCGTATCAAGTGGAGGGAGGGATTACAAATAATGATTGGACTTATTTTACAACCTCAGAATCAATCAGGAAAAGAATTTCCTTGTTAACCAAACCAAGTCTAATGTACAAAGATAGTATCCAAGTTTTGTTACAGCCAGCCGGTGAGGCTGCTAAAGCTTGGGATCCTCACTACTATCTGAGTGATTTTGATCTGGCCATCAAATTGGGTTTGAATGCTTTTAGAATTGGGATAGAGTGGGCTCGCGTTGAGCCGGAGAAAGATCAGTGGGATCAGAGAGCTATTGATGGCTACAAACAGATGATAAGATCTATGAAAGAAAGGGGACTGACTCCCGTAATTACGTTGAACCATTTAACACTTCCTTTGTGGGTATTAACCCCGCCTAACAGATTTACAAAAAAGTTTTGCCAGAGGTTGTTACCATCACCATTAAGAGACTTACCGCTTGCAGACCCTCCTGCCTCTGATCCATACTGGAAATCTCTTAGAGGATGGGAGAATTATGAGACAGTTAAAGAATTCGCTAAGTTTGTTACAAGAGTTGTACAAGAACTAAAAGAGCTCGTTGACTATTGGGTGACTATAGCTGAACCAGTGGCATCTGTGATTGGTGTAGGCTATATTGCAGGATTATGGCCACCTGGTTTTTTGCTTGATGGCAATAGAGCGAAAAAGGTATTACACAATCTTATTGAGGCACATGTTCAAGCATATGACATTATCACTTCTCTTGATAATATTGATGCCGATGGAGATGGTATTTCCAAAATGGTTGGTTTCTCACATGCAATGGTAGCTGCCAGTCCAGCAGAACCAACAAAAATGATAGGGGCAACCATAGATAATAACATCAGAGCAGCTGCAAACTTTGATTATTTTGTAAATGACTACTTTATCAATGCGGTAATTAGCGGGGAGGAAGACCTAAACTATCTGAACACCCTTCAGAGGCATAACAAGGATAGCAAGGATTTCATCGTTCATGAGAAGTGGAAAAACAAAAGTGACTTCATTGGCATTAACTACTACAGACGCGTATATGTTCGCTACAGCAATATACTCGACCTATCTTCAGCAAAATTCGCTGGCGGATCATTCGTAAATAATCTCCACGCGCAAACTCATCATCAACCTCATGGCATTCTAAACGACCTTGGTTGGGAAATTTACCCAGAAGGATTATACAATTTGATTATGCGAATAAGAAATCAATGGAAGAACACACTACCTGTTTTTATAACAGAAAATGGCGTCGCCGACAAACATGATAAGTATAGAGCCCCGTTCATTGTAGCACATCTTCAACAAGTCAAACGAGCAATCAATGACGGCGCAAATGTTATTGGATACTTACATTGGTCTTTAATGGATAATTATGAGTGGCTTGAAAATTATAGACCGGAAGCCAAATTCGGATTATTTAGTATTGATCGTAATGCAGGAAAGAGTGGCCTGCCAGACTTAAAACGACAAGAAACCAAGGGTGCAGAAGCACTGGAATTTATCATAAAACAATCAATATTCGGAAACGAAAATGGGATGGACACAGACTCTGCGATTACAGCAGCTAGAGATAAATTTGGAGCATTTAGCGCCAATGGCTCCCATCTAATTAATGCGAAGAATTAGTAGTCACTTGTGACACGAAAGATATATGAAATCATATTGGCATACGTGGCATCGATGCAACTTATTGGAGAATGTTCTTGGCCATATATTCTCACAATCATACCATGTACGCCTATATTTCTTTATATACTACACTTAAATTAGTCTCTTGAATACCCTTGAATGATCGAATTCAAAGCATAGATCATAGCTTAGGTTAGGTACCTTGTAAAAGAAAAGTGGATATTGCAAACAATAATCCTTTTTCGTCATTTTTATTAACAACACCTTTGACATTGTCGATCCATTAGATCCTCCAAACTAAATAGAGAATATCATGATAATGCTTATGTCATCCTAGAAATGAGGCTTCGGAATAACAACAGTAAATCCTAGAATAAAAGGTATTTCCAATTTAAGACGGGTTGGGTGTCAGCCGAATTAGCTAGTACTACTAGTAGCAGTAGTGTCAGTGTGTTATCCGTTAACGAAGCCATTCTTCCTGGGGGCATGCAAATCTTGATCTCGTAGACCACTGCAACGCCAGAAAAGTCCGCCGCATGCGTTCCGAAAGATCTCCCGTCTGAGTATGGGAAATGGCTGGTAGAGCTAAAGTAATTAGAGTCGCTGCTTTGCTATCCTAGTCCACTCAAAGCTGCCGCACTTGGTGATCTGCTTGATTTGCCTGAACTGTGATGATGGGGATGGCTGGTAGAGCTAATATGGTGTGTGGTGTTTGCACTATTACTGCCAATGTCAGGCGTTACAGCCCCTGCTGGTACTGCTGAATTACCTGAGAAAGTTTGGGTGTAACAGTTCACAAGCCCATCCTGAGTTAGTCCTCCAGGACTCTTGGCTGCAGTAGATTCACACGCAAAGAGGTTTTTCAAGTCTTTGCTAGGAGAGGTAGTGTTTTTGTTTTTGAGATTGGTGTCTGTCTTTGCAGCTAACACGGTATCATCAACGATACTGCCCGTTACAAGTACTAATACCGTCGCCGACACAATGGCTAAGATAGTCAATTTTGTTGTATGCATTACTAATTGTGCCAATGCTGTAATATTTTATATGGAGTGTGTTCAACAATATTATAACTAACCTTATGATCGGTATGCTATAATAATTAATAATTCTATCCGTTTAGATCATTTTTACTGTCACCAAAAAATAAGCTTTCTTTTATTAGTAAACTTACTAGCAACTTACCTATTATGCTTATGATTAGTTGAACTGGGACTCCGTCTTCAAGGTTTTCTAATGGCGAGTAGTATACTACAATGTTAGTATGATCCCTAATTCCACTTTCTGATATTCTCCAATCTGAAGGATAATGAATTTTATGCCATAAGCAGGATTCTGATAGTTAACAGAATATTGCCAGGATTTTTAGAGTGTGCCGTTGCTAAATGACATAGGGCAATGACGATGATAACAACAATCAACTTAGCGTTGGCACTAATCTAAATACGGTTAGTAGGTCTCCTTTGGGAATGCATACTAAACTTTACTTACATCGTGTAAGTATTATGCTGAATTTAAGATTAAATATTCTCATCTTAAATTTATCTAAGAGCGCTGCAGTGCCTGAGTCTGGTATAACAAGTGAAAGATTTTCCCACATGTTATAGATTTTGCTCTCTTTGCTTGCTTCAAAATCCCGCATAACCCTCGTATCAGATATAATTACACAACCATCAATACCATTAGCGGCAATTATACAGGTCAACGATTTTTGAGAGGAAATCTCGTCTATATAACGACTTTTATTCAGAGCTGGCAAATATTCATCCTGTATTACCATATGCTTATTTTTCAGTGTTCGTCCGACGATCGTATACAGATATTTTAGAACATCAATCCGACGGCAAGTAGACAGAGCCTATGCATGGATATGCATATTTGTTAGCAGCATTATCAGTTCTCGTCAAAATAATTAAAAAGATAGAGTGTCTGAATTTGATTAATTCGCTCTAAAGTAGGTCAAATGGCATTGACCTAACCAAGCAGGTGTGATCTTTTTTTAAGCTAGAAGATCTAAGCCTCTGATATTGGAATGCCTAATCGAGCAACATGAGGGAACAAACTCGTTTTCGAGGAAGTAAAAAATCTGTTGGAGCAATACGATATTTCACAATATAGACTACACTCCGAGAAACTAGACAACAATCACCAACCGCATGCAGGACGGCACGAGCTCATGCAACGGAATGAGGATGTGTTGTAGAAGCACATGGATCTTCGTCTTCTCACGCCTGTAACGGCAGAGGGGCTGGCTGGAGATGTATGCCTTATTCTAACGTGATTCACGCAAACTAGAACAAAATAAACAGAAATTTGTCATGCAAGGGAATAAAAAGCGCAGAGTGGCATGAGTCTAGATAGACACCACTTTCCCTGCAGTAGATTATAAAGACTAACTGAACCTTGATCCTGAACAGGAAGTACTCCTGCGGTTTCCAATCTGCAGAAAGTATCTATCACTCCTCAATAAAGAATGTAATTTTATATCACTGTTATAAAAACTGCATAGTGTTTAAATAGTTTCATTATAGATCGAAGATAAGTGAATTAGATGCCAGTCGCAATAATTCCGGATATTAGCGAACAACACTGTATTGGCTGTGCCCTCTGTGTTGAGATTTGTACAGCTCTCGGTCCAGATGTACTGAGAGTGAAGCCTGTGGAAGGATGGAAGAGAGGTAAAGCATTTGTCTTTTACCCAGAAAGATGCATCTCCGACGGGGCATGCATCGGTGTTTGCCCAACGAAGGCGATCTTCTGGATGAGACCGATGGACTACACTCCAGGCCAGCCAATTCCATTGAAGAAGAATGCAGTGTTCACAAAGGGCTGGGAAGAAGGATAACTTTTCTTCTGCAGACCTAAAAAATTCCCTTTTTTTGACTCTTGACTTTGTGTTGTAATATAACCCTAGTTGAAGACTAATTAATTTAGAATATTAATATCTTAAGTACATCCCCTTATTTCAGCTATATGCTTCGATGTTCGGGCTACCTTTATGTGTTGAATGGTTCCCTCTGCTATATGCTTCTGGATTTCAGATAAGTCATACGTTAAACCATTGTCTCTCGTATGTATCCCGGTAGATAGTCGCTTTTCTTCTGCTTCCCAGAATGTGTAATCATATTATATGTACTCCGACCGTGTGATGATCTGTTGAAGCTTCTTAATGTAGCGCCATCATAGCTGCTTTGTCTCTTGCAAGGGTGCAATGATGCTCGATTGGCAAACTTGACGAGAGCGTGTAGAAGCGCGACTAGAAAGTTCTTATAGATCTTAGGGGTACATTTACGAATGGAGAACATATACTACTCCAGCAGCAATTTTATAACGGCTTGTGAGATAAGGACTTAGAGATGCAGAAGAATTTTATACATTTTAGATTGTTCGAAGAGAAGACGAGTTCGAAGCCTAAGTTCTGTGTAACTTGTGGCCTTAATGCCACCCAGGAGGCTTTGTTCAATGTGGGAGATGGGGTAATTTTGGTAGAAAAATATTGTGATGCATGCGCAAAGAACGTGAAGTAGGCAATATATTCCCGCCCTGAGGTTTGGAGACTGAACTCCACCTTGAAGCAAGCTACATATCATTACGCAATCTGTCAGTTCGAACATCTCCAATCGCATTATTGCGAGTTGTCTAGAGTTTGAAGGTTAGTTTTGACTACCTCGAGCTCATAGTTATGTGCAGATATCAAGCCCAAACTATGCTTTATATTAGTAATAGCAGAAATTGCAGCAAATTTTCAATATGAGGTTTAATGCTCCGTCAGTCACATTATTTCTGGTAATAATGTTAACCCTGTTGACGCCTTCAGCAGCATTATTGTCCTTCGGCCAAAACTCACAGTCTACAACAGATTCCGTCCAAAGTAAATACGAGATAGTAAAGACGACTCGTTCACTCCGATTCGATTTTCCATATACAGCATCAAATAATGATAGAACGCATCCACTTGTTTATACTTTTGTCAAACCTATATCAGAGAGCTGGATTTTAAATGTAGATAATAATATATCTTATGCGACTAGACCCGATGCCAAGACAGTTATAAAGTTGCAGGAACCTAAACCAAGCGAGAAATTTATTGAAATTGCAATGTATGGTGGTATCTCGTCTAACAGGTTCTGGGCAGCCGTAAATACGAGAGAAGCCGGATATATCAGACTATATGATAAAAACGGTATTGATGGCTGGTCAGCAACACAGCCTATAATTATTGGATACGATAGCAATCAAGGGTTAACAATCAGTAGTGGCACAAAGGTTTTGGTGGATAGATTATCTGTAAACGGTTTCACACTTGGTTCTATTGCGGTTTATGGAAAAGATGACCCAAACACTCCCCGGAATACAGACTCTGGTAATATATCGTTTCAGGTGCTTTGGGGAAGGCCTGCTGATTCTCCAATATATTATCTGCCACTTGTTATGCTAGTTGGGGTCGGTGGTGTTTTAATTGGGTTACTTGTATTTAAGAAAAGAGACAAGATTGAAGCTAAATGAGAAGAATAACAAATATCAGTCACTTTCGGCAACAAATGTATTCAGAATTTTCAGAAACCTCTATTTTTTTCGGCAGCAATAGCTAGTTTGAATTGAGTTTTCATCTTCCAGCAACCAACAATTAGACTTGCATTTATTCTGCTGTGTTGATGATTCTTTTCAACACATTCGGAATTTCGCTCAAGCTGGCGATTGTATAAGTTGGACGTTCAAGTGCGCTCATTGGTTCTTGTAATTTGAAAAGCGAGTTCGTGGTCCTAATTGTTTTCATCCCTAGTGCGTTTGCTGGTCGGATATCTGTGTCTAGTCTATCACCAACCATTATACAATCTTTTGGACAACGCACTGCGGCAAGGTCCATTGCTAAGTGGAATATTCTGGGATCAGGCTTAGCAATTCCAACCTCCGAGGAAATGACTTTCACCTTGAAAAATCGACTTATGTTAGAATCCTCCAATAACGTTACAATATCTTTAGTTTGATTAGCTATTACTCCAAGATCAAGCTGCTTCGAAACAATGTCGAGGGTTTCTTCTGTGTCATCGAAAAGGCGGAGGAATTGTCTTCGTCCCTCTTCAATTTGAGGTTCTAATCTTTTTGTAATAATTTTTCCATAACCAGGTTGAGATATTAATTTGCAAACCTCGGTCACTAATCTCATAACACTTTCATGACCTATCTGGCGGTTTCTAATAACATTGTCTCGTACTGCGCGATAATTTCGGCTATCGATTCTTGCACCAAACGCATTTAATATCTCTAAGAATTCCTTATCAAAGTAATTAATAAAATCCCACTCGTTTACCAAAGTCTGCCCGAGATCAAAGAACATGAATGGTTTTTTCATACAAATTCATGGCTCATTGGAATCTAATTCAAGTAATTAAATTAATGTCTATCTGTACCTCATTTTTCAGGTGAAAATAACACAGTCTAGACTCAAAGTTTGATGTTGGTAATCTTTTACTTTTGTCGGGCTGGTTCGCTAGTTATTCAGGCAACCATCGATCCTCCAACTCCATTATACCCTCGAACTTTGCCTTTAGGAAGAAAGAACACCGCATCTCCTACAGATGGTCCTCCCCCATTGTTGACCCAGCGACATAAAACTTCAATGGTATTTGTCCAGTATCCTTTTCCTTCGTCAAAAATTGGTCCTGATAATGTTTGATGCTGAATGTGCTTGGGTTTTTTCCGTTATAGTGATGAAACCGGCGAACACTACTTCTTTGGTGACGGAAACAATTGCGGTGGAGTATTTTACAGATAATAATAATATAATAATAATCAGCATGTTTTTATTGATGCAAGTTCGCAACCAATTATTGGGTAAAGGCAAGATAATCGTAATTGAGGGAGCAGATAAAGCGGGAAAGCTGACTCAGTCTAGATTATTAATCGATTCTTTAAAACTATCTGGTCGAATATGTGTTGTTATGGATTTTCCGGATTATACAACTCCAATTGGGATAGAAATAAGGGCTTTTTTAGACGGTAAACGCATGTACACCAACGAATTAAAACATATGCTATTGTCAGCCAACCGGTGGGAAAGGAAAAGAGAAATAGAAAGTATGATAGAGAAAGGCACGATAGTTGTAATGAACAGATACTACCAATCAAATCTTGTTTATGGCGTTTCGAATGGCCTCAATATTAACTGGCTAACTAACTTGGAAAGGGGTTTACCTAAAGAAGATATCGTGATAGTCCTAGACGTTAGTCCCACCGCATCTTCCCAACGATCAGAAGCCGGAGATTTGGACTCATTTGAAAAAAATCAGAAATTGCTTTTAGAAGTAAACAAGAATTATCGTAAACTTGCGAAACAGTTCAAATGGAAAATAATCAATGGCGAAAAAAGAAAGGAGCAAGTCCACCAAGAAATAATGAAGATCGTTAAACTCCTGAATGTCATCTGATTATCACGCTGACCGATTATTAATTCGGCTAAAACCATATCATTTCATTTGGTTTTCAATGTTTTCGCTTGCTAAAAAAACAATCGTTAATGACTCCCTTACAAGCACCGCTCTTCAAACTTGGCTGACAGCTACAATAAAAATATTAACAAACTCACGCATATAAGCTGATTGGAACCCACCCTAAGCAATAGTGAACTCGTCGCGCTAAAGGATATGACACTTTACCGAGCCATCCAGAAATTGGTCATCTTGATATACAGTAGATTTAATTTTCTGCATTGCACAATCAAAACCATCAGATAGAGATATGAAGTTTGCCGGAGAAATCACAGATCCAGTTCATCAATATATCCGCTTCACCAATGTCGAAAGAGAACTTTTGGACAGTGCTGCCTTCCAACGTCTGAGGAGAATAAAGCAACTCTCTGGCGCGCATTTGGTATATCCCAGCGCTCAGCATTCTCGGTTCGAACACTCTCTCGGCACGATGCATGTTGCCGGCTTCGCAGGAGAAACCCTTCTTGCTAAGGGATATGTCAGCAAAGAGGAAAGTATTCAAGAGTTACGATTGGCAGCCTTGCTTCATGATATAGGACATGGACCATTTTCACACCTATTTGAGGAAATGTTAGGGGCAAAATGCGGCCTGACCCACGAGGATATGGGAAAGAAAATTATCTTCAAGACAGAGGTCAGCGATATTCTAAAAAAGAATGGTTACAATTCGAATGGTATATGTAAATTATCATTTGGTGAATCAAAGATAAAATACTTTAACGAAATTCTCGCCGGCGCGCTATCTGCAGATATTATGGATTATTTACCTCGAGATGGATTGTTTACTGGAGCTGAGTATGGCAAGATCGACTATCACCGATTAATAAGCTCGTTTGAAGTGGTCTCGAACGCGCATATGGCCATTAATAGATCAGCCCTCTACTCATTTGAATCAATGTTGATCTCTAGGTACGAAATGTTCAAGGCAGTCTATTTCCATAAAACTGTCAGATCGGCTGAAGTTATGCTTCTTCAATCAATGAGGCTAGCTGATGAACAACTGAATTTAACTGACACATCACTAGATAATTATCTCAACCTTACTGATGATTCAACACTTGAGAAGATACACTCTCTCAACAAGAGCAATGAGGTTGCAGTTAGACTAGTAACAGATTACAGGAACAGAAAATTGTTAAAATGTGTTTATGAAAAATTCTTACACAAGCACGATGATGTGTATAGAAAAATGGATAGCCTGGCACTACATAATCTGGCATCACAGATAGCAGAAAGAGCAGGGGTCCAAGAAAATTCCGTTTTTGTCGATGCATCGAGAGCATCTTCTATGCCTCTGACACCCACTAAGAAAGAAATAAGTTCGATATTACTTGTCGACAAGGAACGGGCATATGAAACACCCATCTCAGAGATTCCACTTATTGATTCTGTAACAGGCTTTCTTGATATGCTAAGAGTATATACAACCCTCAAAAATAGAGAAGTGGTGGAACGATCTGTTAAAAAGGTTCTCGGAGAAGATGAGTCCGTATACCAAAAGCACAGGATCAGGAAAGGGTAATTTGACATGAATAATATCAATCTTAATAAAAAAAGAAGAATCGTCATAAAATTAAGCGGCAGCATATTCGCTGGTACTGAAGACAAAGAGTCTATTACAAAATATGCTAAGATGTTATTAGGAATTAGTAACAAATTTCAGCCGATAGTCGTGACAGGAGGGGGAGAAATTGCCCGTCATTACATTAATATCGCTAGGAGTCTCGGGTCAGATGAAGCAAATCTCGATATTATAGGAATTGAAGTATCCCGTTTGAACGCAAGACTTTTGCTTGTTACCTTAGGAGATCAGGCCTTTTCCCAAGTTCCAAAAAATCTGGAAGAAGTAGCATTAGCAGCAGCAAGTGGAAAAATAGTAGTCGCAGGCGGTTTACACCCTGGACAAAGTACAAACGCAACTTCTGCACTTATAGCCGAAACAGTAAAGGCTTCAAAGTTTCTAAATGCCACCGACGTGGATGGGGTATATGATTCAGATCCCAAAATAAATAGAGATGCAAAATTATTTAAAAAGATTACAGTCAAGGAATGTATGGAAATTCTAGGAAATGAAAGTTCAATGGCAGGAATGTATGAACTAATCGATATAGTTGCCCTTAAAGTGATAGAACGATCAAGAATCCCGACACAAGTTTTGCGATCAAACGTCGACAATATAAAACATGCAATCTATAATAATAACAAATACCATATAGGGACCGAAATAGTAATTGACGCGACATTGAGGAGAGCTGCAACGGTCAAGAAACGGTCTTAACTATACCCCTAAATTCTTGAATGCCGTCTGTTATCATCTTTTTATAGATTTCCTCGCTTTTTTGTATTGGCAAAGGTTTTGATTGTGCTTTTGCATACCCATCTTTATCACAGATAAATAACATTGCTTCATCTCCCCTCTCTATTTTGCCAGCAAGCATTTCCTCACCTACTGCATCAAACCCATTGTCGCTTTGCTTGATAGTATATGTTAACATCGCGAATCCTGCATAATCAAATAATTTCATCTGAGCTTTTTTTGCCCTTTCTTGCCCGAGGAAAGCAGCCTTATGATATTGCATATATCAAATGAATTTTATTTTGCCAGTATCTATAAGTTTTCCTTTCCGGAATACGAACGTTTTCCTGTTTGATATTCACTAATAATGTACTAACGCGTGTGGTTTTTTGACCGTCGTTTGTAACATTAGTAAGTACGAGAGCTGACTTGTTGCCATGTTCCAACTAATGGATCAGCCGTGGTATGTACTCGATTTATGCATAAGATAGGTATTAGAATAGCTAAACCAAACGCGATTGTAAAATTAACCTCAGCAAGTTAATGGTTCTTGAATTCCGATCAAGTGGCATTGTTAATATCTAATTAAACCACTTGTGCGCGGCTAATAAATGATACAAGTGCAACACACAAGTGATTAGATCCCAGATAATTGCTCCTGACAATCCACCAAGATGACAGGTGGCATAGTTCCTTGTTTGATACAAAGGATCAATAAAACCGTGAGTCTACTTTCACGGCTTTCAAGCTAGGTGAATGCAAGAGCTTTGAATAATTGGTTGAAATCTGCCTTGGCTGTTTCAGCAAATACCCAAGTATTGCCGCCACCACCAATGATTACAGTCCAATCGCCACCAGAATATGACCACAACCTTTGCGGCACCCAAGAGGCCTTGGTATAACGCGTAAACGCACCAGCCAGTGTATTGAAGAGCATTGAAACGGTAGCGCAGAATTGAGCAGATATTTCAGCTAGTTCTTTGGCTATATCGGTATTTGATCTATATTCTATGATTTTTCCATTTGAATCGAATTCACCAGCTGCAGCTACGCCCTCAAATGTTAACAATTCGTCGAGATTAACCATCGCTTTCAGAAAAGGAAAGTCATATATTAAAGGTGTGAAATAAAATAAAGGATTTTCTTACTGCTACACCTTCACTTCATACATTCAGCATATCGTACCACCCTATATAAGAGCGGACATTAAACTCCTAAGGAAATGTAAAAATGCCTTGAATTGGATGACGCATACTTGAAAACAGGAAGGAAGTTGGTACACTTCCCCCCAATCAAACATCTACATAATGTTAATCATTAGACAAACTGTTTTCGCACAGTAACAGTACTTCGTTGTAATCTTATCATTTCAGTTTAATTCGTTTCTCAACAGCAACAACAACGGCAAGACTCTTAGGCTTTCTTCATCCTTTTTTGGTCCTCCATGATCTTGGGAATAGACGGCCCACATGAGAAAACGTCGAGTTCGATCATAATAAAATAACTACAAATCGATCTTGTAGCTAACTGAAATTTCTGGAAAAATAGACACATAAATATTTGCCTTTACTCCCAGTTAGTGGAGAAATCGCAATTTTATTATCATCTGCAATATGCATTAATTCGAATTGCATTTTTGTTGAGTTGTCTTGCAGATGAACGTCTGCAGCAACAATTCCTTTTCTTATAGAAGGAATCAAATAATTCAAGTAAAATAGATTGCTAACTGGGTAATGAGTATTTATAGAGAGATTCTTTTGTCCGTTTATCATATTACCCCCTCTAGATTGACCAACAATTAGTTTCCCACGATCGTCAACTACGGCGACGAAACTGATATCTGCATTGGATGATAACGCAATGAAGCATATTTTGCGTAGGTACTCGCGACCTTTACTCATCAAATGTTTTCATCCAATTCGCCTTCATAATCAATGTGCTAGAATATTATAGAACTGAGTCTCTGATGGATGATCAAAAAAATTTCGATAGATGAATTAGAATAATATCTGTCGTGGGACTATCATCACTATTATTCCCACATTACCCATTTTCACATTCCCGCTGCTCCCGGCTGATGCCTCCATTAGCGGAACCTCAGTGACATCCTCGGTCACCAATTCCACTGGAAACGAGCAATTCAAATGCTTTGGCAATTCTAACTTTTCACACCATGAGTGGGCATGTGACGGTAACACTGTAAAATATTGTAAAAATTAGGTAAGATTCCCATGCTAGATGCCTTAGAAGTTATTTTATTTTGTTCTTGGTCTAGGCTGCATATTTAGGAGTTATCCATGCAGGATAATCATTCGTCACTCAATCTTCTGTTGTTGCTGCCCTTGTATACGCCTATAGAAGTAATAGAGGCGTACAATGCCATATATCCTGCGGCTGCAGATGAAGATATTCCTTATACGATGAAATCCTGCTGGCCACTTTGATGATAATTGTGCAGAGGATATCGTTGCAGATGTTGACGATATAGCAAGTGCAGAATCAATGATGCATTAAGAGCTAAAAAAAACGGCCATTGTGTATAAGAGATGCACGTACGAAGTGTTCGAGAGTAGTTTTCCATCTATGAACGATATGATGATCAACTGTTGTTTCTCGTCGAGTCTTCTATCTATTTTCTCTTTAGAATCAATTTCTCAGATCGCTTAGATTTTTACAGTGGCTACATCGAGTATAATCTGACCAATCTTCGGTTTGTAATTTAGGCAACGTTTTAATTACGACACAGCGGTCGGTAATTTATGCAAGGAGTTCAAAAATTAAAGTGCACCTCTTGTGGTGTTATGTTTATGTCGGAGAGTGAGACTGGCACGACGATTTGCCCGTCGTGTTCTGAGAATCAGTCACATGGTCACGAAAGTATGGGTGGTTGTGGTTGCGGACATAGCCATTGAACTTTTTTTACTGCGCGATGAAATCATAAGAAACGCCTTCCTGTTCTCGTAATTCTATAATTTCGCGGTTATCATACAACTGCTTTGAACCGTATAGTTGATGAATCATGTTTATTGGGATACCGCAAAGCCGGGGAAATTCATTACTACTGGAGCCAGATTATAATGAAATTCACATTTTTCCATCTCTAATTAAGCAAATACAACATATCTTTTTTGGATCCTATTTGGCTAGGTGACAATTCCTGCGAGTTTCTGTCGCTCTATCGCATTTTTGACTTCCATAGCAACTCTTCTGCCCACCCCCATGGTGTGACCGTAATAGTATTTAGTATAGGGGCTCGTTGTTGCCATAATAGGGTTCCCTGGAACTCTGAGGGAAACATCATAAACCACAAGATCGAGTTCCACCGTAACAATACTTTGTAGCGAGATGGGTCCGATTATTCCAGGAGGGTATTCTCTCTTCGCCGATGCAGTGAAGTCATCACCCATTTTAAACACCTTCTCGAGTAGCGATTCGCGTATACTCGCAGGTGTGTGACCTACTTCGATATTTTGTAACTCGACATCTATTTCCATCTGTTGCCTAGCGGGCACTGAAGTTGTGAAATCATTGAGATTAGTCTGCAACCTTCTTTCAATCCCTAAAAACTCCGTCTCCCCTCTCATTGGCGAGTAGAAAAAGTTAAAGTTAAAGTATGTGCCGATTACGTATTCCTCGATAATAGCAGAGTCCAGATCGTCTTGGTTAACAAGACCCTGTTTTATCTTGAGTTTCGCTTTCTGAATGTAATCCTCGTACGAGGAAACCATAAAAAATGCTCTCTCTAGTTTCCGCTTTGCCTCTTGAACTTTTACGATCGCTATGCCATCAATTTCTGAGGGCTTTGTATAGATCCTTGGGTGCCTGATTCTCGCCTTTTCTAGAAGATGATATTGATTCCTCTCTGCAGTACGCTCCTCTGCTCGCAAGAGGTGTCGGTTTCCGAAAATAGGTATCTCTAAGTTATTTTCAATATTATCATAGCCAAGGTACGCAGTAAAGGCACGATGCGCGACCATTATCGTATTTAGGTCCACCAATTTTTCTTGAACTTCTCGATTCAACATATCGGAAAACTTGTCAAGTAAAATGATTTCATCTGTTAGCCTTTTAAATCGTTGATAAGGGAGCTCTCGACCCTTTTCACAAATGCAAACGGTTTTCATGTCTTCATCTTTAGCCCCATCCATTATCTCGAGAGCAGAGTGACTTCCTATTGTGCCAATGGTTATGTTCTTCAGGTCATAGTCATTCACAATGTCCGCAACCCGATGCCGAGAGATCATGTCAACGTGTGTACCGACGAGAACGAATAGTACTAGTTTCTAAATGTATATGCAAACCCTAGATTCCTTTTTTTATTTACTTATTTATTTATTTATTTTTATTCCTATTAATTTCGGCTTCAATGGCAATCCTCAATTCGACATCGTTCTTGTTCGTATAATCAATTCCAAGAGTCTCGGCAATTGCTTCCAGTTTTTCCCTTCCTACTATACGTGTGTCTTGGTTTCTGATCTGTTGAAGCTCCCTTCTTGCCTCAATTCTTGCCTTCTCGTATTCCGTGGTCGCCTTCCCAAAGGACTTAGCAAGTTCAGGAATCTTCTTGACTCCAAAAATAAGAATTATTCCAACAAGGATGATAATTATCACCTCCACGCTGTTGGCTATAGCCATTGTAAACGAAGTTAATTCGAAAACCATTATGTGGCTATATATTGATAACATTGATGATTTAAGTGTTAATTCTTTATCTAATTGAGAAGCCCAGGGATGACGATCCTATACTCTTGCTCTTCTCCATTCTCAGAATTGCCATAAATCCAACCATCGTAGACACTCTAACAAACTAGGTATAGTAGTTCTAATCCCATCGGGCAATAATATTAGCATCGAAAAAAAACCAATCAATAATTGCAGACCGAAAGTTATGTCTACAAAACGGCGCACCGATTAATACGGTATAGAAATTGCAAACGCGACAAGAGGAAGCTCGAACACAATTCCAAAATCCAGAAAGAATTGCCATACGACTGGCTAGCCAGAAAGCAATGATATTTAAGCAATGTCTCCCCCTGCCCGTACTTGTAGAGAAAATCCTGCGCGAATGGAATTCCTGCAACATATGTGAAGACAATTCCAGCCACGAAAGGAGATCTGAGGTGAAATACACTCATTATCCCTGTGGTTGTTTTGTCAAATGGAGGGAAAATAAATCCATATATTTACCTGATAATTGTCTGCATTAAAAGTATCAGCACTGAAATCTGTAGCTGGGCACAATAAGCTTTGCCTGACGAAAGGTACACGGCCCGCGTAGATGAAGAAATTTGAATGGCAAAAATTATGAAATATGTCTGTGTATGGGTAATAGAGCACAAACTGAAACACATAAAATTCAAATGGTCAAAAGACAACGGTTACAGAGAAATGGTGAGAACTGGCATGATTCTGGCGCACTCACTAACCGGATGAGATAATATTCTGGGCAGGGACTGGAGTGCAATTCTACGTAAACTAAAAAAATAGCAAATCGATAAAATATCTTGTGAGCACTGTCAATGAAATAGCATCACGTAAGGAGATTGTCACAATCACTGCAGGTTCTGGAAAGACCGCTTACGACGTTGCAAACCTCATGAAAAGGAATAGAGCGGGTTCGATAATTGTGATAGATAAAAGAGGACAACCGTTGGGAATTATAACTGACCGGGATATGGTCAAACGTGTTTGCCTCAAAAATCTCTCGTCAAGCAGAATCAAAGTAGAAGAAATTATGTCTACTCCACTTATCACAGTCATGTCTTATGACTCAATCGAGACTGCCTCAAGAGTGATGACAAAAAACAAGATAAAAAGATTAATTATTCTAGAAGCAGACAATAGAATTACCGGCGTGTTAAGCGCATATGATATAACCAAGCACTTGGCAGAGGTATTGCTTGATGATCATAATCAGTATAGGTCTTTACGGTTTGCGGTTGAACTTTCTTAGCAAGAGGACTTGTTGACCTTTCATGAGTTTGATATAATTGTGAAGTCTGATCCTGACACAACAAGCTTCAGAATTTAACTTTTCGTAGATCACTTAATCCAACTGATTATGGTAATAAGACAACTCAAGTCATTGCACCATCTTGCCCCTCACCATGGAACCGTTGTCACGATAACCCAGTACGCTTAACGTAAGCTGCTGTAATAGTCTTATTTTCGCGATATTTTGAATCATTTTCGGGCAGGAGTCAGAAAAATATTAAATCTTTCGCCATGTCCTTGAACGAATAGAATCTGTGAGTTATTAACCCGAAATTACGAAGCCTCATCGAAAGTGGTTATAGACCAAAATGCGGAATAGTGTTACTCGGAGAGTTTAGAGAGGATTTTATTTAATCTTCTCAACATCTTTAGTCAGTTTACTGTTGTATTGCCTCTTCAAATAACTTCTTTCTTACCTTAATTGGTACATCATAGTAAGCCGCCAAGGCGATTGAATCTGAGGCACGATAATTTCTCAACACTAAAATCCCTTTCCTACTTTTAAAGTATAAATTTGCACGCAGAACTGAACCGCTTTGATAAACTCTCACTTCCATCAGAAGTAAGTCTTGGATAACTGCTATCTCTTCAACTAGGTTGTAGATAGTCGGTATAGTATTTTTATCGCCGTCTTGGAAGCGTAATATATGCCTGGCAACCTCGCCAGAAAAAGCACGCATTGGAAATTCTTTCCCCTCAAAGGTCTTTAGTCTCACTTCACCTTCTAGTCCTCTCTCGTCTGCAAAACCGACATAGCTTATTTTTGCCAAAACATATTCTTCATCTGTGTCTGGAACTTCATCAGGCATGTGTTATACAGTGAATATAACATCGATAATAATTAAGGGTTGTGAGTATTTGATTTCATCAGTTTAGTGGGACATGCAAATTTGGCAGTAGCTTCCCTCCCGTAATTCGGTTGATCCTTTGGGTAACCGAAATAGACCCTGTTTTCACGCTCTAGTTTCTAAAAAATTAGACTTCTTAATGAATAATACCGGTTTTTTAACGCCACTGACTATATGTGAAATTTTCAACACATACACCATCCATGTCAATTTTCGATAGTTTAGTCTAGTCAAGATCTAGAACAAACCCTCCTTATTCTGCGGGCATGTTGGCTTTAAGTAGATATTCACTAAATAATTAGATATTCAGGGTCTTTGAAGTAAGAAAAAATGTTGGCTTTGGAACGGAGGGGACAGAACGATCGAAAAAGTGAGTTGGGGGAATGTAAATATGCGTGAAATCAAATCATTGAGGTTTTATTTTTTCGGCCCCCATCTGAACACAGAAAAACTTGGCTTATTACATATTATATAAATTAAATAATCTAATTTGATCAGAAGTTATAGTATGACTAGAATTGGCAATGCCTATAGATGGGTACATTCACATCTGGCGACTAGACCAACCAATTACAGCTGGGTTATCAAAGATATGCTAGCTGGAAGTGGGATACCCAGGACGTATTCCCAATTTCGGTGGGTACTAGAGCATGGGATCGCGACAATAATTACTGTAAGAGAAGTGCCTTTGCCAGCGCAATGGCTTACAAATAATATTAATCAGTACATTAATAATAACGGAAATAAGCTCGAGTATCTCCATTTAAAAGTAGAAGATTACGGTGCTCCGTCTCTTGAACAATTGGATATTACAATCAATTTTATGAAAAGGCAAATAGTTGAAGGAAAACCTGTTATGGTTCACTGCGCTGCAGGTAAAGGAAGAACAGGGACAATTTTAGCTGCATATCTGCTCAAAGAAGAAGAAAATTTAGATGCCGGTAAAGCTATCATGAGGATCAGGAAGCTTCGACCTGGATCAGTTCAATCAGAAACGCAAAAAAAATGTATAGAATCTTATGAAAATTACATTAAAAAGCGTCCAAGCAGTTTGTAGTTTTTTCGCTCGCATTATCCAGTACAGAATCGCCACCGTACTTTTTCAAGGATTCAAAGTCAGCTAATGCCTGAGCATCCAAATTACCCTCTCAGACTACAGCTGAATATTTCTCTCATATTACCGAGTTCGTAGATAGAGTGCAAGAAAAATCAGAAGCACCTTATTGGATACATAAGAGAGCCACGCGGATTATCAATAGGACGCTGGACAGGCGTAGATAGCTCTTCACATTTCTAGAGTCGTTGCATGAACGACCTTTTCAATACTCGAACCATTTCAAATTTTGTTCTGATAGTAGATTGGACAATTACATCTCGTCATATTACACGTGGATTTCGAAAAGATTGACCTGCAAAATAGGGGGCGGAACCTGCAACGCGATCATAGACGCTATCTTTTATTTGGTTTTGCCATGACGTTTTGTTCAAATGTGGGTAGCGTCTTTGAGATGCTATCAAAATACATTTGCACATGAGGTTCTGCAATCCACATTTTTTCATTTTCAAATAGATAGCCATATCTCTGTGAGCTTCCTATTTTTTCACGTGATCTAAGAACATCAAGATATCGGTTAGAGATAGTAGATTCATCAAATCCGTGTTTTCTAGCAATTGCATCAACTACGTCATGCATACCTGAACCATGCTGTGCTGCTTCCTTAATGCGGTATGCGATATTTCTAGGAATACCCAACCTCTGAGCTAATTTTCGATGAACATGTTTGCCAAACGCATCATCTTTGCCCTTCACATTCAATTTCAAATCCATCTGCATTGAGAGTCTGATTACTTTCATGTCAAGAAATGGCTCGCGCATCTCTATACTATGCGCCATCGTAATTTTGTCCTCTCGTTCTAGAGTTTCCCTGTAAAGCAAGAGCAAATCTTCCGTCATGTGCTCCCGTAATTTAGGGTACCCTTCTTTTTCAAGTACTTTTGCATACCATGTATAGCCGCCGAAAAGCTCATCTGCTCCTTGACCTGTGAGCATTACGTTGATTCCATCCTCGTGTGCAAGCTTTACGGCTGCATAGACTGGGATTGCGACCTCTATCTGTCCAGCGTTTGTATCCTCGATAGTGTCGATAATCTCTGGTATCAATTGTTCCACTTCATCGCTTGTCAGTTCATTAACTCTCAACTTAAGGTCTAATTTCTTGGCTATTTGTCGAGCGAATACGATATCGCTTGACCCACGAATTCCACCCGTGTAACAAATAACCTCCTTGACCATTTTCTTGGCTAACCACGCAATAATTACACTGTCAATTCCGCCGGAGAAGATGATCCCAACTCTATTAAAATCTTGGATGCGCTTCTTCATCGATGCATTCAATGCTTTCTCGTATTCCTCGACTGCCGAAGTAAGTGTTTTATAGACGATCCTCGCTGACCGTACAGGAGGATAGGATACTTGTATTTCTTTTAACCTAACATTTGGTTTAATAATTACTGCGCATCCTGGCAGGACTCTATTTGTTGGTTCCCTTATTCCTATCTTCCACAAGGCCTTACGCTCAGACGCGAAGGCGACAAGGAGATCTGTTTCGCCATAATAAATCTGTCTTACACCCATTCGATCTCTTACCAGAGCCATAGTTCCTGTTTGTTCGTCTTTGATAACAATAGCGTAGACCCCATCAAGCTCGGCAACAGTCTTCTTGACCGCACTCAGGAGATCATTATTTCTTCTAAAATGATCTTCTAATAAATGAACAATAACTTCACTGTCTGTTTGAGTGGCAAACTTATGGTGTTTGATTAATCTCTTCCGAATTTTCTTATAATTGTATATTTCCCCGTTATGCTCTATGGTCAATCTTCCATCACAACTACTAAATGGCTGATGTCCGCAGGTACCACCGACAATGGCAAGCCTCACGTGACCTAATGCGCTATCTCCAGAAATTTTGTGATATTTTAAATCTGAAAACGAATCCGATTGTACTATACTTCGATTCGCCGCAATTCCAGCTCCGTCCGGACCGCGATTTATCATACAAGAGAGCATAGATCCGATTAGCGGCACGACGTTTTCACCCTTTTTACTCAAAATGCCTACTATTCCACACATATTATTGTCATCTCCAATTTAGGGGACCAAGAACAGTTGTCTAAGGATAGACAAATTACTCGGCTCCAATTACATTAGATTGCTTATCACGACTTAAAAGCCTTTTTACTGAACGCTTATCTATCGGCCTAGTTATTGCAAGGTTTTAGAGTGAGAGGACGTCAGTAGAAGGGTCATTAACTAATCCAACATTTGGTCGTTTAATTGCTCCAGACATCTCTGTCCAACAAAGGAATGTCCTTTGCTGCAGATGTTATCTTCTAACTAAAAATTCAAGAAAATGGTACTTATTTATGACTTTTATAACATTAACAACAAGCAAAGTAAAATAAATGGTTACATTTGTAAGAATTTAAATGAAAGAGAAAAAATTTGTTCAATATTTTTCTGGGTTGAATTGTACACCGCATTACGTTATTGATAATGACCTGCCTATCAATTAACAGGATGAGATATTGAATGAGGGTCATTGGTCCTATTTTTTCGCAGTTGGACTTAGTAAGGGATAAGCGTAACATAATGGCCAGGTGCAAGGATACATCGACTTCAAACTCTGCATTGGATCATAAAGCTTAGCTCGTTACGGCATAACATAACCACCTATATCAACTCGTGCTGTAAACTGTGAGCTGCGAATTGTCCTGTGTGATACATTGATGACTTTGCTAAATTGGCAAATCGATAACAAATGAAAAAGGGTAGGAGTAAATCGAATATCTTTGATCTGAATTGATATAGAAGGGGTTATATTGATCTAAATCGTTATGCCGTATCGTGGCAACGCTACAAATGTAATATTTCTATGCTATTCATGCCAAAATGCAAACAACAATTTTCTCTGAAAAAAGATGTTGATTGTCTTGCATCTCTTGTTATTTTTCTGCTGCGACAAATTAGAATCCGTTTTTAATTCTTTATTTACTTATTAACTAGAATGAACGAAACTTATTGCACGATCATGTAGTATTTTTGCGAACTGGTGCATATCAACGTTTTTGAAGGAGTTAATATTCTTTAATAAATCTGGCTCTCGACCCTCCTGTATTATTTCTCTTCCGCGCAATTCTTCACTGATTTTATCTCTTAGTCTTGGGGGACATATCTTGCTGTGATATATGCTACCAAGTGATCCATTAAACATTTCCTTCAAGTGATCCTCGCCCTTTTCTTCATGAAAATGTGGATTCCGCGTTTCCACCTGCATTACTTCTATACCTTTATCCATCGCATCTTGATTTTCAGTTGGTAAAATTCCTCCAAATTCTTCCAGTATGTTCACTACCTCGTAGGGCTCCACAGAAAAACCTGATGAATAGGACAATAGCTCTGCTAATTTCATAGACATGCAATGTTCCCCTGAGTTTCCTGTGCGCATAACTTCGGTTTCAAAGCCGGTGTAATATGATACCAATGAATTAAGATATTGATTTGTTATCTCAGACACTCTTCCCCATTTTGAAAAATATAATCCGCTCTCAGATACTTTGGGTTTGTAAATCCATGAAATACGAACCATCGTGTATGGTGTGTTAGACATTGCGATACCGGAAGCAAATATTTTTACATATTCGTTCACAGCACCGGGAACGTAATTATCAGCGTCGATGAATCCAACATATTCTTTTCCTGCCATCTTTGCTAGCAGCATTCCCGTAACCATTCCCTCAGCCTTACCGTTCCTCACTATATCATCTGGACCAAATATACTGGTATACCCAACCTCTTTGAGTGCATCAGATAACCCAGGATCTTTTTGATGCAGGATTAATGTATTTTTTCCAACAAATCGATTGAATTGTTCAAGTGCCTCTTTTTCTAGTTTAAACCTGTCTACTGGCTGCCTTGGACTATTAGAAACGATAATTGTTAAACAATCATGGGGTATACCGCTCAATACCCCTTCGAGTAACTTTAAGCGTTCACCTTTAATGGGTATCACAATAGCCATTTTCCTTTCAATTTCTGAAATCTCTAAATTTCCCACACTCCGAATGGCTTCAGATGCTGGCCTACCGTCGTTAAATCCAGAATCCAGCTCGTAGACACGCTGAACACCATGGAGACTAATGGCTCCAAACCTTTCAGTATACCTCGGCAGGTCAAGTTTCATACAGAACTAATCTTCACCTTAATTGTTTATATTTATTGAGGGTCTAGTGCCAGTAATGAATTATCATAAAATGCTATTCTTAGTTCTATTGGAATATAGTTATCATTCGCTTAAATAACAATAGCCAAAATCGTATTAGTAACGGCAACAACCATTCCTAAATGGCTAGCCGGATTATCCGCAGTGACATGTGCTGTATTTTTGGCAATTTGGGTTATTTGTCTTGACTTAGGGGAAACGGAGTTCTATTGTCTGTACTTGGTCTTGCCCATTTTTTGGAGGGAGAAAATAAAATTACTTGGGCTAGGCTATTCCTTGTCTATAAATTCGTCTGGACTAGGTGGTTCTGGATTTAGCCCCTTCCTCTTCCTTGTTTCACCCACTAAAGTTCTGAAGATTGATTGCGGGACAGGTTGCCACGCCTTAAAGTATGTATTCCACAATGCCTTACCCGCTGTTCCGCCCCGCATCACCTCAGATAGATCAAACGTTTCTGACGCTGGCACTTCGCCTTGTATAATCGAAATTAAGCCCTTTTGCTCCACATTTAGCAATTTCCCTCTTTTTCCTGATAAAATACCTGCCACAGTGCCAATCTGTTCCTGAGGGCACTTTATCTCGATACCCAGAATAGGCTCGAGAAGCACAGGATCGGCAATAAGCATGGAACCTAGCATAGATCTTCTGGTAGCGGGCATCAATTGGGCTAAACCCCTGTGTGCCGGGTCCTCGTGGGGAACAAAGTGATGTAAAACAAACTTCACACCCCTTACGGTTTCATGAGCTATCGGGCCAGAATAAATTACGTCCTCAAAACCTGATTTGATAGAGTCCATAGATTCCTGAATAAATTGGACACCTTTAGTTTCATCAAGTAATACGTTGCCACTTACATCAACCGCGGCGACACTCCGTGCTTCATCCGAATTCCAGCCCTTTTCTCGAAGAACCTTGGCCATTTCCTTCTTATCCATATCTTCTCGGATATGACGAGTCCTAATCAATTCGATTATGTCTTCACCGAGTGGCTCCACACGCATAAAGATCTTATTGTGCTTGTTGGGCGATTTGCTCATGATTGGTCCTGCTTTTGCACGAATTGTTTCTCTATAGTTGATTAATGGCTGACTAGTGGTGATGTCAAGGCCAGCTTCCTGCAAAAGTGACGTAGCGATTTCTAGATGCAACACTCCCATTCCTGCCATCAGAGTCTCGCCGGATTCTTCGTTAATCTTGACGATAAGATTTGGATCTTCTACCGTAATTCTTCTTAACGCCTCAACAAGCTTCGGCAGATCCTTTGGATGCTTGGGCTCTACCGCAATTGTAACCACTGGTTCTGAGACGTATTTTATAGATTCAAATGCCGGAATATTTTTTACGGTAGAAATTGTTTCTCCTGCAATAGCGTAATCGACACCTAACAGGGCAGGAATATTACCCGCAGGCAATATGCTTACTACCTCTCTAGTATTTCCCATGTAGATATTTACTGACTGAATTTTTCCTGGCCTTTTTGCGTCTATCAGGTAGATTTCGTCGCCATCCTTTACAGTTCCGGAAAAGAGTCTGCCTGTTGCAACTCTGCCGGCTTGAGGATCTACATTGATTGTAGTAACCATCATAACAGCAGGCCCCTTATCGTCGCACGCTACAAGAGATTTGCCAATATCGGATTCTAAATCTCCACCCCAAATCTTAGGAATTCTATATCTCTGGGCTACATGAGGTGGTGGATGGTGCTGGACAACCATCCCTAGAACAGCATCATGTAAAGGTGCTCTTTCAGCTAGCAATTTTATAAGATTAGGATCTTCTGAAGTGTATGCATCGTAAACATCCTTAAAAGTGATACCTTTTTTTTGGGCCATCGCGAAGTTAAAGCCCCATTTGTCTTTCGCAGAGCCAAATGCAACGCTATTTGCTTGAATGCTAACCTTCCATTTTTGTTTAAGCTCTTTTTCAGCATAAATATCAACAAGTCTATTGAATTCAGCAATTATATTCGAGAGCCATTTTTGCATCGCCGACGGGTCTAACCTTAATTCCTTCACTAACCTGTCAATCTTGTTAATGTAAAGAACAGGCCTTACTCGTTCTTCGAGGGCTTGTCTTGTTACTGTCTCTGTCTGAGTCATAATTCCTTCTACGGAATCAGAGACCACTACTACACCATCGATTGCTCTAAGCGCTCGGGTGACCCTACCTGTGAAGTCAATGTGACCGGGCGTGTCAATCATATTGATAACATATTCCTTACCATCACTTTCATAGAATAGTGTAACGTTTGCCCCGCGAATAGTCATTTGTCGGTTTTGTTCAAGTTTCATCGAATCGAGTGCAAGAGCCTGACCTGCAACCGAAGGAGAAATAATACCTGAGGCAGCCAATAGACTATCACTCATGGTTGTCTTGCCGTGGTCAACATGGGCGATAACACCAAAGTTACGAATTTGTTCTTTATTACCGATAATTCTCAAAATATCCTGAGTAGATTTGAATTTTGGCATATATAGTCGAAAAAACTTCGTCGGAGGACTATTAAACGTTCCCTAGTACTGTGAGATAATCGTACGGCTTTTTTGAGGTGGTATTCGAGGGGAATGATGCCGGGATAGCAATTTATGACCTCAGAATCTCTATTAGCAATGCAAAAACGTGAGTTAGATTACTTAAGAGGTGCAAGTCACCCACCTATCGTTCATGTATAGAAAGTAGAATAAATATAACCTCGAAGTGTTGAGAAATCGCGTTTTGCGAGTACACCCACTCACGGACATTCAAGCCAATATTTATAGTGGCGAATTTATTAAGGCTTACCCATGTCTACAATTGTTCGGTGGATTCATGGTGTCAGACTTAACCTTGTGAACACCGTGCGAATTTGTAGCCCCTAGTCAGAATCTAATGCTATGGACTAAGTATCTGCCAAACCCACTTTTTTGTTAAAATCGTGATGCTTAAAATCTGTGACGTGAACTCATTGCAATGGAATCATAATAAATTTCATATTATGTAGCAATTATTGAATATCTTCTCAAACAATATTAATACTTGAAGTAGGATTATAGAAATAGTAGCCGAGTTTAAGAATGCAGCTCATGAAGCGCATAAATTGCTTGTGGGCAAGTGTTCAAACCTCACTTTCATGTCAACATCTAACGTTTTTAGAGAGCATATCTCTTGGATCTAATTAGATGCAATAGATTGGATGACGATTACCATGTGTATGTGTTAAGATTGGAGTATATCTCGCAACGGTAGAAATGAATAAATGAATCCAAAGCAAGAAAGTCAGTATGATATTCTTTATTCTGACCTATATCAGACCAGAAAAGAAAGAAATTATTGCTCTGTAAATGTAATCGAATGTGATTCAGACTATGAGGGAGATAATGTTAGGTCACACCCCTGACGCTGATGATGCGTTCATGTTCTACGGTATTGAAGCACACAAAGTAGAATCTCCTCATTTTAAAATCAAACATGTTATAGAAGACATTGAAACTCTTAACAATCATGCCTTAAAACATGAGCTCGACGTTACCGCAGTTTCAGCTCATGCATTCGCTTATTTGAAGGACTACATTATACTGCGTAGCGGAGCAAGCTTTGGCTATAACTATGGTCCAATAGTAGTATCAAAAAAAGAGCTGTCACTTTCTCAATTAAAAGAATCTACAATCGCAATTCCAGGCAAGATGACGTCTGCCAATTTATTACTAAATTTAGTTCTCGGAAAATTTAATGAACAGGAAATAAATTTTCAGCTAATTCCCAACGCTGTTCTGTCAGATAAAGTTGACGCAGGATTGGTTATTCACGAAATGCAGATTACCTATTATAAGTCACACCTATACAACATTCTTGATCTGGGAGCTTGGTGGCATACTGAAACCAATGGGCTGCCGGTGCCATTAGGGATCAATGTCGCAAGTATCAAATCAATGACCACTCAGGAGATTAGATGGTTTAACAATCTTTTCAAGACATCAATCCTATATGGACTCGAACACAAAAATGCTGCTGTAGATTATGCTATGAGGTATAGCAGAGGGCAACCAAAACAGGTTATGAGGAAGTTTATCAAAATGTATGTAAATGATATTACTGTTGACATGGGCCCTATTGGAGAAAAAGCTATCAAGAAAATGTTCAGAATGGGACAAGAGAAAGGAATACTTCCGCTGATTTCACATTTGAATTTCGTTTGAATTCCGGATATATCACACATCTCAACTAAACCTTCTAATTACATTAAAAAATGTATCTCTTTGAACAGCCTCTCTCTTAATTTCCTTAATCAAACTAACTAACTCTTGAATAGAAGTACCTGTATCTTTACCAGCAGCTCTGAATATTTCCTCCGAAAACGCAGTTCCCACCATATCGTTGCCTCCAAAGGACAATGCGACCTGAGCTAATTTCTTACCTAATGCTACCCAATATACCGACACGTTATTGAGTACATTTGCTAGCAACAGCCTTGACACCGCGATAACCCTCAAGTCATATGTTGAGGGACTCTCCCTCTTGATCATGTTATTCTTTTCTAGCTCGGTATTCTCTAAGCTAAATTTTAATGGAATAAATGTAGTAAAGCCCCGTGTCTTTTTATGAAGCTCTCTGATCTGCAAAATATGCTCAACTATGTGTTCAGGTTTCTCTACATGACCGAAAAGCATGGTGCAATTGCTTTTCAATCCTAGCTCATGAGCTTGACGGGCAGTATCTAGCCACTCTTCACTAGAGCATTTTCCTCTTACAATTATCTCTCTCACTTCCGGTTCAAAAATCTCGGCTCCTCCCCCAGGTAGGGCATCTAGGCCAGCTGCTTTCAATCTAAGCAATACTTCTTTTACGGAATTTCTAGTTAATCTGGAGATAAAGAAAATTTCTGCCGGAGTCAACGCTTTAATTATAATGCTAGGAAACTCTGCTTTTATCGCCCTCATCATATTCTCATAGTAATCCAAACCAAGCTTTGGATGAAAGCCACCTACTATATGCAGCTCCGTGCTTCCCATTTCTTTTATTGCGATCCGCGCTCTCGTCAATATCTGCTCAGTGTTCAGAGTAAATGCTTCTGGTTCGTTGCCCTTTCTGTAAAATGCGCACAAAGGGCAACTTGCAGCACAAATATTGGTGTAATTTAAGTAATAAGAAGAAACAAAAGTGACACTATTTCCCTTAAGATATTTGCGAATATTGTCCGCAGCGGCGCCTAGCAAAAAAAGGTTCTCTTCGTTCATGAGCTCGAGTCCATCCTTATATGATAATTCTTGGCCTGCCATGGCCTTTTCCAATGCAGGTGTTCCTACTTCATCCCCACCTCTAACACCTTTGAGCAAACTAGCACTAGCTATGAAGTCCAGATATAATATGTGTTAGCAATTGATAATATCATGATGTAATCACGCAATGATTTTCAGATTGTAAACTTTTTAATCCAAGGTGGGCATAAGGAACTCTAGAACCCTAGAGATTTTCGCTTTATTCCTGGAAGTCCTTTCAAAGACGATGTATCTTTAGGGTTCTAATAATATAAAATTTGCGCTATAGATCATGAGAGGGTTTTTGAAGATCAGTTTAATTTACGATGCCATATGTTGATGTTAATGTCCATCACATCCTGCATATCTCCATCTTCTCTTGTAAACCTTTGTCTTGTTTTCATATCGGGTGTGTTGGACGCAATTCTCAGGCGTTGCAAGCTGGTCTCCAAGACCAGTTGTTCGCCAAGAAAAGTTCACACACATTTCCATCCCTCATTTTCATCAACCAGCAACTCATCAGCTGTTAATGGCGCCAGTAGAAGTGCCGCTGCTCACTTTAGCAAGTCTCCCTGATTCGATAGACCCAACTCACTGCGATCAGCCCGGGTTCCCGTCCTGCTATAGTGTTGGTTATACAGACGTACATAATTCACCTGGAAGCAGTTGTCCGAGTTCTTGAGCTACTTCTCTTGTTCCTTGCTCCTTGTCTATAACGCCTCTAATACCCAATGACTTATAAATTTCGAGGGCGTTTCTTGGCTCTTCCATAACGTGCCTTGCTTGTTGATGTAATTTGCATATGAAGAGGTCGCCATCGTCTTGCAGTTGCACCGGATTTGTGTATACTGGCCGACCTGCCTGTTGACTAGATTTTGCCGTCTACGAAGGCGTATATTTGGACTCAATTTCCTTCACAAGATGTGGTATTCCCCTAGCGACTTGTAGAATAAGCTCGTCAGAATCCTTACGTCGCCATACGCCTCCTTCCATATCAGAGATCCTCGTGTAGTAAAATCTTGAAGCTCTTTCTCCTTTTCGTAGTTTATGCTAAACTTCGTTCAGCTAAGAGAAGAGATTAGCACCTGTAAGGAATAAATAGCATCGATAATCCACACAGATATGTTAATATGCAAAGTACTAGCGGCCTGTTACACGATTTCATTACAAAGTCTGATGTCGCAGACATTTTGCATAATGCACTAGACTCTCATATTCTTGGTCTGGATGAATGCATACGGCTTTTCAAATCCAATGACATTTACCCAATTGCCATGGTAAGTAATATACTTAGACAGCGACTATACGGAAATACTGCTACATTTGTTAATAATATTATATTGAACTATACTAATATTTGCATAACTTATTGCAAATTCTGTGCCTTCTACCGTCCGATGGGACATGCAGAATCTTATACATTATCTGTAGATGAAATTCTGAAGCGTGTATTAGTGTCTAGAGAGATGTTCGGGATTACTCAAGTGCTGATTCAAGGTGGACATAATCCAAATCTGAAACTGGAATTTTACGAGGACACCTTCAAAGCAATAAAGGCAAGATGCCCCGAAGTCGGGATTCATGGGCTTTCTGCATCAGAAATTGATATTGTGGCAAAGGTAGAGAAAAGTAGCACAAAAGAAATCCTTGCAAGACTAAAAAGTGCTGGCTTGGATTCCCTTCCAGGTGCGGGTGCAGAAATCCTAGATGACGATGTGAAATCAGAGATAAGTCCTCTCAAAATCAAAAGTCACGAATGGCTTAGAATAATGGAAGAGGCGCATGGATTAGATATAAAGTCCTCCGCTACAATGATGTATGGGACAGTAGAGACCGAAGAACAAAGGGCCCGACATATTCTGAAAATTGCAGAACTACAAAAAAAAACTAGAGGTTTTATGGCATTTATCCCTTGGAGTTTTGAACCCAACAGAACTCGGATACAGGCCGATGGCCTTATAAAATATCCAGCGGGAGGATTTAATCTGTTAAAGATGATTGCCATTTCAAGAATAATCTTTAATGGTTTGATAGATCATCTTCAATCCTCTTGGCTTACAAACGGAATTGGCATGGCTCAGCTTGCACTAAATTACGGCGCTGACGATTTTGGAGGCACTCTTATCGGTGAAGAAGTAGTCACCGCTACTGGGTCCAGATCGACTGAACTAAGTGCGCGTAAAATTATAGATGCTGTTAAACAAATTGGTTTTGAAGTCGCGGAGAGAGATAACTTCTATCAGACTATAAAAAAATATTAAACTAGACACAAAGTGTGTCAACCAGCTTACGACAATTAGTCAAAACTAGCTAGATATAACTTTAAATTGGCTATATCTGTAGTTTCATGCTATATGGTAGATGGATAAATGCCAGTGGGGATTGATGATCTGGCTATATATATCCCAAAGCTGTATATAGACTATAAGGATTTTGCTGAGGCAAGAGGAATTGACCCTCGCAAGTTAGAATACGGTATTGGAGTAAAGAAGATGGCTCTGGTCGATACAAACCAAGATCCAGCTTGCATGGCCGCTAACGCTTGTTTGAAATTGATGCAAAAAAACCACCTACATCCAGAAGATATAGGTAGAATGTATGTAGCTACCGAGTCTGGCCTTGACGAATCCAAAGCGATGAATTCTTTTGTGATAGGAATGCTAGAACAAGTTTACGGAGAAAGTTCCTTTGAACACGCCGGGGGGATAGAGTGTAAATTTGCCTGTGTGAGTGGATCATATGCGCTTTACGATAATACAAATTGGATCAGGGCAGACGAAAATAATGGTAAAGCAGCCATAGTGATTGTTAGCGATATTGCGAAATATGATATTGGTTCTACTGGGGAATATACACAGGGTGCAGGCGCAGTTGCTATGCTGATAAAGGAGAATCCCAGATTACTATCTTTTGATCAAAAAGTTACCTCCACAATTATCAGTAATGAATATGATTTCTACAGACCATGTGGAAAAGATACGCCTGTTGTTAATGGAAGCTACTCTAATTTGTTATATTTAATTCAGGTAAGAAAAGCCTTTGATAGTTATAAAGAAAAAGCTATCAGAACAGGTTTGATTCGACTGAAGGATGGGGAGTCCATAACAGATCACATCGATTTATTTAGTGTTCATCTTCCTTATAGACGGATGGGTGAAAAGGCGCTGGCATACTTGTTAAGACATGAGTGGAGGTATCTCCCACGGTGGAATAAAGTCATAAAAGAAGTGGGATTACAAGAACCAATCCCCAAAGACCCCAGGGGCACCATTGAATCAATTTTGGCTGACACTGAATTTATGAAAGCTGATGAAAGATTCAGGCGAGCATTTATGCAAACATCTTTCTACAATGAAGTTTTTGAAAAGAAAATGGCGAGCTCACTCGAAGCATCGACCATAATCGGCAATCTGTACACTGCGTCAATGTTTATGGGTTTTAGAAGCCTGTTGGAATTTGAATACAAGAAGGGTACTGATCTTCAGAATAAGAGAGTAGGGTTTGGATCATATGGTAGCGGTAGTAGCGCTATGGTGTTTACTGGTGTGATTCAATCTGAATACAAGGAAATCGTAGAAGGAATGAACCTCGAGGAAGAAATTGGACCCAGAAAAAAGATTTCAATTAACGAATATGAAAGACTTCGCGGAAATGAAAGAAACTTCGATACCTCTCTTTTGCATGTCCACAACGAGTTCGTCCTAGTAAAAATAGGTGGCACCACTGCTGAAAAGGCAGGGTTCAGAGAGTATGACTTTACCAACTAAAGATATCATCTTGGTAGTACATGTATGGGTAATATTTAGCTAATAAGAGTCCCTGAATGCTTGGCTATTGCTCTCTGCGAGATTGGTATGAGGAATTATGTCAACTAAGAATTCTGAATTCGACGCCCTTTTCCTCTAGAAAATTGACTAAGCGTTTTGCATGACTTGCATTTTCCATTTCAAGACTTAAGTATACACCCGCTGTTCCAGCAGAAATATTGGGACTTAATCTATCATGGTCGACTTCGACAATATTAACACTTAGTGCTGCAATACTATCCACTATGGTCTTCAATGCTCCGGGTCTATCAGGTAACTGGATAAAAATTTTGAGCATCCTTCCCATATGCATAAGACCCTTTGCTACTACTTGTCCAAGCAGATACATATCCACGTTACCTCCAGATAGCAAGGCTATTACATTCTTGGCTTTGTTTGGGTGGCCATTTGAAACTAAATAAGCGAGGCTTGCTGCCCCCGCAGGTTCTACAACGAGCTTTGCTCTTTCCATGAGCAAAAACATCGTTTCAACTATCGATGAATCCTCGACTAATCTTAGGTCGTCTAGGTATTCGCTCGCTATTTCGTAAGTAAGTTTGCCAGGTGATTTTACAGAGATGCCATCTGCAATGGTATATCCTTCTTTTGCATGTTGCAAGGAGCCTTTGGCTAGAGATTCTTTCATAGAGGGAAATGCTTTGGATTCTATTCCAACAATCTTTACATTGGGATTTTTTGCTTTTATTGCTATCGCAACACCCGCTGCAAGCCCTCCACCACCCACAGGCAAATAAACTTCGTCAATTTCACGGAGATCCTCCAACAATTCAAGACCGATTGTTCCCTGACCAGAAATTATTTGAGCGTCATCAAAAGCATGAATGACCGTGCGTCCCTCCTCCTTTGCTATTTCCTGAGCTGCAAGCCAGGATTCCTCATAGTCTAACCCGCGTAGAGTCACCTTCGCTCCATATGATTTTGTAGCAGCAACTTTCGCCGGAGACGCATTCTTCGGCATCACTATGGTACAAGAAATATTCTTTTGCAATGCAGCATATGCAACTCCTTGGGCATGATTACCTGCCGAGGCAGCAATGACACCGTATTTGCGCTCTTCATTCGATAACATGGCGAGCTTAACGAATGCTCCACGCACCTTAAACGAACCCGTTTTTTGCAAAGATTCAAGCTTAAGAAAGATGTTTGTTCCTGTCAATTTAGAAAACGTTTCAGATCTTTGCAATGGTGTTTTTCTCACAACTTCATTTAGCAAATCCCTTGCTTTGAATATATCTTCAATAGTAGGAAATCCGTGCTTCTCATTTGCACCCCGTATATGTTCGGCGTTCATCTAAGATCTGACAATGGAATCCACTTTAGTGCCATAATTATAATATTGTGATTGGTTTAGCTGACAAAAAAATGATATTAGTGCGTCTTAGTTGTGAAAGGAGATACAGATACATTGCCATCATCTTCAAAGACGAAAATTCAGATGCCAGCAGCGGCTCGAACAGGATTAGCCTTGCTGATAGTAGGAGCTATATTTGTGGGAGTGGGAAGCTACACCCATAGAGGTGGATTTTCACTTTATGGACTCCCGATGGTCGCGGTAGGGTTTTCATTATATTTAGTTTCATCTATTATTGCTGCGAGGAAAAGGCAAAAGGCCAAGTAGTAATAACAGCGATAACATGGTGAGTGATAAGAGTGACAATCAATGGTATATGTTATTGATCGATCAAGTAAATTGCCGGTTTGAAGGGTCTAGCAAATTTTGCTTTGTGCTTCGGATCGTATTCTGAAAGATCGGCATCATCTTCTGAATATACCAATATCTCAGCGTGTTCGTTTCCAATTTCTAAAGATAATAAGTTTCTAGCATCCTCTATGGGAAGTCTTTCATCAAAATTCTCGAGCCGTACTCGCCTGTTTCTTGTTTCAATTGGATCGGATAGGATATCTTCGATCATTTTTCGCACGATATTGGAATCGGTTTTTGCCTTTGTTGTTTCCGGATCTTTAATCAGCTGTTTCATGATATCTCCAAAGTTGGGATTACTCTCCAAAAATACGCTCGAGAGAATCTTATTATATACTTTTAATTTCCAGTTTGCAGCAGTATAAAAAATTATTTTTTTTGGATTAAGCCTCGTTACTTTGACAATCTTCTGTAGATCAAAAATCGAATTCATAATTAGCTGCTCCGATTCCTCCGCAACGACATCTATCTTATCCTCTTCGGCTGATGGCCAGCCGGCAGAAATGATGGAAGTGGATGAATTATCAATTTTCTCCCATACTTCTTCACTTATAAAAGGGGCAAATGGTGCCAGCATCCTAATACGGATATTAAGAAACGTTGAAAGAGTATATTGAATGGAAGAGCTTTCGTGATTCTTGGCTTTTACTCTCTTTTCATACCATTGTAGATCGTGATCTAGAGAGTATATTATGTTATGGGCCGCTTCTCTCACACGTAACTTATCCATTGACAACGTAGTATTTGCAATGGTGCGATGTAATCTGCTGAGAAGCCACCGGTCTACTAGTTCTTTATTTAAATTTGCTCCTTTCATTTCTGATTGTGAGGAGTTTGTAGAAGATTCTATCCCCATATCATATATATCTTGTAACTTGGACCGAATTCCCTTTACCGTATCGAATGAAAAATCGGCATCTTGCAAGAGCTCTGCAGAAATAAGCATTGCTAAACGGATCGCATCTGCGCTATGTTCTTTGATGGCATCACGAAGTGGAATAATATTTCCAAGCGATTTTGACATCTTCTTGCCATCCATCAGCACGGAGCCATTTACAACAATCTGCTTTGGCCAATTCTCTCTGTCAAAAATTGCTACATGGTCGAAAATAAAAAAAGACAAGTGGTTTGGAACTAGATCCCTGCCAGAATGTCTTGAATCCACGGGATAAAAATAAGTAAACTCTTGCCTTATCTGCTCAAGTAATGCTACAGAGATATTGCACTCTGAAGCGACCTGCATAAGGTTGCCTTTCCCTAGTAAGACATAATCAAAAACTGAATCCTTTAGATTATTAACATCAATGATTGATTTATCATTAACATACTTTGCCAATATGTAGTATGCCATATAGATAACAGAATCTGAGAGGCTCTCAATAATCCAGTCCAGATCCCAGGGTAACTTAGTACCCAACCCTGATTTTCTTGCACAAGCCCTCTCTCTTAACCAATCTAGCACGTAGTTAAATTCCTGCCTGATTTCTTCCGGAACTATTTCCATGCTGTTCAGGCATTCATGTGCTAAACGCTTCCATTCCATATCACCATAATTCAGAAACCATTGATCGTTTAACAGTTTAACTACACATCGTGTACCGCACCTGCATCTGACAGGTTCATTTAGCAATTCAAACATTATATCAGCATCACCACTTATGAGAATTTCACTTTTTACCTTGTCCTTTGCTTCAGAAACAGGCATACCACCATACTTTCCTGTATTTTGGAGCATCTTTCCTTTGTAAAATTCATGTGAATAGAGCTCGTTAGTAGCTTTTTCGATTTCGGTACCCGTCTGATCCCTTATGTTGAATTTGTTTATGATCTGCTTAGAAGGTATTACGTCTAGACCGGAGTAGTCGTCGGATTCAATTATTGCAATGGGTTTTACTTCAACTGATCTTAATCCAAATTCCTTTTGGATTGAAAAATTACTTTTCAGATCTTCAAGTGCAAGATAATCATATGGTGCATGAGCTGGAACAGACATTACGAACCCCGTACCGTTATCAGCTTCAACAAAAAGGGCTGGATATAATGGCAACGAAACGTGAGTAACTGGGTTTTTAGCCGATGTCCCAACTAGTTCTTTTCCTAACACGTGAGACTCGCTAGTGACTATATGACCTAGAAATTCTAATTTTTTAGCCGCTTCCTTGCTTACAATCCATCGTTCCTCCTTGTCTTTGAGATATATTTTGACGTATTCTATATTGGGGTTAACCCATAAATTGGTAGCACCATAGATAGTTTCTGGTCTCAAAGTTGCCGTCGGAATTATGTATCCATCGCCTAGCCTGAACTTTATCAAAGTATATTCACTGAAGGAAGGTTCAACATCGCCTATGGTATCGTGTTGACTAACAGGATTCTGATCGTTTGGGCACCAACCGACCGGATGCGATCCTTGCACTATTAGTCCTTTTTTCCGCAATGTCCTAAACTGCCAAGAGATAAAATTTGAAAATGTTGTGTCTACGGTATTAAACTCGCGCCTCCAATCTATTGAAAATCCCAACTCTTTCATTCCTAGTTTGATCTCATTGTGAAAGTAGCTCGCGATTTTTACTGGTTCGACAAAACTTGTAATTGCTTCGTTTGGAACGTGGTAAACCTTATCGAAGGTTTCCAGCAGTTCTTTATCCCGCGATGCTACTCTACGCGACATGGCAAGAATAGGAGTCCCTGTGTAATGGAAACCCATTGGGAACAAAACATTATAACCTTTCATCCTCATGTAACGTGCATGTACGTCAGCAAGAGTGTACGTTCTTCCATGTCCAATATGTTGAGGTGAGTTTGGATAGGGGTATGCTACGGTTATGAAATATTTCCTCTTTCCAAAATCCGGATCTGCTTGAAAGATCCTTTGTTCTTCCCATCTATCTCGCCACTTTTCTTCAACTGACTTCCAATCTATTCTGTTCTTACCTTCCTTCCTCTTGTCCCCATTATTTTTATTATTGATACTGGTCATGATACGATTACTTTTGTTAATCCTACATACCACTTTTCAAGACTAACTGTTCGACTGAACCCAGAGCAGCCTTTATCTTGTCCTTAAATCTACCTCCACCCTGTCCGAATCTAGCATCGCCACCACCTGAACCTCCCAGTTGAATAGAAATTTGCCTCGCAATGCTGGCAGCTTTAATTTTTTTCTGTGCCTGTTCGCCAACAAATACAATCATACGTATCCCCTCACCTTTTGATATAAAGGCCACGTAGATCAGAGATGGATCATTTTCAATAGATTTCTCTCCTATAGAAATATGATATTCCTCATCCATTTCATTATCAATTACATGATAAAACTTTATGCCATCCGAAGATAATTGCTTTGCTTCCTCAGAAACTGATTTTGATATTGAGGGAGTGAATTTTCGAAGCATAATTTTTATCTTCTTCTTTGCTGCCTCAGCCTCATCTATACTCTTTTGAAGAGACTCGACAACCTTTTCCTTACTGGAGCCTAACGACTGAGCAATCATGATAAGCTGGTTTTCTTGCTTTTGGATGTAGTTCATTGCGGCCTCCCCGGCAACAAACTCTAATCTAACAACTCCATCCTGAATCCTTTCAGATTTAGTAATTTTAATAAGTCCTATTTCACCAGTTGTGCTGACATGTGTTCCCCCACAGGCTTCGATATCCCAGTTTTCTATATTTACAATCCTGATATTGCTGGTTGGGACAGCACCACCCTGATATATTCTAAAACTGTAGCCTTGCTCTGCATCAACACGGTCAAAGATCTTGATCTTAACCGGTAAATTTTGTCTAATTACATTGTTTGCAGTCTTTTCTATTCTTTCAACCTCCTCCCTATTGAGAGCTGAATGGTGTGTAATATCAAGTCTGGCATAATTTTCCTCTTTGAATGCAGAATTCTGCCATACCCACGATCCAAGATTAAATCTCGCTGATGTATTAAGTACATGAGTTGCAGTATGATGTTTGGTGATCAGTTCGCGCCTTCGGGCATTTATTGTTCCATGAACAGTCTTGCCGTCCATGAAGTCTGAGGGACTTTGTAGTTTATGAATTACTATGTCTGCTTGTTTCGTAACTTCAAGTACTTTGACGCCGTTGATCTCTCCTGTGTCAGGTTCTTGTCCACCACCCCGCGGATAGAACGCGGTCTGGTCTAGTATTATAAATTTTTTATCGATCACCTTAAGAATCTTGGCACTAAATTCACGGATTGACTTGTCTTCGTAATATAATAATCTGGTCGGGGCAACACCATCCAAACCGTAGATTGGCTTGTGAGCTTGAGCTGCTGCTTGGCTAGTATGAAGTTCAGCGAGCTTTGTATAAAAAGTAGGCGGGATATTCTCTATTGCTCCTAAATCCACCAAAAAGTCAGGGGTAACACCGTCAGATTCGTACATTCTTATAAGATCATCTACCACCAGCTTCTTCTTAGTGCTTTTTATTGAATTAGCAATCGCTTCCATCCTTTCCCTCGATCCTATATATCTACCAGATTCAATCTGAAGAATTGTCCTGACATCTTCTCTATGTTCCTCAATTTCTGGATACATGTGCTTGACATAATCAATATGCATATCAGCTATATCTTCGAGTCTCATGCTCCAACCCAATCTTTCCAAGATCGAAAGTGCCCTGCGTAGAATCACTCTTAGATTATAGCCTCCTCCCACGTTTGATGGGAGTGCACCATCAGAGATAGCGAACACCAGAGTACGAGTGTGATCTGCGATAGTATAAATTGCCTCGTAGGGGGAAGTCATTTTTGTGAGTAGGTCATCGGAGATTTTTAGTTCCTTAGCGATTAGTGACTTTAATGCGTGAATGTCTCCACCCATGTAGTCAAGTTTAGTAGAAACTGCTGTAAAATATTTGGATAGAATTTCTTGATTATCAGAGGTTCCAGACTCGTCAACTAATTTTCGCACCACTGGACCAAAAGAACAATCGTAGCTTGTCGGTGTTCCCATTGTTACCCAAGAGAGTCTCTCAAGTCCAGCTCCCATATCAATAATCTTATTGGTCATTACTCTATAGTCGTTCTCATTCCCCTCAAATTCGGTAAAAACAGCATTACCTAGCTCAAGTCCACTCACAAAATATTCCAGAGAGTAACCAAATGCACCCGCGCCCATCCATACATCTTCTACAAAGGTGATCTCCTCTTTTCTTATTCCCAGCGCGTTTGTAAGCATTCTAAAATCAAGCTCAATACACCTATCTTTCCAATAGCCACCATGCGAGTCCGCATTGCAAACCTGGCCGATCATACAGAAACTTGTGTAATGTCTGCCACTCAAACCCACATTTTCTATATCATTAAAGCGCAAACACATTTGCGGAACAATAAGTGGATTTGTAGGCAGCTCAAAAATAACCTTGTTCCCAATTACTCTTTGGAAATCGACAATAGATGCTATTGTAAAATAGAGATCATCACGCCACCTGCAGACTACAGGATACTGTCTGATTATCGAATGTGCATTGGATTGGAAGTATTCTTCTATTTCCTTCCAAGCGTTGATGTAATCAAGTCTTTTATTCGTGGGAGGTTCACCTATAAAACCGTAGTACTCGTGGTCTGGACAAACCTGTCTCTCATTTAGGGACCAAAAAAATTTTCCGCAATTAATGCATCGTTGTCGTCTGAACCCTAATCTGTCAAATAACGAAACCTTGTAATATCGATCTGGGTCTGATGAAAAGATAGCTGTTAGCTCTTTTTTTCCCAATGCTTGCTATCCCTTGTGAAACACACTATTAATGCTTTTATTATTAGCATTCCCAGTATTGCAAAATCTGAATCTCAATCTTGTGACTACAAATACCTCCTTGTTATCCGCGCCTTTGAACATATCAGTGAAGGAACTACCCTGCGGAAGTCGTTGCAAATATATTCAAATTCTTCCTTTTATCCATTGGACCAAACTAACAGGTTACAATATCATAGTCATTACTAGAACATAATTTCACTTGTCAATATTCCTATGGTAAAGGGGACAAAAAATATCGTCGTACTTATCCTCACTGTGAAAGACTTAAAGCACTTACCTTGGAATAAAGGATAAATGAAAATATCAGTCTTGGGCGCTGCCAAAGAAGTTGGCCGTTCAGCGTTCCTCGTAAATGTGAATAGTACAGGCATTTTGATGGATTATGGTGTACTCTTAAAAAGAGAACCCATCTTCCCTATGCATGTCAGGCCGAAAGATGTTAATGCTGTAGTGATTACACATGCTCATCTAGATCATTCCGGATTTGTCCCATCTCTGTTCTTGTCTGAATCAGCATCAGTTCAAGCTTTGGGTACTCCTCCTACATTTGAGCTGTCAAGGTTATTGATTGAGGACATGATAAAAATTTCAGGGTTCTACTTACCCTTTGAATATATTGACATAATAACAATGATGAAAAATTCCAAGAATTTGCAATACAAGGAAACATGCATGGTAAACGATGTCAAAGTAACTTTGCACGAGTCCGGCCATGTGTTGGGCGGTGCTTCAGTTATTTTAGAACATAATGGTAAACGGATATTCTATACTGGAGATATTAATACAAGAGGTTCAAAATTACTCAGACCTGCCGATTTGGACTTTGGTGAAATTGATTTGATGATCATAGAGAGTACTTATTCTCAGAGTGAGCAGATGCCACGAGCCCAAGCTGAAAAAGAGTTACTAGAGTTCGCCTACGATGTACTTGAGAGAGGCGGAACATTGTTTATCCCCGCTTTTTCTGTAGAAAGAGCCCAGGAAATAGCAACCGTTCTAAAATCTAACAATTTTCGACACAAAGTTGTAATGGATGGAATGGCTCTTAAAGCAAATCAAATTATGTTGAAACATCCAACCTTCCTCAAGGATGCAGAAATATTCAAGCGAGCAATCAATGAAGCAGAATGGATAAGTGGGTGGAATAGAAGAAGAAGTGTTGTTAAGGAGCCTTGCGTTATCATCTCTCCTGCTGGGATGTTGGTTGGAGGTTCTGCTGTGTTTTATCTGCAAGAAATTGCCAAGAGTGAAAAAAATGGTGTTGCAATGGTGTCATATCAGGGCGAAGGCACACCGGGTCGAACACTTCTCGATAGGAGAGTCGTAAGTTTTGATGGTAGAGAAAGAAAATGTCTTGCTGATGTGAAAAGGTTCGAATTTTCAGGACATAATAGTAGAAGCGAATTATTCGAAATCCTTGAACATATTATAGGTAACCCAAAGGTTCTTACCGTCCATGGCGATGGACCTTCATGTACGAAGTTTGCAGAAGAAATCAAAATCAAATATGGATTTGAATCAAAGGCTCCGGATACGGGAGAAGTGATCGAAATATGAGTTGATATTATGTCTATCCGGCGTCATTTCATTACTCTGCATTTTTAACTTCCTTTGTCGATATAATGACGTAAGTCTACGTTCCAAACTGCTGCATTATTCTCCCGAAAGTTTTCTCATTCTCGTGCGAACACTAAATTTATTATTATTTCCATAATGAAGTGGTAATAGATTCGAACCGATTGCTCCAACCCAAATATGCCGGGGGCGATATGCTGGGGATCATACTTATAAATTACGATATTTTTTTTATCACAATTGATAATCAAGAATAGTGATCCGTTCAAGATGAAGAAATGTGTATCATGCAAGAAAGATATCCCACTAAACAAAAAGTACTTTACATATCCCCTCTCTTTACAGCAGATCTGTCTTTTCTGTGCTGAAAAAGAGATCCCAAAAACAATTGAAATCTTACAGAATGACCTGAAAAAGATAAAAGATGAAGAGAGTAACAAAGTTCAATACGGCTGAGTTACATTAATTTTGACAATACCTTTTGATCCAGAGATCAGCATCAACAGCGGCCAAATGTTTCTCTGGGAGCAAATAGGTAATTCTTGGTATGGCACGTATGGAGATCATATCATCAAATTTTCTACCTCATGGACATACAAGAGTAGCTATATTAATAGTAAAAAAAATAACGGGGTCCAATTCTATTCCTACCCTGAGATCAATGGATGGGAGAGAAAAGTCTTTAGACTCGACGATGACATTGAGAAAATATTATCGACTCTTTCAAATGATACTCTGGTCTCTAGAACAATAAGAAAATATCCTGGTCTCCGTTTGATGCGACAAGAACCTTATCAGTGTGTTTTTTCCTTTGTATGTGCCAGTAATACTAACATTTTGATGATCCGTAAAATGCTCAAGAACCTCTCGAAAAAATTTGGGTACAAAGTAATATTTGACGGAAAAGAATTTTACACTTTCCCTTCCGTCAACAGTCTAAATAAAGCAACCATTAACGAGTTGCATTCTTGCGGCGTGGGATATAGAGCCAAGGCAATTAAAGAGCTTGCAAACCAAATCGTGTCAGGCAATCTCGATTTAGATTATTTAGTTCGTATTAGGTATCATGACGCAAAAGAAGAACTCTTGAAAGTATACGGCATTGGCAACAAAATTGCTGATTGCATCCTATTATTCTCGCTGGAGAAGCTGGATGCTTTCCCTATTGACGTCTGGATTTTGAGGGCGCTCGCCAAATATTATCGCTGGCTATTAAATGAAAATGAAAACAGGTTCAGAATGGCTGAAAGAATAACTGTAAATCAATATAAAGTCCTTTCAGCGATTATTAGGAATTATTTTGGCAAATATTCTGGATATGCACAGCAATATATTTTCTACTACGTGCGTGAAATTGCAGGCAAAAAATGGTAAGAATCCAAAGGGGAGCTATCTCGAAGGAACAAACTTTATCGTATTTATATTTACTAGAACAAGGCAAACTACTGCTATTCAATTACATACAAAAGAAACAATAGATACCGATTAAGCATGATGGTTCTTGTTTTCAGTTATGACAATGTGATGATCTCTGGAAATGCCTTTTTGCTCCTCGGCAGGGGCTTCTGAGGAGACTTCGGCGGCTTCGTTTTAAGGCCTGAGTAACGTAAAAACACGAAACTATTGCTGGCATTTCTCTTAGTAATAGCGCTAATAGTAGTAGAAGTGAGGTTAGGACTATTTGCCCAAGATTGCAGGGTGTTAAGTAATATAATGACAGTATCAAAAAGCGAACCGCTATGAACCGATCTTCGCTTCCTCATTGTTTACCAATTACCTCGTAATCCTATTCAATGTACTTCGATACTTCGCTTAATATTAGTTGATTCCACAATATAAAATGGATTAATAATATAGAGTCACTTCAAAGACGCTAACAGCTTTCATTCATATACTTAGAACGAATTATGTTATAGTGTCTTATATGACAAGTGGTATTGACAGAGAGGGTGTTTACAGTCCTCATTGTATCTTTAACGGAAAACAGGGAAGGTACCTTTTTGGCGATTACTCGCCCTTTGACGAAAACAAGAATTTTATTAATATGCTTAATGACTTCGTGTCTGTCTCGAGTAATATTATTCATATTCATAATAATGCTGCAAAGTTACACCTTGTATTCAGAAATTACGAACTTTTACAGAACGAGATGCTGACAAACATTGAACAGTTTAAAACTTCAACTGAAACATTGTTGGATGGGTTCCAAAAGAAATATCATGAAGACATAATAACCACAATGTTTCCGACTCATGCAGATGCAGATCCTTTTTTCCAATCAAAGAATGCAATAATGTGCCCTCTTGCAAATACCAAAAGCGAATTCTCCGGATATTATGAGAAATATAGACATTATATTCAATCAAAGATAATAGGCTCTTACAAGAATGCAGTTATTCTTTTACGAACTTGGCTATCGAAGGATCTCGATAATTTACCTTATACGCTACTTTCAGGCTCTATGAATGTCTTAATGATTTCTATGGATAATGAAAAAGAAAACCCGTATAACACCTCCCACACAACCACACTCAGAGTTCTTTCGCATGGAGACACTGCTAACAGCGACGCTGTTCATCCCTCTCACGTCTCGTATTCTTTCTCAATTGATTGCTCGTCTATAGAATTTTGGAGTCATAGGCGAAAAGTTTCAGATCTGGGAATAAGCAATCTGCTCATACCAGTTGGTTTCAAGACTCCTATGTCTGAAAAATTTAAGAGGTCGTTTAGGATAGTTTCTGGAAATAGTAGCGGCACGAAGAATGCGGATATAGGTGCTCATACGGAAAAAGAACCCGAATACATTTCGTGCGACAATTATTACCTTGTCCAGGCAAAGTTAGAAAATGAGAACGCATTATCTATAACGCTTGCTTATGATCCTACAAAACTAAGTAACAAAGTGATAAGGATCGATTATGGCTTGTCATATTTTGAATATGGGCATTTTGTCACAAATGCTGAAATCTACAACAAGCTAATATCTGAAGGCAAACTACCAACTATCATGTACGTTGAGAACGAGGAAATATGTACATTAAATCTCCTTCAAAAAGAAATTCAACAAATTACAGATATTTCAAAAATCCTCTTCCTCGGTAAGAGCTTGGCAGATAAAATAAGGAATCTTTCGAAGCCCAAAGTAGCGACGTCTGAGCTTACTGCAATCAGAGTAGACGATAGAGATGCGATAGCGGTTAGCACTAATACTGCCTCGTCATCTTCATCTTTATCCTCATCTTCTCCATTGTTAGTTTATGATGAAGAGATAGTAATCGCCTTTCTGCAATCACTAGCAACGGGTTTTGCCCCGCTAATAATAAAATTGAGAGAAAAAAGTCCAATTAAAAATGAATTAATTCTTAGACGTGAAATGGATAACACACTGGAAGAGGAATATGTAATCAGACCAGAGGAATTGTATGTACAGTTATCTGCTACAGATGAAGCTAAAAAGGTAGCTGCTATACTCGGAGTATCAACCGACCCATCATAAAATGAGACTACTGATGCTGCAGCAAACTGCCAGAGACCACCTGTTACTAAGTTATAGAGTACCCAATTGGTATTTCTTGGATTTTCATATTGCATGCTATTACCATGTTCTGACATTGCCGACCCAATGTCAGTTCTGACTAATTCCACTTCTTCCACAGTCAAGGAAAATTAATATTTTTTCTCACGCTTCTTAATTTAATTTAGGTCTCGTTTTTTAATATCGTAAGCATCAAATTCCGTATAAAAGTACCTGAGATCATTTTATTTCCTTCGCAAAAGTTCTGTATATAGATAATGCATCCTCTTCGTCTTTCGCACCTACTATCGTTGCAGCGCCGCTTGTGAGAAAACTGATCGATAGTCTGTTAGGATTTGTACTAGTTGCAGTTATCCCTAGATTACCTCTCATTTTAACATCATAACCCAGCGATTCTGCATTCTTCACTATTCCGGTCAGATTGATTGATGCTGGTAGTATTGATGACGGGCTAACGGTATATGTTCTCTTGCCTCTGTCTCTACCGCAGAGCTCTTCAATAATCAGTTCTTCCTGTTGTAAAACAACTTGTTTCTCACTCTCTTTTTTTGATCCACATGAAGAACATTCCTTATGTCTAAACATCTGGATCTTGTCAAACGACAGTTCGTTCAAGTCTATATATAGCAACTTGTTTGCAAGTGTAGGATGTTGGCCTGTAACAATCTTAACTGCCTCCGCCACCTGAACGCCGGCCACCAGATACAGTATTGATGGATGTACTCCTTCGGTACTACATGTAGGCATGTCTTCCTCCGCCAATGCGGGGAATATACACCGTAAACATGCAGATTCATTCGGCAAAATAGTACAGACTGAACCTAACATTCCTAGTGCTCCGGCATAGATAAACGGGATATTGTACTTGATACATGCGTCATTAAGAGCATATCTCGCATCAACACTATCAAGTGCATCAATTACGATATCCATTCCTTTGACGATGCTTTTGGCCGTGTATTTGGTAATGGAGAGAGGAATTGCCTCGATTTCAACATGAGGATTTATTTTTTTTAGGCGCTCTGCGGCCACTTCAACCTTGACTTTGCCTATGTCGTCTTCATTGTAAAGATGTTGCCGATGTAGGTTCGAAATTTCAACAACATCTCTGTCAACTATTTTCAGTTTGCCCACGCCCATTGCTGCTAATTGAGTTACAACAGGGTTTCCGATCCCTCCGACCCCGACCACACAAACCTTTGCATCGCGCAACTTTTCCATGCCAACGAATCCTATCTCTTCGAGCATAATCTGCCTGGAATAGCGTTGCATGTCGTCGTTAGTTAGCTCCGCTCCCCCGGCCACTGCTGGCAAAATATACAAGGAATCCCCGTCTTTGAGTAGTGTTGACATTCCCTCACTGTTAAAGCGCATATTCCTGCCGTTGATGTAAATATTGATCAGGGCGCGTGGCTTACCATTCAGATCAAATACTCTGCGTTTAAAATCGTCTCCCAAAGTATCAGAGACCTTGGCAAATGCTTCACGTAGGTCATGAGCTTCTAATGAAATTTTTTTCTCCCCCGTTCCTTTATTGAGGACTGATGGAATGATGAATTCAATATTTGCCATTTTGAATATTTATGTCAACCAATGTAGATTCACCATGTATTTACCTAATCATTGCTAAAACTGTTTGCACGTCCGGCTTTACTGCGCTAAGTTTTGGAAGCACAGCTGTTATCGCTTCTGTAGCTTTTAACCCATTTCCTGTAATATAGCAAACTACTTTTTCATCTTTGTCGATTTTACCTTCTTCAACCATCTTTTGAAGTACCGCTACCGCTACCCCGCCAGCAGGTTCTGTAAACACGCCTTCTGTCTTGGCCAACATTAGTATCCCATCAATAATTTCGTCATTGGTAGCCTCTTCTGCAATTCCGTTGTACTGCCTTAATCTTCTGAGTACATACAGTCCATCTCCGGGATCGCCTATCGCAAGGCTTTTTGCAATGGTGTCAGGTCTTTCAACTGGTATAACTTCATCACTTTTTTTCTTGAAGGCATCGACTATTGGAGCGCAGCCATGTGGTTGAGCAGCTGTGATCTTTAGATTTGCTATGCTATCAATTAATCCGAGGTTGTGCAGCTCTTCAAATCCTTTGCAAATCGAATTTAACATTGCTCCACTTCCAACAGGAATGATAAGATTATCTGGAACCTGCCAATTCAGCTGTTCAGCAACTTCATAAGCGAGTGTCTTTGAACCTTCGACGTAATAAGGCCTCATATTTATATTGACTATTCCAATACCTTTTGAGTCGCCGATTACAGAGGCAACCCTGTTAGCATCGTCATAAGTTCCATCCACTGCTACATATTCAGCTCCATATGATAATGCTTGTGCTATCTTTATGTTTTCGATATCAGATGGGGCAAAAATGTAGCACGGGAGTGCTGCTTTAGCAGCATGAGCAGCAGTCGCAGAAGCTAGGTTACCAGTAGACGCGCAGCCTACTGCTTTTAATTTGGTTTCTTTGGCCCTGGAAACAGCTACTCCTGCTGGCCTATCCTTAAATGAAAATGTTGGATTTACGGAATCATTTTTAATAAATAAATTCTTCATTCCTCCCAGATGGGAGCCAAGCCTATCAGCTTGCTGTAACGGGGTAAAACCTGCATTTAGACTCACAATATTGTTTTTATCTGCAATCGGCAGGAGTTCGAAATAACGCCAGTAACTCTTCTCTCGTAATTCAAAGGTGTCCTTTGTTATACCAGAATGGAACTTGTAGATAACGTCAAGTGGACCAAAGCACTCTTCACAAACGTATCTAAATTGAGGTTCATATTCTTTTCCGCACTCTCTACATTGTAACGATTGTATAATGCCCATGTTTTGATTATCAACTTTGTCCAAATGTAGTAGATAAGGTTGGCTAATCACAATATTAGTAATACTGAATTTTTAAAAAAAATAATCATTATCAATAAATTTTCATTTCGTACCTAATAATAGTCAATAACTGATTTAATATAAAAATTTTAGTAACTTCATGTAAGTTCACTCAGTTTTTTTCATCTACAAGTTTGTTATGGAAGCATGAACGGTTGCCAGTATGACACACAGGGACTTCTGAATCTACCACATATAACAAAGCATCAGAGTCACAATCCAAGCGTATTTCCTTAACTGGCTGGATATTTCCTGACTCTTCACCTTTCATCCATAATCTACTGCGTGAGGTGCTCCAAAACCAAGCATTTCCTGTTTTCAAGGTATTATCAAGGGCTTCTTTATTAGTATAGGCAAGCATTAGGATATCCCTTGTTTTTCTATCCTGAAGAACCACAGGGATTAGACCGTTTCGTTTCGTGAAGTCTATATCTGATATTGACTTTTTCACATGAATACAATCTCCAGTCCGTTATTAAAAATGATTCGGAACAAACTAACCGTTTAGTAACTGCCAGGGCAATCCGATGTTCGGCATTCTCCTCCCGTCAATGCCACGTATACTTCCAATCCAAGAAAAACATCTGACACTACTGTGACTCGCTTCTCCGTCTAGTTGAGGAATGGCTTTTATGAAATGCATATACAAACAGGTCAGACCGACCATTAGGCACATCATGAGATAATAGTTATGAATGAGCGAATTAAACTAAATTGCAACCGGTGAGGATCTAACCCATGCGAATAGGTCACCAGCAAAACCATACAACTGAACTTACCCATGCAATGGAGCATTTTGGAACAGAAGTCTCTGCACAAATTAATGCTTGAATTTGACGATACGTTCTGCCATTGTTCAGACATAGTTGCACCACTCTTTGTAGTGCAACTAATGTTAGCTTTGTTCAGCAATTTATTCGACCAGGTAGACTTGAATACGGCGGGCCAGTCTGGCCAGTTATTATTGTGACTCACCACTAGCCCTATCCAACCATCTATCTTACAGCTCCTGCGCTCATTATGTAACTCAGCCAGCACAACGGACCTTGGGTACTGGAGATCGTAAAAATTAATTTAGGTCAAAGTATAATGGTTAACCAGATGTGCATTAATCTAACTAAAGCGGTAAGAAACACTCACAAAAATCCAATAAATATGATTTTACATTTTATTGGGTTGCCGGTATATGCTGCTGGGATAGTACTAATTGTAGGATAATTTCCTGATTTACATCTATTCCCATTACTGGTATAAGTTTTGGTTGATGGCAGTTGGCTTGTTCTTGACTGGTCATAAACTTGAAGGAAATTGAAATGGAATGACTTTGATCATACTTTTCAACAAGAGTCAATTTTTGCAAAAGGTAAATCATTAATACATTCAGGTGGCAAATCAAGCATCCCTATATTCTATACTCAAATCCGATTTCAGCCTATCAAAATTGAATCATCTGTTCGGCTGCCTACTAATAAAAAACGAAATCCTTCTGAAGGATCACAGAGACAGGACGTACATCTTCGCATTAATCCCCCAATAAGTTAACAAGATTTTGAATCTGTTAATACAGAAGCTAATTGATATTTTCACCTCAATCCTTATTTCGTATCGTAGCAACATGATCGATATGTCAAAGACAGGCGCGACTACTATAACACCAGTATCCGATCTTTGCACTAGAAGCCAGAATGAGATTCTTCACATCGGTTTTGATGACACAGACTCAATATTTGGGAAATGCACCACATATCTCGCATTTAAGATCACTGGACATTTACTAAAGAATCCAGGTACAAAGTTCCTCGACTATCCGTTATTGGTTAGACTAAATCCCAATATCCCCTTTAAGACCCGTGGGAATGGAGCAGTCTGTTTAAGAGTGATGGCAAGAAACCACGAAGAAATAATCCAAGATATAAGACAAATTATTGAGGAGGAATCAGCCACAGGGATGGGTGCAAATCCTGGTTTAGCATTTTTAAATGGAGGACTCGTCCCGGAGTCGCTCAAGCATTTTAGTAGGATTGCAATGTTTGATATTCTAAATAAGGAGAAGGCGGAAAAAATAGCAAAAGAAACTTGCGTTCGCCATTTCACCTTTGGAAATGGTCAAGGCATAGTAGGCTCGCTAGCTGCAATTGGTAGTTTGCAAGAAGGAGATCACACGTTTGAGGCTATAGCATACCGAAAATCCAAGAACTATGGGACAACGAGACAAATAAATACGGCTAGAGTTATTCAGTATGATAAGAAAACTTTTCCGAATACCTTCAATAATTATGATCAAAACCACGGACGGGTGTTGATCGCCCCGCACGGTCCAGATCCCGTTTTTTGTGGCATAAGGGGTGAAAGTCCGGAAGTTGTCGTGTCTTCGTTAGAATGGTTACAGCAGGAAGAAATCTTGGATGGATATATGGTCTTTCGCTCAAATCAAGGAACAAATATGCATTTGCAAAATGAATTGAAATTATCAACTATCAGAGTTTACATGGCAGGTTACGTGCGCGGTAAGGTCATATCAAAACCTCAAACGATACAAGGAGGACATGTATTCTTCGGAATTGAGGATTCTGGTTGCATTACAGGTTCAGCCGCAGTATATGAACCAACGGGTCTGACAAATATTGCTTCACGAATGGAAATAGGAGATGAAATCGAGATAGGATGTGGTGTCCGAAAAGCAACAAAAAGTCATCCTCCGGTTCTAAATGTGGAATACATTTCTATCTTGAATATTGTGCAGACATACGATCTGACTAATCCATCCTGCAGACGCTGTGCAAAGAAAATGAAGTCAGAAGGAAAGAACAAGGGATTTCAATGCGACAGGTGTCGCTACAAGGATGGCAACGCCAAGAAAATCCCAGTGCTTCGGGATAGAAATCTCCTGACAGGACTCTATATTCCGACACCAAAATCTCATAGGCATTTAACTAAGCCCTTCCACCGATACGGTATGGAAAAGAAGTCATTAGGCTTTCACCCAAAATCGAAATTAATAGCAAAATGGTTTTTTACTTCGTCATGAAAAATTAGTAGCGGGGGGTTGATTTGAACCTGCGGCCACGTGCGAAATGCAAAAGTGGAAACCGCTCTGCGGGTTATGAGCCCGCCGGGATCACCTAGCCTCACTTTATAAGGATCTGGCTTCCCCACCCCGCTGACAGACATCCTCTGCAAAGGTATGATATATCTCTGTTTCCTTTTGATCCGTTTGTGGATTCTTTAATAAGTACCTCTTTGGTGGTTGTGATAAGCACTACAGATACCCCTAATGGGTGGGTCAAATATTGTAGAGAAGTGCCATCTCATCGATTGCTATAATAACTTTAATTAATAATTATGTGGGCTAATATGTCCAATCATTAACCAGGAAGGTCTAGACATGTTCATATTCATGCGAGTTAATGGTACGAATGATAAAAAATGTTTCCACTAAAGAGGCTACCGGAGTGGGGCATTGAACCTGTCCCGCCAAAAGATAGATCGCTCAGAGGAATTGAGTACTTTGTGCTCTGGTCAAGCCTAGGCGTAGGACTGCTAGTTTTCTCTGCGGGATCCTTTCTTACTGCTGCTCGGTTTATTGATGCAGTGCTTGCAATCATAGTCGGTTCTGTTGTGGGCTCTTTGCTTCTCGCTCTTGCAGGAAAGATTGGCAGCGATCAAGCAGTTCCATCTCTAATAAGCACCAGACCATCATTTGGTGTTCGTGGAGCTTCTATACCCGCCATATTAAATATAATTCAGCTGGTTGGATGGACTGTATTTGAAATTATGATAATGTCAAAAGCTACTGAAATCTTAACAGGGAATCGAATCCCATATTATCTTTGGACTATTTTATTCGGAGCTTCCGTTATTCTGCTCGGTATTGTGGGTCCACTTACGGTCGTAAGACATTGGTTGGAAAAATTTGCGATCTGGGTGGTATATGCCGCGTCGATTATAATAATTATCAATCTTTTGATGTCAGGACATCTTTCAAAACTGCTATCAGCATCTGCAGGGGCTGGAATGTCCTTCTTCTCAGCCCTCGATATTGTAATAGCGCTTCCTGTATCATGGATGCCGCTTGTAGCAGATTATAACAGGTTTGCAAGAGATAGCAAGGGCGCCTTTAGTGGCACTTTTGTAGGTTTTGCAATCACCAACATCTTGTTTTATTCTGTAGGCGTACTTGTTGGCAATTCTGACGTTGTTGCAATAATTCTTGCAATACAATCGATATTTTTCGGGTTTCTTTTGTTTATGTTTATTTTACATGAGACTACTAATGCATTTGCAGATGTTTATTCTTCATCGGTCTCTACTCAAAGTTTATTTCACAAAATTAAACAGCGTTATTTGATAATTGGTTTCACAGCCCTTAGCACTGTTCTTGCAATGACGATTACTATCTCCCAATATGAGACCTTTATTCTTTTGATAGGATCTGTTTTCGTACCATTATTTGGTGTTGTTTTGTCAGACTACTATATTGTCAAGAAACGGCAATATAGAACGTATATGATGTACGGAAACAATGTCCTAAAAATTGGATTTCCGGCAATTGTTGCGTGGTCGTTTGGTGTATTGCTGTATTATCTTTTATCCTCGTTGTCTCCAATTTACGTTCTCCAATGGTCTCAGATTGGTGCAACAATCCCAAGCTTTATCGGATCTTCTTTACTTTATTTAGGAATAACACAAAGAAGAAAGTGGATAGGAGTGCTAGAACGATTAAGATATTGGAGATAACGAGATTGACAGAATATAGTCTGTTGGGTAGTATCCTCTGATATTTGTATAAACAAACATGAGAGACTCTTTCTCACAAATTGTGAAATCCGACTCTACAAATTTCTAAACCTTTAATTACTATTGGACATATCAGGGCGAGAGTAGATAGAATATTTGTCTACCCGTTACAACGATGATACGCCATCGACAGAACACTTAGTCCGTTCATTGGGTTTTGTGGACGTCCTGATGATTGGTATAGCGGGCCTAGTTGGAGGAGCTATATTTGTCCTGACTGGTCCAGCAATTGGTCTCGCAGGGGGTTCGGTTATTGTTGCCTTTATAATCAATGCAATAATCACTCTTTTTACAGCCATGGGATATGCAGAGCTCGGCTCCGCTATACCAGAAGCTGGCGGCGGTTACCTGTGGGTTAGGGAAGGGTTACCAAGGCCAAATGCTTTCATAAGTGGCTGGATGGCGTGGTTCGCACATATCGTTGCTGGAAGCTTGTACGCTGTAGGATTTGGGTCATTTCTTTTCAGTCTGTTGAAGATGGTAAACATTCTTGGAGACCATCCACTTCTAGGAATTATTCCTTTTGATAAAGTAATAGCTGTAGCCTCGATTGCTGCTTTTACATATATCAATATTAAAGGAGTTTCAGAGACAGGTAAAGCTGGAACAGTAGTCACAATAGTCCAGCTCGGAGCCATCGCCGCTTTGGTAGGTGCAGGTTTTTGGACGATGCATACTCATCCAAACTGGAATGCAAATTTTGCTGATTTTCTACCAAATGGGATTGGCGGGATTGTTGCTGCTATGGGTTTGACATTCATCGCGTTTGAGGGATACGAGATAATAGTACAAACAGGAGAAGAGGTGAAGAATCCAAAGAAAAATATTCCAAGGGCCATTTTTACTTCTCTAGCAATCGTAGTTGTTCTGTACTGTCTTGTTGCATTTGTTTCCATAGGCGCAATATTTCCTCCAGGTGTTGCAGCATGGAAATACATTGGTCATTACGGTGATCTGGGTATCACGAAAGCAGCTGCACTCTTTCTTCCATATGGGGCATTTATAGTGCTTGGGGGAGGTATTGTGTCTAGCTTAGCTGCATTAAATGCCACTACATTTTCTTCGTCAAGAGTTTCGTTTGCTATGGGAAGACACTACAATCTGCCACACCGGCTGAGCACTATACATCCCAGACATAAAACACCCCATGTTGCCATCGGAATATCTGGTGTAATAATGGCAGTTATGGCATATGCGCTTCCTCTTGATCAGATAGCAGTTGCTGCGGGAGTCATTTTCTTACTCCTGTTTACTCAAGTAAATATCGCCGTTATCAACATAAGAAGAATGTATGGCGACAAATTAAACTATGGATTCAAAATTCCTTTTTTTCCAATAATTCCAATTGTAGGTGTATTCCTTAAACTCGGTCTTGCATTATATCTGCTAGTCACTCAGCCTTTGAGTTGGGTTATCTCGGCTCTCTGGATATTAGTCGGATTTGCACTTTATCGCATGTACACTTTCAAAAAAGAAATTGAGCATTATGCCCCTCTTGTAACAAGTGAAGGGCATTTAACCAGAAAGGAATACAGAATCTTGATTCCATACACTCCAGAAAACCCTGACAGGTTAATAAAGTATGCAATAAGGGTTGCCAAAGAAACTGACGGCGAAGTCAATGTATTAAGGGTAATTACAGTGCCAAATCAAACACCACTTTCTGCAGGCACTGCGTTTGCAGATGCTGCCAGAAAATCATATGAACCGTTGGAAAAAATGCTAGAACAAGAGAATATTTTGAATCATTATCTTGTCAGAATTTCTCATGATACAAGCGAGGCAGCATTGGCAACGATTGAAGAACAAAAAATTGATTTGCTAATTACTGATTTTGAAACATACAGAAATAATAACAAACTTCAAACGCTAAGCACATGTAACGTGCTTGCTATTAGAACAACCGGAAATGACCTTACTTTATTTGAATCCTCAGTTGAAGGTGGTGAGGACTTGACACCAGTTGCACAAATGGCTGATCGGAATATGAAAAAGAATATGGTTGTTTTATATGATGGCGGATATAATTCAGACCTTGTACTAAAGGCAACTAGCTGGGTTGAACACTCCGGAAAGTTCAATGTATGTGTACTGGCGATTAATAAAAGACGGGAAGACCAACCTGTTGAGGACGCTAAGGAATTCGAGCATCGTGTTGCTCAAGATAACAAGCGTAAGGAGTACCTCGAACAAGTCGGAGTTGAATTTAATGAAGTTTATTTATCAGAGGAAGCAGGAAAGAATAGTGAGAAATTTGCTGATTTGATTCTATCTGCTGTTAACGCATCTCAACCTGATTTAGTAGTGACAGGCGCAACTATTGGAAAATTTAGCTTCTTCAATAACAGCCACTTGTTGTCTCTACTAGACCAGTTAAACTGTCCTATCGTAATTGCAAGAGAATTCACTATACCCGGTGTCCATCGTGCGAAGGCTTGGTTTCTGAAACTCCTGAGGGGTTGAGTTCTTATCGGTCTAGAGTTGTTATTTCTATGTGCAAAATGCCTTCCGTAATAGTACTCCACCGGAGGGCGGCAGTGTAATTTTATATTTATTATGAAAAGTCTTAAAAATTAGTGCTGCCTATGAGCGTGCAAATGGGGTCTTTTAGAAATTCATCATAAATGTTTATTGTTACCCAAAAATCGGTAACCAAACCTTCGATACTATTATCGAAATGATAGTATCAGGTTACGGATATCCGCTGCACTTTAGCTCCAATTACTACTACCTGAATCTCTAATCTAGCTGTATTGGGTGGAATCAGGATCGCCCGCTTGAGCATTCCGAGAATCCCAAAAGTATAATGTGGAAACGTCCCAACCACTGCATTTTGCAACTAAGTTAAGACTTTCTATGTTGGTTCAATTTAACATGACATAATTTGCTATTAACCATGCAAATTATAGAAAAGTCTTGTTAGCTACCAGACGGACCAATGGTCATTGGTAAATGTAACTTGTAGGTCCACGAAAATCGTTAAGTCGATATTCTGGTAAGTGTGAGTCCACCTATACAAATTCGAAGCATCGTATCCCTGTCAGGCCTTGTCGATTTTTGTAGCTGCAGCTTTCATACTATACGTGCGAGTAAGTTAAACTAAATATCCAGAAAAGAAAAAGAAAATGAAAAGGATTCTACAATGTGGAATATACTCGTCCTCGGGATCAGCCACTTGAAGTAGTACCACCTCTTAAGCCGCTTGCGTTAGTTGCGCTGTGATGATGACTGTTTGTATGTGTGGTCGACGATCCTGCATGATGTGTGTGTGTAGTCAAAGATCCTGCGTGATGTGTTGTTGAAGTCGAGTCTGACCCACTACCACTGCCAGCATTGCTTGGTGAATCTCCGATAATGGAGAGTGAACTAGCGGAACCGCGGGAGAATTGCAGATAGCAATTCATGACTTCGGCCTTAGTGAGCTGTCCAGAACCATGTGCTGAAGCCGACTCACATGCTAAGAGATTGTCCATGTTTGGATTGCCGTTAATTATTGCCGTTGGTGCGTTATTAGTGCCGTTACTATTACTACTGCTTCCACTACCAGTGATGCTACTTTTTCCATTGCTTTTGACGCTGTGATGGGATATACTTGATTTTGCAGCGAATACTGAACCCGTGATTGTGTTTGATGCTAGAAGCATTAGTGTTGTTGCTGCTACTACCATGATGACGAATATAGTCGATGTTCCTCTTGTACTTATGTACATGTACTCGTCATACCAGAGCTATCCTTTATACGAACTTAGAATAACTTCATTATAACTAAGTCTATAACTATTCTTTATTTAATTTTTGACGAATAACTGTATTATTAGATGGTGTAATCGTACGCAGATATTCTATTCATGAAGCAGACGTATTTTATGTAGATGAAAATGTATTAAACAACTAGATGCCAGTATTGCAATCTGAAGGATTTATTTTAAGAAAACTGGATTAGACCTAACTGATAAATCAACTTTAAAGGGAGGAGTTTTATGATCTCATTTGAAAGACTTTAGATCACCACTACAAACAAATTTAAACTGAATATCAAGTATTCCCTGCGATTATTCAGCGTCGAAACACACAACAAAACAAGATTATGGATGACACAACAAATCTTCACGTGATATCGAATAGATAGTAACAAAAACTCATGGTTTACGCGATGCAGATATTTCGAGTTTGCAAAAGTCTTTCATTCCGTACTATCCAGGGTTTGAGCTCTGCTCAAGTAGTAAGATATCAATGGCAAGATCCCGTTCAAAATTATGGCCTCGCGATTGGATCCAGTATTTCTGTCAAACGATATCATAAGAATTGGAAGATACCGCTGATTATTATTCTCTTGTGATACCTGATACTATTGTCAATTTCTAGTATTTGATTACAAATGTCATCGAGAACGAGGTCATCAGGTACTAGTCGCTGGGACATATGTTATATTATAATTAGCTTCTGCTTTAAGTCGAGTAGAAATCATTTCGATTTATAATAATAGTTTGTGATTGTCTAACCCACTTTATTAAGAACATTTTATTATATAAAGCCATGATTCAGGCGCAGGAATATCGCTATTTTCTCGAGTCCCTTGCATCAGAAGCCACAAAAAAAGCATATGCTTACAATCTGAAACAATTTTGCAAGCACAACAAAATCGATGATTGCACAAGTCTTTTGAACATCCACGCTAGCCTAGTCGAAGCACAGATTATTGATTAAATCGTTTATCTAAAAAGTCAAGGTGCTTCATTCTCACGTATCGACGTGTCGCTTGCTGCGATCCTTCATTTCTACACGATGAATGACATAACACTAAACAGAAGGAAGATTTCACGACCTAGGAGCTTTTTTTACCTAGTTCTTATTTAGGGCTAATTGAGATCATAATTATAGGACCTGTGTTTTTGTGCCAATATGTTGGAAACGATATTGATCTGAAAATATATCCAGATGGATAGTACAATTATTGTTAATACTGAAAATGAGGCACAGACCAAAGTACTGTTGCTTGTTTAGAATTTGCGTCGTTATTATTGTGGGATCATAATTACCTACTATTATTCAATTTGTTTTTTGCTCTTGTTGGATTTTTCTTGTTTTTCTGATATTGCTTTTCTGTTGTCTTATTTCTATTGAGTAGCTCCAGGATCCATACATCCCTGACGAATTCGTCTGAAGTATTCCTCTTGTTCTTTTGTTGGATCATCTTCAAGATCACATCTATAAGGATCTTCTGCTAACTCTTGTAACCTATAGTCTTCTAATTCCTTGTGGGTTCGTGCACCACTATTGCTATTAGTATCTGGCCAGTAATTTTCAGAATCGCGGGAATTCTCTTACAGATATCTTCAATTCTCGCTGGAATTTCCTTATACCTTTTGCATAATATTCCATCTTCTTGATATCGCCGTCTACCTTTGCGATTTTAAATCTTTTCCAACATTTTCGCAGGCCACCCCATGTTTCTGTTTCGTGTATCCTGAGTCGAGTAAAATTGCATCTCGATAACTGTTTGTTCATGTTTAAAAAATTATCATGGATAATCGAGTCCAAACTGCTATGCTTTGATTTGTTCTTTCTATTTTTCATAGATAGCTACCGTCACCGTCTGTCTAGATTGGTCTACAATTACATATCCTCTTCAACCATATAAGATATAGCGAAAACACCTGATTCACCGTTGTATTCCTCTGCAAAATCTTAAAAAGAATGGAACTTTATGCGGCACCATATAGGCACCCTCTTGACAAGCATTTTTCCAGAGACCAGATGTCTAAATACCCACCCCAAACGAGGTGGGTGCCCTCTTTGTAACACGTTAAAAGATAGCCCGAACTGCGAGACTTCGACAATTTGTCTGCAAAGATTTAGCTGAATATATAGAGCAAACAGAGAACAATGGATGGATAGTTCGATTAGGAGTTTTTGACCTGATTGGATCAAACATCGAGACCGTGTAAAGGGAGCTCAGATGGTCTTAGCTAGACACCCTGAAGTCCTCGAAGTCCTCGAGGGATAACACCTTGCTCCTTGTCAGATTATGTGATTTATACAAGGCCGTATCGATCTAGTCTTTCAGTATTTTTGTCAGTGAAACTAAAAGAAGGATTGATTTAACTATTCAAATTCTGAATGCAAGGTCAACTCACTTCTTATCATTACCAAATTTGCTATTTTGATAGGCTTTCGAATAAAACATTCTGCCTCTATGGAGGGATAGACTTCTCAGTGCTTCGTAAAACACTTCAAGTACAGCAACAAAGGATACTTTAACATCTTTATCTACTTTCTGAATTTCATTAATTCAAAGCCATTCATTTTTGGTATCCTTACGTCTAGAAGTAATAAGTCATACTTAGAAGCTTTAAAATTCGATAACGCTTCAAGAGGATCGTTAAACGTATCGACATGGAAGCCGTCACTTTCCAAACCCTTCTTGAAATGAAAAGTAATATCTTCAACAATACACATTTTATTGTCAGGAGTACAGTCGTCGAATGTCCAGTACTATTCACATAAATAGCGTACTTTATCTTATAGCCTTCGAATTCCTATGCATCACGTAAACGGTATAGAGATCGCTGAGCTAGCAAAGATTATTGAAAACGTAGACTGGTACTTGCAAATGGCATTTGCTAATCCAAATAACATAAACTTTCCTGGTCTAAGAGCTGCTCTAAATACTAAATGGAATGACAACATTTTAGATTCTAGAGTAGGAATACAAGAATACTCCACTTCCAAAGGACAACGATGGATGTAGAGAAGAGCTACAGGGAATTCAGATCCGAGCTAGAAAAAGATACTAATCTTACCAGTATTGTCAGATAAGTAAAGTGTCTTTCGTAAATCACGGATGTTAGTTGGTCTCATCATTGGATTAACTGATCTTGTATCTCTACCATTTCATCCATTATTGCTCATGGTCAGATTTCATTTATGTAGAATCAACAAGATGCCACCAAAGTAACCTTCGTCAAATTCAAAGCAATCTAATCGATGGTAGGAACAGAACCTCACAAACATATTGACCAATGACTTGCAGCTTTGAGATGTACCACCAGGTTTTGGGTCGTTGTTTAGATCTTCTTCGTTTACGCGTTTCCATTGTCTAGTTTCTAGCCAGTTTTCGTACCATTAAAGCTGTAAAGCGCCACGAAGATTCTCCATATACAGAAGATGCATAATCTATGAAATCGTTTTCTGACTGGTGATTAGGTGCTATACTTATATTGTTTAACTGTCGTTATCTGAATTAGAATCATTGGACACTCATCAACTAATGCGGTATACAAATATGATTCTTGAGAAATCAGGACTACCATCCAATTCCATTATAGCTTCAATAAAGCGTTTGAGCAGCATCAATATTGAGAATATTTTTACCTATAAACCCCTGTCTGAAGTAGATAAGATATGCCTAAGATTGAATACTTTAAAAAAGAAATCAACTGATGCATTCAGACCCTTCATCTCTAATTCGACAAAGACGTTGTGTCATTCAATGGGCAATCCTTTGAGAGTAGGAGAAGATATAATTGAACTTGCAGAAAGAAATGGTCTCTTGAATTCATTATTAAGAATAGTTACATTTCTTAGTAATAAATATGCCATGGAGGCATCAAATGCATCGCTGATAGGAGAGTGTAAGTACCCAGAAACGTCCTTTGTATTTGATGAACAAAATTCCTCTTCCTACAGAAAAGAAATTGCACATATGGCTAGGTATTATAGATTGCATCTAGGAAGTTTCCTAGCTATCGAGCTTGCAAAAGAGCTCAAAAACTTTCCAGTAGGTTACAAAGACAATAGATTCGAAAGTGTAATAGAACTTTATGAAATTGGATGTGCTGACTATTTATTTAATTTTGTAACGAATACAAATACAAATATCAGAGAAGAGAAGCTCGTGACACCAATATTAATAGATTTGGATGGCAACAGGAAAATGCTTGGCATCCACGTTTATGGTGATGAAAAAATAAGATTATGGAAAAGGTGGGGAGATGATTATGACAGACTTTATGATATAAATGGAACCAAAAGTAATACGCGCATGGAAATAAGTCCATTCTTGAATTCGGTTGCAATTACATAACATGCGGAGCCCAATAATTAACAACTTGCTCTATGATTAGTCGACATTATTGATAAGTTGGTAACACAAAAGTAAATCGGTTGCTGCTATGCGAATCCGAACCTCTTCTATCAACTATCCACCTGGGCCCACCCAGATATCGTTGGTTTTATTTCTGAATTTCTTAAGGGATCCTATTAGAGTGTTGATTGACACTTCAAAATATGGAGACATTTCTCATTTTAAATTTGGAACCCAACATATCTATTTCCTCAACCATCCAGACTATATCAGAGATGTACTTGTGACTCATAATGCCAACTTCATAAAAAGCCGCGGATTACAATTGGCAAAAAAAGTATTGGGAGATGGATTGCTAACAAGTGAAGGGAACCTTCATCGTAACCAGCGGCAGGTAATACAACCAGTTTTTCATCAAGACCGGCTAACAGCTTATTCGGCAATAATGACAGAATCTCTCTTGCGTATGTCTAATCGTTGGAGGGACAATGATACATTGGATGTACATAAAGAATTTATGCTACTGACGCTGGATGTTGTTTGTAAGACTTTATTTAATTTTGATATCGAATCAGAAGCAAAAGAGATTGGTGAGCATGTCACCACTCTTGTAGAATATTTCAACCGTGCTAGAATGCCGTTAGCTGAGATTATCGAAAAGTTACCCCTACCAAGTAATAGACGCTTTCAGTATGCTAAGAAGCAGCTAGATGCAATAATTTATCGTATGATTGATGGCACCAGCAATGGTAAGGGAAACGATTTGCGTCAGCATGATCGTCATGTTGATCTAATATCTATCTTGTTGGAACACAAGAAGGTTAACTATGACAATGGGCACTACGTTTTCTCAAATTTGCGGTTAAGGGACAATATTATGACGATTTTTTTAGCTGGACATGAGACTGTAGCCAATGCATTAACATGGACATTTTACCTTCTCTCCCAAAACAAGAGAGAAGAAGGGAAGCTCCAAGATGAAGTTGACTCGATTCTTGACAACGATCGAGCTCCGACGGCCGCAGACATCCCTAAGTTAGAATTCACCGAAAAAGTCTTTGCAGAATCCATGCGACTTTATCCTCCGGCTTGGGCAGTAGGGCGTCAAGCAATACACGAATGCAAGATCGGAGAATACGCTATACCTGCTGGCTCGACTCTTCTAATGAGCCAATATTTGATGCATCGCGATCCACGATTTTTCCCCGAGCCTGAAAGATTTAACCCTGAACGTTGGAATAGTGAGGCAAAAACCAACTTGCCAAGGTTTAGCTACTTTCCATTTGGTGGAGGTCCTAGGGCTTGTATTGGAGAGCCATTCGCATGGACTGAGGGTATACTATCTATCGCTACTATTGCTAGAAGATGGAAGATGAAACTAGAACCAGGCCATCCGATAGTACTCCAGCCAGTTGTCACATTGCGTCCCAAATATGGTTTGCGGATGAAGTTAATAAGAAGAAATGTGTAGGGTGGGTGAATTAGAAACATAGTGCCTGTTGGAACCTATTGTATGAGCATTAGCCATCCATGATGGAAATGATAAGGCTAACGGAAAATGGACTATTCAAAGGTAATAAGAGTCAACACCAAAGCGCCAATTTGAAACTTCGAGATGAAGAAAAAAGAAAAGAGGAATTCCTTTTCATAGAATCGGGCAACCAGAAGAAATTGCAAATATCGCATTATTTTCAGCATGCAATATTACGTAGGTTGCTCTGGGTGGGGCTATACATCATTGCAGTGCCCATATTATTCCCTCACAATCGATAATTCTAGTTGGCTAAAACATTATTCACACATTTTTGATTATGTAGAGATCGATTCTTCGTCAATCTTGGAAGGGAAAGAAAGCGTTGCACAAAAGCAGAGTTGCCTAATTTACCATTTGATGACAGGAGTTTTGACCTCCTGGGTCAGCAAGAGTCACATAAACATAAGGACTCCCATTTTGAGAGGCCTCAATTGAAATGAAAGTCTTTCTTCATAGCATCTCCGCTGATTGCGAAATTGTGTCAAATTTGTCTCTCAGACCACCGAACTCAGAGCAACATTTTTGGTAAGAGTAAATCTCATTGTTATGTCATGCTAAGCTAGAGAATCAGTCTAAATCTAAACAAAAGTGCATATGTATATTTACAAAATAACGTAGCATAAATGGCACCCTGACGGTCGGTTACGCCAGTGTGGTTATGATTGTGACAATCGTTAATTCTAGTAGCATTGCCTTTTTGGATTTTCTTGTTTGCTACTCATTAGTAACGTCAAATCCGCTATTCGTGGTGTGTTCACCAAGTTACGTTGTCCTTCTCCCAGTGCGCACGTATCTAGTGTCATCTCCGAAGGCTTGAGTTTAAAGAAATGAAGCCATCTCTTCTCTTTTATGCAAATTCGTTGTAAGTAGGGTAAATTCTTGCACTCTATTATGAATACGCAGGAAATTCATGCCTTTCTCTGTAGTTTTGAAGGTTCTTTCTCCATCTAGATATTCTATCAGACCTTTTTCTATTAAAAGTCCCAGATATTCTTTAGTTACTGTGTATGAAAGGTACCCGTCATACATTATTTTCGATAACCTTACTCCGTTGCCTTTAGCAATTTCAAGAATCTGCGCAGTGATTTCGTTTCTATCCCGGTACTTCATACCTATATCGATATGTTTAGAATATATAAATCTATACCTCTATACGGTATGATACATTAATGCTAAGGCAGAAATATACCGAACTGACGATATAAAAACGTAGGTGCACGGTAAGATATATATCTGCCAAACCATAAATAAATATACCTGTGTATATTAATATCTTACATGGAAACGAATGAAACAATAGAAGAAGATGATACTAAAACTACGATGAAAATTCCTACTGAACTGCTTGATGACTTCAAACATTTAGCTATAGATATGAAAACGACAGTAACTGCTCTTATCGTAGAATCGATGAAACTCTATCTTAAAGATATTAAGAAGAAATGAACCAGGATAGAAGGTTAGGGGTCTTTTTTTATTTCACCCATTAGCAGGTAACAGAATATTTTGCCTATAGTTAAGATTATTACTCTCTCAAAGTACTTTTTGTTTGAATAAATCTAATTTCAGACGACCATCATCTTTGTCCAGTTCTTTGATTTTTCTGGTCATAGTTTTCTGAGCCGTAGTTAAGACTTTGGTTTATTTAGGAAGCACCTCTCCAAGCTGAATCGTTCTCTACTCTAGGTCATTCCAGTACTGTTGTTTGACCCTATCCTCATAGACAGCAGGACGTTCTCCTTTCCATTGTTGCTGTTCTCTTAGTAAGTACATATCTATTTGTCATTGTTGCCAACTTCCGTCTTCATTATAAATGTCGATTCTCATATTTTGAGAATCTACACTTCTATATAATTCCGAGCATCGGTTACCGGATTATATTAGATACTAGTTTTCAAATTCGTCTACCTTGTCATCAGTCTAAAATTATTAGGCAGACAAGAACGGCCTGATAATGAGAGCTCACTACCTTTCTTGTGCCGTGGGCCTTATCAATATCTCATTGACATTAACATGATTTGGTGATTGTACTGCATATAAGACCGCATTTGCTATGTCGTCTGACCCTAATGTTTCCATATTCCTAGAAGCTTGTATAAATCCTGCCATGGATTCATCTGTTATTGATTCCAATAGTTCTGTTGAAACGGCCCCAGGCTCTACGCATGTAACTCGTATGTTATGTTTTGGGCTTAATTCCTTTCTTAATCCTTCGCTAAATGCCGTAATGGCATGTTTTGTCGCACAGTAGACACTCCCTCCTGCAAATATTATTCTCCCTGCAACCGAAGAGACGTTCACTATATGTCCTGATTTTTTATCTAACATATGTGGAATTACTGCAGAAGTGCAATAAAGGACTCCTTTGATATTTACATCAATCATCCGTTCCCATTCTTCCACTTTTCTATTTACGAAATAACTTAGCGGCATTAGACCAGCGTTGTTAATTAGAATATCAACTTTTCCCCATTTTCTAACTACAGCGCCAGCGAATGAATCACAATCCGATTTGGCGGTAACATCAAGTTTTTGAATAAAAATTTCTCCTTCATTGTTTTTGGTAATTTGCTTTTCTAGCTCTTGTAATCTATCTATGCGCCTAGCTCCCACAGCTACTCTTGCACCGGCTTTTGATAGTGCTAAAGAGGTGGCATACCCTATACCACTACTTGCCCCCGTGACTATCGCAACTTTATTTTCCAACATTTTAACAACATGTTGATATGATAAAAGAACCCACTTATGAATATAGAGTGCAAAATTGACACAACGATATCCGTAGAGCGCCTTAGATCACCCTAGTAGTCGAATTATCATTTCTGGATCTTTTTCGTAGATCTGGAATTGTTGACACCTTGGATAAATGAGTTGAGACATAATTATAACTACTGGAGCACTCTCTCCGTTCTTCAAATCGTCGTATTATCTTGAGATCGAAGCAAATACAAGACCATAACAGCCGTTACTCGACCCTCTTCCAAAGGTGAAGGGTAAGGTCCATTCAATAGCAGCCAGCCACAGCAAATTGAAGTGTCTACTCAATCAAATAACTGTAGCTGCCTCACACTCCATCAGCAGAAGTGGGGTACAAAGACAGACAAAGTAACAGTCTTACAACTTTTTACTTAAATCTACACATATACAAATCACTTAAACCTAGATACGAAAACATACAAATCACTTAAACGATTGTTCGTCATATCTAATAGGTTTCTTTATATACATCACAAGTTGTGTATGGGTTATGACAAAAGTTGAAATTAAATGCACTGAGAATGGGCCTAACTTGATTTTGGCAGATGGTAACGTGTTTGCCGCTATGTGTAGATGTGGTGCATCTGACAGTAAACCGTATTGTGATGGAGCTCATGCAAGAATAGGATTCAAGGCCGAAGCGAAAGAGCTGCGGGTTTTAGGCTAACATTAGCCGTTATTATCGCCATATTTTCGCCATCATCCGGAACCTTTTTTTTCGAATACCTTACTGCCGTCACTACACTGGATCTTCCTAAATTTCATAAATGACAACTGTGACGATCATCAGTCCCGTGAATATCGATTTACAATTGCAGACGCTCTTCATCATTACAACATATGAAAATAACACATGATTCCTTTGGATTCCTCTGCAAAATTTTAAAAAAAATGAAATTTTATGCGACACGATATAGGCATACTTTAGACAAGAATTTTTCCTTATGATCAAATCTCAAAACAGCACCCAAAACTAAGTGGATCGAAAAGAAATAGATGTGATGAGTGATTTACCAATCTAATTACAAGTAATTATTTCCGAACCAGTTATAGAGGGTAACTATTTAAAATTAGACGTAGCAATAATTGTCGTTATATGCCGACAAACCCTAACTCTACCAACGCAGCAACGACTAGCACGACTAATAGATCCGTCAAATTGGAATATTGTAATAAAACGCTGCCCTATAAACAATACATTCAAAATTATTGGCAAGAGATTTACGATTCTGATTCTAAGAAATATGATAAACGGAAAACAGAGCAGGTTTAATCAATTGTTATACTCTATTGAAGAGAGCATTCCAAATACGCTATCTGCAAGGTTGGGAGAGATGGAAAAGGATGGTTTGATAAAATGTAAAGTGTACCTATATGAAAAACCTGTGAGAATAGGATACTATCTTACTATTAAAGGGTTAGCATTGCAACCCATTTTTGATGATATCGCTGCAGACTCTATGAAACATTGTACCAAGGATGTGTTCATAGATGCAAAACCAAGCCCAGTTCGAGCAGGGATATTGCTGAAGTTCAGCTTGCAAACTGTTCAGTTGACAATCTAGTGGACTTGCTATCGTAACTTTATCAAAACATATCTCAATACGGCTTCTAAAACAGTATTAGATGGATAAGTTAATTCTATTTCATGTGGCAACTAATTAATTTATATTAGATAAAAAACTAAAGCTATTTAGGTGATAAGGTATAATTCATGTGACAACCAATTCATGGGACAAAGATGTAACAAAATCAGATTTACCTGTCCTCGTTGATTTTTGGGCTGAATGGTGCGGACCGTGTAGGATGGTTGGTCCAGTAGTAGAGCAACTGTCACAAACCATGAGCGATAAAATAAAAGTAGTCAAGCTAAATGTTGATGAAAATCAAGAAATTGCAATGAGATATGGTGTGCGCTCGATTCCTTCTCTATTACTATTCAAAGCCGGAAAAGAAATCGCAAGAACAGTAGGTGCAGCTCCCAAAGAAGTTTATCGAAAATTCATAGAAGAATCGCTTCTAAAGAACCAATCTGTTGCGGGATAAATTCATCTCTTTTATTTTATTCTTGTTTCATTTTACTGAACAAAAGGATGACCAACTCTTAATTAGATGGTTGTTGCCACTACTGACCAAACCAATTTTATTTTGAGGTAAAGAAATAGAGCTTACGAAAGAATTTAAGTCTATCTACCTTACTCCTTAAAACAGGTAACAAGACAACTACAAAATATTCGAAATCTTGCACTGTTTGCTGCACTGACACTTTGTAGGCTCAACGTAGACAATGTTGATTGATAAACTTCAATCTACAAATCTCTTCACGGATTGAAGGTAATTTCTCCCTTCTCCTTTTGGTTTCCGTAATCACACTAGCGCCCCGAAAATCTCTAGGCTTCTAGAGTCTCTTATGCCAACCTTGGATTATGTGATTTTTCCAGATTTAACCCATGGAAAAAGTGTTTTTTTGTTGTTCCTTGTTGACTGTCGGCAACGTAAAGTAAAATGTAGCCCCTTCCGGTCTTTCAGAACCATTATTGTTCTCGGCCCAAATCTTGCCGCCATGAGCTTCAATTATGCTTTTAGAGATAAAAAGACCCAATCCAGTTCCCATTTGGGCGCCGTGTATGGGAGATTTCGTACTGAACTTTGTGAATAATTGTGGCAATACTTCGGGGTCTAGGCCTTGACCAGTATCACTAATGCTAACGACAACCCAGCTGTCTTTTATTGCTGACGTGACGGTGATTGTACCTTCCTTGGTAAATTTAATACCGTTACCTAGTAAATTAGAAATAACTTGTATTATTCTCCCTTTGTCTGCATCTAATATAATATGCTGAGGATCATATGATAGCCTTATATTTTCGTTGTTAAGGAATCCTGAGCTTAATGATATATCATCCATCACATTTATTATTACGTCATTTAAATCGAATCGTTCTTTTTTTAGCGTTAAAGACTGGCTTTCGATCTTTGTAACATCCAGTATTGCTTCTGTAAGACGTAGAAGTCTTTTTGCGTTTCTTATGATGACATCTAATAATTCTTGTTGGTGAACATCTCTTATTTTTGGTCGAAGGAGTGCTGACAGACTAAGTATTGGTTGAACAGGTGTTCGCAATTCGTGAGAGGCTACATTGATAAACTCATTCTTCATTTTATCTGACTCCTTTAACCTCTCATATTGACTCAGAATCAGTTCCTCTCTCTCTTTCAATCTAGCATTAATTTCCTCTAACCTATCGTTACTTTCTTTTAATCTCAGATTATAATTGATACTCGATAACGCTAGTCCAATAATGTTAACAAAATAAGCCGCATCTTTGAGAATATGAGCTACATTATGTGCTGTATCAAATGAAGCACTTGAGTAAGAGATTATAAGCTCTGCAAAGGCATCAATTAGTATAGAAGCTACTATTCCTTTATAGAAAACATCATTTTTCTTATCAAGTCGATTTTTATAAAAATAAAATAAAGCAACTAAAAATAATATGAGTGGAGGAATCTCATAGGGTCTATGCAGGGGATAATTATCTAACACTAAACCAGGAAAAACTAGGAAAAGCGAACTTACCGCGCTTGTTGCAGCTATACCAGCCAGTATAGCTAGTGAAACTAAAAGTATTTTTTGTTTTAATTTGTTATGTCGGCTTTCTCTTTTTGTTCTTTCTTGTCCTTCTTCCTTTCTGCCTTGTTCAGACACAGGAGGCGATAGCTGCTGTACTTGTCTTTTCTTTTTTGAACTAAACAAGGATGCAACAGATAATACACTAGTGTAGGGACCTTCTTTCCTAGACAATATAGGATAACCCGCGATTGCCATAGCAAACATAGCACTGAGAAATAACCTTCCTGCAAACCATGTCTGTGGTATAAAATATTTGAGAAAGAGCGGCTCGTTTATAAAATTATAAGAGACCATAACATGCAACAAATCGATTAAAGCATTAGCGAGAAAACCTATTCCAAGAAATAGACTGAACTTATCATTTAAAGTACGATAACGCGAAACGTAGTAGAATGAGAGTATGGTAGCGAGTATCACAGCAAACATTTCAATATAAAAATGATGTATTTCAGAAAGTACCCAAGTATTAGCATTAATGGATAGAATTGCAATTATCGAAAGAGGAATGGATGGTACAAGTGTGTATTTTATTAGAGTCTCATTTTTAGAAAAGAATGAAGAAAAGGAATTATAGCGCTGTGATGATCCTGGCGTTGGTCTATTCTTCCTCCTTGTTTGGAATATCCTTTGCGATGAAAGGCCGTGCAGCTATTATCCAATCCAAAGAAAAGCGGACAAGATCTGGCTCGTTATATGTCACATCAATTCACCTATACGCTATTACGATTTCATACTACTCCATAGTTCGCTATAAAAATATCGATAATATCACCATTATGAAAGTTATTGGAGTAAAGAAGGGTTGCGTCAAACAATTCAATATAGCTTTCTATTTCACCACACAGAGGGCTGCTGAGAAGGGTTAATATTATTTTTATAACTCACTACAAAGCTAAGATGGCTAGTGGGAATTCCTGTATCCCGTGGATTTTTCAAATGGCAGTCTGTACACATTTACTGCTCACCTCTACGGGACCAGTTCTTGAAAATTTGGATAAACCCATTTCCTTGTAGCAGTAGAGATACGCTTTCGCCTATAGGCTGCAACATTCCAAATTCTATCCCGTTATGTACTAGCTTTACAAAATGTCCACTACCAGGCCTGACCAGTGCAAACATATCCATCTTCGATGAGGGCCAAGGTTTTTAGATTAGGATCTGCGATCCGCATCTGCATCTCCTCCACCAACCATAGAGCAAGCACCATGTCTGGCGCCTTCAAGTCCACCGCTCGTTCCGCAGTCAAGAAAATATATTCCCTTGTCAAAGAGTTCTTGTTCCCGTTTAATAGTGTCCATGTAGAAAGAATTGCCCCCATCCATCACCAGTAGCCCTAGCACTGTATCAATAGTGGGTCCCGCTGGTTGAGACAGATAAATAACTCTAGGAAATATGAGATAAGTGATTCATAATCACGCGCTACTTTTGCACGATTTCTTTCTAGATCCGGCTTTGCGCTCTGGGCCTTTCTTATAACTGCATATTCTTCCCAAGTGTTGAAATAGATACGACACTATCAACCACTAAAATAATTCCAGAACCTAGCAAAAATATCATCTAGCTAGCTACTTCAGAGTAAGAACGCATGCACTTTAACAGAAAAAAAGGACTATCCAATAAAGTTAACGAGTTCTGAGTTGACTCTTTTACGTTCTTCGTAGTGAAAGCCATGACCAGCTTTCTCAACTTGTATAAGCTGAGAACCTTTGATAGACTCATGCATAACCTTCGCCAAATCGAATAAACATACACGATCATTAACTCCATGAAGAATAAGAGTAGGTACTTGGATGGTAGACAAATCTTTACGCAGATCTGCCTCTCGGAGTTCAAGTGCACATTGAATTGTCGCATACGAGGATGCTGCCAAACCCAGGCTTAGGTTCCAGATCTTGAATTCTGGGCTAAGCTTATCAGGAGCAGCAAAGAAGATCTGGCTGAAGTTTCTGAGCATAGAAGGCCGGTCTTCATAGGTTTGGCTGATAAGATCATCTACTGCGGTCTTATCAATACCATAAGGAAAATCTTCTCGTTTAGTAAAGCACGGCGCTGCCGCTGCTAGAAGAGCGAGCTTGTTAACATGAGCCCCGCGGTGACGAGACATATAACGAATGGAGATTGACCCACCCATCGAGAAGCCTACCATAGTCACATTCTGTAGGTTGAGAGTATCTAGCACGGCCTTGACATCATCAGCCATTGTATCATAATTGTAACCATCCCAGGGTTTATCAGATTCCCCAAAACCTCGTAAGTCTATACCAATGCACTGATAGCCATGCTTAGGTAACTCTGTAAATTGGTACTCGAACATGTTATGATTGACCGGCCAACCATGGATGAAAACAATTGGCTTACCAGTCCCAATTTCTTCAACATTAATATCAATTCCATTACTAGCTTTGATCTTGTGACTCAATTAGAATTCTCCTGTATCAACTGTTGTTCTAAATTTTATTCCCGCATTATGATTTGAAGGGTCTTCAACATGTGAAGATAACATGTCTCGACCGGCCCAGACAGGGACATATTTGGACATCTAAAGTCAAGGATACATTTTTATGATTTATGAGTTTCGACATTCTGACTTTCAATAGCGGATAGTTTGAATCTTTCAGTCCCACATTTTAGGCCGTGAGCATTGAGTCATAGTTCTATGCGAGGAGTGATTCTAAATTTACTTTATAAGATGCTCACCTTCGTATCCAATGGAGACACGTCGCTTACCTTCCTCAAACACAGTATGGAAAGCACATGCAGTCGCGGGTGATAAAAAAATGACAAAGATGGGCGCGAATACTACTCAGCCTACATAGAGGCTGGACTTCTTAACGAAATACTGATTCGTCCCTGCACGTCGGACTTTGCGAAGATATCTGCTAGTTAGATTTCGGCACCGAGCAGATTGAAACACAAAGTACTGGGGTCATAAAGTCCCCGGCGTAACACATCTCATGTTCCACGTCATAAAGCAAGTTACATTCTCATGCAGCCGATCCCGACTTACCATTTCTAATAGGACAGAATAGTAGTAGATTATGTCTGCCACATGCTCTTGAGTCATTGGAAGTTTTGACACTTTATTATATATTTTATGTTGAGGTATTGTATTCGTTAACGATAAACTTTTGTTTCGACAACTGGTAACTTACGGTGAAGGATAGATACCTGACTGAGAGGCCAAATAATAACATGGTAAACAAAAGGCTGTTAACGCAGCTCTGTGCTTCAAATAGTTTACAGTACCAACAGGATGAGAGGTATGAGAGACAGGACAGCAGAACGACAATAGAATTACAATTCGAAATTGAGTGTCCACGTTGCTCTGATGTCATGGTGTTATACTCTAGCTTCGACAGTCTCTACTATTTCTGTGAAGTGTGTAACTTTTATCTTTACGCCCAAGCGAAGGATACAGGACAATTTATCTAAGATAAAAAATGTAATAGCACAGTCATATTCTCGACATCGCTTTCTTGAAATAGACGAATAGCTTTCCGCCAAAATAAGCTGAGGAACACGGTTTGATGTGTGAGGAGTAAAGAGTGCAGATTCAATCGATACATAATATTTAGACATTGTTTTATATGGACTGCAGAACAGCCACTAACGCAGGACAGGGCGGCAAGTTGTGTGGGTATGAAACGCGACGAAACGCGACGGAAGTGCTAGAATAATTAAGAAAGTGTTTATATCGGCTTATTGTCAACGTAAAAAAATGACTGACATAAGGTGTATTATAACATCAGAGCCACAAGAAGGAACTAGAGTGGTCCTCAAGCAAACATCAGGCAAAGGCTCATATTTCATGGGGGATGGCGATGTTTGTTTTCATTGTGGTAACTGTAATTTCCTACTTGCAAAAAATGTGAGTGAAGAGCAGATAAAGCATCAATTTCATACCCCCGACGAGTTAGGACTGGTATTACAATGCCCGTGTTGTAACAAATTTAATGAATTGACTTCTCACTGACAATATCAAGTCAATGACAATATCAAGTCTAATAAGTTCTGTGAGATTTGCGTATACAAGAGACTGAAAGGCCAGGTTATTATGTTACTATATCAGCGCGAATATAGTTGGAGTTGAGCTTATTTGTATTTTCCCTATTATAAAGCTAGGAGAGAAACAAACAATCGGAATAGATATCATTGCCATGAGTTGAAAAAATGATCCAGAAACAATGTGTGAGCCTCAGTTAGCAGCAATTACTTAGTTACTGGATCAGCACTAGATTTGATTAAACGAAATCCAGCACATGTGAGCTTAAATCGACTGAGCCAATAAAATATCAAAAATTTTTTCAGATTCATATCATCGTCTTACAGGTCACACTCCTGCCATACTATATTAGACAGAAGGAGCCCAAATCTGGGATAATAATCAATATCTATCTTTATGTGCAGTCCTCGTATTCTCAATACTTTTTCCCGCTCGTCTCTTCCTTTTATAAATTAAAATTGCTCCGCTTGTGCCTGCGATAATCGCGATAGTTGCTATAAGAGGTAATGACGAAGAGGAAGAAAGTGAAAAGTAACCAAGCAAGGGAGTCAGCACAGTTATAGGAAATGTGACAGTAAGATTTTGGCCTGTGTAAACGTCATCTAGAATTGTAACATCTAGTGCGTAAACACCAGGTTCTTTAAAAGTGAATTCATCTGTGTAGTGACCGTATGGCACAAGTATCGGATGTGTTGTATCTTGCCTGACCCCATCTTTAGATATATTTATAATAATTGGAAGATCTACAAGATCATCCCTATTAACACTACTGATTTTCAGAAAAATCCTGACAATATGACCCGATATAGGGGTCGTCGGGTCGGTTTTCATTTCCACATTATAATTGCCAATCCTCTGAGGAAGAGCGTTTCTAAGTGAATCAGCATAAGCATGAGAGGTGAGAAGAATAGTATTAACGACACAAAAAATCATTAACAGAATGAGTAAAACAAAGACATGTCTGCCTGTCACTATTATGTTCTTCCATCACTTATTGTCGATGACTCTTTTTTAAATGTTCCAGAATTTTCGATTTTCGCGGAAAAAAAACTATGACGAATTCTGATCTTATGCACCTAATCAGATAACCTGTCCTTGCATAGCTCCAGCCAGGATAGCCTACGTAGAATTGCAATGTATCCAATCATATGTAACAGGAATCGCGTAGATAATATTGGACCAGTTTTTGACTTGAATTTTTCTTTCGACATCGGTCTGATCGTCGTTTTCTAGTAATTGAAAAATATAGCTCAATCTGTTAGAAAATACTCTCTCAAATGCTTCATTTTGAAGTACGGGTAAAGCTATCTTCGCCTTCGGATAGAATGCCGACCCATATCAATGTAAACAATAGTCTATTTTACCCAGTCAGATTGTTAGTCTTGCCTGTGAATGGAATGACTGTGACTATTACAAAATCTGCGGTTGAATTAAATGAAGATCCATTGCTGGCACCAATCAACCCCATTGTAGTAGTTTGAGGTACTCTCCAATCAGCTTTGATTATACTACTACTTCCTATCTGAATATTTTTCAATAACGCTAATGCCTTGAGTGGATCATTCTGTGTCGTAGCATTTGCTCCCATTCCACCAAATCCTTGTCGTATCGTAGCATTCGCAGGATTCGCGTTGTTAGCCAGCATGCTAGCGTTAGCTCCCATGCTGCCCAAAGCTGTAGCTATTGACATTAGATCTCGGAAATTCGTGGGTATTCTTATAACCGTGACAGTAACTGAAGGAGGAACGCTGCTTACGTTATTAATTCCAGTTGTTAGTATATGTCTTAATGTTACTGATATCTGATTATTTCCAAGATTTACTCCAGTAATCTTGACACCGTTTACACTACTTATGCCCACAATACCGGTGAACGATGAACCGTTGAAAATGTTATCCATAAATGGACGAATTGATGAAAGTGAAATTTGGTTACTTTGCGGCGTAGAGGCTGTCCTATTCGCTACTGACGGCGGTCCGGTTTGATTGGTTGCTCCTGTTGCGTTGTTGGCTTGTTGGGTTGCTGTTGTAGTTGCATTATTGGCTGCTGGTGTTGGAATAAATGCAAAGGAATCGATCATATGTTGTATTGTTGGTAAATAAGTTGAGAAATTACCTGGTAACGAAGCATCTGTAATGACGAAATCTCGTGCATCTTTTATGGTCCAAACCTGCATAAACTTAACTCCAGATCCTGGTGCTACTTCTGCAGTATAGACTACCCTATGAGCGGGAAGACCACCCAGAGTAGTCGAATTTGACTGCTGCAAATCAAAACTGGGGAAGGAGTGACGCAAATCATTGATTGACGCAGCACTGAATTGCTCAAGGGACATATCTGAGGGCAGCCGATTTCCAACTATAATATTAAGTGTTGCATCAGGGGTTCCTTGAGATGAACTAAATTTAACTATGCGGCCTGAGGAAGTTAGGTTATGATTTTCTTCCTTTGTCCAATTGGAAGGATATTGAACACTGATTCCGAAAGTAGAGTTCCTGTAAGACAGGAAGTTGGATACATTCGCTGCTGTCGTTGTCATAGAATTGGTGCTATTAGTTTGAGAATTAGAAGAGGATGGTGGAGGTAGGAAGAACGGAGACGGATCTGATGATGAAGCCAATAATTCGATGGCTGAGTGAGCTGAAAGTTGTTGGGCATAGACCGGCTTTAGCTGTGGCCATGGTGATGTACCAAACAACAATAATGTCATACAAACAACTGCCAAAGAGATCACGTATTTGGCATGATTAAGGGCCATTGGTTGGTCGAATTCATGTAAACTGCGACAATCATAAAAGTCTTGCTGGAGCTACTCGTTTTTATTTTAGATGATTACCATTTGGTCAATGCTAACATTAGGCGTCAAGGTCAATCTATGCTACGAGCAATAGAGGCGGTAATCCGAATGCAACTGGCATTGTAAAACACCAAAATCATACACCGATAGTTCCTTAGGCGAGGAAGACAGTAAGTAACTCTCAGGCTCCATACCACTTAGTGTCTTGCTGATTTCAAGGATCAATCGAAAAACTGGCCGTGAAGTTTATGAGGCGAATATTCACAAATGAACAACTATCTTCCAAAGACCACGATGACTCTCCAAAAGGAGTGTCTTAGCATCAAGGTTATTCAAGACGCAAGCCAGGCAACATATGCAGATACAATAGCGCTAATCTAAGCTAAAAGGATGCAATTGACGTATTCACACCATTGTTATGGCTTTTGCTAAAAATAATTACAGTTTTACCATCTGTTTCGCTGTAGCAATATCTAAATCTGAATCCTTCATTTCGTATCATGGCCCCAACAGAACTTGTTAATCTATTCTCAGCCTTCACAACTAACAATAATCCAGCTGGATTATTTTCCAGTATTTCAGCATGACAACCTTGACCTAGAATTTTCCCTAAAAGATCTAATGTCCTCATATCAAATCATCTATAATATTTAGAGCGATTTATAACAACAACACTTCCTGAAAAAAGACAAAGTCAGCTGTGTTTGTCTTTCTACCTAAAGCTCTTTTGTCACTAATGTATTTGTCGTTGTCATATATATCTCTAACAGAAGTTTAACGAGCATGTCACTTCAGTTAAATTCTAGCAGTGCATTCGCTTTTGCTTTTGCGATGGTAATCACAAGCCATGCAATTGCTTAGTTGTTAGATAGTCGCTAACCAAACTCGGCAAGCCAGTCAATTTTGCCGATGATTATAGGAAATTTCGGTATTTATGGTACGACTACTGTCAATCTACTTATTGTGCAACTTCGTAATCTTAACATAATATTACCGTATTTGTAGCAGTTTCCGTAAGCCCAGAATTAATCTATCTATATCATCTTCGTTGTTATAGAAATGGGTAGAAACTCTAATACCCATTCCTCTTGCCGAGACAATTATTTTGCTTTTCTTTTTTAATTCTAAAACAGTGTCAACTGGGCGTTTTTTTCTTGTTTTGAATAGAATTATTCCTGATCTATATTTTCTCTCTTCTATTGGCGAGAGAATTTCTAATTTCATTTTTTGAAGATTATCAATCAAATAATCTGTTAGATTCAGAATTCGTTTTTCAATATGCCTTATTCCAATTTTGGAAATGTATTGAAGTGAGGTATTTAGTGCGATTATGTTGGGAAAATGAGGAGTAGCAAGTTCAAATTTTGTTGCAGTGTTAGATGCATTGATTTTCATGTTACTATCAAAATTCTCTCTGCGTTTTTGACCAAATTGACTAAAAAATGATGGCTTGAAGTTTTCTGCGTCCCTTAAATATTTCCCCTTGATGTAGATAGTGCCAATCCCAAAACACGATAGGATCCATTTATGCCCGTTTGATGTCATAAAATCAATTCCAAAATCCTTAACATTGAAATGTAATGCTCCAAGTGATTGTGTAGGATTTACTACAAAATAAAGTCCTTTTTGTTTTGTTAGCTTGCCAAGCTCATCTAGATCCTGTCTGAAGCCAGTAGAATACTGCACGTGGCTAGTAACCACAGTCTTTGCTGCTTTATCATTCTGGTCGATCATCCTTACAATATCGTTTATTAGTATTTTATTCTGGTCGGTCGCCTTCACGAATCTAATATTAATTGGATTTTTGTTAATCCAAGGCAGGTTCGAAGATGGAAATTCTAATTCGTTCGTTATTACAATCCCTTTATCTGAGAGCATATGAGCAATTATATTCATGCCTTCGCTAGTTGAATGGGTGAATGCGATTTCTTTTCTATCATCAGCACCGATAAATTTCGCATACAGATCCCTTGTCTGTTCCATTTTGGTGTCCCATTCATCCCACAATATTTGACCGCAGTTCAGGAAGTCTTTGTAAAACTTCGAAACTTCATTGTATACTGGTAAAGGTATAGGAGCAACAGCTGCGTTAGCCAGATATGTGTACTTCTTTGTAATTGGAAAGTCGTCTCTCAGTTTAACCCAATCCGGCATCTATGCAGCAGTATCTTGGATTTAGATTATAAATATTCTAAGATTAATTGCTTTGGCCTCTTCACATAAAGGCAAAGAAATATGCTCGAACAGGCGGATTGAAGTGTGGCATATGGCGCAGTAGCAGTATCCAGAACGCGTTAGGAGTGCATCGGTGGAGATTTTATTGAGATAAAGCAATACAAGATAGATAATAAGGAGATATGCCTGATTGAAATGCGCTAATCGCCTGTTCCCATATTCGTATTTTAAATAGACAATAGTCAACTATTTTACCACCTTTAAAGAACGAGTTAATGGATATAACGACCCGAACTTGGGGCTAAACGATTTCAAGCCCGACTTGTATCACCTTTTGTTACTGGATATCGCGATGTCAAGAATGGACGGGTTTACATTTTATGAAAAATCAGAAAAATAGATAGTAAAATTCGGGTATTGTTTATGCCAGCTTTTGGAATCAATTATGAAGTATTGGCGGAGCGATATACAAAGACTACGAAAATTTTCTAGCCATGATATTGGAAAACACCAGAGCACGTTTTATTAGTAAAGCCGAGCTGTATGCGGTAAAGTATTTTTTTATGACCAGTACCTAGGTGTGAGGTTTTATAGATATCGGAATCCACCGATAAGACAAACAGCCAATAGGATATAATTGACTTTATTCGTTTCATGTTATAATATATGAAATTCAATCAATCACTTGGCAAAATAGCAATCTAATCTCAAGTACCCATTTAGTCAGCAGCCCAGTACACCTAAATCCTGCATTTTGATATATTTGGTGCAATTTCTATCGCTCATGTTGATTTTATTGTGCACTTTTACCATCCCGTAATAAACAATTTATTTCGTTTGTCTCATGTTCTAGTATTATTTTTTTGCGTGCTCAGGTAGGAGAAACATTCATCGCAGGAACCAGATTACACCAAAATTGTCATAGGAAATCCTATAAGGAATATATTTAATGATAAATTATTTCGGTATATACACTGTATGATGTGGACAGATATTTACCGCCCACAAAAGGTGGAGCAAATGATAGGAAATGAAGATGCCAGGTTGGCTGTAATGAAATGGTTATCACGATGGATTGATGGAAGTAGACCTTTGCTACTGGTTGGACCTAGTGGAGTTGGGAAGACAACCCTCGTGCAAGTGCTGGCACGCAAATTTGACTATGATTTAATTGAAATGAATGCCAGTGACACGAGGAACCGAGAAGATCTCGAAACTTTGATCATGCCAATGTTTAACAACACAAGTGTATCTGGAAGAACAATGTTATTATTCTTGGATGAAGTTGATGGTATTTCTGGAAGAGAAGACGCTGGCGGAATAGAGTCTCTCGTTAAAATGATGAAAGAGCCGACCATCCCTGTCATTATGGCTGCCAATGCTCAAGATAATACAAAAATTAAACAACTTGCAAAAGTTTGCAAGATTATAAAATTCAACCCTGTTCCTCCTAGAGAGTTGGCCATGTTTTTAGATTATGTTCTAAGAAACCAAAATAAGAAAATGGACACAGAAGAAAAAATTTTAATTGTAAATCGCAGTCGTGGAGATATCCGATCGTTATTAAATAGTGTACAAGGAAAAGCTGCCGGCTATAATGTCATGCGGGAAGATATTATTGAATTAGACATTGCAAGTGCGATAAGCGGTTATTTTTCTTCCAATTCTCCGCAGGAGGCAAAAGCCTTTCTATCACACGCAGATGCAATATACCCAGACCCACGCTTTGGTATTTCACCTGAGGCAAGGCGAAAGGATAAGATCAACGCCCTGTTTTCTAGTATAGTCTCCTCGCGTATCAACTACGATAGTATGGCTACACTTCTGGATGTACTCTCCAGAGTAGATATAATAGTAGGACGAATCGGCCAAAATAGGCAATGGAGCCTCCTCAAGTATCTAGACAATATAATCGCCTATGGTTTATTCGAAAACTCTCGCAACAAGGGAATAAAATACAACCAGTATAGCATGATTTGGCCAGTAATGGCGCCTATTTTTGCAAGAGGCCAATCAATGAAAAATTTAATTTTAGATCTTGCAGAAAAAGCTCACACATCAAAGAGTATATTTGGCTCAGTATACTTACCTTATTTGATTCAAATTATGATTGATAATAAAGAAGATCCCGAGGAATTTGCAAGAGTTTCAAACCTAGATGAAAAAGCAGGCGAGGCTTTAGCAAAAGAGATGGAGCGAGCAGGGAAGAAGAAGAGATAAATTTATGTGGTATATATGCCAGATATGTCACACTACTGGCATTGAAATTAGTACAAAAAATTCACAGGATGTTGCCAAAATCAAAAAAGGAGATTCCAGCCGCAGCAATCGCAAAAGTTTCATTTTTTCTGGTCTAATTTGTTGAGTAGATAAACTATATGACAGAAGAAGACGGAAGGTAATTCGCAAAAAAATGTGTTTTGTAACTTCATGTGGTTACCAATCAAGAATTAAGAAGGATTATGATAGTCAACAAGACAAATTAAAGCTCCTGAACGAAAAACTCTTTTTATGAGTAATGATAGTATTTATAATTAGAATGATTTGATACGGTGGTAACATGGGTTTGCTGCCATCTCTTCTCTCGAAGGTTCAATTCAGAAAAGCAACAGTAAAGGCAGTATCGTCCACCAAATTTTATAACGGATGAAAACAAGAAGATTCTATCTACGCAAAAGTATAGTTATATGGTTGTTAAATTCGGTGATACGCAAGTTGTGATTCATACAATAGAGGAACACACGTAATCAAGTTTATGATTCTATAGTTTGCACCGATAGAAAAAAAATCTATTAACCGATATGGATTGCCTGTACCGAAGAATTTGTTAGAAAGTGAGGATAGAACATCCTCTCCTATTAATATAGCAGAACTTCGAAATGCAATAAATTTTATAGACTCTTCTGTAAATTTAGGATTTTTTCATCTCTGAAATTCGAAGAATCTCCGAGATAATATACGTGTATCCCTATTACTTGGTGCGCTTTCAACCTTAGAAATTAGGAGTGTCCTTTAATCTTCCACTCTATAAACAGCATACCAAGCAGATAAAGGAGAAGCATTGGTCCCGCAACAAACCACATAGTGACTCCACTACCATCAGGGGTTATAACCGCACCAAAGACAACAAATATGATTATCATGTACCTCAAGTTGTCCCTCCAGAACGTAGGCTCAACTATATTGAATAACGTAGTAGCCCACATTATTAGAGGGAATTGATATGAAAATCCAAATACGATTAGGAACTGAACTACAAATGGAATAAATTCTGATATGTTAAAGAATGCAATAACGCCAATTGACTCTCCATATTTGTACAAGAAATCAAGCATGTTTGGTATAACGAAAAAGTATGAGAATAGGCAGCCAATTGCGAAAAGTCCGATGGCAGGTATTGTAATTTTTTTTATAATTGCTTTCTCATGTTGATTTAGTGCTGGTCCCACAAATGCTATTATTTCCCTAATCGTAATTGGAACGGCCAAAGCTATACCTATCAAGGTTGCGACATAGATTTGAGTAAGGAAAGATCCTTGTGGCGTAACTTGTATAAGGTTAACGTTTTTTGGGAGCAGATTCTCTTTCATAGTGTGGATTATCTGAGTTGCCAGGTTATTCAAGGGCGCTGGATATAGTAGGGGTATTTTGTAACCGTTAAGATCGAAGATATCGATACTGAGAGTCATACAAAGAGTTGTCCCTAATCCCACTGTGATACTTATTCTGAGTACCCTAATCCTGAGATCTTTTAGGTAACCCGAGTACGGGCTTTGCTTGTACATTTATTATACGTACTTCAAGTACATCTATATTACGTACTTGCTGTGGAGAACGGAATACCAACGACAATTAATATGATTTGAAAACATTTAAGTCAAAGAGGGAACCGCCTTAACCTATGTCAAATAGCTCGAATTCTGCAGCAGCTGACGCTGAGGGAGCATCATCATCTAACAAGAAAGAGATTATAGAAGGACTTAATGAAGATTTGGCAAGGGAGTACAAAGCGATTATTCAGTATGTGGTCTTCAGTTCTACATTGAAGGGTGCTGAGTATGGAGACATTGCGGAACAGCTGAAAAATCACGCTTCGCAGGAACTCGCACATGCCTTGGAGGTGGCCAGGCAGATCGACTACTTAGGCGGAGACCCAACCGTGAAAGGCAAAGAGGCAGAATATTCCCAGGATTCAAGGAAGATGCTTGAGATCGACCTCAGAGCTGAACAAGAAACTATCAAGAGCTACAGAGAGAGAATCCGTCAGGCGGAACGCGCTGGTGAATTTGCTCTTTCTGAAGCATTAAGGGATATAATAGCAGAGGAGCAGGACCACGAAATAGATCTGAGAGACGCCCTAGGAATACGATGATAACGCAGGAGTGTTAGGTGACAAGCGGTAAAATCCAGTTCACCGGCACTAGGACCAAAATTCGCCACGGCTTGGGATTCAAATTGTCCTGGTGTAAGTGAGAAAAGAGTCTGGGAGGCAATTCTGGGATGAATGGTCCCCCGGCAAATGATCGTACAATCAACGATATTACAATAGCCAGAGCCCCCGCCGCGACTCCTCCAATGAACGAAGTGGTAATTGAAATGCTCCCAGGTTTTTCGATCACGAGCATAGCTTAGATCTGAGTGATTTAAGGTTTTTTTCCAGATTATTCCATATTCAAATGACACCTAAATTTTCATGTTGGCTAAGACTGCCATCTTAAGAATGGCTAATCCTCTGACGATGGAGATACGTTACGATACATTAATGAGAACTCAATTGTCGGCATTACTTTACAAATTTGTTATGATTATAAGATGGGAAGAATCCTTTACTAATTACTTTTAAGGATATACACAAACCATGCCGAATTAGGTCTATTTTGAATCTATCATGAAGTTGCATTCTTGGACATCGCGTGATGAGAGGTCGCGTTATCCTTCATCCCCATCATCATGCTTTTTACCTCCATCATCAAACTCTTAATTTCTTGTTCATGCATCTTTATCGCTTGAGCAGTTAGATTTAGCTGCATCATCGTTCCTTTCGTATTACCAGTCTTTAGATCCATTCTAGCTTCCGTCAAGTGCATTTTAGCGTTCTGAAGAGATGCTCCGAATGTCATGTTACCTCCAGGAATCGTCATTTTTTTTCCAGGCATCATGTTACCTACAAATGTCATGTTACCTCCAGGAATCGTCATATTCTTTCCACCAGTACTACTAGTTTGATTACCTGGCATCAGAATCAAACCTGATGCTAGTGGAGTAGAAAACGTTATCGCAGTAGTTAACGTACCAAGTATCAATGCGGCTGCCAGGAATCCCGTACTGACAATTACAAACTTTGGATTTTTTTGCATTAGTTACCTATTTGAGTACATATTATATAAAGACCATAGCCCGGCAGTTCAAAAAAAATGTTCTAAGATCTCTTTATTTTGATTTGCTGCTGCTTACTATCACATCGCTCTGCTAATAGTTGCCGGTTGTAATTACGAAACTTTGCACTACGATGACATTTGAGTTCCTATTATGCACACAAATCTATTGTCTTTGCTAAAGTAAATAGATAATATCCTTGCATTCAAGTTGTTGGCTACCTCCTAATAATCCAGTCCCTTGCTATCTATCTTTATTAGATATTTGGTGTCAGCATTTGAAGTTCCTTTGGAGTCTATCAAGTTTCTAGCTAATTCAGTAGTAATATTTCCTCCATTCGGATTACAATTAAGGACTAACACCAACGTACTTCTATCCTTATCTGCCAAAATTCCAACCAGTTTGTAGCCTATGATGTTATATTTAATTGGGAATGCTTTTCCTTTCAATGTGAGAACATACAGATTATTGAAAGCTGTTCGATTGAAATTAACACCAGGGGTAGTAGCTGGCACCGCTACTGGCAACAGGTGCGTTCCCAAGAGTTATGTCCAGGAGAGATCAGTATAATTGTCTTATTCCCTGCAGCTGTTATAGTCGTTTTACCCGAACTCCCTCCGTGTCCGAAAATCGTTGAGTTCTGTGCATTGAGTGTCTGGATAATCCCAGTAGTTCTCGGAATACATTTGCTTGGACTTTCTGAATGCATTTGAAAGCATTACAAGACTTTTAGAGGCTATAAAACATCTACAATTCTGAGTAAGGCGGTAGGAGAGAGATAGAATTAGAGATTTTTTGCTACTTCATACTTTTGACTGCAAAAAGAAATGTGGATATCAATGACGAGAGTAATTAAACAACTGTTGCTATACCAAATCTACTTCCTACTTGAGTAACCCTGATCTTAACTTTCTGTCCAACTTTTGCATTCTTGACAAACACAACAAATCCTTCCACCCTAGCTATCCCGTCACCTTGTCTACTGATTTCCGTAACGTCTACTTCATATTCCTTCCCTTCTTCGACTGGTTTTGCAGCAGTAGAACCTCTGTCAAAGCTTCTACCGCCTCCATAACCGCTATTTCTGCCGTAGCTCATCTGTTCTGTAAGTAATTCTCCTCCTAATATAAACGAGCTCCATCGGGTAGGATGAATTTTTATCCTTGACTCCACAGTTCCACTTGAAGGCCTTGTCTTGTGAAGCAAATCGGATCTGGTGAAACACATACAACAAGAAAGCAAAAGAAAAATGTCCAGCAAGGTTCTAAAATAAGAATATGAGAAATGAAGTAGGACTTTATAGACGTATAGCTGAGATACGCTCAGAGTGAAATCGATACTAGTTATTTTGGTACACAAAGCATTACAGCACTACAACTTGGCAATAGTAATACCCTCAATTACTCGAACAATTTCTCTATCCAATTGTTCTTCTTAAGTGGTATTGTTATTGTTGCTAATATTTTTGCTAGCTGGCTGTTTGAACGTCTGGCCATAAAATGATATACAGATGTGGTAATAGTACGTTCTAACAGACAATATTATGCCGTACCGCAATTTTATACCTACACTGGATCCGTGATCCCTTTCATATAAGTAGTACTATCAAGTTTTGAGAATAGTGATAAATCTATGTTTGCGCCTGGCTTCATAATTTCCATAAGATTTTTGCCTGACTCTCTTTCTGTCCACCATTTATCTCCAAATCTATTTTGCATATAAATATCCAATTCAGCAGCTCTTATTGCTGCTAGTAAGTAGCTGGGCACATACATTATTGCTTCCGGAAGAATGTGATGTAATAACCAATATTCTCCTGGTATCTCAAATCCAACATACTCTTTGATTAGAGCAGAATATACTTTCCTCGCCTCATCTAATGATAAATTTTTTTTCCAGTAATCTAATTTCATCAATGAATGCAGTGTAAAATGTAACAAAAAATAATTCCATAAACTTATTTCTCGATGCTATTTCGCTGACGATGTCATCAATATTTCCTTTAGCTGAAGGAAGCAATGATCGTATATAGACAGGATTTTTTGTCAGTCTCTCAAGAAAGATCGAAAATATCTCTGCTATGCCCATTGGAATTCCGTATTTATTCCAATACTCGTTGTTTGCGTCTATGGAACTTGCATGCATGGCATGACCAGATTCATGGAAACATCCTTGAAGATCAAAATATGGGCTTTCTTGCTTATAGAGGATACGAATATCGTTTGGTATCTGTACAAAGAAGCAGATTGGTGATGGATACTTATTTTTCCTGCTTTCAGTGTCAAACACGAATTTGGATAGATCGAATTGCATGAACGTCAGAATCTTTCTCACAATAAGGGGATCTATGGACAAAAAATTGGTATCTAGGCCGGAAAACACTTTATTCCTGAAGAAATAAAAGTCGTCATAATACTCTGGTTCTCTACCGAGTATTTTTTTTACTAATGTTAGTCAATGCATCTCTGAATGGTTTCTTGGCTCTATTCCCTATGGATTTTATAAACTCAATCAGTTGATTGTATGACATATTTTCATTTTCTAGATAGCTAGAAAGTGGAGATATCTTATTAGCGTCTTTAGTATCCGTAACGATTTGAAGTTCTCTGTAAATTCGTTTTATTGAGGAAAATCGGCTATCAATAATGGGTGATATATATTTAGTTTTTGCAATAAATTCATCAAACACTTCTTTCCTATTTGCCTGATTTTTTTTAAGACTATTGAATTGTCGCCAAGTACTCCAGTTGACAAAAGAATCTTTGAACTTGTGTTTTGAGGAGATTATTTTCGTATTTCTTGTATTATGTAATTCCAGTTCAAGCTTCTTGTTTTTCAGAATAAGCTGTATTTTCTATAGCACCAAGAAGTAGAGCTCTTGGATACGGAAAAAAGCCAATGAAGATCTTTGAATTACATAGTTTGAGTTCAGCTAGCTTTTCTATTAATTTTTCACTGTAATCAAATCCGGCATACTGTTTATATTGCTCATCTGTATCTGCAATATATATACGCTCATCTAGCTCACACCATTGTTTAAGGTTCAATCTTAATCATGAAATGTATTTTGAATATTTTAAGATTCATTTATTGTTCCTTCACTCATGTTAGAATTAATTTTTGTTATAAAAGGTAGAGTCCATTCCCATTGTAATAAATTCAGAATAATATCGAAGTTTTTTGGTATTCATTTTAGAATATTATGCTCCTGTTCACCTGCCCCTATCAGACTTCACGGTATGTCTAGACTGAACAAATCAGTTGGAATTTACAATGTCTGTTTCATCAACTTGTTGGTAGACTTATTTCACTGATAATGTTTGGCTGCTACCTCTTCCGTTCAATTTCTTCAATTTCTTTAGACAGCTTTCCAAGTTGTATCTATTGATGGAATATTATGGATATCAAGACCAGCTGTATCTTTGCAGGCTTGGTATTATAAGACGACGCGGAATTATACATAGGAGCTACCGAAAGTATTTGATCAAATATTTTTCTGTCAGAATTGTCTGATTTCCGAATGCCTTTTCTTCTACTACAGTAGCATTTCGAAAAGAAGGAATCGTCCTACCCAAATAGCGAAATCAACTAAACAGTTGGTCTTGTTCTTGATATCGCATAGGTTACAAATGTTATTGGATACTGTGGTTGTCGTGCTCGTTTTTGATTATTATTCTGACTATATAGATATTTAGCCAATTTCTTCGCTTCTTCTTCTTTCTCAACCCTCTCCATCTTCGGATGACATGAGTAACAATAATTGCAGTTAACGCAAATATGAGGCGTTCTTTTATTACATTCTATACATTCGCCATAGGATCGATTGTTATTATACAATGTAAGATATTCATGCATGTGCTCTAACAGTACAGAAAGGTTTCACAACTTAATAAAGGGTAGAGTACGTCACCGAGAGGGGGAGAGGCTCCGATAGTTCCGTGAATAGTTTCTTACCTCTGTCTTCGAATCTATTCGTTAAATCCCCGTTTTAAATCAATAATTGCTAAATATTAAAATTCTGTAAGGAATTATGATTTAGGCGTCATGGATTGTGCTGAAGTTGGTAAACATGACCGTTGGAAGTTACGTACTACACAGGTGAAGAAACAGGCGAGATCAGATTTGTTAGGGCTAGAGAAATTCAAAAAATCATAAATTGACGTATTATCTAGAAGACTATCAAGAAAAATAAAAGCTATACACACAATGAGATACATTATTCCTAATAACAATCTTTTTACATGAGGTTAGAAGTTATTGTACTTTGTTAGTTGTTAGAGGCACGTAGTCGTATCGTGATCTTAGGCGCAGGATTCGGAGGCTTAACGGCTGCTAATATGTTGAGAAGAGGTCTTTCAGCAAAACATCAGATTGTAGTTATTGATAAAAAAGACTTCTTTTTGATGGGAATTGTAAATTTATGGATACTAGCTGGAAACAGAAGGTTAGAAGAGTCTAAAATTTCTTTAAGTAATTTAAAGAACAAGGGAATTGAATTTCTACATGATGAGGTCATCCAGATAGACTTTCATAAAAATATCGTTACAACGAAATTAAGTAAGAAAATTGAATATGATTACTTGATCCTAGGATTGGGCGTCGACTTTGCAATTGAACAAGTAAATGGCTTTACGGAGAACGGAGGATTTAATTTATACGACGTAGCACAAGTTCCGAAATTAAGAGAAAAAATACTTGCATTAAAAAATGGTAAATTGGCGATTTGTATAACAGATATACCCTATAAATGCCCCCCCGCGCCATATGAAGCATCGTTAATTATTGATGATATCCTAACTCAGAGTGGAATAAGAGACTCTATTGAGATGGATCTATATACTCCTACGCAGATTGCATTGCCTGTTGCTGGACCGACGATAAGTCAAAATGTTATCAACTTGCTCAATGGACGCAATATCAATTTCCATCCACTTCATAAGCTAAAAAGAGTATCAAATGAGGAATTAGAATTTGGAAATGGAACCAGGATGGATTATGATGTGCTGATAGGTATTCCACCACACAAAACCCCTAAGATGGTAACAAATTGTCCTGGTCTATTGAAGGCAGGAGAATATTGGATCAATGTGGACAAGTTTACTCTTAGAACAAATTATGAAAAGGTTTTTGCCATAGGCGATATTACAGAAATTAAAGTTAATCAAAACGTTGCAATTCCTAAAGCCGGTATATTTGCAGAAGCAGAAGCCAAAGTAGTATCACAGCAAATCATTGATGAAATAACAAATAATAATAAATCACAGAATCCTCGGTTTGATGGCAAAGGTTATTGCTTTATGGAAATAGGAGGTAAAAAGGCAGGATATATTTTTGCAGATTTTTACAACGAACCAAATCCCATCACTAAGCTTGAAACACCATCGCAAGAACTATATGAAAAGAAAATTGATTTTGAACGAAGTAGATTAGCGGAGTGGTTGGCATAACATGTAAGCCATTCTTTTCTCGTTAGAATTATGTGAGATGCTTCTCTCCTTGAATATTAATGGCGATTTATGAATGACGGCAGACTATTTCCAGGACAACCGCCGACCTTTATGAAAGTGTATTAAATAGTGTATGCTATATAGAGCTTGTATGACTGATATTGCAAAAAAACTGAAGAATGCAGGCCAGGATGCTGAGGCGAAATTGAAGACTGAAGAAGATCATGCGAAAGGCAAACCTAGCTCTGAAAACCTCAACAAAGCTAAAGTAAAAGTAAAAGATGCCTTAACCTAAATGACCACGAAACTGCCTTTTTTCTTTCTGTGATCCCATTAAAGTTTCCTGGAAACGCCCAGGATACCCACAAGAAGGAAGAACAACCAATGAACCATTGACTACAAGATGTGACATCATATACAGATGAATCAAGAACAGAAAAGTACTGATACAGTATTATAGTGAATCCTACAGTTGGCAAAAATCTGTTGATGGAACCACTTTGACAAGAAATTTTCTAAATTCAATAAAATTGTCACATTGGGAGACGATGGAACTACAAATGAAGTTGCAAACGGCTTCTTCGGAGAACTATCATTAGGAAATAATAGTGTTAACGGCCGAACTACTCCGACATTCCCTTTCTTGAAACCGATAAACCCAGAAGCCGTGATGGCTTTAGTTCCATGTGGAACAAGATATGTACTAGCCGAATCACTAGATTTGCTTAAAGGAATTGTGAAATGTTGCCAAAGATTCGTGGATGGCAAACCGCAAAAGTTCGATCGATGCCATTGCAGCGATAACAGCAACAGCGACATCTGAATCAACACGTTCAAATTATCATTCAAAGGAGGCACGAATTTTCCTTAATGCTGCAGAGATTGTGGTCGGCGCAGAAATTATCTATAGATAAAAGAAAATCAAGGACAAGATCAATAGCTGCATAGGTTCCACATTTTCAGGCATCATAGCTACACTGCCTACATATGAGTAACTTACGTATTGTTTCTGTAGATGACGTACGTCAAGATATACCAACGAAGATGACAATGGGTGTAGTGGCCAAAGACAGGGATTTGTGAGGAGCATTTCAAACAGCACCTCACGCAGTCGTTTCAGACGGCTTATTCGACTTAACTATTCTTTAGAATTCGGGAAGCTTCAAAATGCTAGCTGAGTTTGTCAGTATGAAAGGCTACGCAGATTACAAACATTAGGATGATTTTATACTTGCAGGCTAAGCCATAAAATCAAATAGAGAGATATTACAGTTGCTGTCGATTGAGAACCGATAGACATTCTTCCCGGAACCGAGAATCAAACGTAATGTTTTAGTCACTAAACATATTGCTAATATATGCCGATAGTTCGTCTCTCAATTTGATAACTTTTGCCCGTTTATACCCATCGAGATTGGTTTGTAGTAACGAATCCAGTCCTTCTACGAGATACTGAATGTTTGACAGGGTTAGAAGGGTATCTGCACCTGATTGACTTTCCTTTTGATCTTCACTAGACATTATTTAAAACAATCTTGTAAACTGCTCTTTTCATGCCTATCAAATTTTTTCTAAGCTTGTCATAATAACATCGATAGAAAATGATGCGCTTTTTCCTTCCATGATTCAGCTTCTCTGTAATATTTTTATGCTTTTCATTCCAATGTTTTAGAAAATCCGCAATTATAGGATCGAGATCTCTTGATTGTGATTCTCGTTTTCGGGAAAGTCTTCCCATAGTATGTCCAAACATTACACAAGTCCAGCACCCAAAAAAAGGAATGAGAGGAGCAATATAGTAACCTGCATGTCTTCCGCTAAATCCCCAAGCTTCGCCTACTAAACAGTATTTAGAATCGCTTGACATGATAGACTTGTCTGTTTCGTCAAATGGGTGCCTTATTTTCTTGGACCATACAGGACATACGTCCTCAAGGGTAAGAAGGGCTCGGGTTGATTTCTTTACCACTTGTCGTTGTTTTTCTTTTTCTTCATTCTTATTCGATAAATGTGAATTGATTGCCCAAGAAGGTATGGACAATAAGTGAATGAATTCAGTCAATTCGCTATGACGCTCCTGCCTTGTCAATAGCAAAGAATACATTGTCTATATATACATGTTGTCGTTCGATGAACAAATAACTTGAGGATAGGAACTATGTGCAACAAAGACGCGTGGAGATAAGCATAAGCCATTTTGGTTCAATCAATATATGAAACTCGATGTGAGATTGCACTTGGTTAATGGCAGAAGGCGCAGGACACGCTCAAGAAAAGACCACGACCAATAGGACAAGAAATAAAGCACCCGCATTGCGTAGTAGTCCGTTATCATTATTAACGAGTGGCTTGACTAGTGTTGCTTCGGTATTAATAAAACTCTAGACAACGACAACGTAAGACCATACATTGTGATGCATGTCCTGCACCATAATAGTTTTGTTTGATTATCTTTATTTGAATCTGCGAAGTATCAGAATATGTGTTGAAAATGATAACGGATTATACGAACATAGCCAGTTACTTATGAAGGAGGCTAAATTTCTCTTATACTAAAGTATTCTACATCCATATCAGCGCAAGATTTGCTATTGTGCCGATCTTATGAGTAACAATGTCCTCTTTGAAGTACTTTTTTAACACTCTATACATTCGCCAGGTGACGATCTGGGATTATAGACTATGAAATAGCAATGTATACCCTGCCATACCATCCATGGTTTCGGGACATAGCTACTGAAGGATGTATTTCATTATGGACATGAGGGAAGCGCCTTGTGTAATTGGGAGCAGAATGTAGCTACAAAATCACTTGAATACATTTAGAATATTAAAATACGCGCTAATAAATGAATAAACAAGATAACTAAAACTTGTCGTCTTTGCAGGTGCAGCTATCAAACGGTAGAATGCTAACCGTACAAGTCAAGAAAAGTAAAAGAGCAAAGCAATTACGCTTGAAGGCAAGCATATTTGGACTTTATGTCGTAGTTCCAATATTTAATTATGAAATTGACGAAGTAATGAAATTCTTAAACATCAAAAAAGAGTGGATTCTAGAAACATCAGAATACTATGAGAGACTCCGAATTGAGTGTAGTGAGGAGGATCTAAAATTAAACACAATTTCATTTCTAGGCAAGCGATACAGTCTTCGAGTAACTAAAGACATTGCAGCCTCTGTGATAGTTTCAGATAACTTACAAACCATAACCTTTCATGTCACTGATAGGCGCAGATATAAGACCAATATTAAGCGATGGTATCTGGCTGAAACCAAGAAAATAATATCAGAACGTATTGACTTCATCAGAAAGAGGAACCCAAATCTTCCAGCATGTAACAGAGTTTTAATAAAGGATCAGCGTTCAAGGTGGGCCAGTTGTTCCAAAAGTGGAAATCTGAACTTTAATTTACTTTTAGCTTCACTTCCTGTTGAGCTCATAGATTACGTTATTGTACATGAGCTCGCTCATCTAATCGAGCTCAATCACTCGAAAGAATTTTGGAACATAGTCAAGCTACTGGATCCTGAATTTCAACATCATAGAAAATTACTGCATAAATACTGGCTACTAACAGATTATGTACAATAATCAACTGAACAATTTCTTCCAGTTCAATTCTACGAGATCCCTGTGTCCCCAGGGCTGTAACTTTGTTAGAACTGACCTAGTCGAATAATCTATGTACAATTGGGTTACTCTTCCTCCTACTTCACCACTTAGCCCCGGTTCATCAAATATTGAATCATTTTTCTTTGCAACTGCAATCCATCACTTTCTTTAATTCTCGTTTCCAATCGATCTCATCTCATCAGTTACTACCTGGTTAAATTCATGAACGAACATAGCAGGAGATTCATCAATTTATATCATTGTTCTAAAATTGTCATCTTGTATTAACCCAGGAGTATACTCATTTCCATCTTTGTTCACATGGATATAAAGTGATGTCTCATATTGCGAGAGACACTTTTATCGGCACAAAATTGCTTAACCGCTTCAGTCAAGTATCCAGGCCATATACATGTCTGTCAAAAGTCTAGATTCGATTATCGAATCAGTTGAAAGTGATAGTAGCGTCATACAACATGATTTGGGCGCATTACGCCAGTCCGATTGTCCGCTCGATAACATATTTACTTAGAAGAGTTAATTAGGCAAGAACTGCATCTTATATTAATCTATTCACATGTATTAAGAAATATAATTAAGTGGCATACTGGTGTTTTGTCAAATTAATCTAAGGAACAACATCAATATTATCTATAGACCTACTTGAGGCTCGAACTCTTTGGAACACGTGAGGATAAATGGTAGCACCTGCTCATAGCATTTCGAATGACACGTTAGAAAAAATTGCTAGCGAGATCATTGACTGCCCACTTTGTAAACTTTCCAGATGCAGGAAGAATGCTGTACCAGGAGAAGGACAAATTTCAGCAAAAGTAATTTTTATTGGGGAAGCACCAGGAAAAAACGAAGATGAGCAGGGACGGCCGTTTGTAGGCGTCGCGGGACTTATTTTAGATGGAGCGCTACAAAAAGCTGGAATAGAGAGGTCACAGGTTTTCATAACCAATATAATAAAATGTCGACCTCCTGGGAACAGGGTACCTGAAGAGGACGAACGATCAGCATGTAGACCTTATCTAGATAGGCAGATTTCTCTTATTGCGCCAAGAATCATTTGTCTTTTGGGAGCTACAGCCTATTCAGCTATTCTTGGTGGAAAATTATTCAAAGAGAATAGAGGAAAAATCATAAAAAGAAACGGTCAAGAGTATTTCATAACCATCCATCCAGCTGCTACACTTTACAACAAAAATCTGGGACAAGTATTGGAAGAGGACCTAGCTAGCTTGTCCAAGAAAATTAAAAAAATAGAAAATCCTGAGAGAAATTCATTATTAGATTAAAATCTATTATGATGCAATAGTTTACAGCTCTAAGTCTGCATCACTCCAATAGATATCATAATGATAAAAGCTGTTGTTCGAATAGAGCTCAAGTCGGAAAATGGCATCAATCAGGATATATTAGACAGAAAGATTGCCTTTTCAAACGAATCTGAAGAATTTGTGTTTGGAATTGCAGAAATGAAGAACCAACAGATGTGCTAGGACGAAGATGGTATCCCTGAGGCGCTGACGAAGGACAGTCAATTCGTCAAATTAGAGCCAAGCGAAAAAACAACACTACATTTGATCCAGTAAGATCGACCATTGGGTGTTGAATTCGAAGGCAAAAAGAGCATCAGATATCAGTATACTGTGACGGATCCGAAGGAACCAGAAAAATTGAAGTACTTCATGGTGAGCGAGAGAAATTCAGCGCTAATAGACAAGTATTTGCAGCGTCTAAAAATTCATAGAATGGCGTAGGCAAAGAATTGGCGTATGCCATCACACCTGCTTGATTGATTCACCAATTCTTTCCACCACTTTTTACGTGGCTGACGTATTATAACACCGGGAATGCCACGGAATGGGAAGTGCTCATTCGGTGTCTGCGTTATGGCGGCAACCAAAGTGATTGCAGACGCTAGACAGAGGAATAATTGGCGCGTAAATTATCTTTTAATACAAAAATATGCAGGCGTCCTTAACGGACGTAATTCTTTGTATCTTTATGCTGGCCTAGTATTCCAAATTCTCTTGAATTGTTTTCAAAAGTTCTTGCGGTGTTAGCAGCCATTCTCGAAAATTCTTTCACATCATCTTTCTCACGCTGAACAAATGTTTTGTACGCACCTATATTCATAAATAGTGTATTGTTTGCGATTCTAAATGTGGCCATCACGTTATCTGCAAAATTGCTTACTGCTCTCGCATAGATTTCAGCTGCCCTTTGTGGTGACGCCCAATTATTCCAGAACGCATTATACATGTTCTCAATGTACGGGACCCAAGTGGATTGATATGATTTTATAATTTCCTTTTGAGATTCTAGGTAGCTATCTGCAATTTCTTTACTTGATTGCAGAGTCTGCTCTTGGTAATCATTGATTGCCTCTGTGTTATGTGGGATCACTTTCCTGGCTTCATCTACTGTTCTCCTGATATTGTCTCGAGTTTCATTTAATGCTCTATCGACGGCGTGATTTTGTTCCGATAATTCGGTTCTTAATTCTCTTTTAACATCATATTCTGTGGAGGATCTTTCTGCTTCCTTTTTTGTTGCTGTCATAATTAGCAGTGCACTCAATCGTATATATGGATTGGACGTATAGATCTGTATTCATGCCTACACCTATCATCCACACGAGTCGGTACCGATGTCCTGATTTTTTCTCGACTTCTTTTGGATTTAGATCTTTTAGATCTAGGCGTATTACTGAATTCTTATCATAAACGGTAAAAATATGTTATGTTTACTACCCTCTCCCTCCTCAGTATGTCATTCAATGTTTAATAGAAGATGTGCCCGGGCTCATTCAATGTCAAGATTACTTTCCGAATTTGAAAAGGCCAAGGAAGAGCCTGTCCAAGAGCATGATCTATCTATTGAATAAGAAATTGAATGTCCTCGGTGTCATGTAACTATGATTCTATACTTCCCATTTAAAAGACTTGTGCGAAGGATGCGTTTTTTTGTCTTGCTTTGCGCACTACACAGTGGAGTATCATCATAGTCCTGCGCGAATACATACTGGCTTTCTCACATCTAGAATTAATAAGTCTGGTAATCTTTAAATCCTGAGCTTTAGAGTACTCTTACGCTAGAAGATTAACGCAAATCATAGAGAACTCTTATATACATTTTTCTCATCTGTATTCCGATGCAGAAACAAATATCGTTCACGATAATGGCGGCAATATTGTTGACAGCATTCGTAGCAGCAGCCCTATACGCTGTAAGCGTAGCAAACGCACAAGCGCCCGCTGGCGTGGGGACGGCAAAGAACGCGACTACTGCTGCGAGCAATGCGACAATGAACACGACTGTCGCCGCTGGCCCAAAGGCTAACGCGAGTCAGTAGCCTCTACCCTTTTTGCTATAGGACTAACCCTTTCTGACGCGCAACGTGTCCATACCTTGTCGATTGATTGTTTGCAAAACTTTAGCACTTTATGCGTTTCTAAACCTTTAGAAAACCGACTTGAATACTAGGACTCAAAATTCACAATAGGCCCAATTTGTAGCAGCCGATAAGAGCATTTTGCCGTGAGGAACAATTGAGTAATACAACATGCATTATTATCGGTACTGTTTGATTTGACGTCGGTGCGATACCCTTGAATGAATCGACTGGGCTAGAACAAAACATCCCAATATTTTAGCGCCGGTAGTAATAAAGACGGCCAATAATACCGGCCGACTAAGCATACTATCGCTAATAACAACGCAAAAGATAATACATCAGGGACATAGGGCGCAACCGATCACAGTATATCCAAGCCAATGCAAAAGATAACCACCAAGCGCTCTCCGGAGCCATCCGTCATGGTCTAACCAATGCCATTGTACCTACGGCCATCGCTACCGCAAGTAATCACCAGACTTCAGTCGTTACTACTCCATAGAAAAGCTATCATACATGACAAATAGAGATCGATGGTATCAAATGGATTTAGGGGGGGTTTGAGTGTTACATTTTAGTCTGAAGTAATACTTTTGTTCCGGCAATGCATCGGGATTCATCCCTTGGTCCGAGGCGCTTGATCAGAACAGGTCATGGGCTGAGCAATTGCTGATTCTGGATCACGAACGCGCCCGTGCTACGTGTCCGTTTTAGCTTCGAATTGAAGCCGCAAATTCAAAATGCGCCCATTTCAAGAATTCGAACACATTTAATATTTCATCATCTGTAATTCCGTAATTCTGAAGCTTTAGCAATGATGTTATCTCTTTCTTGGCGCGCAAATTTCATTCATTCCAAATATTTGCACGTATAGTCGGGATATTTCCTTATTCAGCATGGTGATTCTAATATAATTCTAATGTCCTCAGTCAGTTGATAAGCTGCGGCCTAAATAGACAAATTATATTTCTGTGCTTTCTCATTTACCACGAGGCTGGATGGTAGCAATATATCCATATCAATCATCATAGACAGAATTCGTTGTAAGAGCGGTCGTACTTGTCTACCTTCTGACATTCGAGGGTTTCGCAATTATCCTGTAACGATTTCTCTCTTCGTTTTAGCGATTTGATATTAAAGAATTAAGCCACTATACTTCTAGGATCATATCGATATTACTCGATGTTATCAAGTACTCCTAAAAGCTTCTAAGGATCTTCAGACGAAAGATGATGCTTGCTTAATTCCGCTTTTAATTGTTTATACTCGGTTATGGTTTGTATTTCTACATCTGCACTTTCTAAAATTGCGCGTCTATGTCTAATTTCTCTCTAAGCATTTGTTTTTCTTCTCCCTTGTGTTTGACATAGCCCTCTAATTTTTTAAGTGGTATTGATTCAGCTTTTGATAAATCTGCGACTTGATTTACGAAATCAATTAGATTTTCAGGTTCAGGTGAACTGGATAAAGCAGCAATGAATGATTCGACATAGATAAAAGCATTAGGTGGTGTGAGCTAATGGATGAACATGGAAAAGATGCACGAATTGACAATTAGTATAAGGTATTGCATCATTAAACAATATTAGATTATATAGATAGCCAAAACGTCAACGCTTGTTGACTCATGCTAACGACTCAATATAAGCATTATTTATGGATGGTTCTCCCTTGCCGTTGTTTGATGTCTTCTCGGGCTAGACAACCTTAAGTCTGTCTACACATCACAAACTGAGTTATACTATTTGAAAATATGTAATTAAATTGTAAATATAGCTAGATTCGCTCAGTATCTTGACTTCCTACATTAATTATAAACCGCTTCTGAGTGTCTTGAACCCTCAACTCTCTCAATCTATCAATATATTTGATTCCATTATTTGCTATAGTCAAGGTTTTATAGAGGGCAGGACTATCTGCAGATGCATCTCTCGGTGAGCTTTATTTTGAATGGCACGGGGGTGACATAATCAGCCAATGAGGTGTTTCTGTGTATCTTTTATTTGTGATTCAATTTGTTTTATTGTTTGAGATTGTGTGTCTATCAGGTTTCGTATATGTTTTCTTAAAGGTTCAAGAATGGCCTTTTTGTTTATATTGGTATTACTTATTCTTTCAGCAATAACCGAACATCTTTCTTCTGGTTTCTTACAGGTATACTGAGGTTCATTGACTCTCTCAGTGGCTTGTTTTTTTGCCTGTTTCGTTCTTGGTATTCGTACTTGTTTTTGATCTACGTTTTTCTTCGTGAGCTTAAACCAATCCATAATGTCAAGATAGTCGTCCTTCACGAGTCCCATTCCCATGCCTGTAAGAATGGCGGCTACAGTCACAGTTGGAACTGAGGTTCCTCTTAAAAACAACGAAGATAATCCCAATAATGCTCCTATCTCTCCATGATGAATTCTTCTATTGAAAAAATATACTTTAGGAGGCAACGATTGATTATGTCTGGAATGCCAGTATGATGTCAATATCTCAGCTGCTGTAGTGCCGATCATCAATCCGCCCCTAATACCAAGATTGCATAAAAGTCCATACAAAACCATTTTTGTTAGATGTGATAAGGCAAAATCACAATAAATATGTATGCGTACTTCTTGCCTATTGACTCATCAAGCTTTAATCCACAATCGATTAGATGGTAGCGCTCAGATCTCAAATACCTCAAATACAAGAGCAATATTATTGGTATTACAAGTTGTATACAACAACTAGGACCTTGTGTCGGTTCATTAGTGATAGCTATACTTGTGATATATTATCTATCTTATACTATTTAAGAACAAAACAGCGAAGCATTAGCTCAACTGTATAAAGACCATAAAATCTAGAAATTTGGTTTAGGCAAGAGAATATGGTATAAGACTAGTGGCTTTAGTGTTGAAGGCACTCAAAATAAAATCTAGGAAACCCCTTCTTATGATAAAGAAGTAGATAGTTGTATCATACTTGAGCGAGAGTGGCAAGATGAAGATCGTATAAGCAGTAAAAGGTCAGCGCCTATCTTATAATGCGGTTATACGTTGCTCCAAATAGGATATATAATGAACCTTTTGACTGGTCAAGCAACCCGTGTTGAAGCATGTCCATGTTCATGCTGACCTTAGAAATTTAGGCTCAAGAAACGAGTCTTATTCGATAATCATACGAAGATTAATGGATGCTAACAAGTCAAAGAAATAATTAACAGCCTTTCTTATGTGCTTAATCATGATGTAGCATTTTTCATGAACAGATTTCTGTCCGCCAAGAGTAACAACTTGGATGCAGATCCATTCCTAGACTCGATTTCTTTGAAGTATTTCTTTATTTGCTCAGACCTGCTGGTCTTGCTAATCGCGATATCGCAATAGACTATTCTTCTCAACTGCTGTCAATATGACCTAAAGTCTTTTATGAAATTTATCACATAAACAGCTTATATACCACTAAATTGCAAGGCAGAAATCTTTAAACTTTCTGAAATCCTCTCCGAACATGATAATATGAATACATATTTCCTTACTTTATTAAGTTCAAACTCTACGGCTATAGCATAATTTGGCCGAAACGAGGAGAGCACGAGAATCAACAGTCGCATGCAACTGACGAATTATATTATGTAATCTTGAATAGAAGGACGGATTACTCTCGTGTGAGCGATCTCACAAGGAGCTTGTTACATCTTCTCTTCCTTGTAATAGTATAATGGTCCATATCGTGATAGTAAATCAAATGGTATGTAATAATTACGAGCGTTCTGACGATAATCTTCATATTATTCACGAGATGGAATGCACTCGTGAGGCCCACGATTATATTCATTATACTTTAACGTTATCGTTGTGTTATCCTTTGGAGTCAACAAAACGGACGACTTCGTGCGCTGATTTATTTGCTGCAGAGGCACTGGAGATATAAAATTATAAACGTTTTAGATTCAGATATTTTGATGAAAAACCCATCTGAACTAAAAGATCTTCTTTCTGAACTAGAAGGAAGGAATGGTGGCTACTTTCTAGATTTTATAACCACTAAAGGTATTCAGGCTGGGATCATCAGATTACATCCTGGTGAAATTGATACACAAGAACCACATTCTGCGGACGAGGTTTACTATGTTATCGAGGGAAACGGCTTTGTCAATTTAAACCACAAAAATCATCCTATCAAACAAGGAACATCCATCTTTGTGCCAGCTGGAAGTGAGCACAGATTCCATGGAAATACTAGAGATCTCCTAATCTTTTATGCAATAGGAAAATAGATAGAATTTTTCGTACGAACTGATGTTAGTCTTCGCAGCACTATGAGTAACCAGCGCTGTCTGCGTTATTATCGCAATAGAGAAAAGCACTGATGACAGCGATGTCGAAGACGTTACGTATTAGGATCTTGTCCTAGGCGATATGAATTTTACTATTACCACGATGGTGTGTTCTGTCCTTGTTGGAGTATGGCATTACGAATGACGGCAACTAGTAAAAGAGTTAAGGAGAGGCTGAGGCAATTATAACTAATAGAGAAGGAAGAACAAGATAGATAATCAGGGATATAAAGGAATAAAGAAGAAGGTAGTTGTTCTTAAGACGGTAGTACCAGGAATGGTTTATTATGCAGTTTGCGCCGATACTGAAAACAACAGTTTTGATATATTCGAGTCAAACGAACGCTAGGTGAAAATAATTTCCTATTCCCCCTTATATTTTAATCATATTTAACTAAGGTTTGAGAGTTGGATATATCTTGCCGATGGTACTTCATGTAATGCAAATGGAAATGGAGAGGTCCGGAGTGTAGCAATTTGATGGCGGTCATACTCACTGTGGTTGTACTGATGTAATAGACACGAATGTGTTTTAACCCGCATTGATAGTAGGTGATCCTATGCTTAAGGTGCATCATGCCAAGCTGAATCCAGCATTCAGGGTTAGACCGAAAACTCAGTTCATATAATTTTTCATCGATTTACACCTCGTAAATTTAAGTCAGCAGTTTCGTGCGTTACACTAATCAGTAATGCTGATATGTCGTTAATTCTCACAGGTAATACTAATAAGAACTATTACTGAGAATTAGTAACTTATTTCTTATTTAATCGGAATATAGTAATATTGCATCCAGAAATCCTAAAATTAGGACGACTGCTACTTGGATTGTAGATAGATTATGACATTATGGCAAATATCGCTCTTTGGCGTATGTTAGTCAGGCTATTATTTCACTATTACTTTTCCTTTCATCCAGGGATGTATTATACAATAATAATTGTATGTTCCTGTCTTTTCAAATGTTAAAGTAAAAGAGGTGCCGCCATTTGGTGGTCCCTTTCCTTTAGGAAAGATTAGTCCAGAATTAACATATTTTTCATCACCTTTTACAGAATATGCGGGACTGGAACCCAAAGGAATCACTTTGGCTGTAGAATCTATTATAACTGGGCTAGAGGCTCGTGCGTTAGATCCTTGAATCACTGTCATGGAGGGATATTGACGATTTGGTATTATCACAGGTTGACTATTAGAACCAGGAGGTACAGCCATAAAACTAGATGAGTTCTTGACAGCAAATGGTGTACTTAGTGATGCCTTTGTCTTGTTGTCAGTAACAAATGTAACAGTATGAGGAACTCCCACCTTTGCACCATTATACCAGCTTACACTCTGTCCTGCTGTAATCTGAACCTGTTTTGGGTAAAATACGTCGTAGGGAAGAGTGCTATTTCCTGTACCGGCCTGAACTTTTACCAAGCTGCTATTCGACAATGGTATCGAGCTTGTAGAATTATGTTGTGCTAATGCAATATGTGATGACTGGTTTACTGTCAATGCGTATTGCGCTACTAGAATAGCTATCGTTGCTGTTACCACAATCATTGTGGAAACTAAGCTAGGCTTGTTCATTAAGCAGAGATGTGATATATAGTATTTATCTATATCTAGGCAAGATTAATTCAATGGTAGACCAGTCTTATTATTCAAACCATTATTGTCGATCCACTGTTCCATTCTTACATTACCTGCAAGTTATAGAATATTGCTCTTATTCCAATCCATCTTCCAGATACCGGACTTGTTATGACATAACTTATTTTTCTGAATCTTTCTTGGTATAATCTCCTGTGTACATCAAGTCTTTTTCAAATTTGACTCTCCCATCCAGATATGTGTTTGAATGATATGTTGTAGCCTCACAACCATGTGTTATAGAATCTGTTTTCCTTCCACCGCGTGCTAAAAGCTCTATATTGGGATCTGATCCATAATTTTTGTAAAGTGATTCGGGGATCTGATAGAGAGGTGGAGCCAGATGGGTACTACTGTAATTCATTTTACTTTTGATAATCAGATGACCCGGGTCATTTCATTGCTATCATTAGCGCTTTCCTATGTAGATTTGCTACTCCAAATGCATTATTCGATTAGATGATAGATAATACATTATTCTTTGACGACCAATCCTGTATAATTTTTAGCACTGGTGATGTAACGCTAACTATTTTGTTAAAAAATGTATAACAGATGCACCTAGGATCCGTCATTTATATCAGGACCCGCCTTTTAAATAAAACGTATTGCTTTGCGTATTATATCCGATTTGTTTTAGGGTCAGTACTCTAAACCCATTATCATGGAGGTATTTCATTAATTGATCAAACAAACCTGCATTCGTATAATACCGATGATTTGTAGTCATAGCAACATTATGAAGCGTAATTAAAGGAACTGCATTTATCTTTCCATTGTGGTTGTAACTATTCTGGCTGTTAACTAGCTTAACAAAATCAGAATAAATAGTAGAATTGTTAAACGCATCGTTTATTTCATTTACATCAAAAGATAGGCTTCTAATAAGATACCGGTTCGCATAGGTCAGCTTACCATCAGACGTATAAGTTCTACAATCTGTCTGAGAATCGCTTTTGAATCCCCGACAGTTCAAGAACATCAGCGGCTCGGTTCCAGTTCTTGCGAAGTCATAATATTTGGCAACTGTTTTGACTACATTAGGATTATCTGCTCCCTCATTGTAAGGATATGCGAAGATCGTGGCATTATAGCCATGACTAGCAAGGCATTGCTTTGAACCTCCTACTTCAAACTCTAGCTGGCTTTGAGTTAAGTTATCAAGATGAGCATGAGTCATAGTATGTGATTCTATATCCATACCATCTTGCTTCATGGCGGCTAAATCATTCCAATTCATTGCTCCCCTATCTGTTGTCTTACCACAAATTACAAAGAACGTAGCCTTGAACCCATACTTGTCTAAAATTGGTTTGGCATAGGTGAAATCGCCTTTCCTGTTGTCATCAAAAGATAGAATTACGACTTTGGTATTAGCAAGATTATTGCTAGATGAAATAGAGGACAGCTGACCGTTGGACATAACAGGCGAAAGAATTCCTATAGTAATCAGTGTGATCATACAAAGAGACATAAAAACCGACGTAACATCAGTAGAAGTATCGTTCCTTAGTTTCAAGCTTTTATCAGAAAATTACTACAAAGTATGATATTTGAACGTAACTGAAAGAATTTAGTATCGACGGACCTTTGTACATATGAGTTTCTAATAATTCCAGAAATGACGGGAGATAATTTTTCATTTCGTCATACACCTCAACCAGTTTATGCATATTCTCTATTCCCAAAAAAAACTCGGAACATTATTCGAACATACTCAGGCAGCAGATCTGGCGCAATTACTACTATTCAGCCTTCACTTTGTTTGTTATGATACTTCACTTTGTTTGTTATGATACATATATCGCGAGGGAACATGTATACTCATTGGAAATCTCTCTGATTGTCATATCCTGTTTGTATAGTTTCTTTAACGTACTGTTCTTTTTGAGCTTTAGTCATATTTGACAACGATGCCATTATACATCATATGTATGAACTCATGGAAATTTTTTTCCCTGCTTCCATCTGTTACCATTATGTTCAGGCTTGCTACCATAATGTTTTCATCTGTTTTCAGCTGCTACCCTCTGTTACCTGAGGAATTGAACTGTGCCAGAGATAGATGTGCTATATATACTTTAGAAAAATAAATTATATTGAAAAAAAGCTTGTCGTTAAACAGGATTCCGTGACAATACGCAAAACCAGAAGGCCCCAATTTTCGACATTTATTGATTCATGCTGACGGAATCCTTGCATGACTGACATACCATTCTAGCACAACCGCGAAAGGTGGAAGATTTCTCGAACGAATTTGCAACCAATATAGTATAGAAAATACTACCACGTTACTTCGACCTATTCCACGCTGAGAAAATCCAAAAACTCTACTTTAGAACCGTAAGCAGCCCGAATAGCATTCTTTCCAAGTTTTTTGGGTCCGAATCCAAAACCGGGTATCATTCTAGTTCTACCAAACTTGAAATATAGTAATCCAGTTTGAGTTTACGTACTTCCTACATCAAATCTCTAGTGTGAATTATGCCTTCACTTTGTCTCTGACCGTATAACACCTACCCACCAACTCAATTTACTCGATTACGAATTCTATCCAGTCCATCCAATAAGTCAAATCAATCTAATCGATCTTTTAAGAACATATTCACTAATTTTATACAATCAGAACCCCTAAGGTATATCGGCTTTGAAAGGACTTCCAAGAATAAAGCGAAAATCTCTAGGATTTTAAACTCACTTCTGCCAACCTCGAATTAAAAAGTTTATCTGATTTATCTAGGATTTGTGTCTTCTATTTTAATTCCAACCCTGCAATCATCTCCATACCTTCGAGACAAGTACCATATTATCAAAATAAGCGAATTCGCCAGACCTTCTGTTGTTGGCGTTAACATTAGTGCATATCCAGCTACAGTGTTACCTCTGGATTTGCAAGGTAAAGTGGGGTTTTTCGATTCAAGACATTTAGTAAATTCTTGGCTGCTACTTCCGCCATTTTTGTTCGAGTCAACAACGTAGCACTGCCTATGTGAGGCAATAAGACAACATTCTTCATCTTCAATAATGGATTATTTAGCGAGGGTGGTTCTTTTTCAAAGACATCGAGCCCTGCTCCTGCAATCCATCTTTGCTTCAGAGCTTTAATCAGATGTGCTTCGTTAATGATTTGACCTCGCGCTGTATTAATTATATATGAATCATTTTTCATTCGTCTAAGATTTGATTCATTAATTAAATGATAACTTTCGCTATCCAAAGAACAATGGAGTGAAAGAAAATCGCTTTTTTCCATAAGCTGGTCCATATCAACATGTCTAGCACCAAATTTCTCTTCCATCAGAATATTTCGACGATGGCGATTATGATAAATGATATCCATATCAAACCCTTTTGCTCTACGTGCTACGGCTGATCCGATTCTACCTAGGCCAACTATTCCAATTGTCATACCGTGAACATCTGAACCTAATAGGGAATGTGGATCCCATCCATATTTCCATCGTTTACGTGTGACAAGTTCATGTCCGCGCGTAATATGTCTCGAAGTTGCGAGGATCAACGCGAATGCCAAATCGGCTGTCGCTTCTGTAAGAATATCGCCAGTAAAAGTAACATAAATTCCTCTCTTAGTTGCCTCTTTAATATCTATATGATCTGTGCCTGTGCTATAAGAGCTAATAACTTTGAGGTTCGGTCCCGCGGCATCCATGACTTTTGCGTCTATTATATCTGATAATGTGCAAAGGATTGCATCTTTATCACGCACGGCTCCCAAAAGCTCATTTCTAGGAGGTGGCCTACCTCTATGATTTGCAACAATAACCCTGCACTCTTTCGATATCATGGGTATTGCGGGATCCAATATCTTTCTGGTAACATACACGCTACATTTTTTTGGTTCCATTAACCATATTCCATGTGTCTCGTTATATTGGGATAATTTAGGTCTTTCAAATCACATCTCATTATATCCAATATAATGTTGAGTAGAATACTTGTTATTTCTGAAATATGTCACGATCTATATGCACGATATGGATACGACATGAGTATTAGTATACTAAATACATACTAATTTGAAGACTGTGGACTGGAATGCAACAATTGGTAATGCGAGACATGAAATAATTGCGACCTGGATTATTGCTGGTATTATCAATCTGTTACCTCATAAACTTGCTATGGCCAGCACTCACACTCAAAGATTCCCGTGTTAATTGGTATGTATATTTGATATGGACAATGATACATTAAATATGGATTTATAGAATGCATGTACAATTAATTAATAATGTTCAAACAGGCCGTGAATCCGACTTTTAGAACTGATACTAAAGACTACTCCAGAGTAGAGATTGCAAAGATTAATTCAAATGAACTTAGGGGAAATCTATTCAATGAATTTCGGAATCATTCGTCTGAAAATATTTCTTGGGAGTCTGAACAGATTGCAAAATCGCATGGAATCTACTTGGAATTCAATCGAGCGAAGACAGGAAATGAGAAAGATTGGATGTATATGTTCCGTATAACCATACCTGGAGGTGGGCCTATTACAGCAAAGCAGTGGAATATTCTAGACAGAATATCAGATAACTACACCATAGGACCAGAAAACGCGTATCCTCATGCAAGACCAGGCTTAAAAATAACAACAAGACAGAATATACAGCTCCACTGGGTTAAGAAAAAAAACGTAGTCAATGCAATAAGAGACATATCAGAATCAGGGTTCTTTACAATGAACGGTTGTGGAGATAACACACGAAATGTAATAGGGTGTCCATTATCATACCATTCAACAATTTTTAATGCTAATACGTGGGCCCAAAGAGTTGGAAAATATTTTGCTCTTCCAACTGCTGCTTATATAGAAATATTCGAAATAGATCCAAAATATCTCAGGGATGGTGACTTAGAAAACAGGATACCTGGAATAAGTAGATTCGATTATGGACAAAACCAGCTCAACAGGAAGTTCAAGATAGCTTTTTCGGCAATTCATTACGATGAGGTCAACAAAAAATATGTTCCAGATAACTGCGTAGAGCTGAGAACAAACGATATTGGTATTGCACCAGTTATCAAATCCGATGGTGGTGGAGCTAAGGTAGAAAAATTTCAGGTTTACGTAGGAGGGGGTCAGGGACAACAGTCTGGTAAGCCAACCCATTCTACCCTTGGTGAACCATTTGGATTATTTACTGAAAAAAATCTCATGAAAGGACTAGACGCCATAGTAAGAGTTCACAAAGATTGGGGAGACAGACATAATAGACATTGGGCCAGACTAAAATACTTGGTTACAGTTAAAGGTGTTGAATGGTTAAGAGAACAAGTGCAGAATCTTGATGGAGTTGGAAGTATAAATTTTGAGCCTCATTTTGAAGACTATGATTACGGCAACATAGACCTGCATCTAGGATGGATAAAGCAGCCAGATAATAGCAGTCGATGGTCCTATGGCGCTTTCATAGAGAACGGTAGAATAATTGACGGAAGTCAAAACGGGGATCTCAAAAGTATGGTGAAATATTTGATGAATAACTATCCACATATCGAATTATTCACGACACCCAATCAGCACTTAATGTTTTGTAACATAGAAGAGAAGTTAAAGGAACTGTTTGAAAGAGATATGAGGATGTTTGGTTATGGGTATCGTAAAACGAACATGGATAGTAATAATGGTAAAACTTCTATCTCTCGAGCATATTCAAACCTAAGAATGTCATCTGGAGCTTGCGTTGGAAGAGATACATGCAGGCTAACATATACAGATTCTGAAAAATTTGAACCATATCTAGTTGACGAATTAGAAAAGAAGTGGGGATATATGACTGAATCAATAGGCATTACAGGCTGTGAAAAGCAATGTTACAGACCTGCGACAAAGACAATTGGGTGGGTAGGAACAGGACTTAATCTGTATCAGCTTATTCTTCGGGGGACACATGATGGAAGACACCAAGGTCGTATACTAATCGATCCCTACTCAGGAGAACAATATCTTCATTTTGTACCTCGCAAAGATGTGTCCACGATAACTGATGCTCTATTTGAATACTATGTAAGAAACAGATCAGAAGAAGAAGACAGGCCAGGCGGAATGGGATATTTCATTAGAAGAGCTGGCCCAAATGAGATAATCTCTTATCTAAAATCAAATCCAAAGACTGCAGACTTGATGAAAAAGACATTCAGGAATAATATGTAGTGCCTCTCTTTACCCAACATTTGAACCGACATCTCACTACGGCTCCGTAATTCGTGACTTGAACTCTCGAATTCAACGATGTCTTCTGTGGGGTACCCACAAGTCTATCTCACCGTAATCAAGTCTTCACGTATTTAACAGCAAAGATACCATCTCAATGCCCGAAAGTATGCAATACAAGTACTGAAATAGGGAAATTTTAGAAGAGAAATATTGACGATATCAGAAAGGTAAGGATTTATCCTACTGCACCATATGAATAAATGTAGACACATCTAAAAGATGTGCAATGATAAAATAATTTAAGGCCGACTGTTTGTCGTATTATTTCTGATGCTCTAGTCGCTTATGCTGCCCAAGTTCTTGTAACAAATCATGATATACCACACACCTCTCATCGGTAAGATGGACTGGAAGTAGAAGGCATCTTGAATAGCCAATTTCTCATCATCCAATTTATAGAGTGTAGATGCATCACGATAATCATATTATAGGTTGCAATAGACGAATTGTCTGAAGTCGTTCCATTAAGCACCATTCATGTTTGCCGAGAGCCAGTGGCTGCATGGATCAAGAACTTGTATCCTTCTAACAGGTCCCATCCAGCCGCCAAGATTATCGACCAGTATGATATTTTTGAAATTTGAATATGTATGAGCAGTAATGAGAACATAAAGATAAAAATAGTGAAGGATTGTTACTTTATGAATGCAAATAGGGATAATATCTGATACCCATGATGATATTGAAAATATTCAAACGGCCATAGAAATATTCAATTCCGAAGGAGTGAATTATGTGATTCATGCTGGTGACTACATTTTTCCCGGAGCAGTTAAGGAATTTGAAAAATTGAATGCGAAATTAATTGGAGTACTTGGAAATAATGATGGAGAGAAGATACATTTATTGAAAAACTTCCTTGACATAAATGGAGACTTGAAAGGAGAATTAGGTGAAATAGAGATTGACGGATTAAAGTTTGGGATATACCATGGAACAGCTAAGCAGGTTAAGGAGCAACTTATCAATAGTGGGGAATATAATATCCTTATTTGTGGACATACTCACGTAAGGGAACCTTCACATTTAGATGGAAAATATGAAAACGATGGCAAGACACTAGTTCTTAATCCTGGTACAGCTCATAAAAAAATTGCAAGCATATCTGGTGCATTTAAAGAAGGTGGTATTATTATTTTTAATATTCGAACTAAAATGTACAAATTTATTGATTTATCCTAACATCGTTCTTTAGAATCAAAAAGCTTCCAACATAAGTCCATACCCTGCCGTTAGTCCATTCTTGGTTTTCATAGCCTTCCCTTCATTTGATACTCGCAAGTAATCACATCTCATTAATTAGAAAATAACAACAATGCTACAACAATTACATAAGTGGCGGCAGGCATTGGTGCTACCGCCCACATTGATAAACAACTCAAACAATTGCTAAAAGATATATCAAAACTTTTTTGAAAACTTAACAGGAGGAAATCATTATGAATGCAACGACCTAGAGAGGCATTTTCAATTGATTTCAAAATGTCATAGGGACTGTCTCTTCTTCTACGCGGATTCTAGTACTTTATGGGGAAAATGATGCACAGGCTTCAGTTCGACTAGCGCTTCTCCCACAGCAAAGGCTCATATCTGATAAATTATCGAAATTTAGGACATCTTTTCTATTCTGCATCTCAGTGGAATACAGGGTCGGATTAATACAACAGTATGTTTTAGCAATTGGAATGGTTTTTGAGCCAAACTACTAATAGGTGATCGAACATTCTTAGCCAATACAAACATTTTTGCATTACCGTCGAGAGCTTCGTAGTCAGGTAGTTACAATTATCCCAATTTAGTAAATATTTCTTATTGAGCTTAATATGGTTCGAGATTTGACTGTTCGCATGTGATTTAATTGTATAATTTTATTTAAGTGACAACCTTATTCTTGACACCAGAAGTGAGCTATACACTTTTCAGCAAGTTGTGAAGAGAAACCTCATTCCGTTAACTTTCCAAATATGAAAATTGTTTACATAATTACTGTAGTACATTATGGGTATAACGAAATTGGTTAGCTAGCTAGCCTTGTTGTTGTTTTTCTTATCATTACTTCTGTAATCCCAAGTTGAATAGTAATCCGGCGTAATTTCTAAGATAACTGAATCTCCATCTTTGACGTTACTCATAAGTGATGTTGCCATCGGATGAGCGAGGCTACCAAGATATTTGACCATTATCTTTTCGGCTATCGGAATATTATCATCGATGTTTTCGTGGATTTTGACTTTTCCTTTGCCTCTAACTCCTTTGTATGGCGGAGTGGGGTCATCAACACAATAATAGATGGTATTATTTCTGTTCAAATTTTCTCTTTTCTTAGAATTCTTGGAAGTCTCGATGTAAAACTTATCGTTGTTGGTATCAAAATAATACCATGTTGGATGAATATTTGGATCTCCCTTGCTGTCGATTGTACCAATATGGATATTGAGTTTGTTATTGGCCAAAAAATTCCTCACTTCATCCTCAGTCAATTCTCTGCCAAATCCTGGATTCGCATTCAGAATTTTCATATTATTAAATGTAATTAGAGGACATTGTATATTTGTGATCATAAAAACAGAAGGCCGATTACGTGCAAATTTGACAGAAAAGAATTTTTAAAAACTTCTTTCACCACAGGCAAGCATAATGAGTTTGCAATCATATGGTGTCGGATATAGAATCAAGACAATTGAAAACCCATCATTAACACCTCATTAACCGATGTATTCTTCTGCACAAACTTTAAAAAGAATGAAGGTTTATGCGGCGCCACACTTGGACAAGAATTTTTCCTTGCCATAGATCTTTAGATAGCACTCAACCATGGAGATCGTTTCAAATATAATTATACACATCTTTAACCAGGCATTATTAGGATTTCTAATCTTAATAAAATAAAAAATGGTCGGGGTATATGTCTATTCGTCCTTTTCAGTTCAGCTTAAGTTTATCTCTGACTTCTTTAGCTCTGTTTCTGACCGTGACTTCTGTTACACCGGCTGCCCTTGCAATATCTGATTGAGTGATAATCTCTCCAGTCTTAATACTAGATAGATAGAGTATAGATGCTGCAAGTCCCATGGGATCTTTTCCAGCGGAGATTTCTTTTTTGGTAACATTGCTCATGATTTCTGCCGCTTGTCTTTTCGTTCTTTCACCCAATTTAGCTATATTCGCAACTTTGGCTATACATTTCATTGGTTCGAGTTGTGGTATTTTAAGGTCAAGTCTGGAATGCAGCATTCTATAGTCTTTTGAAAGTTCCTTACGCTTTACATTACATGCTGTTGCTATATCTTTTAATGTTCTAGGAGCTCCCATTTCTCTGCATGCAATATATATCGCAGCGGCTAGGACCCCTGAAATCGTTCTACCACGTATCATCATTCTTGCCTGAGCTTTTCTATAAATATATGCTGATTTCTCTACTATTACATCAGATAATCCAAGTTTATCTTTCAATACATCAAGTTGGAAGAAAGCTTGTTGGAGACTTCTTTCAGTTGGTGTGTGAATCTGGGATCTACTGTCCCAAGTCTTAAGCCTACGCATTCTAGTGCGCATCGCCACATCAAGCTTGTTACCATTTGCGTCTCTGTCAGTTCTTCCAATTATCGTCGATAGACCCATATCATGACGAGCCAGAGACTGTACAGGCCCAATTCTCGTTCTCCCTCCAGTTTCATCAGTAGCAAAAGTACGCCACTCAGGTCCTGTTTCCTGTAATTTATCAGAAATCACTAGCCCACACTTATCGCAAATCATTTCGCCAGATTCAGAATCTGTAATTATCTGGTCATTTCCACAATTCTGGCATTTAGCCAGTGAGGCAGCGGTAGTATTAACATCTGCCTGGGTATCTGAACTGTTACTATTCGTATTATCAATTCGCAGTTCAATAACTATACTAACATCACCATACCTAGTATAACATGGTAATTACATATAAACAGTATAGTAAGCAGAAAGTTACTAAGTAAGTACGTTGTAACCATCTATATCTAATATAGATGGGTAACTATATAACCTATTAACTACTAAGCATTATCGTGGACATGAAAGCTGGAAGATTCTGGTGAAGATGACATCAGCAAAAGACAGAAATTCAATAACAATAAATCCGATACCTAGCAGTGACTCTAAGATAAGATGTTGCCCAATTAATAATACTCTTAATATCATTGGGAAAAGATTCACGATTTTGATTCTAAGGAATATGATAAATGGCAAACAGAATAGGTTCAACCAATTTTTAAACTCCATTGAGGAAAGTAATCCAAAGACTCTTTCCGTAAGGTTAAGGGAAATGGAGAAATATGGATTGATAAAACGTAAGGTCTATCCTAACGAAAAACCTGTCAGAGTAGAATACTATCCTGTTGAAAAAGGTCTGGAATTGCAACCTATACTTGATATGATGGCTGCATACTCTTTAAAATACTGTAGTAAGGATGTTTTTAAAGATGCTAAGCCAAGAGAATTCAGAGAAGTATATGGAAGAGAAATGGCTAAAGTTTCTCCCTAGAAACCCTCTTCTTGGGCACAGACTTAATCCGATTGTTTTCTTAAAATGCGGTCACACATCTAGAATGCTGTGTGTGGCCGTGTGGAACAGTTTCATGGCATAACTTTTTAGAAGCTATCAAAACCACCATCACTATCAAATCCATCAAAACCACCTGAATCAAAGCCGCTATTATCATGACCAGGTCCTTCACTAGTGTTGCCATCATCACCTGACGTTGCACTCTGGTCATGAACAGTGAGTGTCCCATCAGCGCTTGCGCCAGCATCGTGATGTCCACTATTACTTCCCAATATTGCACTCTCCATCGGATTTACTCCTAATCCCATAAATGACATCATGGACGTAAAAAACACAATATCCATAATACCTGAGAATAACATCATAGGTATCCACATCCGATTAACATCCATATAGCTTTGCAGCTGAGTGCCATCACCACTATCATAAGACTGCCGCATCTGTTGTCTTTTTTGCTCTAATTCTTGTTTTTTTGCGTTGAGTAGCTTGCTACCTATTTCCGTAATACATACTTCCACCTTTTTCTTCCCAAATATGAAGCCTTTCCTCTCACTTTTGACTATCAATCTTTGAGTGAGTAAATCACTTACAATCGATTCAACCTCGTTATTGTGTAATTTGGTAGTTCTAGATATCTTTTCTACATTGGTGATGCCTCTGGTTATTGAATCAAGTACCATGAAATGATTAGGACTTTCATCCAAGCTATCATTAGCAGACATAGTATATGCTTATACTATATACAATTATTAATAAATCCTTTATTAGAGACACTAAATGAAAATATGTACAAGCGTTGTAGTCTAATGTGTTTCCCATAAATAAATATGAATTTTGTACTAGTTGTTGGAGGGTGTTCAAACTTGCTATCTCCTTACCATCCATTACAATGATACTAGTTTCTTTATCACTGATTGCCAGTTCTACTTCTGTAATTATATTTTACTCTAGACTACGGGTCTCTGCTTTCTTCGGTATGCCATCTCTAATAACCAACAACACTGGCTTCTTAACGTATCAGGATTCTGCTTTAGGAATAAAAATAGATTACTACATACTGGCAGTCCTGTCACTTTTGTTGCGAGCCTAGGAAGTGATTCGAACACATATCCCGCAGGACTTGGCATAACAGTTAAACCCATAACACGAAATATGTCATTAAATGAAGTCACAAAAGTACAGATCAAAAACCTAAGGCCATCCTGATTTTAAACTCATTGAATCGACTAACACGATGCTAGCAGTAAACATTGCACATAAAATAGTATTCAGCGCATGAAACATGAACGAAAAGGAATGCAAATTTGGTTTTTTAAAGGCGATAACGCCTATCTGATTACATATAACGCAGAGCCAGATAAATATTTTAAATACTTGCAAACAGTACAGAAGATGATAGACTCACTTCAAATAGTAAAATAAATATTACGTTGTCTGGAATCGCGAGTCTCCATATGCTAAACAAACATCTGGTCCATTTGTGATCAATCAGAAACGCAAAGGGAAAGATGAACCAATGTCCGATAGTCAGATCAATGAATTGACTGAAGCCGATTTGGAGGATTTAAGATCGACAGTACGGTAGGGGACTGTAGAAGCCCTGTGAAAAATCTACACAATGTAATAGTCGGAATTCAAGAAACGTTTCGAGTGAACGAATCCTACTGCAAACGAACTTTAAGACTACGAGCTGGCGGACTCGTGCAATCAATGAATAACATCAAGTGAACTACCTGCAAAATCATCAAAGATAGAATCGTCAGTCAGGAAAGATATCAAACAAATCAAATTCGGTAAAACTTTGTGATTTACCTAAGAAGACGATGGAGCTCATTTTTAAACAGTGTAAAGGATGTTACCTTTAGCTGGTCTACAGTTAGGCTAAATATACAACGGAGCATATTGTCGTGAATATTCTGCTTGGCAGGATAATCCTGAATGGGATGACTACATAGACATGGACTAGCCACAGACTTGGTAGATAGTTAGTCATCCCAATCCTCATTGGCTCAGCAATCTTCAAGCAATCGCAACCTTTCTTTAAACAGAAGTCATGAGCAAAACGGTTGATGAATTCGTGATTGCCACGACAATTGCAGTAGTTTTACACACATAATCGTCACCTATTTGCGCTGTTGTTCGTATAAAAGTCCTTTCGTAGGTTTACCGGCCAACTTAACTCTTCTTCTTTGCTGATTTATTTGTCAATTCTTTTTCAACACCATGTAAGCTAATTTCAAAGTTTCTCCAGCTGCTTTGATTAGTAGCTCTGATATATTGGTTCTGAATTTCTCCCCTGACATAGCAAAGAATATTCCTTTTCGATTCCCTGGCAGGAACACACGAGACTATAGCCATGCGCTTGGGATACATCCTTCAAAACAAGGTTCAGCCTGTAAAGTTATTCTGATTTCCTACGCTCTCAAGGGGAGTGGAAAAAATGAGAGTTCTATAATATATGGCACTATGATGGTATGAACGCAAGCCAGGCATAGCCAACTTGCAAGTCGCGCCTATCCTACACACCTCTGTATCACAGACGCTTACGAGTGATGTGAGGGAGAATGACTCAACCTGAAAAGTAACAAATAAATCTTATTCTATCTCACTGGAAGATGAGGACAAAGATTGATCAACCAATCTATAACCTTTCTTTCTGGGTACGTTTTTAATTGATAGGGTGATTTTACTATCAATGTCCAAGACATATGAAGTACTCAGCGGCTATGCAACTCCAAATGGAACAATGAAATATGTAGATTATGCAACCCAAAAGAAAAGTAAACCTGCTACTCACTTCCGTGTTTTTGAAGACCTGTACTTATCAAGCATCGGAATTGGAACTTATCTTGGGGAGATGACTGCTGAGGACGACAAAGCTGTTGAAAACGCAGTTTATCAATCTGTCAAATCAGGTGCTGTGAATGTTATAGATACTGCCATAAATTACAGAGCAATGAGATCAGAGAAAAGCATAGGACGTGGATTGTCTCGTCTGATAAACGATGACATTATTTCAAGAGATCAAGTATTTATATGTACCAAGAATGGCTATGTAACAAATGACGGCGATTATCCTGCAATTGATGTAATGGAATATGTACAGAAAATGTACGTAGCTACAGGAATCATTAAACCACAGGATATTAGTTCTGGCTACAATGTACTCAATCCCGCATATATTGAAAGATGTATTGATAGATCACTAATTAACATGCATCTGAGCACTATTGATCTGGTTTACGTACATAATGCATTTGAGAGTTGGTATGAGGATGTTAAAAGAGAAGAATTTATGCAGATGTTGGCAAAGGTTTTCGAAACTTACGAGAAATACCGATCAAATAACAAATTACGGTATTATGGAATGGCTACTTGGACATGCTTTAGAGTGCGGCCAGGTGACAAAGAATACCTGTCCCTAGAGGAAGTAGTTAAATTAGCTGAACAGAGTGGAGGAAAGGAACACGGCTTTCGTTTTATTCAACTTCCATACAATCTGGCCTATAGTGAGGCATTGGTTCTGAAAAATCAGACTGTCGGTGCCGAAAAAAATTTAAATATACTAGAAGCTGCAGCAAGATTGAACATAGGAATATTTACAAGCATTCCATTATTCCAGGGACGATTACTTAGAGCAAGTATCCCTGACTATGGAGGATTAAACGATCAAGTTGCAAAACTAATCCAAATAATTCGTTCAAGTCCTTCTGTCATTGCACCATTAATAGGTCAAAAAAAACCCGAGCATGTCGAGCAAAATCTAAAAATCTCAGACATTCCCCCGATGAATGATGAACAGTACATGAGAGCTACTGAGATCCTATTAAAGAGTAAATGAATACCGTATTTTGGCGCAGTATTAGATTATCCTAAAGTAAGCCAGGAGTATGCAGGAGGAACCAAAAGCAGAAAGCCCATCTCAGAGGGTAGATCATTCTATTTTCCTGTTCCTTTTAAGATTCCTAATTATCGAGTTTTGTTTGTTCAACTTCCTGGTGTAATCGTCTTTGTTTTTCCCCATCCTAGTCCTTTCGACCAGTAGGTAAAAATCTTAATTGCTTTCTACAGCTTGAAGATAATGTGTCACAATAACAGAGTATAATATTCCACATCGCCTACAATAAAGACGTACGTGCTTTTCATTTGCTAATCGTCAGCTCGACATCACGTCAACATGAACATAATTCCACGACAGAGGAAACCAGAACCTACGCTCTAAAGTTGGAGAATCTGGCAGTAAATGACAGTATCTGGGAATACCACCTTAGCTGTTTCCAAAAAAATTAAAATAAATCTTTAAAACACGTTGTAGAATGAGTCCTCGTCGAGACTTTCTTCCTCTAACACATGGTAGACAGGCATTAGGCTGCACTAATTGTGGATCACACTATTTTGTATTTCCACCCACGTCAGAATATATTTCTACTATGCTTGAACCTTGTCCACGAGTCGATTATCAGAAGAGCTTTTATGATTGCATTAAGTGTAAACAAAGAAATATGTTCTATTGGCATAAACGACATCGTGAAGACAGACTTTTGCTTTCTGTATAAAAAAACCAAAGGATTTTTTTATATGAATAATTCTGAAGCTTATAACATACTGGAAATAGAATACACTCTGCCCTCATACAACATACGTCACCTTATTCCTGCACTTCCAAAAATCTTCTGAAGCTGGAGTAGCAGAAGAAGAAAAGCAATATTAGTAATAATGGTATTTTGTTCTGATTTGGATTTAAATTTCCTGGACACCGCACGCGTTATTCGAAAGAAAGGGGCCGTCATTCCAAGAAACACACGACTATAACGTCATGAGGTAAGTTGTAAGATAACATGGGAACCACCAACCCGTGTTAATATCAGACCATTAGAAGTTCGAAAGATTCGAAGCAAGTGACGCATACCTCAAATTATCAAGTTAATCTATAGGAATTAATATAAGACTCTTCTAAAAAACTTTGAATAAGCTGAATAAGGGATTGGGGAACAAGAAAAGTCAAAAGAATAAAAGGGATGACAGTTACGTTGCGATTAATAGACGTAGGAGAAATCGGAATCTGATAATGATTATAATACCCGTTATAGCAGCTGTTGTAGCATTTGTAGTCAGTGCTACTTCTCTTTATTCTATCCAGGGACCGAAACCTTTAGTAGAACATATCCACCCGCATCTTAATGTTACACTCGATGGCACTTCCATTCCTGTTCCATCACAAATAGGGATAAACTCATCATTATGGAAGGTCCATTCTCTGGACCAATATGGTACACCAGGTTTTGCACCATTACATACCCATGACGCCAGTGGTACCATTCATGTAGAATCAACAGCAAACAGAAATTATACGCTAGGTCAGTTTCTAGATATATGGGGAGGTTTAGATACAAACGGTAAGACAGTCCGAGCTAGTGTTGATGGCAAGCCAATTTCAGATTTTAAAGACATTATTCTTCGAGATGGCGATCAAATTAATTTGAATATCGGAAGATAATAGTAAAGAATTTATATTTTAAGAAAATTCAAATTAAGACGCTGAATTTGTATCTTAACGATAAAGAACAAGTCCACATTCACTCTAATGAAATTCTTGAACGACTACCAGATCATTTTTATCTGCTCGCTTTATTTCTCTTGACGATATATTGTAGCAGTACTAGGCCGAAACGTGCGAATAACCCAATGTTTCAGAATGCTATCTTTAGAGGGAGCGAAGAAATAACTACATCCCTATGCAGTACCAGTTTATTTCATTTTATTTCAGTCGTCAGAAAGTTTTTTGGTATTTCCTTACATATCGCCTATACTTCTAGTAACTTGCTTTCATCAAAAGATTTCGAATTATACCAGTTGTACCTAAAATAATCTAGGCACCATTCATGAAATAATGGGTCTTCGCTATAGAATAATGAATTCATATCTGTCTCTCCCTGTCCTTTCGCTGCGGGGAACATGACAGTTGCTTGCTTTTCGTTTAAGAGTATTGCTACCTGTATTCTATCAACCATCCTTCTTTCTACTATTCCTTTTTTTAGAAAATCGTGGAAGCCAGCGTTTTTCAAAAGTTCAGTTCTCTTCTTTGGGACCAACGCTTTTTGAGGTAGAATATAATTGAATTTGATACCACCATGTTCTTTTATTTTTGGTAATACTGCTTCAATCAAATCCAGCGGGATTTGTGGTAACATTCCGTATATGTACTCGGTAGATTCTCTGTAAATATGTTGTTTCCATAGCTCAATGACAGCTACTATTCCTGAAATAAACTCGCAGTTATTCAAGGCGCCAATTCTCTGGATGAATTTCATTGGGGTTTGATTTCCCAAGGTATGAGTTGAAAAATATTCTTTACTTCTTGACAAAAAATCAAAGGTTGCAATCTGATTTATGATGGTCTTTCCGAAAGTTGTTAAGGAGAAGATTCCTGCGGAATCTTTTTCAATCAATCCAGCATCCATTAATCTGCTAAGATTTCTATGAACTTCTTGCATAGTAGCATTAAGATGTTTTGCAAGTTTCGAAAGGTTGTAAGTTCCGGTTTCCGACTGCTGCCTATTTAGTTTAAACAGTATAGATAGCCTCTGATCGCTAGCTAGCTCAAAAAAGATCCCCTGTGTACTTTCAATGTGTCCACTACTAGCTCTCAAGTTAGTTAAATTAACGTCATCTGGATCCATCTATACCTATATATATATCACTTTGTGAAATTCTTTTCTATTCTATATTATTATTCTCAGATTCTAAGCCATCAAGCAATAATAAAGGAGTTACTATTGGCAACCAGCAACTTGTAATACTAGGAATCTCAAATCGTGGTATGCTTGACTCATTCTCATTTGAACGTGCAATATTAATCCTGCGAATGATGGGATTACCATAGCATGACTTTGTATCTACAGCCCCAGTCTAATGCCTAAACCAATAGGGAACAGGGAGATGGATATTATTATATCATTGGGTATAGGGTTGTTGGTATTGATTGTAGGTAAATGGCAAAATTATAATCTTGGAAATTATACAAACACAACACGAAATGACAAGCACAGAGAATGATCAAAGAGATAAAACTAACCAGCGAAATGAACCGGATTCAGTTGTTTTATTCTTGAAACGATATCGAACTGGGATTTTCATACACTAACAAACCAACATCAGTGCTCGTCAACCTTTCTTATTTTGAAAATATTTCATACTAGTAAGCAAACGAAGAGGGCTAAGATTAATACGAAATTAGAAAGCGAAAGAACACTAGACATTAATTTTAAGTGAGCAAAAAGATTGATGAAAAGATTGATGAGCGTTTGCAAACCTTGGTTTCCTTTTTGTAATTTTCAACCTTGTCATGTGGAATCCCTATTACTATGTTCCGAGATTTTGAGGTGTATTCATAATCTGTTTCTCATATACTTTTGTTGCTAAGAACACAGATATATAGCATGCATGTACACTTAGCGAGTGGCTACACGATAATGTCAGACAATGAGTATCGCAAACTGTCAGAAGCAGAGATTAAGAATGAACTCGGCAAATTAGATGGATGGAAGGTCGTCAGCGGTAAGCTGAGCCGAAATTTGCAATTTGAGAACTTCGTTCAAGCGTTTGGTTTTATGACCAAAGTCGCCTTGGAGGCTGAGAAGATGAACCATCATCCAGAGTGGTGTAACGTTTTCAACCGGCTTGATATTAACCTAGTAACACATGATCTAAATGGCATAAGTTCATATGATATCAAACTGGCACACATTATTAACCAGTTATATTTATGATAGATAGCGCTTAACCATTATTTTGGTACCATGCCAGGAAACAAGTCAACGTGGCATGTTTTTAACTAATCATTAATTGGATTGGTCGTGTTCTGGTTGATGTTGGTTTGAATGAGAAATCAGCTCGATAGCTCAAATACCTCTAACTCTCCATGCCTGCCACGATCTGGTTTATGATTTTGTCTCTGCAAATAATTTCCCAGAATGTTGGTATCCCTGATCTCCCGACAACATCATCGAAGAAAGCGATATGCTGTGGCAATACGGTAGTAATTTTTATTACGCTCTTAGAACATCTGTGATCGTTGTAATGTGATACAAACCCCCAAGTTACTTGCAGATAAGGTAGCGGTAGTCACCGGATCTACCAAAGGTATTGGTTTTTCAATATCAAAAGAGTTTGCAGAAAATAATGGTGCAACTGTTATCGTTTGCTCTAGAAATGAAGAACAAGCAGATCGTGCAATAAAACAGATCAATGGTAAAGTATTTGCTGCGGCGCTAGACGTAACAGATAACTCTAGCGTACAAAAATTCATGCAGCAAATTTTATCTACCCATGATAGAATCGATATTCTGGTAAATAATGCAGGTTATCCTTTTGAGAGAGAGATTTGGTATAAGAAATTTCATGAAGTTACAGATGAAGAGCAAGAAAAAATCATTGAAGTTGATCTCAAGGGATCTATACGCTTATCCAAGGCAGTTATTCGTTCTATGCTTCAAAACGTTCTCAACAGAAATGGTGGGGTGATAATAAACATCTCTTCAACTCCTGCAATTGCTGGACATGTAGAAGGCTCTCCGTACACCATAGCCAAAGCTGGAAACATTGCACTGACAAAATGTATTGCAATGGAATATGGTAGCAGGAACATCCGCGCCTATACTTTGGCTCTTGGCAATATCGCAACATTGGCAACATGTGGATCAATGACAGAATATGATAGAGCTAAGGCCGCTGCTGAACCATCAATGAAAAGATGGGGCAAGCCTGGAGAGGTAGCCAAAATTGCTGCATGTGTGGCAAGTGATAATTTCTCTTTTGCTACTGGAAATACTATTGTAATAGATGGAGGAACCGTATTATTATGAGAGGACCTACAAGAACTTTCACAGAGCGTATATGTCTGAACATTCATTATCCATTGTAAAACAAAGTAGGCTGAGACATGAATAGCGATGATGTTCAGAAATAAATCTTTTACTTTTTTTTAAGTATCTTCTTTATTGGCATAATTAGTGATTCTATCCGCCTCTCTATGCCTACAAAAATGAGAGACACCCCAACTCCCAATAAAATGCCGCCTATTACATCCAGTGGATAATGCCCGCCAACATAGATTCTGGATAGACATACAAGGGCTGCTTCGATAGCCAAAATAATAGATACCACAAGTTTCTTAGGAGTATCTCTAAATAACATTAAAGCTACAGCTGCACCTGCTGATACTATCATCGCATGACCAGAAGGAAAAGAGTACTCTCGATCCGGTGCTATTAAAAAGTCGGATTGTGGGATTATCGGTCTAGGTCTTGCAACAATATCTTTTGCTAGTACGCCAAGTGGTACAAGTACAAGCATTGATATTGCAATAACTATTGCAGTTTTTTTCCCTGTCCAACCGCCTAAAATAAATAGAAGTATTATTACTATAGGCCAGAATATTTCTCTTCCAAATTGAGTAAGCCAAATCATTATTTGATTAAAGACTGGGTAATGCGAGTTGTTAATGTCCAAAAAAGCTAATGAATCTACCTTACCAATAGGGGAATTATTAGTACCCTGATCAAAACCGATTTTTGGGGAGACCAAAATGGCGATTACTATGAATAGAGCAAGGATAACAATTGAAGCTCCAAAGTATTTATTCACAGTTGAATATTCGTCTAACAAGTATTTATAAAGCATACCTCTCGACTATCACGGTTCAATGTCCGGGGCTATGAAGAATTTCTTGGATTTCTATTGGGAAGAGTTTGCTGGCAACACCTTCGGATATCTTTGCAGCTCTCATGAAAAGGGTCTAACGGTAATGGATCAAATGCGTACAGCTGTACGTCAATGTTACGGGTGGAGTCTCCCTTATGGTCTTTCCATAAATGGAGAGGAGGACTTTAATGAGAAGGGAGAAATAGTCAATAGGCTATTAGTTAAACCTCTAAACATGCTTGCACGCGATTTAGTTGTTTATGGGAAATTAATAAGAGAACAATTTTTTCGAGACATCTCAACTGAAGTATCGCATACCTTTGCTGCACGTTATAGATTGTAATTAAGATGAAATTAGGATATTTGTGCCTTAATGGAACAAAATTATATATTCTTGTAAAAAATGGTATAAGTCAATGCCAAAATGTATCATACATTCAGTACATCCTAAATGTAAGCATTACCTAACATCCTAGAAGAGATAAAAGAATTCCACGATTGTTCCACGTGCAAGAGTATTGATGATCTCTCTAAAGAGGAATTGAGAAAACACCTAATTGAATATCATACAAGGGAATCATTAGCAAATCTAATAATAAATAGTATGAAGTATATGAACTCAGAATATTAGTAACCAGCGATATAATCAATTCTCTCAAACCAAAAAAGAAGAGAAGCATTATGAAGAGACTCACGGTCCAGCCCATTTTCAAAATCTTATACCGTAAGGCTGGGTAATCAGAGATTGATATTGGAAAACAAAGGCGTCAACCACGAAAAAGCTAGTTGTGATTACATTAAGATGACCAACTTTCCTACACAAAAGTCCAAACGTTTTCTTTCTCGAATAAAGCATCGCTATCATCACTGAATTAACATAATATAACCTCAACATGAAAAGGTCATTAAACCGTCCAATTCATATGTATTATATAGATAGTTATAAGTAGATGATCGATGATTAATATAATAATATCATGTCCTCGGGAGTGATGGATCAGACAGCTAAAGGAATCGGTAAGTACCGAAATAAATACATAGAATACCCTTGTGGATGCAGATATGTATTTGACCATCGTATCGTATTAGAGCATATATGTTCAGAGCATGAAAATGAATTGATAGCTCATCATGGCTGATGCGGCGTCACGTAAACAATAGAAGACGAAGCGGGCCTTGTTGCTACTTTGTATCTAAGGATATGAAAAATCACGCGACTGTTGATCCTTCCTTATTTTTTCTGTTGCTCAATTGCATTAGCGACACAAACGTAAACATTACTTACGAAATCAAATTCTGGTGCAATTCTAACGTTGATTCCCAATTCCATTGATTCTATTATATACGGTTCGAACCATCCTCCAACCTTGTCGACGCCGGTTGAAAAAGGTCCATCATACAAGTGAACAGGGAAGAAAAGTTTTATCTGGGTTTCGGAAATTTTCCTTCCTAAAGTAGTGTTACGTTTGTCCTTGTACACAGGTTAGAGAGGTGACGATAAGATAATTATGAACCGCATTATATCATTTACTATCAATAAAAGATATACGTGCTCATAAAAGTTTTATTCTCCTTAACACATAAAACAAAATAAGGTAATTATGTTGTATAATCTTTCTAATGAATATACTAGTCTTTCAATATACCAATAAGTTCTCCTAGATTTTTAGTGCTTGATGTGAAGCATCTCAAATATAGCGTACGTAGATAGCTTTGCTGAAGAGGTAATAGCAATATGACCAACGGAACAATGTTGAGATTATAGCCGCACATTGACAATTGATGAGACAAACAACAAGCTCTTCGTACCACTTAGCTAAATACGTTGTGCTCTTAAAGACATCTTTCATTTGTCTACGCATTATATTACGTGGCTTGTTCTGCACCTTAATAACGGCCAAATGAAGATAGGATAGCATGAACATAGGGTAGGACAAATCACTTGTATAGAAATCCGACAATACCGCAACAGAGTTGTTACATTTATCACAAGACCGATAACGTGTGTTCTATCGCTGCTGATGTTTGGGAAATCCACATTACTCGATTATTTCTCATCGTCTCCCTGTTATCTTATTATTAGAGACAACTGTATTTACAAAAGTGGGTCCGGTTAAATTATTTAGGAATACAAATAGACCATATGGACTTCTTGCAGTAGAAGATGATGGCGAAGTCATTTGGGCCGAGACTGTTAGTGATCAAGAGAAGATAGCTGGAAATCGGGTTCCAAAAGAAGAATTCAATAAGAAGATCATACAAGAGGAATGGGAACATGACTTGGATACTAAATTCACCTTTGCTGATGGAGAGTTCCAATTGATAAAGCAGAGGAACACCTGATGAAGTCCTGGGTGTTCTCTCATAGTAACAATAATATGTGCAATGTCAGGAAAGGAATCTTACTTTGTGTCACAAAATGGCATTGTAACAGTGACGTGTCCTGGAATGTCATCGCTGTGAACAGGGGATTTTGATGAATTGATATCTGCAATCCAATGACAGGAGAGGATTGACATACTACGTAGGATCTGCAGAAGTGAAAAAATAAAGGATAACACCTTTCAGCCCTTTCCCGTTGATGATACCGACATTGTAGTAGGAAGAAGAAACGGAAAATTATTTGCCTTCAACAATTCCTGTCCACACAGAGGAGCTTCACTCTCAAAAGGAGAATTAAAAGGAGATAATATAGTATGTTATATGCATGGTTACGAGTTCAATGTTTTTACAGGAAAATTGGAGAATATGAAATCATGGAAAAAACAAGACACATGGTTAGAGCAGAATCCAGAATGGAGAAAGGCAGGCAATTTAGTCTTGTATCCTGTAAGTGAGAAGAATGAAAGTGTATTTGTAGATATTTGAATGACAAATCCTGGTCACAGGTTAGCCCACATTTAGTAGTTAACTTTCATAAAACATTATCTTTGTGTTTTTCTGCTTCGTTTCAATCAATGACCATTACACCATCTCCTAAAAGGGCCGTTACTTCCGTCGTTTACTCTCACAATTGGACAAGTTCAACTTAAAGAAATTTTCTTTTACACCAATAGTAATAAATTAGAGAAATGAACGGGACTGCATAACATCCTTGCTATCCTTAGTCCATTTTTAGCCACGTCTTCAAAGCTTTCTTTTAAAAAAGTCTGTAATTCTCATTTGCTCTTTCATGTTCCTATAAATTTCACTATTTCTCATCCATTCACTTTTAGATACGGATAGATCAATACATGCGAAGGACAGTGCGTTCTGGAAATTGTCGAATTGTTTTGCTTCTCCGTCAAGTGCTTTCCTTATTCCCTCTCTTATCTGCCAGACTCCTAAAGGCATAACATATTCTGGACGAATCTCTCTTAGAATCAACGCCGCAGCCTTATGCCTTCTTTTGAAAAGATGTTCAGCCACGCCCAATCTGGCAGCAAAGTATGCACCTGCTATAGAAGGATAATGATCTAGACCATTAGCATTCTCAAAATCTATTCCAGCTCCTAAATTTCCATTATTATCATACCACATTTCTTGCATTTCGAAACCCCAGATGTCATCTGGAATTAAAATTACCGAATAGTAATTACTCAAATGAGTATATCTGTAAACCTGAAAGAAATCAACCGTTGGAAATGTCTCGATCTTTTTTATCAAACTAGCTGAAATAACGTCATCGGTAGCAGAGATACTCCATCTTGTCGGCACCAAGTTTCGGTTTTTTTGCAATCCTAGCATCCCCATGCTGAGAACTCTGTGGATTCTACTGACTTCTATTCCATTTTGGTAAAGGTTGACAATACCTTCAGCCGCTCGCAAATCCTTGTCATAAAAAACCTTTTCTAGTCGTTGATCTACTGAGAGCGAGGATGAGGTTGTAAAGGTCTTCAAGGATGCAACAGGACCAAAAGGTGCTGAATCGGTATCTAACCCCAATTCTTTCTCTTGCTCTATATCTGCAATGGGTGTTTTTTCAAAGGTTGCTTCACTTTCGACTGATTTACTAGTCATGGCTAACTCTTGTAACGATTCTACGTATTTTCCAGACGTGCTATGAATATCAATATTTGAAACTCCTCGTACAAGAGATAGTCGATAATTAACAATTTCCTCAATACTTTTGCCTAGCCACATCTCTGGCTTATCCAGTATTGTTGTGTCTCCATGTAGTGGTGGCACCATCGGCCCAACTTTTACCTTAGGATAACCATGACGTCCCACAAATATCGAAGGCGGCGTAGCACCAGAAAGTGTCTTTAGCGAGAATTTAGCAGAATTATCATTAAGGAATTTAATCCAATTCTCCTCCAGTCGCTCCTTGATTTCCTTAGCAGTAGGCAGGTCTTAATCAGTATGTTTGAGTCAAAAAGTTATTTGAAGGTATAGCCAGAAACCAAAACGCGATGCAGACTTTTTTGAATCATCCTTTATAATAACACTGGAATCTGCTGAATACATAAGAACTTCTACATAAGGTTAAGATTTATTTAAACCCTATAAATCATAAAATTTACAGTTGATAACACAGGAATAATAAGTACTTCCAAACCAGTCAGTGCAACTCCCATACTGGGAGGATATCAAAGTCATCATCAAGTATCAATATAGATAATTTACGATTTCTATTCTCAACATCTTGCCGACCACCACACAATTTTTACTTTGTGATGAGGAATATAAAAGTAATTTTCTATCGCTAAAATAAGTTGTTGTTAGTGATATCTCACATAAGATATACTCTAGTTGTTTTCTTGGTCAAAAAAGGCTAAACTAATGGCCCAAAGTCTGACCACAAACAGTGGTTAGACAGCGCAAGCCAATGATTGATTGTGTGTGAAATATTATTTTACCTAATATCTAATTTTAACTCCTCTGCATGATTTCTCCTGTGACACTTTGGACACAATACTTGACAGTTAGAAGGTTTATTGTTGGATCTATCGCCATTCTTATGATGAAAGTCTCTTCCGTACAGTTCGAGTCTTTCTTTACAGAAGGCACACCTGTACTTCTGCTTACGTAGGGTTGCCGCTTTCACATCACCTGGAAAAGAAATCCTATTCTCTTTCTTGATACGATAAAGGATTGCCAGAGCGATAAACAAAATTGATATTGCAATGGCTTTTTGTTGTCCCGTAGTCAAATAATGAGGAATAGAATGGGAAGTCAACCATACGTAGGTTGATACAATAGTTAGAAGCATGCCAATCGTAGCTCTCAACTCTGACTTCCGTTTTGTCCATTTCCTTATCACAAATATTATTACCATAAAAAAGAAGAATAGATAAATGATGACTGAATAATCTGAGGGTAGAATAGATAGCGATTCCGTCATAAGTGAGAAGTGAAATTATTTTGGAATTATATAACGCCTGAGGATTCTGTCTCTATAAGATTTTGAATGAATCCAATTCATTATTTGCAGATCCACACCACAAGAGAGTAGGAAGCTTGATCCTTGGAAGATGATTGCATATTTGTCATACCTAATTTCTTTTTGTAATTCGGCAACCGTCTCCTTTGACCACCTACTTTCCTTCTGGCATTAGACTAGTAGGAATATCAATATCAACAAGAAAACATTTACAGGTGGGGCCCTTCTCCGCGCCTTGCCATAGTCTTTTCTTCGCTGCTCAGAGTTTTCAGAGGTTTATGGATAGATCGTATGTGATTATTCCTCATAATGGAAGCTATAGAAAAACGTTTGATTCTAGGCGATCCGATGGTCAGCGAAAACAGTAAAGTACTTGAAAAAACATATGTCAGTGCTAGTTAACTCTCTGACCTAAGTAGATATCGATCGACTCGGATCAGTATCTTTAATACAGGTATTACTTAGAAGTAAGATCATTGAAAAGAAAAAATTATTCAATAGGCGGTAAGTGTGAGTGCATATGCCATAAGAGGCCTAATACTGATTCCTGTGGTTATTGTATCTCCTCGCACTCACCAAGATTCGACCGAAGAAGATAACAAGGCTTAAATTCGAACAAATCTGGAACTATCTAATATTATTTTATACACCTGCAATTGGTCTTAATCGAGCTAGTGATTATTTGAAGTGGAATTATACGGTAACTTCATGAGGTACAAAACAAAATTGCTATTAAATATTCTTGTGCTAATACTAAGTCCAATTACAAATGTGTAAATGCATGAACAACGGCTGTTACTAATTCAAACACCACTACTACTGCAGGTAAAATTAATCTCAAACTAAAATATGCTCATTTTATATCTATGCCCACATCAGCTAGTTACAAAGCGCGTCAGCTCAAACTGATTGTAAATTATTCAGATGCAACTGGTACACCAATTCTCAACAAAACAATAAATGCCCTGATTAGAGTTTACGCTGTCAACGGAACTTTGATAAAGTCCTCCTCCGTTCCAAAGGGAAAGAGAGGAAAGACTAATTCGAAGTATGGTTTTGCAGAAGCATGTAGATTCCAACAATACTCAATGAAATCTATGAGGATATTGGCAGCGCTTGTAAGAATAATGACCTATTAAAAAGATAAATGTCCGCTCTCAAGATGGCCTTGTGCTTCTTAGGTATGCTTGTGCTTATTGAGTCAAATGTAATAGAACTAAGCCTGAGAAGTATATTCTAGATATTTTTCAATTAGATTGGTATTTAACGCCTTTATATAGTTTCGTCATACATCATTAGTGAGGGTGTTTGATATAAGACTTCACAGGTTAGAATCAACGGTTGCTATTATGATTCTTCTTGTCTCAATTACTTGGATTTTCTCATTACATGTAAATGCTATTTATGCAATGCCAGATCAAGGTATTGGTAACGCAACATCGCAAACGCTCACCAAAGATAATGCCACCACCGCTAGTGCTCCCTCTGTCTTACATTTATCCTCCGTTCCATCAAATAATGCGACTTCATCAACATCAGAACCTTCTCCCCACAACAATGCCGACACAAATTCTGCCACCGGTTCAAACAGCGGGACGAGTCACACTCATCATAGTACTAGCACCAGCAGCACCAACACTCATCATAATGATAACACTAAATCACATGATCTTGCCAAGCAGATAATCAACAAGATTAAGCAAAAATTCAAAGTAGGAGATGTTCCTTTTCCTTGACAGCTTCCTTAATATTGTGCCAACTGCGTGTAGAATAAATGGCTTATTAAGGCAGTACGGCTATACCTATCCATGCTGTCTGCTCAGTCGTATGTAATACTCTATAGTAGGAGATCTCTGCTATATTTGTAAATATGAAATCAAATAACGTTAAGAAAGGTAAGCGGCCAGATGAATCACAATCAGAGACGACTATCATCATGTTGCCTTCAGATGCCAATCCAAAAGGGAATGTTTTCGGCGGAACCATACTAAAGCATGTAGACCTTATTGCAAATCTTGTAGCTAACAGACATGCAACGCATGCGAATACCGTGACTGCAAGTATTGACAAGATGACATTTTTAAAACCAGTATATATTGGAAATGCATTGATACTTTCTGCAAGGCTTAACTATGTAAAAAGATCTTCTATGGAAGTTGAGGTTACGGTACATGCAGAAGATCTTGACAATGGTAAAGGAGTTCTAACTGGGACTGCATTCGTTACAGTAGTAGCGCTTAACGATGAGGGAAAACCAACTGAAATTCCTCCCTTGAACTTAGACAGTGATAATGATAAAAAACGTTTCCGTGAAGGTGAATCTAGAATGACAACGAGACTAAAAGATGCAGGTAGAGTATGGACGTCTAAGATTACAAGCCAGAGTGAATAATGGAATCTTTACCATCAATTTTGGGACATATAAGATGATAATTGAAAATAAAAGGTTCAGTATAACGCAGAGAAATGATAGGGTAAGTATTTGTGTAGACGACCAGATACGGCGATTTTCTTTTGTAACAATATTTTTCATTGCAAAAATACATATTCGTAAACAAAAGGAGGTTTTGAAGTGGGCTACTAAAATAGCAGAACGACAGCTGGGTAAGAAAAAACGCTAAAGCCTACGATAGAAGGAATAGCAGCGAACGTGCTGTGCTTGTACTGATAAATCCTACAAGAATAATTGCAGAAAAGTTATTGGTGGTTGGGATTAATAACGCTTGTTTTAATACAGCATATTGCACTCCTATCCATTTTTATGAATGCCATTAAGGATTAAATCAAGCACATCCACTACAATTCCCTAGGGCATGAGTGAATTCTTCCAATGATTTTTAATATGCCTCGCAACAGGCATATTATTAATTCTTCGTCCATGCTAGACGACCAGAATAATCTACTAAGATGAAATAGGTCGACTCATAAAGGCTCTCGGCCTAGCAGAATTCGGTATCTCTAATTCTAATACATTTCCAAGAATCAGGGAGTTACGTTATATAATAGTCTGTCAACCAATTTCATGATAATGGAGTTAGTAACTTCCCAGATAAAGGGATATGGCCATGCCCACTGATAATATTGAAAATGTTCTGGTACTCCAAGGAGGGGGATCCTTAGGTGCGTTTGGATGTGGAGTTTTTAAAGCTCTAGCAAATAACAAGATAAAATTTGATATTGTAGCGGGCACATCGATTGGTGGCATTAACGCTGCTATAATTGCTGGGAGTGTAGATAAAGAGTATCCAGAACGCACGCTAGAACGGTTTTGGTTAGAACTTGCAGAGAACTCAGTAGATTTGACTCATCCAGTACTAGAGTGGCTAGTTGACAAATCTCGAGGGCATCTTGTTGGAGCTGTAGAGAATCATTTACCAACCACTGACCAAGTCAATGCACTACTAAACACATTGAGCTCTATACTGTATGGCAATGATAAGTTCTTCGTTCCCAGATGGAGACCGGATTATGCTTCAAAGGACCCACAATATTTCAACCCATCAAAATGGACGTACATATATGACCATTCACCTGTGGTAAAAACTCTTGCAAAATATATTGACTATAATAAACTTCAGCCAAATGGTAATCCTAACGCGCGTCTGATAATGACTGCGGTAAATATCTTAACATCGGAACCGTTAACGTTCGATAGCTTTCGGCAGAAAATAACTCCTAATCATATACTTGCAACTTCTGGCTACCCATCATACAGTTTTCCATGGGTTCAAGTAGAAGAAGGTGTATATGCTTGGGATGGCGGTCTATTAAGTAACACACCTTTCGGCGAGGTTATTGATGCCTCACCTGTAATTGACAAAAGGCTTTTCCTCGTTGAAAACTATCCTAGGAAAACTGATAAGCTACCAGACAACTTGGCTGAAGTCTATCATAGAACTAGAGATATCATGTTTTCCGATAAATCTCAACACAGTATAAAGATGTCTAAAGTGATAACACGATATTTGAAATATATAGATGAGCTTTATCAGATAATCGACAAGAACATCGATCCTACTAGAACAGATAAAAAACAACTTGAAAAAATTCACCGTACATATATTAAAATGAAACGTGAGCGTGGAGCAGAAATAAAGAACATATTTCGCATTATTAGGGATGAGCCTTTACCACGCTTCTACGAGAATACTGATTTTTCGATAGAAGCTATAAAGAATTCAATTAAAGAGGGCGAATCAAAGACCAATCAAATATTAGAAAAAAAGTCATTAAGTAATAAGATCTGACTTGAGTTCCGTAGTTCGTATCTAAATTGCCCAAGAATATAAGGCCTGTATTCACAAAGCAGATGGGACTGCAGCAGATCTGAGCCCAGTCAGAGCAGATTAGTATCCGCCCAGATTATGGAGCCAAGAACAATACTTCGAGCAGTAGATTATTACACCATAACTCGGCACAAAATAGATATACAAAAGTAACACTTATCTACTAATACGCACGGTAACTAGCGATCCACATGTTATTCAAATTCCCGATGATGTTCTGCATTTACGCGAGCTTTAAGAAAATCCTTCAAGGGTCCTCTCCCTACTCTAACTCTCCGTGTAGACAATGCTATGCCATCTCCACTTTGCTGACAATAGATATTTAGTTTCCATTTTTTGTCATCTAGTTTGGGATAATCAGACCTGTAGTGAGCTCCTCTACTTTCTTGACGCATCAGGGCGCTTTTGATTACAGCTTCACATATAACTAAAGCTGACTTCACTTCCCAAGTTCTAACAATGTTCTGATCAATCTTGAAATTTTCAAGAATGATATTATCTTTGGAATAGAATTCCTTCTTCAACTCCAGAATTCTTTTTAACCCCTTTTGTAGTTTGCTTGCTTCTCTCACTATTCCTGCGTTTGCTTGCATCAACCCTTGTATTTCGTTACGAAACATTATGGGATGTTTAGCGGCAAACAACCCTTTCACAAATCCTTGTTCTTTATTTGCACTCAGTTCTATTCCCGATTTCATTGGTGTATTTTTCGTTTGCTTTGTTCTTCTTCTTACTCCTTCCCTAGCCCGCCTGGCCGCTTCTCTACCAGCAATTTTGCCAAAAACTACTGTTCCTAGTAAGCTGTTTCCGCCCAATCGATTGGCGCCATGGACTTGGCCTGCCACTTCTCCTATTGCAAACAAACCTTTAATTTTTGTTTCACACTTATCATCTACTTTGACGCCGCCCATAGAATAGTGTGCCGTGGGAGCAACTTCCATTTTCTCCTTAGAAATATCAATTCCAGCTATCTGTTTGAATTGTTTGTACATCGAGGGAAGTCTATCTAAAATTTTTGCCTTTGTTAGATGAGTAACATCTAACCAAACACCACCATGCTTAGTGCCTCTTCCTGATTCTATTTCATTAAAATTTGCGCGCGCTACAACGTCTCTTGGTCCTAGCTCTAATCTTTCTGGATAGTAATTTTTCATGAATCTCTCGCCTTTAGAATTTAGCAATATACCTCCCTCACCACGTATCGCTTCGGTAGCTAAGGTTCCTAAAGCTCTTCTAGGCCACACCATTCCAGTAGGGTGAAATTGGACCATTTCCATATCTATCAACACTACACCGGCCTCATATGCAAGACAAGCACCTTCTCCATAATTTTCAAAAATTCTAGAACTGCTCGGAGAATAGACTCGCGTAAATCCACCAGCTGCTAGGATAACACAGTTAGATTTGAATACAACAATTTTTTTCCTATTCAGATCTATTCCTAGTGCTCCTACGACTTCCTTTTCCTCTCCTCCTACTTGTCCACTTGCATCAGCTGATTTCAATAATTTCGTGATGGTAACATTGTCTACAATTTCGATTCTTCGCTTTCGAACTTGCTTCAATAACACACGGATTATTTCCTTACCAGTCCAATCTCCATAGAAGCAGGTCCTTCTGTAAGTATGAGCACCGAAAAATCGTTGTGTTAATCTACCATTTTTCTCTCTATGAAACCTAGCGCCCCATTCCACCAGTTCATTTACAGCATCTGGTGCATTTTTGCACAAAGTTTCAACTTTTTCATAGTCAGCGAGAAAGCCTCCTTCCCGTAGTGTATCCGCAGCATGTATCATCCAGTTATCTTTTGGGTCCATTGTCCCTAGTGCTGCATTTATACCGCCCCTAGCTAATACTGTATGAGGATCTCCTCTTCTACTTTTACTAATTATAAGAACATTAGCACCGGCATCATAAGCTTCAATTGCAGCACGAAGGCCTGCAGATCCTCCGCCTATGATTAGAACATCACATGAGCGGCTAGGCTGTTTTTTCATCTATTCAGTCATTTAGGTTTCCCGGGTAACTAGTATTAAACATACCTAACAACTGCCTTTTCTAGAATTGCCTCCTCGCAGCCTGTTTATGTTTTCCTCTCTATCAAGATCTCCAGTTATCCCTAAATACTGCTATTGCTATGAATGAAATGACAGCGTTTTTGAGTTGACAGTAGTATCTGCACCTGACGAAATGGAATAACCCAATTACGAGTACTGCCATATTTGTTTTACTGAAGGCTTTGCGATTCAAGTTGAGGGATGCAAGTATCAGAAGATCGGTAGCAAACATATTTATCACAAGATGCTAATTTCGACTTTCAATAAAAATGCCCCTGACAACTGTGAAAGGAATCGGTACGTTTTACAGAGAATATGGAAACCCTAAAGATGAACACGTTTTATTTATACATGGACTTGGAGCCTCATCTCTTGCTTGGAGAGATATTCCAGATGCAATGTCAGAATACTTTCACACAATAACAGTTGATTTGATAGGTTTTGGTGGAAGTGAAAAGCCAGAGTATGCAGATTATACAATCAAAGGGTTCAGCAAATTCATTATAGATTTTCTAATAGAAATAATTAAGATAGAGGAGAAGGAGCATACAACGATAAGCATTGTGGGCCACTCATTGGGCGGGTATATAGCTGCGCAAGTTGCTATACAAAATAAAAAGATGATAAACAAGCTTGTCTTGATAGATCCCTCGGGTCTGCTTGAGGGGCCAACGCCGTTGCTGAAAGATTTCCGTGTTGCAGCGACTGAGGTAAATCCAGTAGCAAGATATGAAAAAGTCAAAAGAGTATTAGAAGATCTATATGCTGGTCCTTCAAGGCTTCTTCCTGTAGCAGTTGATTTGTTTAATTACACAATTGAAAAGCCTGGTGCAAAACATGCGTTTGAAGCCGCTTTCGATAATAGTACAACAACACAGATTGAACCAGAAGGATTCAAACAAATCGAAGATATTCCTTGTTTTATCATATGGGGTGAAAAGGACAATTTAATACCAATTGAATATTATCATAGGTTTAGAGAGGAGCTTCCAACGGCCAAATTTGAAACAATAGTAGATGCAGGTCATGCACCGTTTGTTGAGAAGACAGCCCTCATATATGAAAAATTACGTACATTTTTAATGCAAGATGACGCGACAAAGCGACGTGAAAGATAGATAGAGCATAAATTATTAATGCAAGAAGATATGTTTTTTATTCAACATAAAGTTCGACCTTATTACACTATAATATATCTTGCTTTAAGATGTTCTTAATATACAAGATAAATTAATACATTGGCGTATTTTATTACGAAGTTATATGAAATTGACTCTGGTTAGGCAGTTGTTCTCAAATATCTCTCTTGCCCCTTCATCTCAATTTTTTGTTTCATTTTTTCTTTGAAATTAAGGATTTAAAGGAAGTTGAATTGTTGGTACTTTAAAAGTACCAGGTTTATGCTTGATGACTGGCAAGAACCGGCTTTCAATTTGGTCACAGGCCCGCTTGTAACTTTGTGAGCAAGCCCGAAAATGCAGGCAGGAAATCCCTGTGTAACAAAACGCATTACGAATTCACCCTAGTTATCTTTCCTCATTCCGACATAAGATATTCAATGTACTAGCTGTCGTTCGATAGAATTGATTGAACAATTTCCATAATATGCATTCCGCCTTCACAAATGCAGTGGAGGGCCAGCAAGCTGATTGTTGGTTACTTTTCATTTTAAACCTCAGCGATTTATATGTCAGATATATCAATCTTAATAGTAATGAAATTCAATCCTTTCGACAGGAAAAAATTCAAATGCAATATGTGTGATGAGAAATTCAAGACTGGAACTGAACTCACAGAGCATAATCATATAAAACACGGTCCAACAAAGTAACAACAGGATTAGCCCACAATCCTATTGTTCCTACTTTTTTCTTTATCTTGACATTGCAAAAGATAGGTGGTGGTCACCTGATTCTCGCACATGAAAGAATCTTTCCTCCTTTGCGCATGAAGCTTTCCTTGTTATGGTTATAACCACGGAGACGAATTCTAAATACATATTCCATTTCTGGATTCTAAAATTGGAATTGAGCAGCCTACCTTTATATCTCGTTAAGAATACTAATGTGTCTTATCGAAATATGGAGCGGCATGATAATTGATAGTAAGCCAAACTCAAATTTCCATAATCCAATCTATTGTGTATTTTATTGCCGCAGCTGTTCCTCTCTATCTCAATTTCGTAATAAAAAAATATCATAATAAAGAAGCACGCTTCCGAAATCTATCAATCGTACTTGCAGCTTTTGTAATATTGCAAGGCATATACCATTCTGCCAGTGCCCTTGGTTTTAGCTTATTAGCTAAAATGATAGTAGAACCACTATCCTTTGGTATGCTACTTCTCTTTGGGCTCATTTACCTTATTAATAGGTCGAAGGGTAAGGAGGAGGTTAAAGAATTACAATGATAACGACTCAAATCGATAGTGGATTGTTATCTTCTATGGGAGGTATAACATTGATCATTCTTTTCTCGTCGCTTGTGATATTTGGATGGCTTACGGTAAGAAATAGAAATATTAGAAGTTTTGAATTTCAAATAACCATATTCGTTATAGTCTATACCATAGGAGAAATTATCGAAGATTATAAAATTCCTTCTCTTTTGTCATTACCGCATATTGGTTCGGAAATACACATAGTATCAGCAACTCTTTTAGCAATCATGTTATGGCTAAGATTGTACTCGGCCAGAAGGAGTGGAAAGATGATTGATAAGATAGAATCAATAGAATAAGGGAATGTCAAGGATGTTAATTAGAACATAGAATAAAAAAATTTCAATAGAAGTTCACCGGTGAAAACAATCTGTCTATCTAGTGTTTTGCTTTGTCAAATTTGCTCATCTTCGACCGTAGCATTTTTTATATAATACAGGTCTTTAGTAGTATGTCGGCATCCGCTCAGATAATAATTCCCAGTGACAACCTAGTTTTGATTGGCATCTTTCCAGAACATAGATAAAAATAGTAATCTAATCTTTTTAGTAGAGTATGAAGATTATGAAAGGTAGAGAATATCAAAAGAAAAAGATGTTGGTCGAAAAATTTATCAGAAGCTCTGGAAAAGTAGATCATTCCGTTATTCTGAATGAAGTGGATATAGATTACGATACCTTAATGATAATACTTGCAGAATTGCGTAAAGAAGGTCATGTAAAATAATCTGTCTCACGAAATACATGGATGAGTCCCATGAACAGTTTTCAATTTGCTAATTGTGATGGCTTGGTCCTATTTCATGGCACTGATTTGCTTGTGGTTAATCATAAGATAAACACTTTGCCGGTGTTTGTTATTTGTATCGCATTTATTGTATCGGCTGCACTCCTTTCTCCAAGATTACATTATGACGATTCTAGTTCCATCTCTCACATCGCTGAATCATATAATGCAGCATTGGACATCAACAATTCGTATAACCTTGCAGTAAGCAAACCAATGAACGACGGGTAGAGATGTGTTTTAGATCGTGATAATAATACGTCTATTCATCTTAGAGGGTTGGATAGGAAAAAATGGGTCTTGGATTATGGACAACGACTTATTTTCTGTTATTACAACAGTAATAAAGGGGGCAATGTTTTTAAGTTATATGTTTTAGCAATAAAATAACAAAAAGAAATTGGTGGAAAATTCTCAGATCCAACTGGTGGAAAATCTGCATTTAACGGCACCAGCGTTAAACCGCTTTGTAAAACAAAATGAAATCAGCAAATTAGTTGAACAGTACGGCACCCCGCTATATTTGATTGACGAAGGTACGCTGCACGCGAAAGTCAAGGAATTGCATTCAGCTTATGCAAAGTTCGTAGGACCTCTGAAGATCGCCTACTCGATTAAGGCCAACTTTAACCCAGCAATCTTACGAACATTCATAACCGATGGCATAACATTTGATTTGACTTCGATTGGCGAACTTCATTTTATAAAACAATGTAAAGCAGCTCCTGAAAACATCATTTATACAAGCGTTACAGAGGAATTCGAAGAATACCTTGAGGTATTACAGAGTGGTGTAAGGAAAGTTGTTGTGAGTTCCTTTAATGGGATGACGAATTTGGCAAAAGCCGCGAGCACGATAGGTGCAAAGGTACGAACCATGCTCCGAGTCAATCCAGAGGTAGGAGTTAAAGCTGGAGTTCGTGCATCATACAGAAACGGCAAATTTGGAGTTCCATTCAATGGTGGAACCATCGATAGCGCAACCAATATGATTGAGCACCTAATGGACAATGATTTACTTAGATTTGAGGGCTTTCACTTTCATCTGGGGTCACAAATTACAGATTTCTCATGTTTTATACATGCACTAGACAAGATGGATGCATTTATGACAAAAATGAGGAAGGAGCATCCAAACTTCCAGGTTAATACGTTTGATATTGGGGGAGGGACTCCAGTGTTCTATGACGAACCAGTACCAAGTCCAACACAGATGGCCGAAACCCTCGTCTCTCGACTCAACCAACTAGTCGACACTCATGGAATATTCGAATTGATGATCGAAAGTGGCAGGTTTCTTGTAGCTGAATCCTCGATCTTGGTTTCTAAGATAGTAAACACTAAGGAATATAGTGAGCACAAAATTGTCATATTAGACGCAGGTTATCATTTACTGTTAGATGCAGCTCTGTTAAAACAAGAATATCCACAAGAAATAGTTTCAATACATAAAAATAAAGTCAGAACAACAAGTCAGATACCTACAAAAAGCATCCATTTGGCCGGTAGGCTATGTGATACCTATGATATTTTTCCGTTATCGAAAGTATCGAGCCTGAATGAGGCAGATGTTGGAAGATATATGTCATTCTATAATGTAGGAGCGTACTCGTTGGTATTCAATATGCCCTTTCACTGCCAGATAAAACCACCAGTCATTATGAAGACCGCCAAGGGGGAATTTAAACTAGTTAGAAAAGTTGCGTCATATGAACGACTCTTTATCGAAGAAGGGGGAGATATAATCTAACCAAGCTTTTTTTTCTCCAACCAGAGTTTATATATATTCTACCTATAGAAAGTGGTTAGTCATATTGACATCGTCTCCATCCTCATTTACCAAAAGTGGCCACGACATTGATAACAAGAAAATTAGAGCGCATATTTTCGTACTCGGCAAAGTGCAGGGTGTGTATTTTCGACAAAACACCCAGATAGTAGCTACTAGTCATGGTGTAACAGGTTGGGTACGTAATCTAAAGGATGGACGAGTAGAGGTACTTTTAGAAGGATACGAAGAAGATGTTGGACAGGTGATAGAATGGTGTCACGCAGGCCCACCAAAGGCTACTGTTGATAATATTGATATAAACTATGAAAAGTATACTGGTGAATTTGTAGAGTTCAGTGTCAATTATTGAATTGGACGACATTATTCCCGGGTTTGAAATTCTGAAATGCTCAAGTAGGATCAACGAATGAAACTCTAAGACCGTTTTTTATGTAATATAGCGTCAAAATCCTTGCATACTAAGGATACCCTCCATCATTATTTTTATCAATATTCGACCACAATAGATCTTAAATTATAGCTTAACTCTGGTTTTTGCTGATTGTAGACTTAATGCAAATGTTGCTCCATTATCTTCAGTATCATTCGTACCCCGATCTTTTCACGATCAAATTCAACGATACTTTTAGAAATAAACAATCCAAAACCTATCAGTCTTGACACGATTTTGATGCGAATCAATGCCAATCAATATCTGCTGATTTGTTGCTGTCCCAGAATCTTTGAGATTAACAATGGCAAGCTTTTGAGGACCGTTGTCTTGTCACTCTTCTTATCTAATTATAGGTGCAGTTCTACCGCCTTTCTCTATGAATTTAGCGGCCTTTAGTTAACAGATTGAATATATCCTGAGTTAATCTTTTTTTATCTGCTTCTTTAAAAATAATATCGGCTCTCTAGGACCGTAGAACAACAATTAATCATAGTATCGGCTCGAAGGCGTTCGTAATTCTTGAGCCGCTATATCGAGAAATTCCTTTTGCAATTATTATAGATTTTTAGCTGCCGATATCCAAGACTGTCAAGATTGATGCATATGATAATGTAGTAGGTTGCTATCAGATCATGTTTTAGAATTATCTGATGTATCAACACTTATTTCTATAATTAGAGATTGTCTCGATCAATAGCTAAAATTCGAATCGTATTTTGTAAACTTATTTCAATGTTTCTAATACATAACTTAGGCAATTGCATATTCACTTCATTTATAGTCTGTGTAATCTGTTGGTAATCACACACCATGATCTATTGATTCTTTGAACAAGTGGAGCACCCCATTCCATTCTTGGCGATGAAATGCGTTGATTGATGAAAATATTCTCAACACATGATCACATTTGGATTTATTAGATTAAAAGTTCGCTTTTTTTGACTCTAGTATTTCGAATATTGATAGATGATTTACGATACATTAGGTAATACCCCTTCTTCAATCTCCAGTTTTCTGTTAGGCCAGGGTTGTGTTGTCCCAGAAGATATCCATAGCTGCTGTTCTACTTTTTTGACATTATTGCGGACAAGTCTGGATACGGGAAAACACTTTGTGGACATGACACGAATTATTGTTAATTACTCAATCTATAAATGCATTATTTTATATTATCGTACGTTTTCTGAGGATTATTAAAATAATTAGTGCAAATTTGGCTACATTAGGCGTATCCCAGAATCTTACAGACTTGGCAGAGAGATCCCAAGATTATAGGTGCACAGACATTGTCGGAATATGAAATTTCTATCCGTGATAGGACTGTCAGGAGATCGCAAACTTCCCAGATTTGTAAGCTAAATACGATTCTTATACCTTCTTATTTTTCACCCAAATGTCTACCATAGAGAAAATAATTTGTTCTTCAGATCGTTTCTTAGTATTTTATAAATATGGCACAGATCATTCTTAGTTATCATTGAAAACATTAGATGAGAATTGTACTTTTTGCAAAATTGTTGATGGTAACATTTCTGCAAGAATTATTAGTCAGAATGATAAAGCTGTTGCATTCCTAGATGCTTTTCCCTTATCTGTAGGGCACACTCTGATCATTCCAAAAAGGCATTATTCTAAAGTACAGGATATGAATAGGGAGTTTTCAGCTGGAATATTTGATTTGCTAAGGATTGTAACTCCAGCAGTGGAAGAGGCGGCAGGTGTCAAGGCTTCAACTATAGCAATACATAATGGCTTAGAAGCCGGACAGGAGATATTACATGTCCATATCCACCTTATCCCGCGTATGAATGGTGACGGAGCAGGACCAGTTCATTTAATGTTTAGGAACCGACCAAAGATTACTTCTGAGAAGATGGATTCAATGCTTGAAAGTATAAAAGAACGTGTCGAATTGTCATAGCTCTATTCGCACCACTTCTCTGATCGCATCATGTTGAGAAGAATTTATTCTTCCACTCTTTGATTTCAGGTGCATAATATTATATCCTGCCAAATACATGGACACAACCTTACGTTTTAACGAATTGCTGCTTTCGTCCTGCAACATTAATGCAGTTACTATGTTATCTGAACCAAGACTTTTTGCGGCATTAGGGACTATGGACAAAGAATTATTGGATTCACGAATTATCGTTACCGGATCGCCAGGTTTAAGATGCATCTCACTCATCCATCTTTTACGCAAGGATAGTATGTATGTAGACCTACCTGTAAACCGTATTTTACGTACTTCATTTTCGTCAGATAGGCGACTCAACAAGCATCTTGAGGGTTGCTTAAATAAACATATTCTGATAATTAATCATATATCTTTACACGAAGTAATATACTATATAGTTAACGTCTTGGACTTGACCTTCCCGTCATGATATAATGAATGGAGTCGCTAATATAGCAAGCATGGTCTGAAATTCTTTCCAAATACCTCAATATTAGTAAGGCAGAGATATAACAACGAGGATTCGTTTCCTTCTTATCTAGATCGCTTTGTTGAGTGATAACCTCACGCAAATATTTTCTGTATAAAGCATCAACCGTATCATCCATTTCATAGAGTTTAACAGAGGCATTCTTATCTCGTAATTGAAGTGCTTCCACGCTGAGCAAGATCATTTCTCTCACAGTATTCGCCATCCCCAGTACAGCAGTCTTATCGCAGTCATTGATATGCCCTATTGTTTCAAGTACCTCTACAATGTCATATGCATAACGTCCAAAACGAGAAAAGCCGTACGCAATCTCCATGCAGGACCTAATAAACCGTAGATCGGTGGCGACAGGTTGGTAGCGTGCAATTAATTCAATTGCAAGGTCGGCTGTTTCATCTTGTAGAACACGAAGTTTTTCTGACCACTCAAATATTTGTTTTTTTACATTGGTTCCTTTGTCGTAAGAGTCAATGGATGTGAACACTGATTGCTCTGATAATCTTGCCATATCCATTATAATGTTCCGGATACGGTCAATACCAAGATCCAAGAGTCTAGTCAAAAAAATGATTCCTAACCAAATTAGATTTTCTAGCCAAACTTACCAGATATATAGCGCTCTGTGAGCTCTTTTTCGGGATTCTCAAATATCTTTTTCGTTGGTCCATATTCCACTAGCTCCCCAAGATACATAAAAGCAGTATAGTCAGATATTCGTGCGGCCTGTTGCATGTTATGTGTCACAATAATTATCGTTAACTCTTGTTTCAAATCATGAACAAGTTCTTCAATTTTAGAAGATGCCATCGGATCCAATGCGGATGTAGGTTCGTCCATCAATAAGACTTCTGGTTGCATGGCAAGTGCCCTCGCAATGCATAGACGCTGTTGCTGACCACCCGATAACCCCATGCCCGGCTTGTCAAGTTCGTTTTTTACCTCCTCCCATATGCCAGCCCCTTGGAGACTTTCTTTAACAATTTCATCAATAAGTTGTATATCTTTGACACCGTTTAGCTTTAGACCTGCCGCAACATTATCATAAATGCTCATGGTGGGAAATGGATTTGGCTTTTGAAAGACCATTCCGATACGTCTTTTAATAATAACAGGATCTATATTTCGCTCATAAATATCGATACCGTCAATAATAACTTGACCCCTTGTGTGTGAGCTCGGGGTCATCTCATGCATGCGATTCAAACATCGAATAAGTGTAGTCTTACCACAACCTGAAGGTCCTATAACGGCAGTAATAGTGTTCTCTTTAATATTTAAGCTAACATCTTTTATCACTTGTTTGGTTCCGAACCATGCTTCAAGCTTCTTAATAGAGACCTTGTAATTCTTCCTTAATTGTAGCTCTTCCTTCAGAATATGCTCAGGGCCCTGGCTAAGTACTAATCTACCAGGTTCCTCCTCGTTGCCCAAATGCTATTTTTATTTCTCCAATCTGATAATTATTTATTGCATATATAGATAACATAGACAATATAGTCGCATTTTACCCATCTGCGATCGTAGCTCTTATTCTAAATCCTCTCCGAATGACCTGCTTCGAGTATCGAATTTGGAACGATCTTGAGTCTCTTCCGTGACTCAGTACTACTCGTATCTTCCCAAACTGAGAATGAACCAATTGCGAGCATGAGTAATATTCATCCAACTGTGCCTATGACTGATGAAGGTAGCCCAGTACGAACATCGTTGTAGATCCTCAGTAAAGATGGAAATATCTCATTTCCTGCAAATTCTGAATGATAAATACCTGCGAATATGCTCAAATCGATGATTCTAACCCGACTACGAGCCAATAGCACCTGGAGATTGCGTCGCGAATTCTATGCTAATGGCTGATAAACCGATGCTTATTACTTCTATCAAAACATTTCACAAGTTTGCAACAATAACACATGTAATTGCAAACACAATATCGAGCTTATTGATGACTCTGTGTCTAGTAAGATCAGTCTTCACATCATTCTTTAATTCCTACACTGAACCTTACCACTCTTGAAACCAGCAAGCGCTCCCCAATATTAATAACCATTGTTATAATAAACCCAGCTCCCAAACCGATTAGAGCTGACAGGCGTAGATCGCAGGAGGCTTCAGCAAATTCATTCGCAATCAAGCTAGATAATGTTTGGCTTCGAGAAGAAAATGAAGACAATTCTTTGTTTCGTTGTTCGTTATCCGATTTTGTAGGAATATGAAGGCCTCTCTCATACGTTCTGAAAATGGGAATCTTATTATTTGATGATTATCTACGAAGACTGAGCAGCATTATGTTTGATACAGTTGCGTCTTACGTCCATGCAAAATCTTGCCTCGAATAAGCCCTAATTCATTAGTACCAGTAAAACTGCGAGAATTCACAAAGTCGTCAATTTTTTTTTGCAATTCTATACCAATCTCTTCTATAGATCTATTTCCGTTTATGAACACAAGACCGTATCTTTTTTGTATTTTGCGAAATTCCCTTGCGACTAAGCGCTGATAAATCAGGAATGATTCAAACATATTATCGGAAAGCCCAAGGTCTGCTCCTGATTCGTAATAATCTAGCGATGCTTTTTTTTGGAAAACCCTATGTACTAGCTCCTTGGGATCTACATCTAGATAAAATACAAGATCTGGTTTGATGGAGAAACCAAATAGATTGTGAGACCACCTAATGCTAATTCCTCTGACTGCATCCCTCGCCATTAGCGTATAGATATACCTGTCAGCGAGAACTATGTAACCTGAACGTAGTGCCGGAATTATCTTATTCTCCAGTTGATCAGCAAAATCAGCAGCGTAAAAAAGGCTAAGAGTTCTTTTTCCCAAAACAAAATTTCTTTTGGCTTCAAGTATCCCTTGACTTATTAGTTCCGATCTCCTCAGGCCCGTATTTAGAACAGCATGACCGTCTGCCTCAAGTTTAGAAGTTATCCTCAAAATCTGAGTACTTCTCCCTGATGCGTCGGGTCCTTCTATAACAATGAGTCGGCCTTTAATCCTGGTTTCTTCCAAATATGGCAGACCCTTACCATAATACTCAATCTGCCTGTCACGGGGCTGTCTTAACTGCCGTAAATTATTCATCTTTCATCACCCGTTTCTTGACTATATGTGTTGGTCCTTTGACTTGTGGGATTATTTCCGCAATTTCTTTTCTTACTAATTGTTGTTGTTCTTCGATACCTGAAGTACCGTCTATTTGGAAAAACTTTTCTGACTGGATCATAGATTCATACTGATCGATAATTCGGCTTTGGAAGATTCTGTAACTTTCATAAAGATCATTACTTAAGTTCAAATCCATCCCAGCCTCATAGTACTTTAACTTAGGCCTGCCGGCTAGTATCCGTTCGCTTGCAACATCGATAGGTACTTTGAAATAAAAGACGAGGTCCGGCTTTATTGCAAAGTCATAAACTTCATGAACCCATCTCGGGTCGCAGCCTCTAACCATATCTCTAGCATAGGCAGTGTATACATATCTATCCGCCAATACTATATACCCTGCCTGAACCAAAGGGAAGATATTCCTCTCATATCTATCCGCAAAGTCGGTCGCATGTAGCAAACTAAACGTCGTTGGCATAAGTGTGCCTTTTTTCTTGCCTTTAGATGTAATTTGTTTGACCAAGTCAGATGAGTTCCACTCGGTCAAAAAAACTTGCACGCCTCTGAATCTCAGCCACTTTTCAAGTAAATGAATCTGTGTAGATTTTCCTGATCCGTCGATACCTTCAACCACTACCAGTTTTCCTTTTGTCTCCATTTTCTTGCTTTGCAGCACTCTTTTCAACTTTTCTTTAACTCTTTTACTCACTCATGAACAATTTGCTTCTTAGATAAATCTCTATCAGGGGCGGGAGAGATAGAATAAGTGACAGGAATATCGAACGCTTCCTTAAAGTTTTTCAAGCCACTTTCTATCAGAGTTAGAGGAAAGGCGCTATACTTTGCTGCTATGAAATTCAGAACAATTGCCTTTTGGCTACATTTGACAAATCTGACTTTCGATTTAGTCCTTTCGATAATTTCCGATATGGAAAGACAGGCTGCAATTTTTTCGATAGATTTTCTATTCTGCGGCTGCATGATTGAGCTGTATCTTGCAAAAAGCCAATTTGCGGTTTTGGCTTTCTTCGTACGAATTATTGACAATGCCAAAATTAGATGTTCTCGATGACTGAGGTGCCTGTTATCTTCGTCAATAATCATATAAAACAAATTGTGCAGGTTAGTGCTAGAAGGCATTCCCGAGACCTGTTTAATAGCATGAGCCAATATCTCATATTCTCGCTCTTCCATTAATCCTAATGAGTGTAATGGTTCGACTAGAGAATACGTGTATTCTGGAATCTTCTCTGGCTTGCAGCAATGTTTAACATGGCTCTGAATTTGATTTTGATTGACCTCTTGTGAGTAATAGCTTTTAGAACATTGCAAGAAAGCAGAGAGAACCCCTTCCCGAAGCCCTCGTGCACTCACCAGAATATATTCGAATTCAAGCTTTTGCATTAGTACCTTTATTATACCTGAGCCGACCGTAATTGTTTCTGCTCGATTGCTACCCACAGCATCAATTTTGGCAATTTCATATGAATTCATTTTACGAAATGTACTGTTGATTGAGCGAATATGGTCAAAGTCTATCCTGTAATTGTGAATTTTATCAAGGGGGTACGTCTTTGTTTGCTGATCGTATCTTGCCATAGCTCGTAGTGTTCCGCCTACCCCCACGAGTGTAGTGTTAGGGCTGATATCGAGCCCTTTTCTATCAGGAAGAGCATTGATTATGTGTTCTTCCATTCTGAAATAATTCTTCTTACTTAACCTTCCTCCGTAGTCGCTGTAGCTTTGTGACATTCTTAGTGCCCCCAACGGTAATGAAATTAATTTTTTGATCTTGAAATTTTCTGTGTATACTAATTCCAAACTCCCGCCACCTAAATCGAAAAAGAGAGCGGTGGGGATGCAAGTTGACTGGAGCGCTCCTAGATAAGAGTAGAGAGCTTCTTCTTTTCCGGACAATACTCTAAAACGAAAACCGGTGCTTTGAAGAACTTCATGAAGAAAATCTTTCTTATTGTTTGCTTCCCTCACCGCACTCGTAGCAATAGATAATACAGACTTTATGCACTGAAAATTGATTATATCACGGAATAATTTTAAGGTATGAATTGTACGTTGTATGGGCTCGCGGCCGAGGCTGCCAGAGTGGTGCAGACCTTGGCCAAGTCTAACTTTTGCTCCTTCCTGTTCGTAAGCCTTGAACGAATTGTTGTTGCGATTAACATAATAATTCACTAATTTAGCGGAGTTAAAACCCAGGTCGATGATTGATACTTTCAAATCTGAGATATACTCGATAGAAGTAATATAATTGGTTTTTTATTGCAATTTAGTAGCAAATTTAACACTTGTCCGATTTCAAATAATTACATATATGTGATCGAGACCATATTTGAAAATATATTGCAATCGTCTCCATTTTTGTGTCTACCCCTGCAATCCTTCAGCGGTTAGATTTTTTGACTATATTTTATTAGCAGCGTCTTTTAATCGCGTTCTGTTACAGAATTGTTATTCTTTGGAATCATTTATTTTGGCATAGCAAAACAAAGGATTATAATCATAAAAAACGGTTGTAGCGTAGAGTCCTACGTTACTCTTTCTAGAGAGTAAATGTTCTTCTATAGTCTCTTTTAGATAATCGTGGCTTAGACACTATCATTTTCCTTTTTTTGACTATTATGTATTGGGGTCATAAAGCGAAAAGAACTTTTCCGTAATTTTTCTTACTGTATCTACATTCTGTTCAGCCTCGATAACTACATTATTGTATTCATATCTAACATTAAATGACTTTAGTACTGTACGAAACAAGCTAGATTTCTTCCCGTCTTCCGTTATTTCGATTTTATCAATTACAAGCAACTTCTCTTCAACGAGCCATCTCATCTTTCTATAAGCAGTAGTGTGTGAAACATTGGTTTCGCGTATAATTTGATTAACTGATTTAGATTGGTACATGACTGCATCCAAAATCTTCTGTAATTCGGTATCAGCCAAAGCGGCAAGGATCGCACGTTTTAATCTCTCGCTTTTAATTATCATCCCTTTACTTCAGGTTCCTCTTTTGGTATCAGCGCATCATATTGACCACGAAAGCGAGAGAACATTTCCGAGGATATCTAAATGTTAACCAAGATATTCTCTGTATATAAGGACATTGACTAGACTAACTTACTGCACTCGCATCCAATACGAGAAACAGACTCAATGAGAATCACTCTTCTTCTGTATTTGGTCTGCTATTTTAGTTTTATTAGTCCTTAAGATTGACTGACTAACTAACCGAGGCTTTAAAGAAAATTTAGCTCTATTGCTCTACGATATGGGCTTTATCCAGCAGTTATCCATCGAAGTTGCTGTCTTTTCGAATTCAAAAATTATTCCAGATTCTCCCACACTATTGTTGGCGTACTCATACCTCATTAATATGTCAACAAACAACGATGGTTCTCTCTTTTTCGCCCCTTCCTCTAGTTCGATGATTTTGCTCCAGCTTTGATTTGGGAAGATCGCTGATGCCGTATAAAGTGAGATAGAGTCTTCCGTGGACCTCATATCTGACACAGTTATACTCTCATCATCTGTCATGATTGTCCACTTCCATGACGTTGTGGGTAGACTACCATAATTAGTGATCTTAAGAAGTGGATTTGAATAAGATGATACTTGTCCTTCTTTGTATACATCCAACCATGGTCTCCATCCATCCATCTGCTGCTGTGTTAGTTTTAATTGTCGCTGAGTTGCTACTGCATGCTAGGCGACACCACCCTAGCAGTCTCTCCTCAGATCGCACAGTATATGATAGTCCTCTCTCAAAGATATCATACATGTGACTATGCAACGAGCTTAATGTATCCTTGCTACCCACGCAATCGCTCTTTCAAACTAACATTAGATTGGAGTTAATTGGATTTGGAAACGATTGTCATCAATCGCAAGTAATACATGGCGGCAAAGTCCTTTGCCCTAGCTATTTGCAATAATTAGGCACCTCTACACAAATCAGATGTTGAGTGCCATATATCGCCGTATTTCCAAAGTGATTGTTAGTCTTTGATGGATCAAGCCATATTCTTACCGCGCTTCCATCCAGAAAGGATATACTCGTTGGCACATCCTTTACAGGGCCATTTTTCATAGTTACTGTAGATGTGCCGTTAAATATAGTAGAATTACTAGTGGTCGTCGGTGTTCCATTCAACTTAAAGTCTGAAATAGTATGTTGATGCGACGCAGTCTCATCTTTTTTTATCATATAAAAAGTCGCATTAAACACAGGAGAAGGAGTATTCATCATATCCATTCTAAATACACCAGAAACGATCCAAGCCGGCTTTAAGGTAGATGCATCATTTTGTATACTGGTGAGAGCTCCTTTTATTGAATTATCTGATAAGTTAGTTGATTGTTGTGCGTATGACATTGTTCCAATACTCAATGCAAGTGCTGCTGATATTATTCCTGCAGCAATTGTAAGACCAGTCATTCTTATTTGCGTTTTTATCACTAAAAGTTAGAATACGCTTAATATAAAAAGAAAGCTAAAGAATTGAATGTTGTCATCGTGAATCTTCCGGTAGAGATTATTGAAGAATAAACACTTACTACAAAATTTACTCAGATATCGAATTGCAATCCACTATTAATCAAACTATCCTCAGAAACTTTAACCGTTGGATTTTCACTGTTTCCTTCAAACTACTGCCAAGTTGAGAAATGTTATTGGATTTTCTTGTTTGGAGCTTACAAGGGCTTCGTCCATGCTATAGACAAGCAGGGTGTTGTTTTCGGTTGTTCCAGTCGATACCAGTTATGGGCCACTCGTCTTGCTCGTTCTATTATTGGAATATCATCATTTCAGTTATCTTACCTCGTAGCGAAGTGTAAGAAACATAGGTATATTATACACCCTTAATCCGCCTAAACCCGCTGTTATAAACTATACGAGTAACTCATAATGTGAGATCCAGTTCCGTCAAATAGAGTTAATTAACTGGTCAAGTTTTGCTCTATTACCGCAGTACCTGAACCTATTCCGAGGACATCGATTTTTAACGAACTTGGACCGGGACCATGAGTCAAAAGTGACATACCCTGAATGTGTTTCCCCTAGAAGATCGGTGACTATTAACTCAGAGGAATCGCGCACCACCTCGAACCTCGGCATCGCAGTACCCGTAACTATTCCCGGGATTGTTATTGAGAATCAACGATGGATATTACTAATTGTAGGAGAACCTGCCTATTGCTTGTCTTGGTAGGCCTTGAATGGTTATAGATGTATCACAGATACATTCACCATTTGCTACCCTATCTATGTCTGTTGTGATAAGTTGTCCAGGTTTTTGGTTTTTATTGTCAGAAACAAATGTTAGACTTGTCATTATTGTGTAAGAAGGGAATATCACATAATGGTCTAAATTGTAATTGTTTTGACGTTCAATCTTGTCTCGTTAAAATACGGTCACTTCTGTATTATGCAAATCGATCTTTAAGGTATCCACTATAGACATACACGGTTAAGTGAAACTAAAAATTGTTCAAGGGAAGAATAATTTACGTCCTGTGAATTTCAAGTGAGGTTTGCAAACCTATGATAAGCTATCTCATCTTGTGCCCGTGACTAACACCATTGGAAGGTTCCTTACTTCCTCCAAAGTATGCTTCTTAAAACGTTTACGGTCTGTCCGTATTATTCACTCAGCTATTCAGCAATGACGCTATAAAACTGCCGCATACAAGGATCGCATTTATATTAGAAAGGCGTTGAGGCTAACGCAGTACGGTAAACTTAACTGGACTACTCTAAACTACACAGAACTTATTCATGCAAATCATAAAGAAATACTGGAAGACATCGAACAAAAAGGAATTATTAAAAGAAGAGAAGAGCCACGAGGTAATAAAAAAAATAGCAAAATATAGTGTTAAGGAAAAAGAAAACCACTTTTTGCATAAGCACTTGGAGACACAGAAAAGAAAAGTGATTCATGTGAGATGAGTAACATGGTTAGCCAAGTATTTTAAGAGGCGTTAGATCACAGAACTCTATACAATGGCTTCTTCAGATGGTAATGGCAGTGAATCACACAATTCTATAAAGGATCAGAATAAGACTAGTATCGTTGAGTTACTTGATGAATTAATATCTCATATGAATACGATAAGAAGTGTGTTTAAGGTAATGATATTATCTTCATTTATTCTCGCACCGTTGTCTTTAATGTTGGCTGCAGTCTTCGTAATTCATCCTTTTTTTATGAATAGAATCCTGTTTAGAATCCCTGAAGTAGGAGTTTTTCTCCTGTTTTTTATTGGAGTCTCGATAATGTTGGCTTCAATGTGGTTGTATATCGGACTAAGTGAGCAAAGATTCTTTTCTGACTGGGACAAGAAGTTTACTAGATACACGTCATTAAAAAATCAGCTTGATAAAGAGCTCGGAGAAAATAGAGAGGCAGACTAATTGTAGCAGAAAATCCAAATTCATAGCATATAAACTTAGCTTATATGAGTATTCTGAAATTTCTTACGATATTTACGTGAATTTGTTTTCCTTTCTATTCTCTCCTTATACGCATAACAGTTCTATATCATGGACCGATCAGAACAAGCAGGCTTAAGCGTGAAAGAGCCCATACGATCGACGATTGATTTTCATAAATCCGCTTCGAGATAAAGATATTGCTACGATAGGCCCATTTTTTGTCCCTATAAAACAAGCTGGGTAAAAGCTTTATTCAAAGTGCACTGACCAAGAGCTCGCAGTTATTCTAGACTTTGTTATCAATTGTAATAAAATGACTCAAGAAGAGCTGAAGTGGCAGATGATATCAAAACGCATCAGACTGAAAAAAATCTTATTAGTAACAATGGAGTAGAGTAGAATAGAATATTTGCGATTATAATCTGAACCACTGCGCTCTATCTGAACGGTTGTCATTATCATTATTCATTGCTTTGATTAAGTCCCCATCGATCTCTTACTTTATTTGCTAATTTGGAAAAAACAAGTCGGTCAAATACTAGGCCAATTGCGAAGATAGTGATCATCGATGCAATTATTTGATCCATGAGTTGGAATTCTCTCCCAACGTCCAGGATATGACCCAAGCCTAGATATGCTGCCATCAATATCTCAGCTCCTATCAACGCATGCCATGCAAAAGACCAAGCCTGTGTTACTCCCACTATTAATGATGGTGTAGCCGCAGGAATCATCACATACCTAAATAGCGGCATACCCTTAGCACCTAAATTTCTGGCTGCACGAGCATAAATTGGTGGGACGGTTCGAATTCCGCTGTATGTAGATAACATTACTGAGAATATAGAACTCATTATTACAACAAATAAAATACCGAAATCGTTGAGACCGATGAACAGTATTGCAAACGGTACCCAGGCTATGCTTGGGAATGATTGTAGCCCTACTGCAAAGGAATTCATCGTTTTTCCAAAGTCTTTGAACTTTACCATTGCCAATCCAATGCCAACTCCTAAAATGATCGAAATTGAGAATCCAATCATAAGACGCCACATTGTTATGCTGATGTTAGTGATTAACGAGAAATTCAATTCAGCAAAAGATTGGGCAACCATTGCTGGTGATGGCAATGCAACTCTGGGCCATATCCCCAGCATGAATGTTAGTTGCCAAATCCCTACAAACACCGCAAGAAACAGTAATGTGTTAGCTATATCATTAAGGTTAATCCTACTAATCTTTTTTCTTCTTTTTTTCTCTTCAATGGAATACTTTCGTGGTTGCAATTTTGTTATCCTTCCCCCGTTTCATCATCAAAATATAATTCCTTGGATTCTTCAGTAATCGCCATTGCATTTGGATCCAAGATAGAATGATATGGTGGTCGTAACAAACTTACAGTGAATTCTCTCTCTATACCAGCAAGTTTTGGGGAAAAAACGACGACCATACCTAATACCTAATACCGTAGCATCATTAATGTTGTACGTTAGAAACAAAATTGTCTGCCTTGATGTATTTGAATGTCTAGTACTGAAAAAGGCTTATCCGTGAGCAACAGTTTTGGATTCATGGCCATGGTATGACCAATGGCTGCATATTGTTCCATTCCTCCTGAAAATTGGCGAATGTAAATATTTGAAAAATTTAGCAATCGAACCATCTATATTCAATGCATGGCAATTTATTTTCTTCTGTCTTTTGGGATATTTGCTATCCTCAAGCCAAATTCAATATTTTCAAAAACTGTAATCCTTGGAAAGATCAAAATGGTTTTACCATAGTCTGATAATCTGCGATATCTAAAAATTTACTTTCTTTGATATCTATGTTCAAATTATTCAATAATAGGCCGTCTGATGCGGCTGTATTTTCACTGCAAACCCGCGAAACACCCTTGATTTGCAGAATACTTCCCACTTCTGATTCTGACACGACTGACAATCTTGACAATTCTAAGTGTGGTTATGCAATATAACTTTCTTCGAAGGCGCAATTAGAACTAGAATTGTGCATATTTTGCATATACTATACACTTATTCATTCCTTTATTCTAGCACCTACGAGCAATTATGTTCCGTATATATTTGACTATGCATAAATACCAATACATTCAAAGACAGGAAGACGGTCAACAATACCTGTTATTGCAAAATACTTGGATCAGCTATTGCACATATACCGGCTATAGGATTGTACATGCCTAAATGCAAAAGTGCTTAGAATAGATATTTTCTCACATAAACCATGATCAAACTCTCATGGAACTGGAAATTTCTAGAATAGACGTCAGGAACTTGGCCCAAAGCTTAAAGGTAAGTGGATACCTTAGGCAAAGGATCGAATAAGATTTTCGGTGTGGCAAGTGGCAGTACCGTCTTCATAGTGAGAGGTGATCCCGGGATAGGAAACGTAGAAACACTAGATCATCGAAAGTATTTGCAAGGTAACGAACAAGAAAGGAATGGCAACGGATGAGATGTACGACTGATATCACTTATTCCATCATTATTTTTAAAGAACCAAGTTGATGACGATTGGGCACCCAGACCTTTCGGATGTGAGAGTAGTCAACAAAGTAGGTGGAAAAGTGTTGTTAGATAAAAGAACCTTGTGACCACCAGAAAGCTAATTCGTAACGCAACGCTAACATACCCCCGATATCACTCTTCCGGAGAGCCAATAGTGCTTACGATATTGGATTCTTGCAGATGCATAACCAAGACGAGCCCAGTAATGAATATACGGTCTTACAATCCTCAAGGAGGTGTTGAAGGAGAAGCCAAGCTGAGGAACGGCAGGCGTGGTAGGAGAATTAGCAGAATCAATTCCTTATCATCTCAATTCTTCAATATCGTATGAAGTTAATTTTTCTCCATCTCCACCAATAATTCTAATTTTCCAAAAACCTAGAAAACCCCCGAAAGTTGCTGCCCAAGTCTCTCGGAGGTTTTCTTGTCAAGTATTATAGTTTATGGTCGGACGGTAATTTAAATATGTGTAAGAATAACAATTAAATGTATGAGAAGAAAGTTTTCATCAGGATTTGGTTCTAGATGTGAATGTATGTGTCATAAATGAACGGGTACTATTGGTTACTGCGGGTATTGTTCTGGTTCGCATGCAAAAAGCTATAGAAGTTAATATACTGATCTTATAACACAGCCAATCCAACAACTCATAGTAGTGTTGACATAAATCTCAATGCAGTGGAGAATTCATTGGAGATCCGTACCTCAAGATCCACTAGCTAGCAGTAGAGCAGGCATTGTATTTCTAATAGTATTAGAAAGAATTTTAAATCAACCACTAACTTTACTTTTGTCCATATATTTCAAAAGACATCATTAATTAATGCTGTGAACTCTTGCGATAGACAGCTGAACATTCCTTCAATCAGTTTCATAACAATATCTTTTTCTAACCCGCCTTTCTCTCAAATAACCCCCTAAAGTAATTTCCACAGACGACTGCGTGATGTTTAAAGGGTGTATCTCAGACCATGCGAGAAGTTTACTGTAAGTATCTAATCATTCTCAATTTCAGGTTGGAAACGGTATTGAAACGAATCTGCTGTTTAATTCATAAACATTTGTTCATGAACTTATCTAAAGAATATCTGAAAAATACTTCGCTAGATAATGAACTAGATGCCCAATCTCCCAGATGTTGGATAGCAAATGTATTACAGAAACTCCATGAACATAAACCCTATCTAACTCCAACAATATACTATCAATAGTTTATTTCTGGAGTCGGTTCAATTTGTTATACTTTTGATTATCATCACAAACCTGCATTTCGTAGTGGAAGAATGCGATGTCAGATAATATAATGCTAGTTGAATATGAGGACGACTGAATTCTTGTGAGTGTGGACAAATAAGATTTTGTCTCTACAGCCGCACTTATTCTTCTTATTGAACGCCGCAGCTTCTCCTAGAAAAGAAACATAAAACATTAGATGCAAGAGAACTTGCACGATTTTAGGAAACATTTTATTGCCACGTATTAGGCATACTTTGATGAAGAGCGTAAATTTTGTTATAGCTGGCGATTATCAAATTGCAAATGAGTTAGGTAAGAGAGGGACCACAACTGATCTATCAATTTATGACAGAAAAACACAAGATACTATTTACACTTGGACTGTTTCTACCACATTTCCCGACAAAATTCAGTCTTTGATGCAGGCGATGAACATTGCGCAATATGCTATACTAAATGTTACAAAGGTAGACAGGTATCTAGGAGAACAAGTCCTCGCTTTGGATGCAGGTAGCTTCAGTGAAGGATTTATCCTGCATTCGTTCGAGGTAGATGAAATCAAGTTAAAAGCATTAATAAAGAACACTGCAATCTCAAATTTCCAATTTCTAGGCAATATTGACCAATTAAAACAACAAATGAGTAGACTTGATCCAAAAAGCCCAGAAGGAGAGTGCATAATTTCAATAGACCATGCTTTTAACGTAAAGGGAGTTGGAACAGTAGTACTAGGTGTCGTGAACCAGGGAGCTGTGAGGACATTTGATCATTTGAAAATTTTACCCAGTGGAAAAGACATACTTGTCAAATCAATTCAAATGCATGATGATTCTGTAACCGAGTGCAGAAGTCCAGCAAGAGTAGGACTAGCTGTTAAAGGAGTTGATGCTGATGATATTTCCAGGGGAGACGTCCTTTGTTCTCCTGGTTCATTAAATCTAAAGGTAGCAACCGAGGCTATTGCTGCAGGATTTATAAAGAGTCCTTATTACAGAGGGGCTCTAACAGACAACCAGACATACGTTCTATCGCTCGGAATACAAATCAAGCCAGTAAGGATAATATATAATAACACTGGTACAATTCAAATAATTCCCGAGAAATCATTTGTGTTCTTCTCCGGACAGAAGTATGCTCTTTTAAAGCCAGATAATGTTGGAACAAGAATAATAGCGAAAGGGACCATTCAATAAGATCTGATAATAAGGACTTTCATTGCGTTGTCATTTTATTGGTGGTCGGCAATTTAGTAAACCTGAGCATTAGATCATCGCATTGAGTTTTGAGAGTATCTCTTGATAAGGAGCTGACGATTCTAAATATATAGATAGATACTTGTCATTTCTTTCTGTTAGCGGAGCCATAGCCAATCTCACGTTATCATCTATTTCTGTTATTTCAAAATGAATTTCTTGTTGCTGTCGTTGTTGTTCTTCTGTACCAGCACAAAGTCTTTTTTTCCTTATAGCAGGAAGCAAGTAATCCAAATAGAAAAGATAGCTTGGGTCATGTTCATAGTTATTGTCAGATATGAATTCAGCTTGCCAGGAGCTTTGAATGCCTTTCCTATATTCACCGACAAGTAGTTTTCCATTGTTATCAAGAACAGCCGCAAACTTAACGACTCTATTGGAAAACAATGCAGTCAGGCATACTTCATGGAGGAAATCTAGCTCTTCCAATAACGCCTAATCTTACAAACAGACATAATATTAAGTATTTGAGACAATGTTATGGTGAAACATAAGAGAAAGAAGATGAATATGTAAAAAATGTGTAAAATCAATTTAATATTGAAATATTTTATAATGACATCATCTAGTAATTCTCCTGATCCCTCTGAGCTGCAGGGACTAGAATAGAAATCAGTCGTTCGATCAAAATCATGCAGCAAGATGTGCTCCAGGATTTTGAAGTATTCCCTGTCAGGGAATTTGAATTGATGGATTTTGGTTAACAACCTTCTTCCCCTGTTGCTGCAGGTCAGTAATATTTGCAGAAGTCAAGACAAGTTTTGTTTACTAATTTTCATTTCATTTGGGGATTATTAGGTACAAACCGAGCATCAGGTTTCAACAACTTGATATCATTGATTGAATTGCTGTCAACCGACTAAAATAGGATTAAAAGATGGCATTTCAGCAATATCCAAAAGTAATCAGAGTACATTAGTAACTGGCCTTGGTTAAACGATTGTTATACACGACGAAAAAGTGGGCCGTCTATTTGCTGTTTCGTCCAAGTTCCATCGAGAGGGAGCGACAGCCATGTCGATCCAGATAGTGAAGAATGCAAATGTATCCCAATTTCGTCTAGTTAGGGGAGTTGGATGAAAAAAAAGTTTTCTTTACCATCCTCAAATGTAATTACGACCCCGCATGACCTACAGAACTTCACATCATACAATGACCTAATGGCCATGCTTTAGAATATGTTGTTATTCTCAGCTCACGGTAAACCGAATGCTACTACTGACCCTTCAAATCCTTTGGGTGTTTGGATTTTACCAGTAGGGACGTACAGTTTTCCATCTCCTATAGAAGGTCCACCTACCCCTATTGGGCCGGCTACATTAAACTTCCACAGTTCTTGTCCTGAGTCCTTATCAAGCGCCACTATTAATCCAGTTCTTGTTTGATGCGTTGCTGTTATTTTTTTTGGAAATCCAGATGGAGTAATAGTATATTTAATACTCGGTTTTTCGGTGAAAGGGATGTAACCAGAGAATACTAGCCCATTAGTGACCAATGGTGATACTAGTGGTGGAAACTCCACTTTGTGTTCCCATTTAGTTTTTCCTGTTCCCATATCAATGGCAGTTATTGTTCCATTGTGGTAGCCTAAATCGATTGCATTAGTAACAGGAGTTTTATAACCAACGATTCCGTTTGTAAAGAAGTTCAAACCTCTGCCGTTTGACGTAACATATAGGGTGTTACTATCGACTGCATGATAATCATCTATACCATAGGTCCAAACGACACCGCTACCTGTCGGTTGTGGGATGGTGTCAGTATGAAGTTGCTTACCCATTGTTCTCCACCATAGTTCCTTACCTGTCTCAGCATCCATTCCAATAATATTGCCCATTTTGTCATGCCCAATGACGACTTTCTTCTGTGTTCCGTTTCCATATGTGACGTTCGTCACACTGCTTCCCCAGGATGTGTCCCAGTCATGCGTGTCTGGCAACCTTATCTTTAATACACTGCCCTCTGAAATGAAGGGCGTAGCCCATACCAACTTACCATTGGTGATATTAACTGCTACCATATGATTAGCATAAAGATTGGGTGTAAATCGAGTTGATGCGTTATAGTTAGGTGTAGGATTACCTAAAGGCATATACAGTATCCCAGTTTTTGGGTTTAATGATCCGCCTGACCATGCCGTGGCACCTCCGTTAGGGGGATTTTTCCCTGTGCTGACCCAATCTCCTACTGTCGTGCGAAAGTTCCATAACACTTCACCGTTAGTGCGATTAAGTGCGGTGATATTACCTCGTACCACCCCTTTTCCAGGAGGCAGATCACCACCAGCCGAGCCTACTATAACAAAGTCCTTCCACACAATGGGCGGTGTATTTATGTTGTACCCCTCTTTAAAAGGACCAAGTACTGGTGACTCCCATATTGTAGCACCGTTTGTTGAGTTAATTGCGACGGTTGTTGCATTATATCCTGTTCCCGAGAATAATATACCATGATCGTACGTTAAACCGTGCATATTCCCGCCAGTCCCTGGACGTATCTTCCATAATATAAGACCAGTATTGGCATCAAATCCTACGATATTGCCGACATTATCCTGTACGTATCCTCTGTTACCTATAATTATAGGCGGATCCTCGATAACGAATTTGTTAAGCAATATCCATTTAACTTGTAGCTTCTTTACATTATCCTCACCAATAATTGTCTGACTGCTATCCCTAGTTCCGAAGATATCGTGGTTTGCAGTTATCCAATCATTTTTGTATTCTGGCTCGGTTCCTAGTGTCGGATTTAGAGATTTTGGTAGCAATATCGAGGTGGTCGGACTAAGTGTTTGGTGAGCTAATGTTCGCCCAGCACCGATATTTTTACGCTGTGTTTGTTGATGATATTGATGTTCTAGTTGGCTGCTATTACCTAAAGGATGATGGCTCACTGATGAGAGTATGGTAAGAGTGCCCTTCATCCATGGATGTATGGTGCAGTGGTATTGTATATTGTCTACTTCACTCTTTATAATCACAGTCGCATTAGCTCCGACATGTATTATGCCTGTATCAAACGAAGAAGAAGCGTGGTCGGCTGTGGCAGTGTGTATTCCAGTGTCATCGTTTATCCATGTCACCGCACTATTATTCAGAATAGAAACGTTCTCTGGCTGATAATACTTTGGAACATCGTGGTCAACGGCACCCCGTGGTATTCTTACTATTGTAGTAGCTTTATCATCCACCGATCGGTGTTGATGTTTTGTCATTGGCTCATTAGTTTGTCTGATAAAACTAGCTAGTGTCTGAGAAGGAGCATTTGAACATATTATCGTTGCTGATCCCACCGACAGTAACAATATGCAAAACCATACTGATAAGCGCATTTTTCAACCGGATATTTACTTTAATCCAATAATTAAACAGTATCGTTAATTATATATTTACTAGACTTGGGCATGAAGCTAGGCTTTGAAACGCAGAGAATCTCAAGGGATTCTTATGGATGTTTAGTATTACCTTTTGATTGCAATTAAGCAAGAGTCAGGGCCATGAAATGACCAACCAGACAGAGCTGACAACGAAAAGGAAATTAAGATGGTAACACTTGTATGATAATAATAAAGATGAACGTAGACCACACCCTCCTGAAGATGGAACTTTTTCTATGATATGGAAAGTTGGCCTTCACTATGCGCCGGCGAAAGACAAGAACTCAAGGATTTACTGGCACCATTATATTCGGTTTGAATAATCCTTCAACGATTACGCGGCCAACGATTTATGATTTGGTCAAGGAGGAAAATGCATGGAATCCAAACATAACAAAGTTCGTCTTATTCCTCTACTATAATACACCGACACCAAAATAATTAATCATTCTCCACATAACAAGCATGTACAAATGAGTCACTATGTTTAACTATTGCATCAGATAAATATAACAAATGTCTCTCGATTATGAACACCTAACAGAAAATGGAGAGAGGAAAAGAATCGTATGACTTGTAAAGGTATATGTATACGTCATAAGGCACACAAACCGGTTGGTGCTGGGCGTTATTCAACTGGGCAGAAACGTTGTCAGATATGTGAGCTCTTCTTAAAATGGGATGGGTTATGGTGTCCATGCTGCGGTTATAGATTACGAACTAAACCACGCAATCTAAAGTATAAGAGCAAATTGCGAGCAACTAAAACGAAGAAGATGGAATATCGGAATTTACCACCCCAGCGTCCAGTTAGTACAATTCACACATAATATGGACTAGGTACTATCTCTACTACCTAGTCTTTTAACGGTTGATTGTAGCGTCGATGAGACTATGAGATTATAGGTTGGGACACCATTGAAATATTTCTGTGTGCATATATATAGTCGATTGTCAGCACTTTTGGTATTATGGCAAACAAGGGGACTATAAAGACAAAGTTTGGAGATATAGTAGTGGAGTTCTGTTCAGATGATGCGCCAAAGACTGTTGAAAACTTTAAGAAATTGGCAAAAAACGGCTTCTATAATGGATTGATATTTCATAGAATAGTACCAGGCTTCGTGATACAAGGTGGAGATCCCCATACAAAAGATACATTCAACAAAGGCAAATGGGGAACAGGAGGTCCTGGTTGGAACGTAAAAGCAGAGTTTAATAAAAATACACATTCACGTGGTATATTATCTATGGCACGGTCAGAGGATCCTGATAGTGCAGGTTCGCAGTTCTTCATTATATTGAAAGATTCAAAATTCCTAGACGGAAAATATACCGTATTTGGAAAGGTAATATCTGGAATGGATATTGTTGATAAAATAGCTGCAATAAGAACAGATTCTGCTGATGCACCTATTGATATTGAACAAGCCAAGATGATTAAAGTTGCTGTCAGCGATTAATCCAATTCAGGAGCATTAAGGAACTCATGAAGCTGGAGAGAGGAATAGGTTGACTTTTTTTGAGCATGCCCAACCCCGTTAGAATGCTCGTAGTCTCCATCCAGTAAGACAAATACACATGGTTACTCATTCATATCAAACTGACCAGTGTGGACAAGAAACGCAGAACTTTTGTTTCAGTACTCGCTCATCAGGAGATGAACTAACAATCTTTGTCAATCTGTACGACAATCCAGACTTGCATTCGCGTTACCTCCCGCGAGGAAGCCCGCATAACATCAAAGGCTGATCCGGTAAATGCGCTATTGCATCATCTTTCATTTTGTCATTACCTCTCATTGATTGGTTAAGTTGTAGAGGAGGTCGTTAGGTGGGTGGTGTGTTTCTGTACTAGAAAGCTTGCTCGTGAAGAATAGATTGTAGACCTGTTGGTGCTGCTCGTTGCAAGCCGACTCTTTACCGTTTTCTCTACACGTCTATCAATTATGATTAAAGGTATCTGATTCATCATCTAATATAGTATACGGATTAATAAGAATCAGATCTTCAGTTTTTTTCATCCTTGAAATTTATATCCCTGTGCATACCATCACAAAATGGTTTGTTGTTGGAAGCACCGCAGCGGCAAAGTGTGTAATGTTCTTTTGACGCCCCCTCTCCAAATGTCGAATCACGCATTAATTCTATACCGCCAGTTATGATATAAGGGCCATCTTTTGAGACCGTAAGCATTGGCTCTCTATCTTGATCCCTGTATTCAGCTCCATCGACAGAATAACTAAGAGCACCTGAAGGACATTTTCTTACAGTATCAATGACTGCGTCTAGCGTCGCGCCGTCAGGATCAATCCATGGTTTGGTGTTTAATTTGAAAACAGAAGAGAGACTATCCACGCACTCTGTAGCATGAGAACAAATTGCTCGGTTATCATGAATTGTTATGTTCTTTCCAGCGTAATCGATTCTTCTATTTTTCCTTCCACCGGAACTTTTTTCGCTCGAAAATCCAATAATGCTATGAGTGCCGTCGCAGAACGGTTTGTTCTTTGATGCTCCACAACGACATAATGCTACGCCCCTTATCGTCGAAAGCGATTCTCCTTTGGAGTTTTGAATATTATCAACTATTTTAGGTTTCATATCGTGTATGAGATAATATGGGCCATTTGGAAGTGGTAGAATCTTTGGTTTTACTGATTTATTTTTATAATTACTATAACTATCATTCGTGTCCAAAAAATATGTCTCCCCATTTCACGTTATTGTCCATTCATTTCATAAACTCATCTTCAATTTATATTATTAACCTTCCAGGTTAAACTAGTATTGCTTGAATTATTTAATGTCGGTAGCAATTCTAATTTGCTTTACAATGCGATCTTTCAATTAAGTTGTTACCAATGTAGCCGGCTAGCGATCACGGTGATACTAGTTCCCTGCAACTTGTGAGCAGATGGAAGAATGGGAACGGCCAGAAGTTCCTTTCTATGCACCAATACAATTTTCAAACGCATATCGAACTTATCAAATTTCTTTGTGTCGATATAAATAAAAGGCAAAACATTGCAAATAGTATGGAGATTTGTCTTATGAACCAAGATCTGCCACCGTTAACAGTTGGAATGCTAATCTTCGATCAAGTAGAAGTCTTGGATGTCGCAGGACCTTATGAGGTATTTTCGGTAACGCGTTTGAACGAAGAACGCAGGCGGCAAGAATCATCTCCATTCCGAATCCTCTTGATCTCAGAAAGGAAAGGCCAAGTCTCAGCCGTAGGCGGTCTACTCTTCACCCCAAATGTGACTATCGAAGACTGTCCAGATCTAGATTTACTGATCGTGCCCGGTGGCTGGGGAACACGTAAGGAAATAAAAAATAATACTCTCCTAAGATGGATTGCGGATCGAGCCACAAAGACAGGGCTGATGGCCTCCGTGTGCACAGGTTCAAGTCTACTTGGGAAAGCAGGTTTATTGGAAGGACGTGAAGCCACCACTCACTGGCGCACTTTTGATTTCTTACGGGACGCTGCACCAACAGCCAAAATACGTGAAGACCTTCTATTCACTCTGGATGACCCGATATTCACCTCTGCAGGCGTTTCTGCTGGAATCGATCTTGCTTTACGCGTTGTAAGTCACTTTTTCGGGACCGAGATTGGATTGGCCACCGCTCGCCAAATGGAATATCCTTATCCACGAAACAATCAGCGCAGGCGCCATACTTAAAAGGAGAACGTTACTCCAGCTTTTAGTGTACCTCTACTTCGTTAAGGAAAAGCGTCTCGAGCAGATCATATTTAGACGCTTTAATTGTCGACGACACTTTCTCCCACTGCTAGGGATATTCTAGCTACCAATTACAATGGACTATAATTTTATCCTCCAATGTGGAAAGTGTTGTTATTCATCATTTAACTACTTCACAAGCATAAATCTGATTCCAAAGGGTTGTAGTTTCTAGGCGATACTTGTATTCACTTTGGATAGGTACATGTACTTTCGCCTTATTGCAATTTTGCTAAGTCAACGTAATTTAGAAATAGATCTGCTGTTTACTGGATTCCGGTTGTATTTGTAAAGTTCGTTGTCTGAAACCGACAATGATTCTACTTTGTCATTCCTAGATTAAGGCATGACGCACACTAAGAACATAATTTACATAGCATGAAATCCATATTATTTAAGTTCCGACTCATCTTTATCTTCTCTTTTTTTAAGCTGTTTACGCTGTCAGACAAACTCCTCCCACAGCCGAGTAATGGAAGTATTAGAGATTTAATTCGCCAATCTAAGTCCAGAAAGAGATATTTTGTATTACCACTATTAAGCTTACCTCATATTGCATGGTTTTAGGGTTTATGTGACCATAGTTCTTGTAGACTGCATTTCAGGGCTGAGAAACAATAGCTTTAATTTCATTATGTAACTGATTGAGAATAGAAGATATTTTGCTATCCTCATCGAGAATGCCCATAATTTTCTTCATTGCGTTGATATCGTATTCCCATAGCGATTTGGCTGGTTGTCCATTATCTAAAGTTGATCTCCTAACTGCAATATGCGAAAAATCCTGTTCTTTGCTTCTTGATCCATGACAATGTAATACGTTTGGCGGAATACAAACAGTATCTCCAATTTTATTAAGAAAAACTGTCTTAGCTATAGCATATTTTGGATCATCTCCTTTTGTGCCGATATCTTTCTGTATGAGAGTAACAAAACCTTCTCCTAAATATGAAGCGTCTGAAACCGGTGAAGTGGTTGTAGCAATTAGAATTTGTTCGGTTTCGTGTGAGTGTATTTTTGTCATTCCCCCGTTTTTGAACGTAACATAATACATTTCCTGTTCCACAGAATCTGATTCGTTCAAAATTCTTCTGATTTTATAACTGCCAATGAATTTATTTACATAAAAATCAGGTTGTTCTCCTTTCGGTTGTCTTTCATCAGTTGTGTATAAGTTTTTCTTATCCATTGTTATTCCGGTTTTCGTACCAGGTTTCCCATTTATGAATTATCGATATTGGAAATCAACTTTTTCATCAAACATCTTCTGATCAAAGATTTCGGTGTATGTCGTAGTCCTAGCTGCAATCCTTCGCAGATCACAACATACTTTTTTGTAGTCCTATTCAAGGCTTCAAATGATGGCCCCTAATTCTATATTAGACGGCATTGTCAAATTTGTACACGACGGCTATTGAAGCCACTTCAAGCTGCAGGAATAACGGTTGTAGCTTCGGCAAGACCATTGGTAGACTCGGCAGACAATGATTGTTAGACTTGAACTATTTCGGTTATTAACCCACCAACTCTATGATCTATGGTTGTGGAGTTGCAATATTTGAGATGTAGCGGTCATTTGCGAATATTACTGAAATAGAAGTTAATAACTGAATCATTCAGACATCATGAGTGGAAGTAGAATAATAGAACAATTTCGAATCTCTACTTTGAAATTGGTTGTGTTAACATGTCTAAGGATTAGAGAATGAATCGTCCTATATATCCAGGATCACATTACCATAATAAGAATTTTTTTGGTTTCGCCTCTGACAGGCTCTTAAAAATGCCATTTTCATTACTAATGTTCAGGTATACTCGATTAGAGATTTAATGTGAATAGGATTGTTCACAGATTCTCAAATACCTGCACTAAGGAAATGCAAAGCGTTTTTTCCCTCATCAGTTAATGAGATAAAATGATGTGTTCCAACCTTAGTTTCAGTAATAAATCTCCAATACTTTTGTAATGGCTCTATTAAATTCTTATTTAATGCCATATAGGCTGCTTGTTCACTGTATTGTCCTTTTGTTCTCGTTCTATCGGTTATTCTTTTTTCATCCTCTTGGATGAGGCCACATTCTATAGCCGAATCCTTTAGCTCCCGTTTAGGTACACCCCTCTTCCCGTCACTTTTTCGATTTATCAAATCTAAACACCTTATCAATTTATCACTTGGGATTTCAATCTTATATTCTGGTAAACCAATGATCAGTTTAAGACCTTCTGTTTCTTGTTTTTCCTCCTTAGCTACTGAGCTGGTATACCTTTCAGGGATTACGTAATAGGGTTTAATCATGGCAATGTCTTTAAACATCATACATGCCATCATGGAAGCAATAGCCTGAATCTTACTCCCCACTGACACATTTACGAGAATCGAGTTGCCTTTCTCTTTCAAAATTATTATTCTCAACGCTCGTAGTATATCAAAGAGTTCAACTCTATCAGCTTCCTTTTGCAGACATTCTATTCTTGCTTGCTCTAACTTATCTCGTATTGATTTCACAAATTGATGTCCCTCGTCAACACTAGGGTTATTGTGTATGATAAGCCAGACTCTGTCCGCTTTCATCTCGATGGCTGGTAGGACAATCCGATCTACTTCAAAACCAACTGGGGCTACATGAACTCTAAGCGTTTGTAGTGAACTCAATATTTTCATGTTACTTGATAAAGTATTCATTGTAACTTAAGTCAGGTGAGATCTTTAATATAGATTGTGCTTAATATAAAAGACAAAGATGAGACGAGCTCCATTAGCACAAGACTTAATAGCATTAGAAAAATCGCTAACCCAAGCAGCTGCCATAACTACATATAATCAGCTACTCGAATCGGTAGATTGTCCCGATTGTTCTGACACGATGCTTAAGTTCTATGACTGGGATAAAATGAAATACCTATGCGAAAATTGTGGATTAACAATCAATAATCCGGAGTAGCGAAATAACGATTACGAAGTGCTTACCAGCGATGAAGCTAGAATAGATGCAATATTTGATTATTCTGAGTATGTCGGAACGGAAACGGTAGAGTTGAAGACAGACACCGATGGGGGAGTCATTGTGTATAACAGCAATCGGATGATAATTAATAGGATGCCTGTCAATTACAGATATGATAAAGCGGTGGATGATGTTTTGGTTTAGTTTTGTCCTGAATTCCAATGTAACTTCACGTATTGTATTGTAACCAAATGTGTATATTTCCTATCAGATATTGCATTTCATCGATCCACTCAGAGAGAAAGGATTACCTCAATTGTGCCAAGAAAGTTTACGTATGATGCACACTAAAAGCATGAATTACATAATAAGAAATCTACACTTCTATGACTTATTATTTCACTATATACCAAACTCCGTTTTACTAACTGTTTTAAAAATTTTAGCAAATGTTTTAGGTTTATGCCTACCGCTGATCCTCCAAGATTTAAGCTTTTGTTGATATTATCTGTAGTCTTAACACCGTCATTTTTATCAGCTTCATATGCGTACGCAAAAGTAATTGGTAACCCGTTAGTTTATCATCTTAGCAGCGATGAACCGTGGAGAGCAACTGTAGCCATCTCCGACGCTACTACCCAGTTAAAAATAGGACATAATGTAACATTATTGCTCAGCGTAGAAGGAGTACAGATAGGAGTTAAACATCCACATCATTATCTGGGACTTGATTTACTAACTAGAAATGTAACCAATTTTGTTGCAGACGGTGGAAAAGTGATTATTTGTGAAGTATGTTTAAGAATTGCTGGGTACAACAATAGCGATATAATTGACGGAGCAGTCATAGGCAGACCGGATTTATTATCAAACTTATTGACCAATGCAACGGTTATAGACTATTGAATAAAGGCCTATCGCCGCTTCTGTACGTGGCAAAGGAGAGATGAATGTCGACTATAGAGATTGTAGGAATGAGTGAGGACAAATCAGAACAAGAAACGGCTAAACGGCGCAAAAAAATTGAAATAAATACTGTATTGAAATAAAGAATATAGATCGCGGCAGAAACATGACGGTTCGAACTTAAACCAAATTTTGATGACTGCACTTTATTATCACATTAGATAAAATAGATGAAGCGTTAGAGCAAAAAATCTAAATCTGTACTCATCATAAGGGATTTACACTATTGTGTGTTTATCTGAAATTTAAAAGTAAAAGAAGATCTGTCATGGTTGGATAGCTAGAATTAAATGGTGATTCAATATTACATACAATCAAAAATAAAAATAATCCTGCAAGTAAATTCGTAACCCTACCAGTCTTCTTTTTGAATACATTTGACCGATATTTAGAAACGAAAAAGACAATGCAAGAACTATCGGTTATGGGAAGAAAAAGCTTTAAACCGATGACAGGCGATGACATGCCAAACATTGTAACACTATTTCATTCTTCGAACGGCTCAAGATGTTGAATTTTTTTGAGCCACAGTTTTCACATATTGGACAGCTTCTTGCTTTCAACTTGACTATCTGATATTTAGCCCCTTTAATGATAAAATTCATTTGAAATTTTAGTATTGCCACTTACATGGTAGATGGGATTCATATGCTATATTGAAAGACGAAGATTTGATAACGGACAGAAGCTGGGAAATAACAAGTATTGAATAGAAAGAGGCGTAAATCTGTGTATTTAGTTTTTATGAGAAAACTTCACGGATTCACTCTTTTAATAGGTTCTCTGATGCCCATCATACGGATGGTTTGTTCAAATTGATCTTTTCCTCCTGACGCGATTACTTGCAACCGACCTACTCCGCTCCGCCTGAGCATTTTATTATGACGAAGGAATTTCTTAACATCTTTGGCTACAATATTGGAGGGATCTATAAATTTTACTAGTGGAAACAGAGATCCAAAATAATTGCGTACCAATGAAAGATGAGTGCTGCATAGAATTATTACATCTATATCTTCCTTTTCTAGCTTTCCCATTAGAACATGTGATATAGTATCAAATGTTCTTCTTTCATTAATGATGTAAATCCCATTTTCTATGAGCTCTATTATTGGTGAAGCATTGAACTTGGTTACTTGTACATCTTGAGTTATCTCTTTTCGTATCAGTGTAGCTAGTTCCTGACTGGACACGGTTCCCTCAGTAGCCATAATGCCTATGTGTTTTTTCTTTGATAACCTTGCTGTTCCTCTTAAAGGGGGCATTACACCGATTATCGGGGAATTGACTCGTGTTCTGACTTTCTGTAATATTTGGACAGAGGGGGTCATGGATGCTAGTACAATTACCTTAGGTTTATAGTTCTCTAAATATTTTATAGACGCTAGAATAATCTCGTACAACTGTTGGTGCGATTTATTTCCGTACGGAAAATGAAGTCTATCTGCAAAGTAAAGCAAGTCCTCATGCGGGATCTCTTTTTTTAATTCTTTAATTATTGATAATGAACCGACTCCTGAATCAAATACTGCAACAGGATTATTTGTCATATTGTAATATCTATATTAGTTGTGGATCGTACAGGTAAATATCTATTCTCCATATTGGAATACTCCGAGTATTTGTTAACAAACGCAGTTAATAAACTGCATTCGGACATACAATACTTGGCATTGTCAAAGGGTAAGTTAGTTGAAGATTTCTTATTGCACAAAGTAAATGAAACCGTTATTCACTGTAAATTATGTCCACGCTTATCAAAATACATCCAAGAAGTGAGAAAAACCAGAACGAAGAAATTTATGAATCAAGTTTATTGGGCAAGACCTGTCCCAACTTTTGGGGATCCTAAAGCCAAATTATTGGTTATTGGATTGGCTCCAGCTGCTCACGGAGGGAATAGGACGGGGAGAGTATTTACGGGGGATAGCTCTGGTGACTGGCTTGTAAGAGCTTTATTTGAAACAGGATTTGCAAATAAACCTACAAGCGTATCAAGAGACGATGGATTAATTTTAAAGGATGCGTATTTAAGTGCAGCAGTACGATGTGTGCCGCCACTGAATAAACCAGATCCATCTGAAATATCCAACTGTTCTCAATACCTCTTAGCAGAAACAAAAATACTCGAGAAGACAACCAAAGTTATCTTGACTCTTGGAAAGATTGCTTTTGATGCATATTGCAATATTTACAACGTTAGAGGATTGATGTTTGGTCATAATAAAATATATCCCGTCTCAGATGGGAAGACATTGATAGTTTCATATCATCCAAGTAGAAGAAACACCAACACCGGTATACTAACATGGCAAATGTGGATTACTATCTTTCAAACGGCCAGATCGATAATAAATGGGGAAACCGGTGCCAGAACTGCACGACACGCTTGTTAATCCTAACGAATCTTATCAATAACAAACAACCGAGTCTTTCCTCACTATCAATAGTGGAAAACATCTGAATGTTATATCGGCTTGGCTTCATTCCCGATGTTTATAATGATTCTATGTGTTGCCGGAGATTTGCAAGTTCGATACTTTACTTTTCTTACCCATTAATTTAAATTAATATGAATGGAACTCAATCTTGTGCGTGTATAAATGCTTCCATGCGCTAAACATATTGTTGCATTTCTCGCAGGAATATTTCAAGGGTTTTATTGTTTGTGACGGAATTTTAGTTAAATATTGGCCGTAGTTATTATTTACATTGTAGCGTATTAATCGTCTTGGTATTGTTTTCAAGTAGTATGATAAAAGCTTAAGCGGCTATAAGGACGTACTGCACGGTCCTGTTTATGTTTATATTTTAAGCTAAACTTCATTGAAGCGATTCGCTTATTGTTCTCCTTTATCGGTTTCGTTCGATTATTAATCCTAGTAATTCTAATCCAATTCCATAAGGCAATGGAATCATATGACAGTAGAATTATCGGACAAAAATCACATATTAAAGGGTCCCGTCGAGGAACAGGGGGAAGATCATTATCCATACCTGATACTCGCAGCGTTTTGGTGAAGTAGAAGAAATGTGAAAATTATGTTATGATAAACAGTAGAAGATCGCATGATTTCAAAGTTAAGTGCTTAGATTTCTAAGTTCTTTTTGCATTACAGAATCTCAGGTTGTTCTGCTTCTGGATGTTCAGAGTCAATATGTGCTGCAAGAGATTGTAGAGTTAAGAAAGTAAGGCCACATATTTTACATATAAAACCCTCGTTCAGATCAGATAAAGGGTCTGGACCAGTCATTCTTTGTATTATATGATAGCGGTTGTATTTACTGGTTATGGTGGTATTGAAGATATACGCCCTTAAACTTTTGCACGTTGAAGTTTTCGTTATAATGGCTTATATCACGTGAGGGGTTAACAAGGCTCTGTCTTTTTCATAATCAAAACCCTCCACTCCATGAGCTATAATTTCTCTTGAAATTGCTTCTAATGCACTAGAAAGCAGCATCGAGAATGTCACAGGAAGTTAGTGCCTGGACAGATTGTTTTATTCGTGTCATATTTGATATTTATACCCATGTGCATCAAATCTTATCTCATGTAGCGGATTCGTAGGGGTTGTGAAGTAAGGCCAAGTAAATGTTGGTTAATAGGTTTAGAGCGTTCTGATGTGTGACAATTGCTTCATACTGAAAGAAGGTTTTGGCATAACAGGCTTCGGTGCCGTATTACCGAATATTCCAAGGGACTTTTGAAGAAGATATCACTTAACATTTTTAGCGCATCTTCATCGCAATATGAGATTGATTTTACTCAAGGCAGGTCGTCTAAGAGACATTCAAATAACTGCAAATTGCTCCAGTTAAATAGGGAGACAAAGACATACACATTGTCCGCACAGATTCTTTCTGACATATGCAAACAAATACTAGATATAGACGAGTGCATCAGGTTCGCAGGCGTAGCGAACAAGATGGGTAATTTAGAGGCAACAACATACAGACAGGGCTTAGTTCCTTTGATGACAAAGGACGAGACTTCACGGTATGCCATACAAGCCGTTCTTCGTGCTGCAACCCGGGAAGACTTTGAAGCAAATACAGGCAGACTACAGTATTCGATAGGGAAATATGAAAAGTTGATTCGTGCAACAGTCCCAATTTTACTCAGTAGTAATCATGAATATGAAACCAAATTCTACCTGTTATTGTCCTTCGATGTAGGTTCGGATGCTAAGTCTATTATTGAAGACAAAGTAAAACCATACATAGAAAGGAACAAGGAAGTTTTTGATGTTTAGTATTTTCGACCATCCACACCTGTTGTTTAAACTGAGATAATTTTGAAGGTCTACTAGAAAAGCTTTAAAAAATGGCCGGGGTTTTTACTATAATGTAATAGCTCGTTCTGATTTGAACCTTCCAACGTATGAACTCACTAGAATAATATAGGAAAAATGAGTAGCTGTTCTTAATCCAAAAAACAAAATAAGGACAATATATGTAACTTCTCAAAGGTGATACGACTAGCTGTCAAGGCACTATCTGGATCCGATCTCGTAAACTATATCATAACTGGAGATGAATTTGTTATCTATAAAGCTATGGTGACTTTAAGAAAGAAATACAATTTAGATATCATGTTAAATGATGGAGGCAGAATTATGTCCAATGGAGTTAGGTCTAAACGGAGAACTACTAGGCCATTTGGAAAAGTTGTTTGCCACGCTTAACGACGCAAGAATATAAAACATTCTTCTTTAGAAGTAAGATTTATGAAAACTGTTACAACAAGTGTAAACACGATGAGCGCGATTCCGACGGAAGATAAACAAGATTCTTAATCATGATTATGTAGAAAGAAAATTTGCCGATATAGTAGCCAAAGAAATGTCCAAGAGAGAAATTAAAAAGAAATAGAAAAGAAAGGCGGTCTAGATCACTTCGTTTGAAACCTTCTGCATTTTTCTTTAACTGAACCTAACTAAGTTCAATCGAGCTATTGAGATCAGCTTCGACAACGTTAATATCCCATTTATTTACGATATTCTTCTTGCTCGGCATGTATTGGAATGATGGTCTTCGCTGCGCTCCCTTCAATTCAGTCTCCTATCATTGACTAACCGATAACTTTATGCAAATCATCATAAGCTTGCCTTACTTCTTCAATTGATGTTCCATCCTCCAATGTACTTACATCGCCTATAGTCGATGTGCCGCTTGATATCGATTTCAGCAATCTACGCATTATTTTTCCGCTTCTAGTTTTTGGAAGCTTATTGACAAAATAAATCTCACCAGGTGTTGCTATTGGTCCTACTGTCTCTCTAATATGGTTAACAAGCTCATTTCGTAACTGTTGTTCAGATACTGTTGCAAATTCTGTACGCAATACCAAAAATGCAATTATCGATTCCCCTTTTTTCTCATCGTGTTTACTGGTCACTGCTGCCTCCGCAATTGCTCTGTGTGAGACAAACGCACTTTCCAACTCCATTGTGCCCAACCTATGTCCTGCAACCTTAAGAACATCATCCGATCTGCCTAACAACCAAAGATACCCATCGCCATCACAAAGTGCGTAATCGCCAGTAAAGTATACATTGTTGTCGAATTTTTTCCAATAAGTATTCTGGTATTTTTCATCATCTCTCCAAAGTGTCATCAGCATTCCTGGCCATGGTTTTCTAATTACCAAGAATCCTTTTTTGTCAGGGGTTACTGGTTTTCCGTTCTCATCTACAACGACTGCATCTATTCCGGGCAAGGAAAAAGTGCCAGAACCTGGTTTCATCGGGATGATTTCGATTCCAGTACACGCACTGATCATAATGCCACCTGTTTCAGTTTGCCACCACGTATCAACAATAGGACAATTTTCCTTTCCAATAGTTCTAAAATACCACATCCATACCTCGGGATTGATCGGCTCACCTACGGTCCCCAATAGACGCAGTGAGGATAAATCAAAAGAATTAGGAACACTATTTCCGAATTTAATATACATTCGAAGAGCAGTAGGAGTCGTATATAGAATTGTGGCACCGTGCTTTTCAACTATAGCCCAATATCTATCAGGTTTTGGATAATCTGGTGCTCCTTCATATATTATCTGAGTAGCACCGTGCATTAGCGGCGCGTAAACGATATAGCTATGGCCTGTTACCCATCCGATATCAGCAGTACAAAAGAAAATGTCTTTGTTTGTAAAATCAAACACCCATTTAGCTGTTGCGTATAGATGGGTCAAATAACCACCAGTGCTGTGTACGACACCCTTAGGCTTGCCTGTCGTACCTGATGTATATAGAATATACAATGGGTGAGTGCTCTCTATAATTTCTGGTTCACAATAGGATCGTGCATCTTGAATTATCTCGTGCCACCATACATCTTTTGGACCCATCGTAATGTTATTTAACGCTCTTTTCAAAACGACTACGTGCTCGATTGAAGAAGAAAGAGGAATCGCTTCGTCTACAACTTTTTTCAATTCAACAAGTTTTCCCCTTCTGAAACCTCCGTCGGCGGTTATTAGCACTCTCGAATTTGAATCATTTACTCTATCGGATAATGCCTGCGCGCTGAAGCCAGAGAACACAACGGTATGTATTGCCCCAATTCTTGCACATGCCAACATAGCGATTGGAAGTTCTGGCACCATGGGAAGATAAATTGTAACACGGTCACCTTTCTTGACTCTGAGATTTTTTAGGGCGCTGGCAAACTTGTTAACAGAACGATATAGTTGAGAATAGGTAAATGATCTGCTTTCCTTATTTTCAGCTTCCCAGATTATGGCAGCCTTGTTTTTTAAATCAGAATCTGCGTGTCTATCGAGACAATTGACAGATGCATTCAGTGTACCACCGACGAACCATTTATAGAATGGGTGTTCGGTCGAGTCTAAGACTTTGTCCCATTGTTTAAACCAAACGAGATTTTTCGCTTGCTCTCCCCAAAATTGCTCAGGATTTTCCAAAGCGTGATTTCTCATTTTATTTAGTTTCTTTCCCTGGAAGCTTACTTTGACTTTTTCGCTCTCTTCATATATCCTAGATAAATCGATAAAATTTTTATCAATCATCTGTGGTAAGGAAGGTGAACACAATTCTTAAAGTGTTTGGGATGGATATCCTTGTGCATGAAGAAATATCTAGACCATTGTGATTTAGCACAGCTTATATAATATAAGCGCATCATTATTGGTATTCTTAAGATTTCAAAATAGAAAATGTAATCCTTATCCGGTACTTTGTTATTACAAAATGTGTCAATATATTAAAATAAACAAATCCAGTGTATTTTAATTGTGAAATACAGAAGTAGAACAGAAATAGTAGCGATGATCCTAGAGGCAGCAAACGGCGGGGCGACAAAGACAAAAATCATGTACAAGGCCTTTCTTAGCTATGCACAGCTACGGGAATATCTTTCAGTACTCATTGAAAACACTTTGTTAGAGTACTTGGAGGGATCCCAGACATACAAAACTACGGAAAAAGGTTTAAACTTCCTAAAGATGCACAATGAGATAGGCGAACTTTTGCAGACTTCAACAAGCCAAGGAAAATAGGATAAATTATACCTTTTTTCTCATATTTTTCTCTTTTTCTTTGTTCGTTCAAGAAATAATTATTCGTTTTGAATTACCTGGTTCAGCCAACTTGCGTCTGAATCTGATTCACGTTTAGTTGTCTTCGTTATCACTTTACCCTCATTAGAATTTTCAATTGGAGAATCATCAGGTGCGCCATATCCAGTAGCATCAGAATTTACGGGTTGTGGCGTTGATATAGTTAATTTAGATTCTAGTTGCTTTGCCAAAGAGTCTTCAGTAGCTACTTTTGCATTGGATGTGGAAATAGTAGTAGGTAGCCTCGGCATTAAAGCAATATTTTCTAACGTCTGTTGCGTGAGCCTCGTCTTAACATTATTGATTTCGGACTTTTCGATAGTAATATGTTCAATCAGTTCATTGGTGTGCGTACTGATTTGTTGATATGCCTCCTCTGTTATCTCATTGCTTCTGAACTGTAACTTCGCATCAAACAACACTGTTTTGATGCTTCTGTTTTCTGTATCTAATTCATTCAATCTTGCTTGCAATTTGTCATTGACAGATTTTTCAATCTCACCAAGATCGTTGAGCCTCTTTTCGTATTTCAGGTAAACCAGTTCAGCATCGTCTTTCATCAAATCGTTTTCTGCGACGATATCCTGTAACCCCTTTATTCGCTGTAGAGTAAGGTTTTTCTGCCTCAATAGCTTTTGAGCGTCTAATCTCCACCTAGGAATATAGATTACATAATCTCCTTGAACCAATAGCTGTTCATACGGTAGCTGTTTTAAACCCGCGGAACCGCAATCCACGCCGACAGATTCAATTGAACCATCAGTATCTGTTATTATACCAACCACTTTTCCCATGAATGTACCGTACATATCCTTGACTTGTTTACCCACGAATTCGAGCTTGAGTTCGCTCATGCAAATTCATTTTGTATGTACATATAATGGTGATGGTGTCAAAATTGTTGCATTATTTAGTAAGCCCAATTTGCCCGAAAAGGATGGTGATTAAATGAGGATTTTAGGCATCTTAACGAATTCCAGAAAGCCGAATTAGCGTTACTCTTGGATAGCATAAAGAAAAGGCTAGAGATAGGACCAAAGATGCGGAGTTCAAAGAGATGGAACCTAGATGAGATAGGAAAAGTATGACGTAACATTGCAACTGTTACAAACTACTATCATCTGCTGCATCAATTTGGCGTTGCATATTGAGTTTAATGGCCTAACTCTCAACCTTGTTGCAGGAATGTTGAGAATTTTCGCCAGATTAGCTACTATGTCAACGATACTCAGGTTCCGGATAGCGCTATCGAATGCCGCACTCATTTCCACATCTTTAGAATAATCCTAGTTTTACTACCTTTATGTGAAGGGTACCACTAATCTCATACAAATAGAAGACGTCATAACTATGTTTGAGGAACATCCATACAAGAGATCGATAAACTCTCAAAATTTAAGACAAGCAGGCCTATTGAAGGAAAACAAGGAAAGGAGGTAGAAATAATAGCCAATATTGCCGAAAAAGTCGTTCTTGACGAAGTTATCATAACAGAGAATTGCGAACGAAGGAGTGAAGGATCGGCCAGAAATCAATAGTATTAATAATAATACTCGCCATAATATATCATAGATTAGAAATCTACATACAACATGAAGGGGGTGAATTAAGTGGCCTTTCTCACTGGATACTTGTTAATCAATTCTTCTTCGTGGCTACTCTTAAGCTGAGACATTTCTAAAGCGAATTTCTCTAATAGAAGCACAGCTTCAAAATCGGCATTTATCCTGTACATATTTGTCTTTCCGATCTGCCTATTCTTGTATATGAGCTCTTTTTTTTCTAGATTCGGTATTTCTCTGAAAACAGTTCTAATAGCTAATCCAGTCTTCTTTGCCACTTCTAATGGTGAATAATCAAATTCTTTGTGATCAAGGAAAAAGTCTAGTATTTGACCGACGGAAGCAGAACTAAAAATTGAACTTAGAACGCCGAAATAGTTGTTGAGATTACTATTTTCATCAACGTTACCATCGTTCACTAGCCTCTTGGTATATTGCACACTATTAAGTTGAAGATGTAATATTTGTCTGTTTCTCTGGTAATATATTACAATTCAACTATTGGCGTCGCAACAAAATAACAAAAAAAGAACCCATGCATATCGACGTGTGAATAGATTTGAGTTAGCTATTCTACGTAGATTAGTCAAAAGGCGAGATCATTAAGGGTATCTTCCCCGATAGAGGGATTCCCAGATTATTACTTAGATCACGTCTTACTTGCAATGTCAAATTTGAATTACAGGAGCTATGTTTTGGTTTCTACTTATGATTCAAAGGTACATATGTCATTAAACACTGACAAAAGAAGAGAAGTGCTTGATATGGTTGATCCGTTTTCAGATCCGCAGCATTCAGTAAAAAGTGAGCAGGTAGATCCCGTAGCTTCTTATAATCAAAATGTTGGCAACAACGAAAAAAACAAGAAAAAGATTTTTTAAGACAGTGGTTAGTTCACCTCTAACCATAAAAACGGCTGTTGTCATTTCCTTCTTTATTCTTGGGTTGATAGGTATCGTAGAAGTTTTGCCTGCAGGAGATATTTTTACCAATCTGAATTTCAATCACGGAATAACTCCTAGCATGTCCGATAATCAATATGAACCAACCAAATTTCAATAGTATTCAAACGGTGCTGGAGAAACTAATCACTCTTTGTTTGTCGGACATAACCACCTGGGTGTGAATCCTTCCTCTCACCAGTCGTTTATCTCTGACCATTTGCAACGTATTTCATATTACTGTAATAAGTATGGATTTCATTCCAATCTGAATGATTAGATAACCATTATATTGTGATCGTAAATTATCTATGATGTATCGTCATAGCGTAAAAGTACTGCTTGTTCTTCCATTTCTGATCCTCAAGACAGTCATCAGTTCTGTCCCATAATATGTTGGATCCTATCTTATCTTCATCGTTCATACGAGTCAAGTCACACGAATTTTTGAGAAGTAGATCAAAAACTCCAAGTATTTGGTGTAATTTCCAGTGTGTGGTGTCAATTAGTCTCTTACATAACAGGCTCCTCGTGAGTTGTCTGTGTATTTTTAGATCCTTTTTACCTTCTGTATCGTTCAACCAGATCGTATCAATCACTATTCGATAAAAACAGGTAGAGACGGATGAACTTCTATGCGTGGTTCAATTCGTGTTCTGTTTGGATAATGACTTGTATTTTTATTTTGATGCTTTGCCCTGCAAATATATCCTAATTGATTAATGCCGGCACATTTTATCGATTGAAGTAATTTCGATTAGATCGTGCAGCATGAACTGTGACATAGCCTAAATATGCAAAGTTTTTATCAGCCAGCGTCCTGAGCTAGGCAACATGAGCTCTTATAACACAATTTTTTATGATGATTTCTCTGAAGAAGAAAAGTCTATTCTAAGTTCACATTTCTCTAACTCTGATAGACCTGTTTTTGCAATCGTTACGCCTACACAGGTAGATAGAGGAGCATTAATGTCGAGATATTCTAGGACAGATAAGACAATGCGACGCATATTCCTAGACGAATTTACAAAAAATCCAAACAGAGGAGAGGAATTCTACGAAAAAGTATTGTTAGAGTATGGAGACGACTCTGTTGCTGAACTAGGAGAGGCACAGGTTGCAATAGAATGGATCTCGAACATCGCTGCTAAGAAGATCGAGGATCATAGAATCGGACTCTCATATCTTGAAAAATCTTCACGTTATGTGGCATTTGATCAAAAAGTTAATGGTCAGTATAAGTACACTAAAGAAGAGCACGTCATGGTATCACCGTATGCTGATTTATACACACAGGCATGCGATCATGCATTCGACATTTACTCCAAGAATTTACAGCCAATGCAGAAATATATTGCAGAAGTGGAACCAATCGACCGCTGCCTTTTTTTTGACTCGTTGTCAAACCAAGAAGTAAGTTATAGTAACTTGAGATCTGAGAAGGACATTGAATCTGCAAGACGAATATATAATGCAACTATTAAGGCTAAGGCACTTGATGTCCTACGTGGACTTTTGCCAGCTTCCACTCTTACAAATTTGGGCATCACAGGAAATGGTCGAGCATTTGAGTACTTGCTATCAAAAATGTTCTCATCAGACTTGGCTGAAATAAAATCGCTTGCAGTTCAATTGCAATCAGAACTTAATGCAATTATCTTTGCTTTTGTAAGACGGGCAAACGATGAGTACGGGCATACCCTACAAACTTATCTTAAAGATACAAAGAATGCAATCTTAGAGCTTGCCAAGTATCACACAAAAAATCTCAAGCCGGAAGTAAAACCACAATCTGTGAAACTTCTAAATTTTGAAGATAACGATGAAGCTGAGATAAAAGTGGGCTCTGCAATTTTGTATGAGCAAGCCCAGGGTCAGTCTCTTGAAAGTCTTGTACGATATATTCGATCACTACCTACAGTAGAAAGGCATAAAATAATTCAAACCTATACAAAATTCAGAGCTAATAGAAGACACCGTCCTGGTAGGGCGTTTGAAATGATAGAATTTACATTTGAGATGTTTACAAATTTCGGAATATTCCGTGATCTGCATCGTCATAGAATACTTACTTTAGAAAGACAGTTGCTTTCTACTAAACACGGATATGATCTTCCACCAGAGATTGTCGACATGAGTATCGATAAGGATTTCAAGGACTGTATGTATAAATGTGACGAAGTATATAAAATTATTTCAATGAAAATGCCTGAAGAATCACAATATGTAGTTAATTTTGCATACAAATATCCTTATTTTATGAAACTTAATTTGCGAGAGGCATGCCACATGATTGAGCTTAGAACTATTCCACAAGGGCACCCAGATTATCGGAGAGTATGTCAGAAGATTTTTACAGAGATAAAACGTGTCCATCCTGTGCTTGCTGGAGGAATTAAGTTTGTGGACCTAGGCACGTATGAGCTGGAAAGATTCAATGCTGAGAAACATACTGAGACTAAGAGGCGAAAGCTAAATTAAAAAATTCGTATGGCAAATCATAGAATGTCCCACAACAACCGGTCGAATTTATGGTATCGAGGAGGATGTGATGCTGCTAGTAAATTTGAATGTAAGATATCTCTCTCCTTCCTATCCGCTCAGATTGCTAGTTTTGCCTGTGTATGGAATTACTATGATTATTACGAAATCCGCAGATGAAGAAGTGTTAGACATACTACTGCCACCAATTAAACCCATTGAAGTGGTTTGAGGTGATCTCCAATCAGCATTGATTATACTGCTACTCCCTATCTGAATATTCCTAAAAAAGCCAAGCGCTTTGAGCGGATTATTCTGAGTTGTACCATTCGTTACTAATCGTCCTCCTAATCCACCAAATCCTTGTCCCATCATAGCGTTCATGGGATTTGTGTTATTAGTGATCAACATGCCAGTATTATTGCCTCCAGTACCGCGTGATGCCGCAGCTAATGACATTAGACCTTTGAGATCCACAGGTAATCTCAACGCAGTAACAGTAACTGAAGGCACAATGCTACTATTACTACTTGTTGTCACGTGTTTTAGAGTTACAGATATCTCATTATTTCCAAGGTTTTCACCGGTAACTTTGACTCCATTTGCCAAGCTTATACCTACAATACCTGAGATTGATGATGCATTGAATATGTTATTCATGAAATTCGGTGAACCGAAACTCATCGCACCGCTATGGCCGTTACTGAATAGTTGAGGTTGAGCTAACACTGGACTAGAAGAAGTTGCAGATGTCACGAGAAGCATAAACAGGGCTAAAGTGATAGAGACGGATATCAATATTTTTCTGGACATATTGTGATTTAAGACTAGCGATACTTGTTTATTTGCATTCTTACGTAAATAAATTAGGAAAAATGGAGTACTGAAGTATTTGTACCATACTCCCTAGTAATACAGGTCTGGCTACTCGAAGCAAGCTAGCTTGATAGCCAGGCAACATTTGTTTTAAGGTTCCGAATCTCAATATTGTGTCATGTATAACAACCGTATCTTGGTTACCGCAACCATGACACCACCAAACGGCTGTTCATGTACTGCTCATCTATTGCGTGATCTAGCTGACAACTGTAGCCGTCGCGAACCTATTTCCTACCTGATCAACCTTAACCTTAATTTTCTGTCCAACTTTTCCATTCTTGACAAAAACAACAAATCCTTGGACTCTTGCAATACCGTCACCTTGTCTACTGATTTCCGTAACTTCGATGTCATATTCCTTGCCTACTTCTACTGGTTTAGGACCTAAAGAGCCTCTAAAGTCTCTACTGCTGCTATCGCCGTAACTTCTACCGTAACCCATTAGGTCGAGAGATAACTTGCGATATAAATCTCTTTTTCGTTCGTTGTCTAGTGGTTGATTGCCTTTCGTCTTTTTTTGAATTTCCCTTTGGCTATCGGATATCTTACATTATTTTCTTTCCACGCCGGAGGCTAATATAGTATCGTCTCTCAGCTCTCGTATTTTTCCTGTTTTGGTATCTATTGATGCAGTTATGTTCCCCAACTACAGTCTGTCCTTTTTCGGAACTCCCAACAAGCTCGCAAGCTCACAGTCTCTACAATTTTGGTTACCATACATCTATAAAACCACTCATCATTCAAATCCACTCTAGAGAGTGACACCGCACGAGCTTGCCAGACGAGAAGCACTTGGTTATGACAAAGAAAAAATATCTGCAATATTAGCAGAAGAAAGAGATAGGGAATGACGGAATGAACTTCGAAGAGCGAACACAAGTCATCGAGACTAAGAGAATGTTAAAATTATAGAAACCATACAAAGCGGATGTAATTAGGAGCAACGTGGGTACATATTCTGGCAGTCCTAGACTATTAGGTGGTTGCCTCTCGAGTTAGATGTTCGATCCGCAAACTCTTTGCCGTCGCAGCTGTAACTATAGGCTTAGCGTCAAATAGTAACGTAGGCTGCAATTTAACAAATGTAACAATCTATAATCCAGATTTAGATTCAGAAAGACGAGATTTTTTGGATTATATACAATGCATCTATTACACAAGATGTTTATAAGTGGAATGTAGTGGTATGTGTAATGTATAATGGTACTGATCAAGAAATGGAAGGATACTGTAGTGTATCGTAACGTTCGTCTATTTATTGACAAATATTTTCTTGAACTGAATCAGAAAAGAGATGATAGACGACTTTCGCTTGACTACGTATTAAACTCTTTACTGGAGGATCACTATTCTCAGAGAACGAAAGATTAAGGATGAACCTTGCAACACTGGGTAGGCTGTTCTGCATGGAGCTATACATCTTGGAAACGCTACCTATCTAATCTTGAAAACGCTAAATGGCTGAACTATTATTTACAGATATTTGATTACGTAGAGATTGATTTCTCGTTCTACCGGATTCCTAGCTTTTTCATGGTCAAAAATTGGTCCAAGCGTGATCATGAAAATTTCAGATTTACTGCTAAATTTCCAAAAATCATAACTCATAATAAAAGACTGAAACTCTTCTTTCAAATAATTAACCCTTTAAAAAATAAGACTATGGCTTTACTTATTCAGTTACCACCTTCATTAATGCTATCCCAAGGTCTTGAAGGACTGAGACAATTATTACCAATATTGCATAACACTGGATTCAGGTATCCAGTAGAAGTTAGACATAATTCATGGTTTCAAGATCTAGCATACAACTTCTTTACTGACAATAATATTTGTATGGTTTGGAATCAGCTTGCAAACATACGAACGCCTCCAATCGTAACTACAGATTTCTTATACATAAGGCTAACTGGCGACAGAATCATACAAGAAAAGGATTTCAGCAGGATACAGAAAGATAGGATTTCTGAAATGCGAAGAAGGGCACGAAATCTTAAAGCAGTACCAAAGAAAGAAATAGGAGCAGATGAAGAAGGACGAACAATAATACAGAGAGGAAGGAAAAACAATGTTAATCTTGCAATTGTAGCCGCAAATAAACAATATGCTGGATTTGGACCCGGAACCGCAAATCTATTTCGTAATATCACTGGTTTGTCTCAGGCGAGATGGAGTGAAAATAGAACTAATTCGAGAAAGCGATCTAAAACAAAGTACGCTCTGATTTTATAGAATGTTCCAATGATTAAGGATTTTGTAGGTGGAGGATTCAGGATCCGCTGTTTTTATTGTAAGACTTTTAACATTGTTTATCCACAAGATCTAGAGTATAGCCATCCATTGCTCCAACCTTGCCCCCGTAAAGATAGTATCTTATCCATGTTCAAATGCATTGCTTGCAGACAGCGGACAAAGTACTTTTGGGATATAGATCATAACCTAGATAACCGTGGCCAGAAATCTCAAAGTTAATATTCATAAAATTATTGAATATATCCATTTTTCATAGACTGAATTCCTCTTCCAACAGCATTGTCAACGCCATACAACATCAACTTTCTTTATTAAATCCTTGCAGTAAGAAACGTTCTCTTTTGTGAGCTCAGTAAGATATCTCAATCTCACTCCTATACTTTTAGCATCGAGAAAAGCCTTCTTAATTTGTCTAATTCCGATCGCTGGCCGTGTATAGTCCATACAAGTATGAATTCTTACTTCTGCATTAGAGAAGAATCTTGCCTCTCCATCTAAAATATCCTCAGTTCCTTGCAATATTTCTCTCTTTTTTGCTCGACCAGCTGCAAGAATAGCCACTCGTACAAAAAGTCAAAACGCAACTATATAAGTACTCTATCTAGGAGAGTGAGAAATGCCGGTAAATATGGTATGAGTGGGTTTATTTGACACACACAGACTAGTCCATCTAGTCGAGCATTTGGAGTTTCTACAACAAAAAGTATATAATGTTAGTGTTTGCTGATACTGTATATTCCAGTCTTATCTCAGTTTTTCTGTCCTCGAAATTAGGGGATATTTAGAACTCGCAAATATTGATACATCCCTTTGACGAAACGTGAGCGCTACGCGAGTATTCTAGCGAGTTTTCTTGAGAGCCGCATTAATCTCCCCATAATTAGGTTCGATAGTCGGGTCATCTGAAATCCACTTGTAGGTTATATTGCCTTTCTCATCAAGTATGAAAATCGACCGTTTTGCAGCATTATACTCTTCTAATGGACCCAAATTCTTCATTACAACCCCATACTTGTTTATAGTCTCGCGTTTGTAATCACTCAATAGATCGAAGTTAAGGTGACGGTTTATCGTAAATATCTTGTTAGCAAATGGACCATCAACTGAGATACCTACGACTTGAGCATCACTCCGTTGTAGATCTGTCATTGAATCCCTAAAACTGCACATCTCTGATGTGCAGGTTGGAGACTCAGCAGCAGGGAAAAAAGCAATGACCGTTTTCTTTCCTAGATAATCACTTGATTTGTGCATCTTCATATTAATATCAGGTAGCTGAAAGTCAGGAGCTTTATCGCCTATATCTGGCAGTGTTTTAGACATAGCTAGCCAATTTCTCTAGATCGAGATAATAATGTTTTCGTTAAAAAGCGGATCTAACCTATCAGTTCTACCTAATCGACTCGAAGGGGTACAACCCATACAGAATCTTCATACTACGGGTTGAACAAAGACATTAGTACAAATGAAAAATTCCTTGAATATACACAAGTAATCACGTCTTGTACCCCTCAAGAAATCTGTGGTTCAAAGAGAAAACACGATCAGGGCTTGGAAACCTCTGATACTACGTTAGTATCCATTACGCCATCAATTTTAGAGACCGCCTGCTCATAATAAAAGTGGTAGGACGAAGAATCGATATTTAGATTCATACTTGAATAACTACTAAATAATAAATCTTATAGCATTAATGATGGAGATAAGCTGGGATATGAAGTTAGGTGAGACATTAGTCAATCATCCATAACTCCTTTAACTTATTTGCAGAATCTTTTGCATCTTGTTTGCATGTAAATACCTCCAAAGTAACTGTTCTTTTGTAATTAATCTTTTTCAATTCCTTAACAACTTTCTTATGATCAATTAATCCCTCTCCTATTGGCAAATGTTCATCATATGCACCATGGTTATCATGCCAATGAATATGAACGATTTTTTCCCTAAACGTTCTGATATAGTCAGTTATTGCTTGCATTCCACCCGACATAAAAGCATGAGGTATGTCCAAATGAACATTTAGTCCTTGAACATTATCAATGATATATTTAAATTCATCGAGCTTGTGAATTCCACTCGAGGAGTTGGGCACATTCTCTAACATTATTTGTACACCGAGCCTTTTACTATGCGAAATGATTTCATGCAAGCTTCTTATCCAATTATCTAAGATCATTTTCCTTCTTCCACCAAAGAACATTCCCTCAGCACTACTGTGAAAATTTATGACATTTATCCCGAGTTCTTTTGCTAGCTTTGCTTCTTCGATAGCTTCCGAGATCCAAGCTTGCCTTATACGTTCGTAATCAGATCCCAAATCTATCCAATGCGCAGTATGAGCCACAGGTTTATAATCAAATTTCAGAAGTAATTTCCTGATCTCATTCAATTTATCAACTATTATACATGGATTTCCTTCTGGGCCTTCTATCCCTACTTCTACATAGTCAAAATTCAAACTGCGGATCTCTTTTATTTCATCTATTATATTGATTGAAGGATTAGTCAATAAACCAAATTTCGGAACTTTATGGTTCTGCTGTTGCATGAATAATACAAAATTATAGGTATGTATAAGTCATCTCTCACTCTAATCAACAGATAGGCCTTTCATCTAGATTATCAAATGAAAAGCTTAATGATAAGTATAAAACAAGCTTTGATATTGCAGCTCATTGGGGCAGACGTTGCTGACGTATGTACGTGATATTGAACTATTCTGCATCTAAATTACGTATTTTTATGATAGCATAACAAAGTATACATAGTGAGCGAAGGACAAACGGGCTTACGGAATAACAGAGAAAGGGTCACTATTATTGCAGCTGCACAATAATTTTGAATAACATACTTGATTAATGTCCGCATTTGGTTCTATCTATTATCTGTAAGAAACTCCCTAATCTTTATTCGTGGGGCGCAGCCTGCTTAAGCAGCCCACCTCAAAAACGATGTGCAGTTACACAACAGACGAGATAGTCATTACATGCTGCAAACACATAATAAAATTGACGAAATAGCTCCGATCAATTACATCACCAAAAAATAAAGCTATAATAAAAGGAATCGCAGGAAGATGACCAAGATCAACACTTCGAATAGATCACTCTATTATCATCGACAAAATAGAAAGAAGGCGAAACAAACAGAATTAGTATCTGAAATTGATTGCCCACGTTGTTCTGAGACGATGATTTTATGTTCCGATTTTGACAACCTATATTATTTCTGCGAAGAGTGTAACTTCAGCCTTTATACGCAAAAGAAATAAAATCTATTGTGGCATCTATTCATCTTATTTTCTAGACGCCATTATCGTTTAAATTTAAAAGAGTGTAGGCAGTTTAAATGAGGAGAAATTTAGGATAGGAATTAATAATCAGATAATTGCGTCTGACGATTTTTATATACCCGACACGAGTGTTAAAAGCACTGAAATTAATCTTTTATTGCACAGCTATTTATGAGCACCTTTAAAAAGATAGTTCGATTCATTCACTCCCCAAGCTTGTATCAAAGTTGGGTGCCCAAAGTGAATCTATTTGAATTGACAATGTGCAATTTTTTCTTTTAGAACGCATACTGAGTTTCGCATGCATGAACGATCTTATGAAGTCGGTTTATTTTCCAATGATTCTCTTCCTTCATTTGGTTTTCTAAGGCAAGGGTATTTGCTTGCCATAATGCCCGGATTATTGACGAGACAGTATTATATAGCGGTGTGGATGACAACACAACAATGTGATTGTATCAAGATAGGTTTATTTCTGATTCAGAGATATCTCTATTTGTGTCCTGACTAGTCGTTTCTTTAGTATGAGGAGTAGTAGGACGTAGTTGGGACATTTCCAAAACAAATCTTTCCAGCAAAGCAATTGCTTCAAAGTCAGTATTCAGCTTGTACATGTTCGTTTTGCCAATTCTTCTATTATTGAATATCAACTGGTTTCTTTCTAAACTAGGTAATTCCCTGAATATCGTTCTAAATGACAATCCTGTTTTCTTTGCTATTTCACTGGGAGGATAATCAAATTCTTTGTGGTCAAAGAAAAAGTCCAGGATCTGTGCAATGGCTCGCGATGAGAAAAGATTTTCCAAGATTCCATTATTCAATTCTTTGACATTCTGTGACACATATTTAATGATAAACGGCCATATTTGTCTGTTTCTATATCAATACATCCAACTTAAGTAACTTTAGTTAACAGATGTAACGATAAACATGTCAATAAATAAATAAACCTTCTTCCCATACATTCCCGTGGACGTTTACGAAATTGCAGTTTTGCGTATCTTAGTCAAGAAGCACCATCCAATAAACCTAGCTAATTTGATCAATGGATTTCCAGATAACTCCGGCGATAATGTATTGCAAGCTGTATCAAATTTGCATTTTCTTGGTTATATTTCAGTATATGATTCTCTCCGTCACTACATCTCATTAAGCAAAGATAGGAGGAAGGAAGTCCTACAAATTGTTAATCCTAATCTTAACAAAGATCCTCAAAAAACAGAACGATATTCTTCCAATGAAAAGATTGTGAATTCTAAGGTAGTTAAAAATGCAGATGAAATAAAAAAAAATATGACGATTAAACCGAGGCCAGGTGCTATAACTAGAACTTTTGCTTTAGCAATAGTACTGATAGGTTCAGTAATCGTGACAGGGGCATCGTTGTTAGTGTTTATATCGACTGTAAATAATCAAGAATCAGGCAGTCCACTATTCTACCATCAAGCAGCATTCTCCCATACTACAAGCAAATTTCAGTCGCTAGATACATCAACCTCTGCAGAAGGGGCAGGTGCAAATTTATTCGTTGTGGCAACTACGATTGATCATGGAGGACCACTCATCGATAATCTGTTTGTCATCAATTATAGCGATAATACTTTGCATAGAATCATAGTAGATGTTGGACCTGAAAATGTCTCTGATGCATCGACGACGATTTACCTGAGACACGCCTTTGTGGTCTTGAATATTTGACTAATTGTTTGACCAAAGAAGTTGGTGGAGGCTCAACATCAACAGATTTTTGTCGGCTATCCACCTTGTTAAACGAAACGATTTGAAGCGAATTTGAAACATTTTTAATTCACCTCGAGATCATTCTCCTTTGAATTCGAAACAAAGCATTGAGGTTTCCGATGATGCCATAACAATGTGTATCATTAATAAAATTAATAGTAACTAGTAGGCCTAACCTCCGAGGGAGAGAGGCCACGTCTTTCTATTCACACATCTTTGACATATATGTATCGATTTAGTACAATAAACTATCGATTAATGCATCATAATTATTCAAGAAATAGAGACATTCATGACAATGTATAAATACTTTCTTGTTCAATAAATAACATGGATGGAAGGGTGACCATCTTCTGACATGTAAAGGGATGTGTACACGTCATAAGGCAAACAAGCCAGTTGGTGTAGGACGCTATGCTACCGGACAAAAACGTTGTCAGGTCTGTGAGATGTTTATAGAATGGAATGGTATATGGTGTCCATGTTGCGGGTACAGATTAAGGACTAGGCCGAGAAATCTGAAATACAAGACGAAATTGCGTTCTAAGACTTTTAAAGTACAACTACACTATGAACCGCGTAATATGTAAGCCCCTCTACGTATATTGAATCTAAAGATAAACGATCTGAGTATTAACAAGATTACTTGTAGGTATAGAAGTTGCGATAATCAACCAGATGTTATTCGCAGATTGATACTCCACCAAGGATTGTAGCAGTACTATATAACCTGGAAAAGAGGGAAAGGCATCGTTGAAACGAATTTTTGAGAACACGATTGAACGTTATATCAATCATCAATGATTCAGAAACTAAAGAACTATGTCTTGTTTCATAATCCCGGGGAAATATTTTAAGTCTATAAAGTCTATAAGCCCGTCGAAAAGATCTCTGTACCCTCTTACTATTCCATTTTCAGAGGAAAAATATTTAAATTCTATAGAATTTGGAACCTGTGCTTTGCAATTATTAAGGGCACATAAAATCCAAAAATAATAATGAAGCAAGATGTAATCACAAGCCATTATTCATTTAGCCGTTTGATATGACTCAAGAACACCAAAGCCATTATTCTCTCTGTGCATATAGCAATATAATCCATATCTGGCACAGGATGTTTTGGGAATACATCTGCCTCCTAACGGAATACTTACAGACCATATGAACTGAATTTTCGGAATGACCTTGATAAAGCGCTCCATTTCGTCGTAATCTATCACATATATATGGATTAATAATTAATAGAATAAAGTGTGACGAATCATGAGTAAGACAGGCAATGTGATTAGTGAGCCAGTTGCTAAGATTCTTAAGAAAAGGACTTTTGCATTTTTGGGAACAGTTATGAAAGACGGTTCACCTCACGTCACTCCTACCTGGATTGATGTAGAGGACAATACAATTCTGGTAAACACGGCAGAAGGTAGAATAAAACAAAAAAATATTTTAAGAGATCCCAGAGTTTCTATTTCGATCGTGGATGATGAAAATCCGTACAGCATGGTAACAATAAAAGGACGAGTCGTAGAGCAAACCACTAAAGGGGCTGCTGAGCACATTGACAAACTGGCGAGAAAATACCTTAATATTGATAGGTATCCTGGACATTCCCCACAAATCAAAAGAGTAATCCTAAAAATAAAACCGGAGAGAGTGTTCTATCTTGCTCCAAGGTATGAGCAATATATGGAGAAAAAGAATAATTAAAATCAACTGGTCTTGTAAAATGATCCTCTATTGCATTTGGAAGGCATTATTCAACTGTCTGTCTGAAACTCAACCATATGACCTAATTCTATGGTTTGCTCTACAAGAATACCCTGGCCTGACCATAATCAGAAATATTAAGTATATGCAGCAATCGCGACCTCATAATTTTTCAACACGCTATTCTTAAACTCGGTTCCTATTTCATTTTCATTAAGCAATATTTCATTTCTGGTAATTCGTATTGAATAGTTGTTGTAGTACATCACTGCTGTGATGAATAGTTCCGTATTTTCTATTGTGATTTCAAATATTGCGTTTCTTTGAGGGTTCTGGATCGTCAAGAATTTTTGGGGGCTGTAATTTATTTTCCAGCCAAAACTACTTTCTGATACCCAACTATTTTCTAATACTGTTGCAACCAAAGTGTTTATTTTATCGAAAAAATTGATGTCAAGAAGCAAATACTTCCCATTATCTCTACTTACCGTTATTAGGTCAAAATCATCGATTACTAATACTCGGTGAGTGTTAATGAACTTGGATTTTGCTATATTTATGACTAAATCTTGCGATTCTACAAAAAATGCATCTTGCGGATGTATTTTATTATGAGGGTCTCTCTTTGCATCACGTAAATATGATTCTGAGAGATCCCCATTATCATAATTGCCATGATGTGGGGGACAGAGGGCTATCATGTTCTCGGGAAGGAATGCTTGAATCCGATTATACGGAACTATATGAGCATACTTTAGTAAAGGAGAGCCACATAAAGCACACCCAAAAGAACATTCTTTTTTAAGCTGTCTTTGGATCTGTATAGGGACATTTCTCCCCAACTCACTTGACATATATAAAAACTGCTAAACATATACGAATATATAATGTTGTCACTTCAGCCCTAAAAACACGCAAATTGGAGTTGTTGAACTTTTTAAGTTGTCATACTTTTGGCAGCCAATAAGTTATTATTGAATTATTAATGCAATATCCTTTACTAGTCCTGCTCATATTGATGGCCGAAGGATGATAATGTTGCTTTTACTGTCTCCAGCTCCTTGCACTTTATTAAATCATACATCACTACCTGTTTTCTGAATGATTCAATATCTGCATGTAAATGGGTCAAAAAAGGCCGAGGACCCTTAGCTCCAATGATCTCGCCATCTCTGCTTACTCCGTTTCTATATAGCGATAACAATGCTTGCCCTGATTGATGGCCTTTTGCATCATTTCCACATACAACGATGCAACGCAACGCTGGATGTTTTAATGTATATCTGATTAATGTATCTATCCCCTTGTTCTCGGAGAGTAATCTTCCTACAATCAAAATTCTATTCATCATACTTTCTGTTTTAGCAATGGTTTGAAGTAGATCCATACTAGATAAGGTGCAAATAGCTAAGGTCTTCCCTCTTCCTATGAAATACTCGTCTTTAATAGGAATAAGAACTTCACATAACCTCCCAGCAACATTTTCTAACGTCTTTTCGAATGTAGTATTTGTCATTCCATTACGTCAAAATAGGAGAGACTATGGATCTATAAAAACTTCTGCGTTTTAATATGATCGTGTGTATTAGGGATTTTTTCCCATGATAGAATGAAACAGATTCTGATAATAAGGCCGCAAACAATAGAGGGTTCTTCGTTCAGTAAAGCACTTTTTCTTTCTGAGTTTAAATAAAACTATTCCTGAGCTTTCTTTTCTATTCTCCTCTATTGGTGGAGAGAAAGGGGTTGAAAGTACTAGTTAAAATAGAAAGAGGAATCAATTCTAATATTTACTCCTCAACTTTTGGTTATTACTCTATATTTCTTCTCACGTCGGTGAATACCACTTCTGGGATCCACACATGGAATTCGTGGCCCTATTTAATATCACGATACGAAATGCTACTATCCATGGTTGAAACAACATTGACAAAACCAAAAACAAAAACAATGAAAACGAAGACAACAAAAATTGTAGCAATGATAGTTATTGCAACTATCATTTCTTTTGCATCTGCTGCAGATAAGCTTGCGTTTGCTGCTGGCACACCACCTTCAACATCAGGATCAACAATGTTTAAACTGCAACTCCCAACGCTCCAGTAGTAATTCCATTAGTTAAAGGATTGTACGATGGAAAGGATATCCTACTCATAACAACAGAAGTATCTGATAAGGCAATAAAAGATCAGATTGGAAACTTTACAGGATTGCCAGTGAATTTTGAACCCAATTTGACAAAATCGCAGGATATAGGAAATCTATGGATCTTCAAGAATGGTGTCCGAGGTCCTGGATTCATGGGCTTCCAAGCAAGCGTGGTTGATTCGATTCCAGGAGATCCGCACTATACTCCTTTATGGAAAGTTAGTATAGTAGAATGGAAATCGACAAGTGGGACAACGCCTACAATACTTGGTTCTGATGATGCAATTGCACAAGCCGCAAGTAAAGGTCAGATAACCATTACACCTACGAAAGTAGTTGTGAACTGTCCTATATTACAATGGGGAGGTAACAAAGACAATACAATCCCTGCTGGGCATATATGAGATACTTAGACGATTTTTCGTCTAAGTGTCTTGCATAAATTATTTCTGTGGTTCGAAACTTATGTCCGGTACAGATCAAAATCAAAAACGGCACAATCAACAATACCATGTTACACTATCTCGCTTCAATGAAATATTAGTCGATGAATTAAGAAAACTGGGATCGCCCTTAGCAAATTACGTAAAAGAAAGTGGGTTTGGCTCGCGTGGATATGACAAGAGTGCTAAGGCTATAGATCGTGCC
>DASSIM010000022.1:0-13580 GCA_035691865.1 Candidatus Nitrosopolaris sp. | reverse complement strand
TTCTACCCTATCTGCACGTCCAACTAGCTTAACATTAGAGCCACCTTCCACCATGCCCTCCACCGGTCTCTCTAGGACACTTAGCGCTCCCTTCTCCATTAAGGCGGAAATCATTTGCTTGTGGGTACGTTCTGCTGGCTCTTTCCTGTCAAGATAGCCACGTCTCAGGCAGCCGCTTGCTTCTTCGACTGATATCTTACTCTCATCGCCCAACTTGGGATTGAGATCGGCGAAAACCTCTTCTATAACATCATAAACATCAACTTTAGCGGGCGAGTCACTTGCAGCCCTATAGTTTTCAACTCCTACCTTTATTTTTTCCCTGACCTTTTGTATAATCTGTTCGTCCATGCCTGGTAGTTTCATACCAAATCCGACGTGCAACGATAAAAGGTTTTCTACAGTTCTGTGCAATTTTTATGATACTAAGTTGACCGTGACGCCTTCGAATAAGAATGCCTTCTGTAGATTATTCTTCCTTAGTCGAGGTACAAAAACAATTAGATTCCCTGTGAACCCGAATGTCGATACTGAAATTTTGACGATCCAACCTTACTTCCGTCTCCTGGGTTTTTTCTTTGCTCTCCACCTGTCATAACCCAGCCTCGTTGCGGCAAACACTCCCAGACTAAAGAAAAAACCGCCAATAAACAAAAATAAAATTGAGCGAGTATAAAGACCCCAAGCAAATCCGATTGTTGCACTAACGAATTCAGAGATTACAAATACCACCCACCTATCTGCCAACGATGAAAAGTCAGTATGGGATCTTTTAACTGTTTTCTCATGTTGGCTTTTTAACATAACTTCCCGGATAATTAGAAATTAACGTTTCATTGGAGATGCATTAAGAACCACTCCTGCGATGACTAATACATACCACACTTGCCTTCCGATGAGACTAATCGCTGCATTATTTCAGAGTCTTAGGAGATTTCAGGAAACCTGAAGCCGCAATGAAGATTAGAATATTCCTTTCATATTTTGAAATAGCTTGCAAGCCGCTCAAATCATGGTGACAATGAAAGTACCAAAATAAATAAAACGTAAGCTAATTAAGAATAATTATCTTTCTGGCCACAACTAGTACCCTTGCGCTGTATGTGGATTATTGAAATCAAATGGTGGAAAAGAAGGGCGTATCCGTTATGAGACTGATTCGCTGTACGCCCTCTCACCTACCTGCGCTAAGTCCAACCCAATCTCTTCTTCTCTCGGGGTTACCCTAACGCCGCCAGGCCAGACCCAATCCATTACTTTCCAAATTACAAATGTTACTCCGAATGACCATGCTGCTGCGGCCGCTGCCCCTGTAGCATTAATAACTTCCTGCATCGGGTTTCCAAAGAATAACCCGTTATGTCCAGCTGGATTGACGCGTGTCTCGCTAAATGCCCCTGTCAACAGGGCACCTACTACACCGCCCATTCCGTGAACTGGCCACGTATCTAGTGCATCATCAATCTTTCTTCTATTCTTTAGTATCAGGCAGTAAAAGCAAACAGTTGCACATGCAAATCCGATAATAATTGATGCATAAACCCCGACGAAACCTGAAGCCGGCGTAATTGCTACCAAGCCTGCTATTGCGCCAGAACAAGCACCTACTGCGCTTGTCTTTCCGGTATGGGCCCAGCTGAGGAACAACCACCACATGGCCGCGACGGCAGTTGCTATATTGGTATTTTGGAATGCCTGGGTCGATAAGAATCCTGCAGCTCCAGAACTTCCTGGGTTGAAACCGAACCAGCCGAACCACAGCAAAGTTGTACCCAATATGACCAGTGGAATCGAATGTGGCTCCATAGGGGCCTTACCATAACCCAATCGTCTTCCTAGAAACATTGCTGTTACCAAACCTGCAAACCCTGAAGTGATGTGGATAACTGTTCCCCCAGCGAAATCTTCTGCACCAAGAGCGGCTAACCAACCTGAATGTGTTCCTTGACTTCCAAGCGACCAATTCCAATGTCCTGCAAAGTCATAAACAAATGTAGTCCATAGCACAACATGTATCAAGAACGCGCTCATTTTGAGCCGATCAGCATATCCTGCTATGGCCAGCGCGGGGGTGATCGCTGCGAACATTAGTTGGAACATCACATAAGCCAAATGTGGAATGCTCGGGGCGTAGACATCGGCCGGTGCATTCGAGAAAACATTATTCAATCCCACCCAGTCTAAATTGCCAATGAAACCGGCGCCAGTTGCATCTGGCCCGAACATTATAGAATAACCATATACAACCCATTGAATGCTAACAATAGCATATACCAAAAAGTTCTGCAAGATAACGGTTAAGGCATTTTTTCTCCTAGTTAACCCACCATATAGAAACCCCACACCACCGGGTGTCATTATCATGACGAAAGATGCAGCGGTATACATGAAGGTGGTATCTCCCGGATCTATACAAGGACCGTAAGTACCATTACCAGGAGGTGTTAATGCTTTATTACAATGAAATTCAGGAGTTGTTGCCGGGTTAGCTAGTTTCCCTATCGCGCCAAACTGGCCAAATGCGTTATGTTCACCGATAGCTATTAGCCCGGAGGTTCCCACTACTAGACCCGTTACGATAAATAAAAATTTCCATTTTTGCTTTTCAAATGGTAACGACATCAAATTCAATGCCATGGATATATTACAAGCAATCCATTCGAATTGATTATAAAAAGTTTATTATGATATTAACAGTCTTTTATGATAGTATGCTAATTTGCAAAATCATTAGTTTGTTGAAGAGTCTTTGGGCTTAGCTAGATACCATGAAATGAGCTTCAACTATTGTTCCTGTTGGACAGATAGTTATGACTTACCGGATTTGAGGATGAATAACAGGTCACACAATACATGAAATATTATTATCTAGAATGGGTTCGAATCATGAAATTTGTTACGGTTGTATTTGGATGAAGCACTGTAAACCTCAATACGCGACCACAACGTCATCGAAGTAGACGCTCGAATCACCTTTAGTCCACAAACCTATCTGTCCTCCGGTCATATAGTTTTGATCATACCTTAGTAAGAGACGCTTACCATCCAAATAACCTGCAATGCCCGGCTCCCCCCCAGCTCCTGCTACCTGCACTGTGATACTATGCCATTGACCAGGTGGTATACTAACCTCCGTATCCTGTGTGCATAGAATAATGCCAGGTTGAGCTCTGCACAACGAAAATCGATGATTAATCGAGTCAGCCTGCAAAACAAAATAACGATTTGTGTCTTGGAATCGTACGATAAAGCCTGCTACTTGTTGTTCTCGTCCCGAAATTATTTTAAATTTAACACCAGCTTCAAAGTTGCTGTAGACTCCTTCAGCTGCAATTAACATATGATACCCAGATCCGCTCATGTTGTTCGAAAGTCTAGCTAGGACTTTCGATTTGGATGGTGCCGTCTCATCAGTCTTTATAGCCCAAGTTCCCTTTGCTTGCGTTCCTCCTGTATCAATTTGAATGAAGGTATTTGGTATAGAGCTGTTTTCTGCATAGGAGTCGAAATTCCACGTCTTAGTCTGTCTATATGGATGTTGCTGTTCAGCAACAAAGAATGCAACTAATATCACTGGTACTGCGACGATAGCGGCAACGATGTATCTTTTCTTTCGTCCTTCATGCATAGATATTCTCGATGGCATATGTCCCGCCTTAATTCTCAGCACCTGCGATCCAGACAAACATAATAACTTTGTGCTGATTCATGGATATATAATCCAAAGATCTTTCATACTTTGACAATACCTCGTCCAACTAATGGATTTGAAATTGCATTTGTAGGTCATATTGCTCGCTCGCTTTTGTCTAAGTTGAAAAAGGAAGAAAAAAGCAAGATGACATCCGTCAGAACTACAACTGGTAAATTTCGAGAGCCGCGTACACAGTCCTGCGATTTTGCTCTGAACTTTGCCACAACGACATCCCAAAAAATGTTTTAGCATCGGCACTCACTGGTAGTATGGTGAGTAGTAGTATTACCATGTCCCTCTTCAAAACTCCAGAGCAATGCCATAAGAATCGGAAATCCGACTGAACAAATCAGAATCCATCACTCACTAAAAATTAATATACAACCAGTTCATTATAGGTCTGATATGGCAGAGGCAGATATAGGAATATTCATCGCCACCGCCGGATCGCTTGCAATTACGATAGCAATACTATTTGCAGAACGAGCATATCGATATCGAAGACTAAAAGAGAAGAAGCACGCAGGGACTATGGGGTTCGAATATGAATCGGCTGCAGGAAAGGAATAAGAATCCAAATAAGATCAAAACAATCCTCCTTTTTGATTCATTCAGTCTTATTTCATAGAGTACTTGATTATAGTATTAAAGAACAGGTAAATCCTTAATCACGGTTATGAGGGTAAATATCGATTTAGACGAGCATATCGTTGCAACCTTACCAAAAATTTGGGGATATGAACTTGGCTTCATAGGGTTTTTCAACAAAAGTAAAGAAGGAATTCTGGCACTCACGAACAAGCAAATTGTATTTATCCCAGAATGGGTATTCGTTACACCAAAAGAAAGAGAACAAAAATATTTTAATGAGGACCAAGCCAGGGTGACCCGAATAGATGGCTATTCAGAAGCTCAGCTCGACGAGGATATATCCAATCACTCAAAGAGTTTGTTGGTACCCTTGGAATCTATTACTAGCGTTGATAGCGTCACACTACGTAAGGTAAACTTCTTGAGGATAAAATTCAACGCCAAACATAAGACGAGGACATATGATTTTGGGATAGCCAAAACCTTGACGAATTATCCTGTAAGACAACCATTGCAGTTCCATAGCTTGGATTGGGGAGCGTGGATAAAACTGATAAAGGCATACCTTCCGAATTAGATCATTGATTTATGTTTTGCTCTTCAAAGTGGTTTGGATTTAGGCCATGGATTATGTTTTTGGATCTCAGAATGATGCTGTCTTGTGGTTCTTCGAGCGGTTCATTTAGGAACATGACATCAGATACTTTCTTTCGGTAATCGAATAACTCAAGTTCGTAGGACTCTCCCTTCTGTCGGTATAGCGCGAGATGCAAATAAGCGGCCCCTTCATAGTCAGTTTTGAAGGTCTTGTAGTGATCGGAAACCTTTAGGGCTTTCAGAAATACCCATGTATTCTCTAAAAAGTTTGACTCTCCGTACAGTATGAAGTCATATGAATGGTCCGTTTCCAAAAATCTCATCTTTATCCAGTCATCAGGCCACCACTTGATGACTTTGTTCCAAGCATTGAGCAGTGTTTTCCTGTTATTGAAGACCAAAATTACTTTTGCACGAACATTATAAAACTCATACCCTACGCCCATGAAGGCATCGAACCATTTCATGCTTTTATCAGTCACAAGTATTCTAAGCGGGTACCCGTCATATTTAATGATTAGATGCGAAATCAGCTTTCGACCGCCATTATTTAACGAGTTAGACATCACTGATGATATGATAGTAATCATTTACTACCTCAGTGAGGGTAGCTTCAAGTAGCTTCGTACGAGACTGATCTATAGCTTAGTGTGTGCTATAAGGAGGTCACGCATAGAACATGACTTATATTTTGGTGTTTGAGTCTAGGTTTCATGGTCAAAGGAGGTAAGAGAGGTGGGCGAGTCCGAGACAAATGGAGAGATAAGCAGTGGGTTGTAGTGAAATCACCATCTGCATTTGGAGGCGGTTTTCTTAACTACATACCGATTACTGTCACCGATCTTGCAAAAGGACGCGTGATTGAAAACACTATGTTCGATATTCTAAAACAGGATCCCACACAACATCAGACAAAAGTTTTCGTGCAAATAGATAAAATCAACGAGGGCATCGCAACGACTATTTTCAAAGGTCATGAATATGCAAAGGAATTTTTGAGGAGTTTGATTAGGCGCGGAAGTTCAATGATCACTCATGTACACGACTATATGACGATGGATGGCTACACATTTAGAGTAGTGTTAATTGCTCTAAGTCAAAAACGACTTAATTCATCCAAGAAACACGAGATTAGAATGATTGCACATAAGGCGCTAGAAGATAAGATTCCTAAGCTCAACATCGACCAGTTCGTTCAGGAAGCAACTATGGGTAAGATGGGTGCAGAGTTGCTTACTGCAGCGAAGATAATCGCGCCCTTGAGACACATAGGAATTAAGAAAACAAAATTGATATCAACTCCGGAATCGAGAGCTCTGCTGATGGCGAAACCAATAGAAAACACACTCTCGTCCCCAACAGAGCAAGCTGATGATAAGATATAACTGAAACTCTATAATCCATCCTTGTCGGTCATGACGCGCGATGAGAGTGTCAATTTTTCTGCTGCTGAGATTAGTATTATTGTACATGCAACCGAAGACAAAGATAAGATTTTGGAACAATTGGATTCCACACTCAGTGTTTCACCTGATAGCTTCTCTATAGGCTTTGCAGAGGGCCATTGGGGAAATAAAATTGTTCTGTTAACTTCCGTCCTTGACAAAAAAGAGGCAAATTATTTATATGTCAAAATTAGATCTTGTCTCTCCGATAATGACGTCGCACTACTTTCGAATTTCTATGATGAGAAAGGGAATCTGTTCGTAAGGTTAGACAAGCAAAGAGTCTGCAGCGGGAAGGTTTCTCTCTCGGAGGCAGACTCAGTTAGAATAAAATTCAAACCCATATTGACACATGAACATCGCAGATCAACGTTGAATAGAATGAAGACTTAATGTTAAGGCGGGATCTTTGCGTCTACGATAATGATCTCAAAATGCTGAGGGCAGCTGAGATTTTGGAAATAGATGAGATAGGCTGTGAGTACCATGGTAATTCGCATGAAAATGTGATCTATCGTTTGAACAGACCGCCATCTCTAATCACTAGTTATCCGTATCTTGTGGTTTCCGACAAGGTTGGGGAGCTTTCTTCGCCTTGGTTGGACATTTTTATTGTTAGAGATTATGCAAGGATGAAGTCTTTTCTTAAAAAAAAAGTAAGAGCACGAACTGGTTTGGAGATTTTCTTCGCTGACATACGCCAGACAAACGGACTCGGTATCGGAAAATGGTTTGAACAAACTAGAGACCTGTACAAACTTTGTAACGCGATAAATTGCCAATTAGTCCTTTCAAGCGGGGCGAGATCTCCAAAGGAGATGATATCTGGTCGATGCTTTGATTCTATACTTAAACTTTGTAATATCAAACCAGAAAGTTATTGGCGAGACCTTGAAGAATGGATCGATTTCAGGCTAGGGAAAAAGTGTTACATAGATGCTTAATCGACGCGACAAACGTAGATATTTGGCTATTTGGAATGGCGACCACAGTTATGACCGGCGTAAAATAATCGAGGCGATCACTAATCGTAGTTGCGAGCTATTTGGCCAAATAGCAACAGAAAAAGCCAAAATAAGATTCATCGATATTGATGAAAAAGAAGTCATTGTTACTATAAGTTGTAAATTAGAAATGCTAGTAAGCATGTTATCAACTATTGCTTTGATGCAGCCGCCTATCGTTGTGTTACGTATTTCTGGTACCTTAAAGTCTTTACGTACACAAATGGAAAAAGATTCGGAGAAGATTATTCATGCCTTCCAATGATCAAAATGTCGCTTGATCTTACGATCGAGTGTTACGTTTTTAGCAGGGCAAAGGATAATTCCTTATTGGGGATGAGGGAAATTATCGCTGCTCCAGACCGAGTCAAAAACAATGAAGATCTCGCGACGAACCGACCCAAATTTTGTGTGGATCACATCTAAAAGCTGGCACCCCTACGTCTAAGCGGTTAGACAAGAAGCGTCACCATATCGTCTAGGTACATCGCTAAGTGTACCATTCGTTGTTGTAAAGAGTAAAAATACTACATTGAGTGGCATGCGAAAGTGGTACCAACAACTTGACGAATCGTCCGCGCATTTTATGTTCAGATTGATATTCTGGGACAGCGAATTTTGCTAAAATTGTAGTATCTCTAGCTTCCCTAAGGTTAAGAATTTATCGCCAAGGATGACTACAGGTTTAATAAACTAAGAAGGGTCGAACTTACTTTCGCTTAGGCTAAGACCAGAAATCCGCTGACCAAAAAATTCAAAGTGGTTTTTTAGTATGAGCTAAAAAACGAAATAAAAGAGGTTTGTGGGCACTAACTATCTGTGCGATTTCACCAATGGTGTTTTTCGTCTGGAATCAGACCTATCTGTTCTCTTTCGAAGTACCTTTCCAGCTCCTGTGTCCATTTCTCTTTTGCTGCACCACCGCCAAGACCCTTTCTTCGCAGCCAAAACGCAATGACGCTTAACAAAAACACAGCGAACAGCATAGTGCCGAAGATGTAGATCGATACATCGTAAAACAGCGGGTCGTATTGTGGTCCAATCTGCATGAGGAGTCCTTTAATTGCTGTGGTGATCATTGGTACAAGAATTAGGAGAGCGCTCATTATCATTATACAAAAACCGGATTCTATGATATATACATTTTGGTTGTGACTACTCACTACAGGTATTAATTATAATTGGATGAGCTACGACATCAGGAATTAGCATGCCCATGCAACTGCTCCCAAGACTCTAGATGAACTAACCTGACCTTCGCTAAGACTTTGCATGAAGTCAATTATCTCTTCTGTTAGACTCGCTAAATTAAAAAAAAGATTGTTGTGGAGTTTAAGTCGTGGCCTCTTTTCTCGGGGTTCTGGCTCTAACGAAGAACATGCCTGCAACACCGCCAAAGATTACAGTGATGATAATAATGAAGAGTAGCGTTGAATTAATCGTGGTCCCGAGCATGGGTGTTCCAGAGCCATATGCACCCGCTTGTTGAGCGTTTGAAACCTTCTCCCTGGCCAGCTTAAGTTGTTGTTCAATGCTGCCTCCGACGGATAGGCCGCCTCCACCGCCTGTGTATTGTGCGTTCGCAATCTGAAATGCAGGTACTGCAAATGCAGCGCCCATTAGAGTAACTAGTCCCACCATAGCCATCAAAATTGGCCTATTCATATTGAAGTAATCTTTCTTGCGCGTGACTATTTAACTTTTTGGTATCTGCTTGAGTTACCAACGATTTTTTCTCTAAGGTCAAATTTAGCTTCCCTAGTAACGTTTAAGATATACGTTCGATGTCCTCGTATTAAATGGCACGTATTCATGCTCACACTCGAGGTAAGTCTCATTCAGTTCGACCAACGTCCAAAAGTGCACCGCCATGGCTCACGTCGAGTCCAGCAGAGCTTTCTTCTATAGTTAATCAACTATCCAAAGAAGGCCTTACTCCCAGTGCGATCGGGACTCGGATGCGAGACGAATATGGCATACCGCTTCTGAAGACGATCATCGGTAAAACCATAACTCAGATAAGGAGTGAAAATGGAATCAAGCAGGATATGCCAGAAGATTTACACCAATTGGTACAGAAGGCTTTAGCTCTGCAGAGACATTTGAAAACCCACAACACCGATCACAGAAATGTCCGTTCACTTGAATTGATCGAAGCCAAGATTCACAGGTTATCGAAATATTATAAGCGAAAAGAGAAAATTCCTAAAGATTGGAAGTACGCCTCGGTTATTGCCCAGCTCGAGTAAGACCACATAATGTACGGTAGAGGACTCGAAGAAGCTGTAAAACCTTTTTGTGAAAAGCTCCGATCTGTGACAGAAAATGACAGCAGCACTTGTATCATGACGCACCTTGAGGCTGATGGCCTAATCTCTGCAAGTATCATTTGCATGACATTATTGAGATTGGGTGCCAAGTGCGTAGTTAGGACCATCTCTGAGCTGACCCCTGCTGTTATAGAACAAATGAAATCCGAAGCTCATGACTTTTACATAATATCTGATCTTGGCGCGGGCTTCGCCGCCATGCTGAGCGACACACTTGGCGATAGATGGATAATCATTGACCACCATCAACTTCCTAATGAAGAATTTACTGAGCCTTATTCAGCACACATTCTAAACCCATTCAAATACAGCATCGACGGCGGATCGGAGATTTCTTCGGGTGGATTAGCATATATCCTTGCGAATCAGATTGAAAAAAGAAACTGGGACCTTTCACCCATAGCCGTCGTGTCCGCTATATCGGATAATCAGGATCAAGGCGATAAGAATTCGCTGATCAGCTTAAATTCAGAGATTATTAAGACAGCGCAGTCTCATGGACTAATTACCGTCGACTTGGATCTAGTATTTACAGGGAGAGAAACGAAGCCACTCCATGAAGCGTTGGCCTCTACATCATTCCCCTATATTGACGGTTTAACATGGAACAGGGAAAATGCCTATGCTGTGATTAAGAATTCAGGAGTAAAGATGATGGAGAACGGGAGGTGGCGAGTACTTGCAGAGATTACTCAAGAGGACAAAAGTATCATATTGGACGCCATTGTAAAATTTGTGGCAACTTCTTCAAAATATCAAATGGCGAACCTGACAGAAAGCCTCGTAGGGTGTACGTATACGCTTGTCAACGAGGATCTCAGAAGTCAATTACGCGACGCTAGGGAATTTTCGGCACTGCTGAATGCATGTGGCCGAACTGGAAGGGCAGGTATAGGCGTCGGAATATGCATGGGCGATAGATATGCCTGTCTGACTGAGGGAGAACAAATTGCCGACACTTACAGAGCAGTCCTTGCGAAGTCTATCTCTACGATTCTCACTGAAAAGTGGCGCACAACCGACAATGGGCGATTGATTTTTGTTAACGGAGAGAATGTGCTGTCTGAGGAGATGCTAGGGGCTGCATCTTCCATACTGAGTGGATCACCTACTCTTGGAGATAGAGTGCTTTTCGTGTGGAGCGTTGGCAGGGACGCCATGCACAGATTTTCTTGTAGGAAATGCATCGGTTGCAAATCGGGATCGGATCTAGGTTTAGCTGTTAGTAAGTGCGCGGAAACTGTTGGCGGAATAGGAGGCGGTCATAAGGCAGTTGCAAGATGCAAGATCCCGTCTAGCAGACTGGAAGATTTTATCTCTTGTGCAAGGAGGTCAATAATTGACTTTAAAAACACCAACTCCTCCTGAAATATCTGCCAGTATTCAAATAAGGTTCAAAAAAAAGAAGAAATGTACGCTGTACTTAGGTCATTAATAGCTGATAACACTGACTTTCCTAATGGGTTATCACTAGAAATGTCACCAAGTGAGGATGACAATACTTTGCTTCTTCGTCTTTCCTGTACTGTTGGATTTGAGACTTTACTAAACACTATAAATGAAATATTAGAGCATATTTCGATAGCTCAAAAAGTGATCTGGCATGCTTGACCCGAAACTCCTGAAGGAAAACCCACTGCTTCTCAGACGTATGTTAGAAAACCGAAGATTTGAATTTCCTCTCGACGATTTAATCGCGCTGGACAAAAAACGGAGGGAGTTAACTGTTCAAGTTGAGGAATTTAAGCGCAGAAAAAATTTGCTCGCTCGCGCAATATCGAACAAGATAAAAGCTCATGAAGATTCAGTTACAGAAAGAGAAGATATGAAGGAAATTGGCATCAAACTGTTGGAAGCGGAGCAAGAAAAAAGAACAGTAGATGCTAAGTTCAGAGCGTCAATGATGACTATTCCTAATATTATTGACAAATCAGTTCCAATTGGGAGTGATGAAAAAGACAACGTGATTCTCAAATATCACGGCGCAGTCACGGATTTCAATTTTTTGCTCAGGGATCATGTTGATATAGCAAAGTCACTTGGATTGCTAGATATAGAACGCGCTGCAAAAATAGCAGGTGCAAGGTTTTATTTTTTAAAAAATGAGCTCGTAAAGATGAACCTGGCTTTGATCAACTTTGCACTTGATTTCCTGGCTGAAAAAGGATACACTCTTGCGCAGCCTCCCTTCATGATAAGAAAAGAAGCAATGGAGGGAGCAGTGATACTAGCTGACTTTGAAGATATGATTTACAAGATCGATAATGATGATCTGTATATGATAGGGACTTCCGAACATTCAATGGCTTCGTTACACATGAATGAGATCTTGGATGGAAAGGAGTTGCCGCTACGCTATGCTAGCATTAGTCCTTGCTTCAGGAGAGAAGCCGGCGCACACGGAAAGGACACGAAGGGCATTTTCAGGGTACATCAATTTGAGAAAGTTGAACAGTTTGTTTACTCGCGGCCTGAAGAATCAGAACGACAACATGATCGAATGTTGGCAATAACTGAGGAATTCTACGAGAAGCTCGGGATTCCTTATCGTACAGTTTTGCTCTGCTCAGCAGATCTGGGTAAGACTTCATCTAAAACGTTTGATATTGAGGCATGGATGCCAAGTCAGAACGCATACAGAGAAATTGTCTCGTGCTCAAATTGTTCTGACTTCCAAGCCCGTAGGCTCGCCACAAGATTCAGGGATAAAATCAATGAACAAACCAGATTTGTTCATACTTTGAACAGCACTTTGGTGGCTACGGAGAGAACCATGGCATGTATTATGGAAAATTACCAGACTTCAAGTGGAACGGTCGAAGTTCCTGCTTTACTTCAACAATACATGGCTGGGATGAAGTATATTAGCCATAAAAATTGAGGTTATGCCTTCCAGCCGAACTAGATATCCTTTGAAATTAAAGCATGTGTTATTTTACTTATTGAAGAAGAATCAATATTGAAAAAGAAAATGAAGGAAAAAAAATTGACGGATCTATTAGATGACTTGCCACGGCCTCGTTGCGAAAGTTACACCTAGCCCCGCACCGATCAGAATCACCTGGTAGGCAACGTTACCCCACGGTACTGGTTTCAAGATGGCAGGACCTGTGACTTGAACGGTTTGTCCTGGCCCTAGACCCGGTCCTATGTGTTCAATGTTAAGCTGTGTGTGGACATGGTATACTCCCGGCTCCAATGCTCTCACAGTAATTGAATAAGGTATCGTCTGTTGTGGTGCAATTGTGAAGATATTACCTGGAGGATCCCTCGCTAGAAATTCCCATCTGTTGCCCGCATTTGTAGAGTCGCTGAACAAGGATAACCAAGCTCTAAGTGGCGTGTTGACAAGGCTTTGCAGAGTTCCTGTCACTGTAAGTGTATCGCCAGTATTGAGTGTCTGAGCTGAAAATGACTCATCTAGGATTCTCACAAATCTGCTCTGAAGCTGCGCCTGAACACCGTGTCCATGAGCCGTTGGCATATAGGCAAATCCAGTCGACAAAACGGTTAGTGCGGCTAAGATCGTCACGACTATAGTCTGAGTCTTTATCATGGTTTTATACTATAGCACATAAGGAAGAAAGATATATGCTTTGCTGAAGTCAAAATAGTTTTGGTTGAGGAGCATCTCAAGGCCGTAAAATTCGAGCAAACGACTTCGGATTTCACCGAATTGCAAGGGATTTCAGGATGCTACCTAGTTTTTTGACAATTCAAAGCACAAGAAATGAACTTAAAAACTGGAGAACCTACCAAGTATGCTGCTTATCTTATATGCTTATCATACATGCAGTACATCTTCACTATTATATTAATTGTAAAAATTACAAACGTCAATTAAAATATAATATATTCATTTGGTATTTTGTATGTATTAATCTATAATAATGCCAAATATTTGAATGATAAGTTAATA
>DASSIM010000021.1:0-3176 GCA_035691865.1 Candidatus Nitrosopolaris sp. | reverse complement strand
GCAAGCACAAGTTTTGCGATAAAAGGAAATCCAAACTAGAATAACAATTTTTGTTGCTAGATTTATTTTTTGTCACCATATTTCAAGAAGTGTGTGACCGAGATAGCCGAAGCGCTAAAGACCACAATAATTTATTGATTTAGGCATATGATTCCAAGTCTCTCATTCCCTCGGTTTTAGCATTGCGAGGAAAAAACAGTGTTCCTTGATAGTAGTTGATACCTGCACATCTTGTGCTTTGACAATTTGAGGAAAGAAGCTCAAAGTGTTTTCTCTTTGATATTTACTATGTAGCATAGATAGGACATGAATCTTTGAGTAGCCATTATATTTAGCTAATTTCTCAACTGCCTTCAGGATATCTTTTCGCTATCCACCTTGTTGAAGGCAAGCAACTCTGGTTTGATTATATGATTACTGTGTTTACCTGAAAACCTAACCAAGGATTGCTATACCAATCACTTACTAAGACAAAGTGCCAACACTACTCTTGATAGGTCAGGATGAAGTTCTTACGGTAGCATTGATGTGATGGTAGAGCATTTTTGGTGCTTTGCGAGTTGGTTCTGACAACCAACCTATCATTTTGTAATCGATATAACAAATACATTATTAATAGTAAGTAAATGAATGAGTTAAAAGGGTAATATGACAAACCTAGAACTTACTGCACATCGAAGGAAAGCAAAACCTATCTTAATTTCATTGTATGTTTACGTAGTTTGGTCTATAGTGACGTATCTACTAGAAGGCAGAATTCATCTTCTACAAAGAGCTGATGTTGTTGGTAGAATTGAATATGTAGTTATTGCAAATATGGTTATTGGAACGGTTCTCGCAATCTGGTTGCTTCGCTATTATCATATTTCTTCAGATTTCATATCAACAAGAAAATTAGGTTTTCAATCAGTTAATCGAAGATTCTGGGTTGTAGTTGGAATTGCTTCCGTGATTGGATTTGTATTATTTATCTTCCAAGGCCCCGTTTCCCTAAACCCAGTAGTAATATCTAACGTGTTTGCACAGACACTACCTACCTCCATCGCAGAAGTAGTAGTTTGTTGGGTTGTTGTAGGAGCATCAATTGAATCGCAAGTGCTTGCTAAAGGTAAGCATGAATTCGGAAATGGAAAGATGACAAAGAACATCACTGCCGCTATTATAGGAGCGGTCGTAGCAACCATCTTATTTGGTGTGTATCATTTTGCGCATAGTCCTCCATTTAATCAGGCTAACACTGTGTTATTCCTTATGATTCCAGGTGCACTTACTGGTGTAGTTTTTTTCGTAGGACGCAATATCTATGCAGCATTAATCTTTCATAACTTCCAAGCACTATTTGGCGTAATGAGAAGTATCGATATCACATCTTATACCCATCCAATTTACCCGCTTCTGATTATGGGATTAGTTTCCATTCTTATCTTAATTGCTGCGGATGTCTTTTTTGCGAGAAGGAAAATAGGGACCACTAAAGCTGCAAGGTGAATATTGTAAGTAACAAGATTGTAGAAACCTACCTCGCTCTCAAAATAGTGTATTCACAGAACAAATCATTTATCAGAATACATAATTTCGACAATAATGGGATTATTGATATATCTGATTGTTACTGGAAATGGCACAAGCATTCAACTTTGAGTTAAGACTACTCTCAGATACGTGGTCATTGCATCAAGATACTTTTGAATTTCCGGTGTGATAGGAATCAAGCTTAATGCACCATGAGATACTCCTGGCCAGATAGTCAGATAATATTCTTGTCCCTGTTGTTGAAGATGATCTGCTAACTTTATGCTATCATCTTTCAATGGATCTAATGCCATAGCGGCAATATATATTGGTGGCAATCCACTCAAATTCTTGGCAAGTAAAGGGAATGCCAAAGGATTTTTGTAATCTGAACCGTTCTTGAACGTCTGATTCATGACAAATTTCATCTGACCATAGGTCAATCCAAATTCCAGATCACCAAACATTTTCATCGATGTAGAATTGAGAAGATCAGGAGAATATGGCCCATATAATAGATACAAAACACGAAATAAATTATGATGCTGTTTAGTGGTATTATTATTTGAATTATGTAAAGCTAACGCAGCTGATAATGCTAAATTAGCACCTGCTGAATCGCCACCAAGAGCCATCTTGTTAGTATCAATCCCTAATCTTGTACCATTGTTTGCAATCCATTTAGCTGTCGAGATAACATCATTCAATCCCGTGGGAAATGGATGTTCGGGTGCTAATCTATAATCCATTGCTGCAACCATCAATCCAGAAGAGTTTGCCAGTCGTCTGATAGAATCATCATAGATATCAACACTTCCCACAGTCCATCCTCCTCCATGAACGAAAATTAGAACAGGAGATGGTTTTTGCATTACACCTGGGTCATATATTCTCAATAGTATCTTGTCTTTTCCACCTGATGTCGCAACATAATAGTCTGTTATAGATTTCATCTGTGGCGATGGTTTGTTTACTTTTTTCGCAAGGGATGAAAATTCGGTTGCAATTGCACGGGATTGCTGTATAGTCCATTTCCCGCTTAACATAGCGGCATCAACTTGCTTTGTCGCATTGGCGGTTCGACCAAAGAATGCCTTCTGACTTGGAAAGATAAAGTAACTTGTTGCGGTCTGTTTGTCGAATGAGGATGGTGATGATGTTGTTTTCGTTTTGGTTTGGTTATCGAATAATGCAACTGATGCACTAGCGTTTACATAGGCGGCAGATGCTGAAGTAATTATATTTTGGAAGTGAAACGTCGAATATAATGAAGAAAATACTAGTAATAGAATAAGAAACGAGCAGGCTACAATGGTTGTTGAAAAATGCATTAGTTGCTGTCTAATACTTATTTCGACGATACTACATTAAAAAGGTACAGCTCAGATATATTACGAGATGTCCGAGCTCACATATATCACCCCTTATGCACACATATAGCACTTATTTCTATACCTTCAAATCTCAAAGTAAGTTAGTTTACCTCGTTATAATCAAATGAGTAAGCATCGTTTGCAGCAATTGGCATCCATTGTATTGCATTTGCCTTACATGAAGGACACTGAGCCACAATAAAACTAGATCTCAAATTAGGGTACGATGCACACCAAAGGCATGAATTACGTAATAAGAGATCTATTTTTTTGTTCTGTGAATTGTACCCA
>DASSIM010000020.1:0-11635 GCA_035691865.1 Candidatus Nitrosopolaris sp. | reverse complement strand
ACTTGCTCCTTCTCCCGCATTCGCCGCTTCTAAAATCGATCTAACTATTTCGCTTCTACTTCGGTATTTCATATTTTATTTCCAGGTCATTAGATTAGAACCAAGTATTTACGAGAGACCTAACTTAATACTAAAGATTATGTCGATTTCTATCACAAGATACTATTTGGTTATTTTATCAATCGTGATTATTTAGCTGTAGACTTAACGTACTAGTCCCAATTGAACAAGAATGACACGCATTTATCACCAATCAGTCTCAAATCGAAAAGCAGGGAGCTCGCATTCTTGGAAAAAAATGAAGAGAATATTTGTGAATTGCCTTAGATCAGCGGTGTATATTTGCATCATTGCTGCCAGTATTTAGGCAAAATGAGCTATTACTGCAGAAGTTGGCTTGGCTTATTTGCTGATCGACTTTTATGCTATTGCTGTTATGGTTATGGCTGTGGTGTCCGTATGCTAATGCTTGTTGCGGTAAAGCGAATGCTGCTGCAGTCATAGCTACTGCCGCTACTATTGCCGCAATTGCTAAAGTCATGTTCTTGTGGTTCATTTCTCAGATGCTATTTTCCATTATAGTATATTTGAACTGCTTCACAACAACTGCTAACACTATAGGAGAATTTGTAGATATATTCAAACTCTGATAAATTCATTAGAAAGATTAAAGTCAGAATGTCGCTTGAAATATTAACGAGAAAGATACCTCTAACAACTAGGATATCTCTTATCTATTATGAATAACGGAAAGAGTTAGTAATCCTCGATTCTATTCTACTACTAGATGGTAACTACCTGAGTGTGGATTTGGGTTGAAGGGCACAGAAGAACCCACACAGGGATAATTTCGCTTTTATGTGGTTCATAATTCTCCTATCCCTAATCTTTTTTTATTAAGCGGTTTACCCTTTTTTAGCCTTGAAGAACATGTAAAAAGCTCTGCGATCAGAATAGACTTTGATAATTATGTTTCCTTGTGGGTATGATATCGTCTGGAGTAAAACTTCAGTTCACCTTGTTGTATATCTTACTATTTCGTCGAAGAATGGACATTAACATCTTTTATCCATCAACTATTTGAAACAAAGTATCTTAATTCCCCGTAACAGAACATGCACATTTCAAGATCAGATAGTGTTATTGATACAATACCGGCGATACATCGAGGACATGTCCGTCGCGCGAGTGTATGTACGACTCGCACCAAACCGAGATTCTGTCTCAACATTCGAAAATTGTTAGATATCCTTAGGGAGTGATTTACGCTATCTAGTAAGAACGGTATCCTTTCTGATATTAGATTGTCTGCCGCTTTGTTTAAATGTATATCATACAATACACCAGAGAAGTTGAGCCAAACTACAAAACGCGATATCAACCAAAGATTTTCTAACGGCTTTCGAAAAATCGTTGTATGTGAAAACTGTCTTTATTATGCCAGCATCTCTGAATTTTACAGTGCTCATAGATATTGTCTAGAATGTCTATGTGATCATGCATGTTGCCCCGTATGTAATATTAGCTATCATGCAATCAATATATCAGAATGACCTCCCTCGGCTATCACACCTCCTGATCCCTTCTGGTGTATGCTGGAATTCGCGCAAATGGTCGAATATCATCAATTAAACAACCACAAGGTGTAAAAAAACTAATTGATTAGCGATCAGAATAATCATATTTCCGTAGCAAGGAACAAAGCAAACTCGAGAAACCATGGACAGTCATGGCATACAACTATAAGCTCGATTTAAGGACTCACTAGACTCAATTTAATTTCCCTAGGCTGTGGATTTAGATTTTATATTTGCCCCAACACCAACTATTCTTGTATAAGAGACAAGATGAGTAGTGTGGTCATATTAAAGAGTGTAATACCGCATTGTAGTTTAGTAAAGAGCTGTGACTAGCAAGCGGAGAGGGGAAATAATGCTGCGTGTCTGTCAAAATATATATTTCGCCATAGAATTTTCTTTAAATAACATGATAAATTATTTTTGGTTAACTGCCTCAATCTTTGTGCTTGTTTTCGTTGTTACTGCTTTATCTCTCACACTCCTTATATCTAAATATACCATCTTCAAAGTTCTTCCAATTCCCATTCAGGAGGTAAAAGCTGTCAAGAACAACGCTCCACCTTCTCCTCTTCAAGCTCTAGCTACGCAAGATGGCAATCAATTTATCCGAACCTCGTCGTCTTCTCAACCCAACACTTGCATTAATTACAATACTTCCACGAGAACAATTACTATCAACTGCAGTAGTCCAGCTAGACTTACCGATATTGATAACAAACTCAAAGATACCTCTGTGCTGATAAAGCAATCTTCAGATGGTATATGGTTTCTACGAGCAAATATTGTGATCGCCAAGGGAGCTACATTATCCATAGATTCAACGGATACTAAATGGCTAAAAATAAGTTCTGGACAAACGATTGTTAGTACTATTAGTCATACCTCCGCTCTTCCTTACAATATAGATGTTCACGGTAGTCTAAAGATTAATTCTGTAAAAATAACTTCCTGGGATCCAACAACTAATAACTATGCTATAACCAATGGCTCAAGAGAGGCAGTCCCTACTGGAACGAAGGGAGCAACAACAAATGGCTATATAATACATTTTGGTGCTCCTAGAGCTTTTATCAAGATTGAGCATGATGCAACAGGATCTACAGATATAACAAATTCAGAGCTCGCGTATTTGGGATACGAAAGCGGAAGTACATCTTCTGTCGGCTCAGGCGGCCTTAACTACTACGGGGCAGATGGGAGCGTGATAAGAGGAAATAATATACACGATCTTTATTTTGGCTTCTATTCCAGTGGTGTAAGTGGTTTCATTATTGAAAATAATCAAATTTATCACAATGCGAATTACGGCGTTGATCCACACACCGGCACCCATGATATGGTAATTCGACAGAATATAGTTCATGACAACGGCGCACAGGGAATCATTTGTTCGCTAAATTGCTTCAATATACTAATTGAGGACAATCAACTCTACCGAAATGGTAAGGCAGCCATCATGTTTAGCAGAAATATGTCTAATTCTGTGGCGAGAAATAATATTATCTCTAATGAAGTTGACGGTATACTCGTCTCACAATCAAACAACAATAAAATCTATAATAACACAATTTCAAATTCACAGTATGGGATTAACGTGATCTTTGGCTCTTCAGGGAATACCTTCTACTCTAATCTGATAAAGAACTGTTTACATGGGATATACTCACAAGCAACTTCAAACAATAATAACAATACATTCTATAATAATCATATTATCAATTCGCCTACTGCAAGTGGTGCCCAAGATAACCAACCAAGTTTTGGCGGCGCTAATAGTAAAGGGGTGAAAGTTCACAGCCGTCCTAGTCTTCATTAGTGTATGCACCCCAGACTATCGAAGCATTAGTTATCGGGCTTACCAAATCTGTGTTCAATTTCTAAAAGTTGATGGTGGGGGGACATGAATGACTTACGCTAGCTAGGCAAGAAATGGACCTGCAAGGGAGAGCTCATAACTAATAGAGTGTTGGTGCTTTTGCTTATGAGCACGTTAGAATTTCCATTATCCATTTAGTCAAGCTTTTGACTATGTCATCAACTATATTTATCCCTGACTTCGTAATAAAAAAACAATCTTAATTGAATGGGCATGCATTCTCAGACCTACCCCTGCTGAGACTGTGTTTTTTGAGTGTCTGGCCAAAATTAAAAACTTGCTCAGTTCAAAAAAAGGAAGGGGGTATAGTGTGCTATTTGGTTTATGTTTTCAGGGTTTAAGACTGAAGCTTGTACCGCTACGAAACCTCATAACACAACTAGGTCGTGATATTGCAAAACAATCTACTACGATCTGCATTCAAATTATTTTTATTATTTGCTTGTATTGTTCATATTATGAAATCGGCTCTAGTCAAGATTAAATCATATTTATCAATGTCATTCCCCTCTTTTGCACAAGGACTAACAACGATCATCGTTCTAGCTCTCCTCAGTTTTACTCTACTAAATAACATAGAGGCCTATGCACAAATATTTCCAATTCGTACTAATACGACTAGTACTACTGTCACTCCCAGTCATCCACCAACACTGCAACAGGGGCCACAACAACCGTCAAGTCAGCCTAACCTACACTTAGTGAAAATTACATCTCCCATTAAAGAACAAGTAGTTCCTATTGGAAAAGATCTCCGAATATCCGGAACCTCATTAGATAACACAACAACGACCACAAGCTCTGGCTGTAGCGTATCAGTTAAGGTGAATGGCATCAATCCGTATCATAATGCCTCGCAGAATGGTCCTGGTGGAAAAGGTTATTCGAATTGGAACTTTACCCTCAGTCCCTCGTATACTGTCGTAAAACAAGGCCAGAACAAAATAACTGCCAAATTTTCATGTACCAGTAATCCTAGTTTATTGTCGCATTATAGTGTAAATGTGACAGGTGTAGCAAAAACAATGGGATCGAACTCTACAACAACCAATTCCGTTCTTCCTGTTTCTTCAAATGCTACCAGCCCTGTTTCTTCAAATGCTACCAGCCCTGTTTCTTCAAATGCTACCAGCCATGTTTCTTCAAATGCTACCAGCCATGTTTCTTCAAATGCTACCAGCCCTGTTTCTTCAAATGCTACCAGCCCTGGTTCTTCAAAATCAGCTTCTGCTGCGAAGCCGATTCTGAAAAACAAAAACCATAATTTCAACGTACTATCAGTTTCTCTTCATTTAGATAAAAATTCCCTTCACCCAGGAGATAAGCAGACTATAACGATCAGAGTCCTTGATAAAAACTCAAGTAATACCGTTGGTGGAGCTTCCGTAGTGGGAAGAATCACAAGCCCAGTCGGACTATTTAAGAAGGTAGGAGGCACTACAGACGATAGCGGTAAAGCTTCTTATTATTGGACAGTCAAAGACGGAGATACAACAGGGAAATATAAAATAACAACAGACATATCTGCTCCTGGTTATGAAAAATACTCAGCTACAAAAACGTTTAAGGTGATTCCTATTCCTGTTACGACCCCCCAATACAATTCATTTCCGTCAACTCGTGATAATACCAATACCAATACCAACACCAAGCATCACAATAACAACCATCTCCCAACTATAATCCCATCAACTCATGATAGTACGAATACGATTGCTAATAATAACAACAACATCGTTCCTCCTCCCTCAAACACTATTCCATCAACAAACTCACCTGTAACGCTCCCCAACAATAACAACAACATTGTTCCTCCTCCCTCAAACACAGTTACGACCACGCCTGACGAAAAAGTTCCATTCCTCCTCCCATTTCATTAAGTCGACACATACCAATTTGGTACAAGTATGTTGGACATTTTATAGAAACATAACTGAGTCATCGCTATATATTGAGATGGCAAAGATCATCGATATCGAAAGCCAATAACATACGTACTTGTCGTTAAATATGTGAATCCATACTAGACTGTAATATACAATTGAATGTTATCATCAGGAGCGCTTAAAAATTAGAAGACTAAAGTTCGAACTTCAAAATTCGACCCGAGCGCCTCCTGCTACAACCTGTTCACCTTTTCAATATATTCGGAAATCTTCTTATCTAAGATATTGTAATATGCATCACTTATCTTTCCCTTTTTGAACAAATGTGAAATCTCTTTCCTGACGAGCTGTAGGTGTAACAAGCATTCTTTGCTGTTATTATTCTGATCTAAGCTTTCATACGCAGTGTCTATTATTGTCATATATTTGTTCAGAAGTCTTCTCTGTCTGTTTCTAAGAAACCAGCCTACAATTATCGAAATGATGGAAATTGGACCAAGTATTATTGCAAGATATTGCTCGAACGAAAGTGTTTCTTTAAAGTTGGCAGTTAACGTCCCCCCGTACTGGGATATATTGAAACTTAGGGGATTGCTTTGACTGGAAAGCATGTTGGACCAAGAGCTAAATTTGTAGCCGCGATCGGCATTAGCAGTACATGTTAGATTTGTACTATTTCTGTACAGAAAATTTGTGTTTGGAAGAATCTGCTGTCCATTGCATTGTATATCTCCTGAATTTGGAGGGTTACTATTAAAACTAATTTTTACGACTACATGGTCTATATTCCCATCTATGATAGACACGGTGTTAGAACCAGTATTTGTAACGTACACCATGTTTGAAATATCATTAACTGCTACTAGACTTGCGATAAGAGGAAATTTAGCAGTGATGGGCATACTCAACACCGGATCGTGGATTTTATAAGACCCCCCAAGACTAGGATTAACTGTTATTGTTCCAGTCACCTTGTCAGTTATCGTATCTATGACGGATACAGTGTTGGATCCAATATTAGTCACATAGGCCTTATTGGTAGATGGGTTAACAGCAATTCCTACCGGCTTTTTGCCAACGGTAATAATGGCTGTCTCCTTGTCATCTTTCCCATCAACTACAGAGACAGTATTTGAGGCGTAATTCGTTACAAATATGGTATCAGTAGCAGAGTTAACATCTATACCCACTGGATTTTTGCCAACGGAGATATTAGCAATTACTTTATTTGTTAAACCATCAATAACAGACACATTATCAGAGCCTATGTTTGTAACATAGACTCGCTTGGTAATGGGGTTAACAGCTATACCATAAGGAATCTTTCCCACGGCGATATTGGCTGTCACCTTGTCGGTTATTCCATCAATTACAGATACAATATTAGAATTAATATTCGTGACATAGATCCAATTAGCTGATGGGTTAACTGCAACACCAACTGGTGAATTCTGTACAGTTATATTGTGCAATTTTGTATTGGTCGAACCATCTATAACAGATACAGTATCAGACCCTCTATTTGTGACATACACTCTACTATCGAAAGGATTAATGGCGACGCCATAAGGAAAGTCTCCTACCGTAATAGTACCTTCGACGCTGTTATTAGTACCACTTATAACAGATACACTGTTAGAGAATTCATCTGTTATATAGATCTTTTTGGTGACTGGATTTACAGCCACTCCTATCGGATAAGTGCCTACCGTGAGTCCAGGCTGGCTTGAATTTGTGTGACCTTGATTATTAATTGCTAAAGGGGAATCAGCTGCTGCTTTCGGAGGTAGTTCAAGTGGCACGAATTGTGATTTATCATGAGAATTATTGGACAATTCGAGGTTGGTTCCTACAGACATATCGATATTTTTTATAATTGCCGAAGCCCTTGATGTTACTCTGTTAATGAAGTCCATAGAATACCTAATAGATGGATTGGACATAATCCATATGGAAATGAACACAATTATCAGTAGGACTAGTGCAATTTGTACACGATGGCTTATTTGAATTGTATTAATATTGCTCGGCATCGAATTCCACAACTCTTATAAGACGTTCTATAAAAAGATCTTCTAGAAACATAATATATGTTTTGAATCTATTATTAAATTGTACTACTCTCGTATCACACAAGATATTTATAAATCGATCAGGTGTAAAATTCTATGAAGATTGGCGATATATTCAGTTATAACGAAGTATTCATTATCTTAGCGTTTATAATATTAATGATTATGGCGATTGCAAAATTATCTCCCTTCTACGCGACGTCTCTTATCTCCTCCCAACCAAATGCAGAACCTGAACAAGACAAGATTAAACAAATCGTAGACAGTAATGCTTTTAGTAATTTGAGTAGAAATCTGACATCTTCAACAGGAGATATCGGCCAATCAGTAGCTAGCAATGAGACAGATACTACCAATTCTGTACTCTCAAATAACTCTGCTTTGTCTGCCGGGGGCAATAGCAATTCGACTAGCGGAGGGAGCACTAATTAGCGACAATAGCTTAACGTCTAACCATAATGGATCTTCTGGCAGTCATCCCCACCATGCTAACTCCGGCGGCTCAGACTCCAAATCAAGTAGACCAAGCACTTCGTTCAGCTCGAGTGGATGAGATTAACTCCATACTGTCAAAACTGGGTTGATGGATAGTGATTTAGAGCTGCGCTCAATTAATCATAGGCTAATCATTATACAATAATCGGAAATAAATTAGATTGTTAGCTGTTCTAGCATGAATCTGACTATCAGTACCTGGATCGAAAAGTATGTTCATTTGGTGCAAGTGCGTGTTAAGAGATTAAAACCCAACATATGCAATAGTCGGAGGGGCCTATAATCAGCGTTGCGGTATCCATTTGTTTGTCCCAAAAACTTTTATGATTTGCTAGCAGCGGACGATACACACTTTATCCAAAAATAGTGAATAGTTCGTAGTATTGCACCCCTGTCATGCAATGTGTGAGCATCTATAGGTGGACAACACGTCTCCAAATGTACATTTTATTTCTACGTTCTTTCCAGCAGGATTCGATTTGGATGAAGCAATAATAATATTATGAGTTTCATTTGCAATTTTTTGATTTATAGTTTCCGTGCTTACGAATGGATTTGGAAGCGTCACTTGAGAACCTGCATTCGGAGAGGTTGTGGCACTATTGTTGCTTTTTACATATCCAATATTGGGGCTGCTGTCAAAGTCCTTTATTATTGTTGACGTTATCAGATCTCTGGAAGCATAAATAGTGGAGATTTCGCCACTTATTGTATAATTTGTCAGGAATTTTGCGATTTGGACAGAAGTTGATGGAATTGAATATACATTGACTGAATTACTCGTCAATGAAATGCCCTTATTTGGAGTCGGATTCGGCGGAGTAGGGGTACCATGATATTGATTAGTAATAGTACATTGTATGCGGCCGCCAGTAGCAGTACCAGAACAGCCTGAAGAATAGCTAGGACTATAACCCGAATTGCCTGATTCAGTAACCTTGTAGCTCCCACCAAACAATGTAACAGTAGTACCACTTGATGACCCGGAAAATGATTTTGGTGATGGACTATTGCCAGACACATTTATGGTAAAGTCTGAAGGTTTCTTTGTGCCTCCATTAACCTTTGTTGTAACTGTCAAGAACGTCTGTGAGCCTAGAAGAGGTTTAGGCGGGTGTGTAGAATTTGAGCCTAAAGACGGGATAATATTATTACTGGCAGCATCTGTACTATCAACGTTAGTTAGGGATATTGCCAAAGTGATGAGCAAGATAACGTTTCCTAGAACGAACGTAGTTGACTTCGAATTAAAGAAGAGTCCATTTTTCATATTAGGTAGCATATACAAAATCTACGCTAGTATTTATGCAAATCATTTACTAAACCCAGAATAATCTTAGGAATTAAGTTTTTAGGATGCTTAATGACTGATAGTGTAAAAATTAAAGTAGTACCTTCAATCGAATCCATCTTTTCTTGTCTACCTAATTGAACGGCTATTTCCTTTTGGTAGTCTGCTACAGCTTGTAAGGCCGCATATACCTAGGTGAATTCTACATCTACAATAAGTCTTGATATGGTTTCCCAGGTACAAGGCTTCATTCATCCCATTCTGACTGTCACAAAAAGTAAGCTATCATACTATAGTTTCATCAAGAGAAACCATCTCATAATACAATAGTGAACATTGATAATCGTGTTTCAAAAAGCGGCTACTGCTATTTGAGCATCCAGAATCGATCGTTTTGTTATCACACAACACTATTATCCCGCAGACGCAGAATTAGATATAATTGTGGGTGTCGTCAGGACTGCAGGCAGTATATTTATTGGAACAGCTGCGTTATTGATGATGATCGTCATTATCTTCTTTTTGTTAAAGTTGATCACGCCCTTACTGTTGATCCTTACTGGCTTAATTGTCTTAATTATTATAACCTGCATTGGATTATGGTTGATCGGCAAGTTTAGATGATTCAGCTAATTCTCACATGGAATCATACCCTAAACGGCCGACTGCAGTTTCACTTAATCTATCGTTGTATGATTTTCCTGAATCCTTAGCCGGATTTCAGTAAGAACCTAGCTCTGGACCTTACCGTGGAATTTCTGGGATACAAATTTGCAATACAACATCTAAAATATAGATATTGATGTTTTTACACTAGTTGCTGCTATTCATGTGTTTTGATGATATATTCTTTAATTGCGTACTTAACACGATGGTTTCACTGACTGTTTACTATCGTCTCTGCTCCCTGCAACGAAAACCTTCTTGTATCTCTGTGTCATTTGGGGTCGCTCATATATGCACTTCGCTGTTTGAGCCGCTAATCCCTAACTAGATGTAGCGATCGGCGATAAGAGTTGGCATAATTTACGATTGAACAAATACCACACTATCTGGAAGCCTCACCATGTGAAATACAGGAGCAGCTCCATCTGGGGCTACGGGTTGCGAGGCTTCCACATAGTCGGTGTCGTCGTTGGTAGCACACTTCTAACTGACTAGTGTCCGTTACTGATAAATTGTACTTCATTTGTATTTATTTGATTGTCCTTCATTATCCATACCTTAATTCCTAATTGTGTTCTCTAAGAAAATAATCAATCATTGTTTAAGCGTTTCAGTCTGAATCAATAGCAAGTAACAATCCTTTATATTTAGGATTTGGCGCATCAAATGTAATTCGTGCATACTCTAGGATAGAGAATCCTACAGATTCGATTACGCCGGTCGAAAGATCACCACCATGCAGTCTAGTGGCCTTAGGGAAGATTGATAAACAGATAACGCTCCATTTAGCTGACTTTTTGATTCACGTGGGAACCAATCGGTCTAGGTGAATATGAGACTAGATTGATGGACTGAATAGCAAGCTTGAACACTTAGTGAGTGCTGAATCTGGGGTATTCTATTTCCTTTTCAGCAAGAGTATTGTTGCGAAGTCGACCAAATCGGATTTCTTTGGTCTGGCTGTTGTTTATCAATGTTGCAATGAGCTTGTTCCGTTCTTCAACTGGAAATTCCGGTGTCAATAGAGTCAATTGCATTGAGTTTCTAAGAATATTGAAGTCCGTAAACAATCCTACCAGACGAATTAAGAAATACTGCTCCTTGTAAGATCAGCCTTTGTCAACCAAGACATTCTTGAATAATAGTGCTTCCTATTAAGCTCCAATCTACTTAATAGCATGCTGCTATCTTGAGCTGCTAAATCTATGGTATTAAAAGAACCAAGGATTTGTCATTGGAAATCGCGATTAGAGAGACTGAGACGGGGACCATTTTTGGCTCATCACCATATACTATTTCTTTAGTAACATTATTACGTTATGCACAGATACGTCATCAGCAGACAGCCCGTGCTATTTCTCCCTTGGGTTAACCTTTCGAAACAGGCTGACATACACCACTAAACTCATATACATATTCTCTATCATTTTTTTTGAAGTATACCTGCCCGCATCCTTTTCAATAGAACCCATAAACACTGCAGTAAAAAACGTCCATTTTTGTTCGACTGGAACCGGTTCACCAAGTTGATAAATTTAAAGGTAGTGTACATTTTACAGACCTGTTTATGCAGAGAAATAATTAAGATTAATAAAACAACTACATAGTATCTTGTGATAGAAATCGATATAATCTTTAGTATTAAGTTAGGTCTCTCGTAAATACTTGGTTCTAATCTAATGACCTGGAAATAAAATATGAAATACCGAAGTAGAAGCGAAATAGTTAGATCGATTTTAGAAGCGGCGAATGCGGGAGAAGGAGCAAGT
>DASSIM010000019.1:0-8340 GCA_035691865.1 Candidatus Nitrosopolaris sp. | reverse complement strand
ACCACTTTACCCTTCAGATGAAGGAAAGGGAATAGTTCGAGTTGATGGTTTAGTAAGGAATAATGCTGGTGTAGCTATCGGAGATACTGTAGTAGTAAGGAAAATCAAGGCAGTTCCAGCTGAAAAAGTTATAGTTGCTCCTTTGGAGGCAATACCACCGATTGATGAGCGCTATCTTGCTGATGCTCTTGAAAGTGTACCTCTCATTAAGGGAGATAATGTCATGGTTCCTTACTTCGGTGGCAGACTTACCTTTCAAGTTATTGGGGTGACACCGGCCGCTGACGCGGTTCTAGTTACGCAAAAAACAATATTTCATATTGCAGAGAGGGGTACTGCGTTAAGAGGCGGCTCTGCACAGGTTGCGTACGAAGACATTGGTGGCTTAAAGGAAGAAATCCAAAAAGTTAGAGAAATGATTGAGCTTCCATTAAGACATCCAGAAATATTTGAAAAACTTGGTATAGAAGCTCCTAAAGGTATACTATTACACGGTCCTCCTGGAACAGGTAAAACTCTTTTGGCAAAGGCAGTAGCAAGTGAAAGTAACTCCCACTTCATCAGCATCTCCGGGCCTGAGATAATGAGTAAATTCTATGGAGAATCTGAAGCACGTCTAAGAGAAATCTTCAAGGAAGCAAAGGAAAAAGCACCATCTATTATATTCATAGACGAAATTGACTCTATCGCTCCAAAGAGAGAAGAAGTAACTGGTGAAGTCGAAAGAAGAGTGGTGTCGCAGCTTCTCTCGGTAATGGACGGGCTCGAGGCAAGAGGCAAAGTCATTGTAATTGCAGCTACTAACAGGCCAAATGCAATCGATCCTGCATTAAGACGTCCTGGTAGATTTGATAGAGAAATCGAGATTAAGGTTCCAGATAAACGTGGCAGATTGGAGATACTGCAGATTCACACGCATAATATGCCCCTAGACCCAGCTGTAGACCAGGACAGAGTTGCAGCAGTAACCCATGGATTCGTAGGCGCAGATCTCGAATACTTGTGCAAGGAAGCAGCCATGAAATGTTTGAGGAGATTGCTGCCTGAACTTAATCTGGAAGACGAGAAGCTTGCGCCAGAAGTATTGGACAAGCTAGTGGTAACTATGGGTGACTTTGACAACTCGATCAAGGATATAATGCCATCAGCTATGCGAGAAGTATATTTGGAATCACCAGATATCCCTTGGGCAGCAATAGGCGGTCTAGAAGAAGTCAAGCGCGAATTGCAAGAAGCAGTCGAATGGCCTTTGAGATATCCAAACTTGTACAAGGAATTGAGTCATTCTATTCCTAAAGGAATTTTACTACACGGACCTTCAGGTACAGGCAAAACTATGCTTGCAAAAGCAGTGGCTACAGAATCTGAAGCCAACTTTATTAGTGTAAAAGGACCCGAATTGATTTCCAAATGGGTTGGGGAATCTGAGAGAGGGGTCAGAGAAATTTTTAGAAGAGCAAGACAAGCCTCTCCTTGTGTCATATTCTTTGACGAAATTGATTCTATTGCTCCTACCAGAGGAGGAGGAATGGAAGGAGGTTTACATTCAAGTACAGAAAGAATGGTATCTCAGCTTCTTACTGAGATGGACGGTATACAGAAGGATATTCATGGGGTCGTAGTCCTTGCTGCGACTAACAGGGTTGATATGATCGATACGGCCTTATTAAGACCAGGACGATTTGACAAGATTGTATATGTGCCAAAACCTGATGTGAAAACAAGGCAGAAAATTCTCGAAATCCATACAAAAGGTAAACCATTGGGTCGGGACATAGATCTAAAGCGAATAGCTGAAGTGACAGAGGGATTCAGTGGCGCAGATGTTTCAGCGGTAGCTAATACTGCCGTCTCTCTTGTACTGCATGAATACCTTGCAAGATATTCTACTCCGGAAGAAGCTGCAAAACATTCATCAGAAGCGCTTGTTTCAATGCAGCACTTTGAAGAATCAGTCAAGAAGATAAGGATTCAAAGAGAAATGAAGCCTGAAGAGAGAACCACTCTATCACAATATGGATAATATTATGATCTGCAAATCTAGCTATCGTACTTATGAAATCCTTCATTCTAAATCTTTACCACGAATTTACAATATTGTTCTGGAACTTTAGATTATATTAATATTATTTTAGGTGGAATGGTATTATAAGACTAAATGATGTAATACAAATGCTGATTGTAAATATTCTACGTCACATTCCAAAATTCGGAAATAACAGTGATCAAAAGTACAATAAGGTTGTTCTGTACGAGGCATTCACAAGAACGTTTTCAGACCGCACCAATTAAAGTTTGATCAAATGCATGTGATTGCAGAGAACAACAAAAGGAATACTAGGAAATGATATCACGATGGACCGGGTGGGATTCGAACCCACGACCACCTACGTTTCCTCTGCCACGGCATGCAAGGCAGGTATTCTACCGGACTAAACCACCGGCCCTCGACGTTATGCTTCCTAGATGATATTTTAATCTTTTATTTTCCATTGACCTAGACTGTGGGGCTTTGGTTGTCACTCAAATATATGAGGAGACAAATTCAAGTAACGCCATTATATGTATTGCTACTACATTTCGCAGATTTGTACGAAATTAGAATGCCAACCAAATTGAACAAGAGAAAAAAATCGTAGCTCCACTTCAATGGTCACTATGTGTGCATACGGAAAGCCGTATACCACCTACACGAACAAATCCGCGACCTACGAAATATGAATACTATTTGGCCTCCACTAGAACAGTGAATTAGTCGGGTCGAAAGAATGAATTCCCTAGCGGCAACAAACTCGGGCTTCTAATCGTAACTTACAACAAGAATTCTTTCCACAAGAAATAAGTTGGAGTATTTCGGTATTAGCATTGTTGTCATTCTTCGGAGGAAATCCTAGCGGAAAGGTCGATAAAAGCAAGTACGAGCATCTCACAATGAGTATTAGGCAAACAGTCCTCGAAAGAGCACGTCGTCGGTGTCAAGAGTGTTCGGTGAAGTTTAGTCCAAGCGTCCATCCTAATTTTGAGCATATAAACGGATCTTTAAAAGACAATCGCCCAATTAATCTACGTGCCTTGTGTCCAGAATGTTTCAAATCAGTAGCCAAGAAGGAAAATCGCAAAGGAATCCTTGGGAATATTCGCTACACTTTTGGCGGCATGCTAAAGTAGGGAGATCCAGCCAAAACACACATCATGGGCTCATAAAGTTCGCGAAGCGACCCAAATGAAAGCCCATCTGTGGACAACATCCATTGCTATTTCTGTTCCAGTTCCTTTTACTTCTCTAACGCTCAAATGTAAGAGTCTCACACTTTATTAACGGATTTTTCAGGTGGATTGGTTCTTTCATATTCCGCGATTTGGGACTCCATTTTCAGTGTAATGTCTATATCATCTAAGCCCTCAAGCAATTTCCTTTTTCTTGAGTTATCTATTTGAAAATGTATGATTTTATGAGCAACTGATACCTCTTGTACTGCCAAATCTATCTCGATATCTTCTTCATTGGCGTCTCTAAACAAATAATCTACATCTGAAGCATTTAATTTGATTGGCAAAATTCCATTCTTAAAACAATTACTATAGAAGATGTCAGCAAAGGATGGTGCTATTATTGCCTTGAACCCGTAATCTCCCAGCGCCCATGCTGCATGTTCACGAGAACTACCACTTCCAAAGTTATCACGTGCCACCAAAATTTTTCGTCCTTCATATTTCGGATCATTTAATACAAAATTGGGTTTGAGCTTGCCATCCTTATCAAAGCGCCAATTATAAAATAAGTACTTGCCATAGCCGGTCCTTTGAACCAATTTGAGAAACTGCTTAGGGATTATTTGATCCGTGTCTATGTTAGCCACATCAAGCGGCGTAGCCTTGCTTTTTATGATTCTAATTGGCTCCATTCTGGTGTCCCCCTGGCATAGGGTTATCCTGATCTTACTTATAACCAATCTCTAATATCGACAAAATGGCCTTCGATTGCAGCGGCTGCTGCCATAACGGGACTGACAAGATGTGTTCTACCGCCAGTTCCTTGTCGTCCTTCAAAATTACGATTCGACGTACTAGCACATCTTTCACCAGGAGCAAGTATATCGGGGTTCATCCCAAGGCACATACTGCAGCCCGACTCCCGCCATTCAAATCCAGCATCCTTAAAAACTTTATCCACCCCTATGCGTTCAGCTTCCCTCTTTACATGTTGGGAACCGGGCACTACCATTGCCCTAACGTTCGGTGATACTTTTCTTCCCTTTGCAATAATCGAAGCTTCTAGTAGATCTCCCAGTCTGCTGTTAGTACACGACCCGATGAATACACGATCAATCGGAATCTCTACTATAGGAGTCCCAGGTGCAAGGGCCATATAATCCAGAGCGCGGAACGCAGCTTTTCTCTCATTTTCACTTCCTTTTGCAAAATCGTCTGGGGAGGGGATAGTTTCAGTGACATCTACTACCATTGATGGGTTAGTTCCCCAAGTAACCTGTGGTGCAAGATAATCCACATTTAAAATAAAACACTCGTCGAACTGTGCATTAGGATCTGTCTTCAAGTTTTCTTCCCAAAACTCCACCATTTTTTCGAACTGTTCTCCTGGAGGGGTATATCTTCGTCCTCTGATATACTCGAAAGTAGTCCTATCGGGGGCTATCAAGCCTGCTCTTGCGCCAGCCTCAATAGACATATTGCAGATAGTCATTCTCTCTTCCATCGAAAATTTGGATATAGTTTCGCCACGGTATTCTATCACCGTGCTTGTAGCTCCAGCCGTTCCTATTTGGCGTATAAGGGAAAGTATCATGTCTTTGGCAGTTACAGCGTGAGGATTTCTAGGACTACCGATGATATTTATCGCAAAAGTTTTTGGTATATCCAACCATAAGCACTGAGTGGCTAATACATGCTCAACCTCGCTGGTTCCTATACCGAGTGCAATTGTGCCAAAAGCACCGTGTGTTGAAGTGTGGCTATCGCCGCAAACGATCGTTGTTCCAGGGAGAGTTATTCCTAGCTCCGGAGCAATAATATGTACGATGCCTTGGTCTGGGCTATTGACATCAAAGAGAGTTATTCCGAATTCTTTACAATTCTCTTCCAATCTGTGGATCTGTAGAGCTGAGATAGGATCGACGATTGGAAGTGACCTATTGCCTGTTGGTATATTGTGATCCATCGTCGCAAATGTCAGGTCCGGTCTCCTGACAGTTCTGCCTCTTGCTCGGAGACTGGCAAATGCTTGAGGGGACGTAACTTCGTGGATCAAATGTCTGTCAATATATATCAGCGACGGACCTTGTTCCATTTCGTTTTCTGGTCCTACTACATGAGCGTCCCAGATTTTCTCAAATAGGGTCTCGGACATGATCTTATCTTTAATTAATCGATCTGAAATATAATCATTGGCGGTCCTCGCACTTACAGATTCCAATCTGCAATACCAAATAGTCTTTTGATATTGCTTACATGCCTCATGACTGATGGAATCATTTTATTATGGGCAATATTTTTGAGGATACTTAAACCTGGTAACGATTCTGATATTTGCAGGACAATCGATATGAAGGATATACTGGAGAGCACATTAGAAACGGAACGACTTCTTGTGCCTTGACTTCAAGGGACTATTTGGTGTTAGCAGTTGACACAAGAGCAAGTGCCTGTCTATTTATTGCCGATAAACATGCAATGAAAGAGTGATTGAAATTAATGCAAATATCTCCTGGCAAAATTATATATCGACCTGTTCTTCTCAATGACAAGCAAGAAGTTCATCGCTACTGGTAGGGGCTCATGGTTACCTTGAACCGGAATTCAAGACAGAAATGGATATGGTGATCTGTCCAAGGACAACAAAGCCGATGCGGGGGCGGTTTTCTAAGATATTACTCGCGGGTAGACGATGATTAGTGTCAATCTGATCTGTAAAAGTAGTTAATTTGGTTTCTAGTCAAACGGTGGCGTGTGGATATTGTTAGACTATTCTATCGTTTCTTATTCAAGGAACGTGATACATTATCAAAACATATCTCCTGATAAACATTTCTCCGAACAAGATAGGTTAAAAAAATCAGAAGCAATGTGACCAATTTTTTAATAATCGTGCAATTGGGTACACCCTGGGTAGTAGGGGATAGATGTACGTGATAAGTAACAAAAAACAAAAGCGTACCGGGGGTTATGATTGTCAGCTCGATCTCTGTTGCTCCACCCTGTTTTGACTCCTCTACTACTTATCTTTGCAGCTTCGAACACCCTGAATTTTGACCGCAAATGATCTCGCAGGTAATATCCCGATTATAAAATTTTGTCAAATCTATTTCAATACCTAGTTAGAGGAGCTTTTATAGCGCCAGTCAATTTCTACAGTATAAAGGGCTCATCCATTTACCCAATTGCTGAAGATTTATCGGTACATGTGAATCGGATTTATCACCATTGATCTTAAGTATGAGATGAGGTATCAGTCTCCTGCTCCAGTTAATGTTTGCAGATATTAGCTGATTAGTTATTCAATTGTGACATTGCAGTTTAACGATATCTTTATTACACCAACTTAGGATGACTGGCTTTAGCAGGAACTGGGTCAGAGAACGTAAGCCAAATGCACCCGAACGCATAAGAGAAAGCGTGCGGGTACAGAAACCACTCAAACCAACTATTGATTCAACAAAGAACAAAGTTCAACTCCAAAATCAGAAGCTAGATACAACTCTAGAGAAATTAAAAGGAAAAGAAAAATCTCTTTTCAACCAAATCATCGTAAATGTTCAGAAACATGATATGCCTCAGGGAAAAATGTTATCGAATGAACTAGCACAGGTTAAGAAGACGATAAAGATGGTTTCGCAATTTAAAATGGCACTCGAACAGGTACATTTCAGATTGGAATCGACAAGTGATATGGGAGACGTTATGAGTGCGGTAGGACCAGCGATGGGTGCATTGAAAAGAGTAAAATCAGGAATGTCGGACGTAATGCCTGAGGTAGACACAGAATTGCGAGAGATCAATGGAGTGTTTAATGATATCGTGATGAACGCTGGAGAGATTGGTGCTACATCATTTGCATTTAATGCCGGCGGCGAAGAGACAGACAAAATATTGGCAGAAGCAAACGCAGTCGCGGAACAGCGAATCAGCGAAAACTTCCCAGATATTCCGATGGGAACATTTGGCAGGGCCTCCAGAACGTCTGTAAATGAACATTCACAATAACTATAGTATCAACGAATCACTAATTTTCCATGGAGGATTTTTTCATTGTCCGTCCTGCCTAGCGCTATGACATGGATTAAAGAGAAAACTGTTATTATGGCCTCGATCATCTAGCATAAATTTGGTTATGGGCAAAAAAAAGAATTCAGGGGTTATAATAATTTCTACATTTCCCACTGAAGAATCCTTAAGAGAGTTAGCTACTGATGTGATCGTTAACAAAAAAATATGCGCCTGTGTTAATTATGCAAAGATCAGATCCTTGTATTTTTGGCAGAATAAACTTGAGGATCATGCGGAATTCCTTTCACTATTCAAGACAACAAATCAACGTTCGGCAGAATTAAAAGCAGAGATTGAGAAAAGACACCCTTATGAAAATCCTGAGGTAGTAGAATTGAATATGAATGACGCATCTGAATCTTACGTGGATTGGATGGCACTATCCACTAATAGTGTTATTTAGACAGCACAATTGTGTGACACAATGGGGATCGCATTTATTATTTATCTCATAGGATACCTAAGCAAAGCCACTATGCCCCCTAAAGACGAGATTCTAAGACCTATGTCTGTGGAGGAATCAACAGCATAAATTTTACCTCCGTAACTTTCAATAGAATTTAATAACTTCAGAACTGCACCGTCGTCGCTGGTCTTGAAGATAGCATCTGAAAATACCATACTTTCGACATTCTTTATAGAAGCGGCGTAAGTCACCTCTTTCATTCCCATTGCATACTTCAATTCACTATTATGAACGAGTTTCAATACCTCGTCTAAAATTGAAGAGACTGCTGCGAGTTTGCTAGAACTCATTGCCTCTTTGAGTGCAGATGAGCGAAGAAAGACATAGATCCCATCCTCTCCAGCCACGTCCACTCCGTCAACTATAGTCAATTTTTCTTTTTCAAAACGATATTTCTCTGTACCTAGAAAGTTATGAAGTCTACGTTTAGCTTCACCGGGACCAAATATTATTGCTCGGCAAGCATCATTTACACCGTCTGTATTCATAGTACTTTGGATCATCTTAGCAACATCTTCAAAAAAGCTTTCCATATTAGGATTGCTTTTCCTGGACGACTGGTAACGTTTTCCACTTTGCCCAGAATATAT
>DASSIM010000018.1:0-2926 GCA_035691865.1 Candidatus Nitrosopolaris sp. | reverse complement strand
CGTTCATTATAATAGAAGCTACTTTGCACGAATAAAGCAGGTTGCACTCGTGCGAAAACCACATCAGAATGCAGCGAGCTACTATTATCAACTGGAGATAGTATCGGCTGGTTCCAACCTAAATAAACATCATTATTTTCTTGCGATGTGACTAACTGAAAATCCATAACACCGTTGAAATTAACCTGATCCTCATAGTATTTGCTCAAATCTACTGCCGGTCCAAAAGTTGCGCCACTATCAGTACTTCTTTTAAGTATTATTGAGGATGCCTGCCAAGCTACGTAAACATTTGTTCCCAGAGTTGCGATATTTAGATTAGAGATAGCATTGGTGGCGTTTTTGATTATGCTTATAGTCGGTCCAAAAGTTGCGCCATGATCTGTACTTCTGGTGATGGATATCCCTCCTGTGCCTTGAGAATTAGCATCCTGCCAAGCTACGTAGACACCTACTGTCGATATCGATATGTGAGGCTCAAAGCCTGCTTCGGTCAAATCTACTGACTGTCCAAACGTAGCTCCGTTATCAATACTTCTTTTAAATAATATGTTGTAGTTTCCAGCTACGACATCATCCCAAACTATGTAAACATTTGTTCCCACAGCTGCAATATTTAGATTAGAGATAGCTTTGGTGCCGTTTTTGATTATGCTTATAGTCGGTCCAAACGTAGCTCCGTTATCAATACTTCTTTTAAATATTATGTTGTAGTTTCCAGCTACGACATCATCCCAAACTATGTAAACATTTGTTCCCACAGCTGCGAGATTTGCATCAGGCAAAGTCGAGGCACCTAATTTTGTTGCAGGCCCAAAGCCAACACCTCCGTTGGTACTTTTCTTGAGCAGTATTTCCCCTGAAGCAGCGTCCTTCCATAATACATACAGATTGTCTCCAGATGTAGCTAGCTGAAGATCTTGTGCATTACCTGTAATATCAGTAACCTTTACCACAGGTCTAAAAGTGGTTCCGTTATCTGTACTCTTCCTAAGTAAGATGCCCGAATTGTAGCGCTGCCACAATACATACACTCTGTTTACGGATGCAGATATTTCTGGATGTACAGAATAATCGGTACTGTTGCTCAACCGTATTGCATGCTCAAAAGTTGCTCCATTATCAATACTCCTTTTAAACAAAACGATTGACATTCCCATGCCACGGTTTTCCCAAATTACGTATACATTTTTGGCGACAACACACATCTGAGGATCAAAGGCATGCGTTGTGTCGCTCAAGTTAACTGTTTTGTTTCCTGATTGGACAGTGTTTGATATTTGTCTAGATTGATTTTTAAACTCTGAATTCTCCTTAAATCCGTCTAAAGGTGAAACTACTGTTGCAATATTGTTTGGAAGCTTCGCATGTACATCGATTATCTCAGGAATTCCTATAATAATGAGAACTACAAATATTGCAAAAGTTGCTCGAAACAACTTGTGTCTTGCCTGGAAGTCACATAAAATATCAGAACAGTGTTCAAGTAGGTTATCCTGCAACTATTGTAACACAAGCGGAAGGATTCCTTAAATGATTATCGGATCTATTTTTTAGAGGTAACATTGTGGATATTAGTTAGCGATGATGAGCGGCCAAGTCTAGAATGACCTGTATATTAAAAATCGGTTCCGAGAATATTTCCACTATTGGAGTGGTTATAGTGGAAACGGATAGATAACAAAATTGAGACAAAAGTTTTCGTGAGTCAGAATTCTTTAATAATCTACCTCCTGTAAGTTATTTCAGCTAATAATGGACTACGTTATGCAACTTCTGGACATTGGCAGCTTCCTTGCATCTTTTGTGTCTTGGCTGCATTCACTTACACCATGGCAAATAGCTGGTATTCTGTCTTTTATGATGGTCGATGTGACAAGAAATGTGGGAAAAACTATATCGCTGAGTGTTTTTAAAATCAAACGCCATTTTAACCCCTTAAGAATGAGCATAGCCGCTGTATCTAGCCCCAAGATCAGTTTGCTCATTGCGGCTCATAATGAATCGGCTTCTATTACTAAAACAATTAAATCAGCGTTAGAAAGCACTTATTGGAATAAAGAAATAATTATCATAGATGATCATTCTACAGACGACACATATCAACAGGCGCTACCTTATTCTGAACGCGGGCTAATCAAACTAGTCAAAAGGTCAGGAGGAAAAGGCTCAAGAGCAGCAGCCATGAACTATGGTTCCAATTTTGCAACAGGAGATATTTTGATGATGACAGACGCAGATACTTTACTAGACAGAAACGCCTTAAGCGAAGTAGCAAAGTACCTGCGTTTACCAAACGTAGTAGGAATACTTGGTAATGTGAGAATATTAAGCGGAGACAAAGGAATAACCAATCTTCTTACAAGATGTCAGTCTTACGAATACCTGGTTTCGTTTGAACTGGGTAGGCGTGTGAGAACGCTATTGAACGTTTTGGTGATAATACCAGGAGCCTTTGGGGCTTTAAGAACCGACAGGGCTAAAAAAATGGCTCTTTATGATATAGACACAGTAACTGAGGATTTTGACCTAACTCTTAAATTATTTAAATCTGGCGGGAAGATCGATTTTATCCCAGAAGTCATCGCTTATACCTACTGTCCAAATAATTGGAAAGCATGGATAAGACAAAGGGTACGTTGGTCACACGGGCAAGTCGTGACATTGTTAAAGCATCGTGACATAATCACAACCCGGAATGTGAAATACGACCTTTGGTTTGTCTTCGGAGTATTTGATATGATTTTTATGGATATTATTCTTTTATTTGCCAGGACTATATCTATGATATGGATTCTTTTTTATTTCACACAATCTATTGAATTTATATTCATACTTGTATTTCTTGTATACTTTATATCTGAACTAATCATCATATCAGCAGCAGGGATCTTCTCCCCAAATAAAAGTGATCTCAAGTACATTT
>DASSIM010000017.1:0-30446 GCA_035691865.1 Candidatus Nitrosopolaris sp. | reverse complement strand
GAGGTTTATAATCGGCACAACTGTATGTTCTGTGCTTGTTGCGTCATGGATTATATTTAACAGAATTAATTTTAGAGGCCTCTTAAATTCGGGTCAATTTGGGTCACTAGTGTCGCATTCGCCGGTTAGCACATCGGCCAGAATAACTCCAGTTTTAGAAATACTAATAGGTATGAATTTAGAACATAGAACAAGGTCGAATTTACGCTTGTAATCCTATCTTTAACAGGAATACTATCAATGATATCTTGAACTATTATGCAGTCTAGTTCGTGCTATTGTAATGCGGGTACAATACCACGAAGGTTTTTCAATTATAGACTTTCTGCTTGGTTAATTATATCCTCTATGCTCACAGTTGTGGATTCAGGACAATGACCTCTACTGGATTCTAATCCAATTATGATATTACTATGGATAGTTTCGGCATATGGGGCTAAAGCGGGCTCAGCATTTGTTTCTTGCGATGTATTAAAGAATCCAATTGTATTGCTGCTCCAGTCAACTTCAAACATCTTTAGTAATGCTTCTTTGACAAAATCATAATGTCTTGACTCGTTGCTCAACCACACAGTCTTGTAAACATTTCCATTCACGGTCAATGACCCAGCGCACGAACGAATTCTTCCTTCACTCTTCATATTCATGTCTTCAATTCTAACACAATAAATCGTCAGTTTGCTTGGAACGCCTCCGGTGATAAATTGTTTATCTATTTTGAAGTACCCATCAAATGATAGTTTAGGAACCCTACTACGTCCGCGCACATAAAAAAATACTGAAGTCAAACTTGCTATCCCTGCGAGTATTGGTACGATTATTCTAGTTTGTATACCCAAAATTCATCAGAATTGAAAATTACTCCTAATTTAAGTTGAATAGTACTTATCCCTCAAAGAGTAGCTGTTATGCAATCATTATCCTTATCTTGTGCAGGAGGATAAGTCCCGCTATTCCTTCACTCAATAGAATTAGTAGAGATTTTATATATAGAGATCTGCCTGAAATGTGAAACGAGGGGAAACCCTACCAGGAACAACTTCGTCCAGGTAAGTACCTCAAATTATAATAAATTGTACGATATTATTTGATAATTGATTGTCTTCTAAAATATTGCTCGCGAATCCTTCACAATTGTTCCCCTTACATTCCAGTCTGATTGCAGACTAATATTGTAATATTGCTAACTAGACGATGATGATAGCTGTAATAGTCTAGAGGTCTCTATTTCCTTTCTTGATCTCAATTTCGCTTTGTATTTTAAGTTGCGTGGCCTTGTTCTGAGTCTATATCCACAGCACGGACACCATAACCCGTCCCACTTTAAGAAGATCTCGCATACTTGACATCGTTTCTGCCCCGTAGAGTAGCGACCACTACCGACTGGTTTTGGTGCTTTATGACGTATACATATACCTTTGCAAGTCAATATCTATCGTTTCCTGAGGTGATCATATTGGATATAGCATTTATAATATTTAAAGAAATTGTATACAAAAGCTACAGCTAACTTATATTTGCAGCTTCAAGATCTGGTAATGCCCCTGTTTGGATAAAAATCACTAATCAATGGAAGAATTCGATTTCTTTGAGGAAATCTTTGAATTCATTGTAGTCCAGTTCGCAGCCGTTGTCGAGTCTGGTAGAAGAAGGGTAACTGGTAAATTCAAGAAAGTTGGGGGCTCGAAGGTTTTACGACAATAGAAAATATTTTCGAACCTACAGGAAAATCCTATTTACCTTGATTCTATTTTGAGATAGGTCGAAAATCGTTTTTACTTCCACTAAATAGAGTGGTTCCATAAGTTAGAATATCTAGTAACACCAGCGTTGTTGAATTGAAATCACGTTTTCAGCCAGTCAGGACGTCGAGGGGCAACGGTTGACACTTGTGTTTTTTTGGAAGACTATGAGATAAAACTCAAATTAGAAAAGTAAGAAGGATAACAAGGGCGATAGCAATTATTAAAAGTATGTAGAACGAGTTAATTTTGCCCCCAAGTAACTTCATAATGTTTCGCATTAGTATTTGCATTTAATTGTTAAAAACATTTCATACGAATCTCTAATCAGAGATTGACTTGATTTTAGAAAAATGTGGATATTTGTTAGTTAAAGATATGCGAAATCAATCAATGGAAATCAAAGACGATGTTTCCAGTGTCAGAATTGTCACGTAGCGGAAGTAAATAAATATTAAGATAATCGGAAATCTGTTGGAAACACCGCACTATGAGGAGGCCTCACATCAAAAATACCCGAGCTGCTCCACTGGGGGCGTGAGGCCTCATTATAGCCGGATGTCAACTTTGGTAGCACGGACTGCACGTATATTATCGATGGATTACGCATCTCGTGTATTTATTTTATTGTCCTACTTCGTCTATATCAAGATCCTTATTATTTTCTCTAGGAAATTTCTCAAGTATTTTACATGGGTATGGCTAGATGAAAAATTTCGATGAGTATTGACACCTTGAACTTAATCTAAGACTTTCGGAATGCAGTTCAAAGCAATGGAATTTGTCTTTGAACCAAGTTCCTGAAACTACGAATGATAATGATGTATTCGGGATACTTAGGACATGGTTAGAACGTCATCCATCCCCTTCATCTTGATGTCATCGATGGGTGTCACCGGGCCTATCGGAGGTAACATTAATGCATAAAGCTACCCTCCATTAACGGATCTCACAGCTTCTAGACCATCTGCCTCTCCCATCGTTACGGAATGATGTTCTGGATCAAAGTGATTCCATTGCGTCACCTTTATCTTAAATTTATCACTTAGCTTGGTAGTTGAGACATACTTCTTTTGCTTTTTAGAAAGTGCATACATCATATAATTGGTTCTAGCATAAGGTTGGCCTTAAAAATCGTCTTTATCGCGAAGCCTAATCAGGTTTTGCTTGATGAATCGAGCTACTGCGTTCCTGCGCTGTCAGAATTTAAGTGGGAAAAACGACACTGGATCTATATTTTATTTATACGGCAAATCAGGACTGAAAGGGCCATGCTGTACGAGGTCTTGAAGGTCCATGCATTCACGAGTCTGGTATAAACGTCGAAGTACTATTGTAGTTACAAACATTATATTTAAAAGAGTAAGTAAAAAGAGTATATTCTAGTGGCTTTAACTATCAGCGACATATTGATAAAAAAACTAGAAAGTATTGAAGAAACGACTACTGCACAAAAGGCAGCAAGAAAAATGAAAGATACGAATGTGAGTTCATTGGTAGTAGTTGATATGACCGGTAAACCGGTAGGTTTGGTTACTGAACGCGATTTTGTCAGAAAAGTGTGCATTAATGATGTACTTACTAGCACGGTGACAAGTAAAGAAATAATGTCTTTTCCTCTTATTACTATCAAGGCTAGCTCTTCTCCATCAGCAGCAGCTGATATGATGTTAAAAAACAACGTAAGACATTTACTTGTTGTTGGAGGTAGTTCAAACAAGCCAATTGGTATAATTACTCCACTAGACTTTACCAGATATCAAGAATATACCGTTGACGAGGACAGAGAAGCTATTGAAAAAGTATTAGAAAACTATATGTCATCACCTGATGCAGGCGCATTTGACGGTGTGTAATCTCTTGAATAGCAATAACAATTTTTTAACTCTCAACTCAGGAAAATTTATCCGTGAATCTTTTTCTGATATTTCTTTAAGTTTGGCATGTGATTTTTTCGATCAGTCATGAATGTCATATTCATAATGATTTATCGGACTGACTGTGTAATTGATAACGTTTATGGGGTCTTAAGAAGCTACTAGATTCAGAATAAGATGATGGATAATGGAATTATAAGCAAAAGTAAATCACAAATTATGCTAGTCGTACGAATTTACTAACCCTCAGGCATGTTGACATAAACTTAATCATCACGTCAAATTGCAGCGCTAGCTCGACGAGCCAGACATTACCTATTCAGGCAGCAATGGGAATGTTTGGTCCAGTGCCACTCTCCATAATCCTTATTGCGATTTTCAGTTTCTAAAATATTCCATTGACAAGAGAGCGAGCAATTAAGGAATAAGGATTACACTTGAGCGCAAACCCTTGTTTCCTTATTTTATTCCATATCCTTCTTTAGAAAAGATATCGAAACCATTCAAGTAATTTTCTACACGTCATTATTGTTTAAATCTAAAAAAGTGTAGTCGGCTAAAATGAAGAGAGTGATTGTCAATAGGAGAATTATGAACCACTCAGGGATAAACTATCCCTAATCCTTTCTTCTTTGAGCCACACACTCCGGCATCTGTGTGGGCAGTAGTGAATAGAAGAAAGCGTAACTAGGGAAACGGCATTTCTCCGCTGGTGAATTCTTGTTTGCTGTGTCTGATTAATTGATATATGATCTCGACATTAGAGCTGTCTTTGTGGAGCTTGTGATCATCTGCCTCGTGATTATCATTGCTTCTGATAATATTAGTTTGAGAAATACTATAGGTCATTATCATGGATATTAGTAATATTCATTGCTAGAATTACCAGCTTGAGGAGCGGAGTTTGAGTTATCGATGCTATTGCTGGACGCTAATCCTGCGGGGACAAATGGCTGTAATTATCACCAGAAGAACCTGACGGTAAAACAAACGGCGTAGTATTGTTGGTACCGTCATCAGATGTTGATGCTGCCAGATTGTGTGATGTATGTACTACAACATACTCGTATCTAGATAATAAAGAACATAATACTAAATACATGAACTATGTAGTACTTCTCCTTTTAGGGTTTCATGTTTTGTTAATTCTTATGGAAATAAATATAAAAATAAGAATAGCTGAGATCTGCAAGAAATATTTAATTGTTGTATTGTTGACAACTTGCTTATAGGAATTGAGAATGCAGCCTCAGGTTTCTAAATACAGAAGAATTATCTGAAAATTTGAATTGTAAACGGGAGGGTCATATTCTTATAGTAATTCGGTCCATATTTCCTATAAAGATCTTCATGTACTTATTCAATCAATGACCATGAAGTCGACCAGTACATCTCTAAGTATTATTGCTATACTAGCAGCATTCGTACTTATAATGACAAGCACATTTGTTACACCCGCATTCGCATTAAAACGGTATTTTAATTGTATGACTGAAATAGCTAACAAGACTGGGCACCTAACGTTACAAGATGTTAATAGCTGCTATGATAAGGAATTTCACAGTAGCCAAAGAAGCACAGGTAGCAGTTTATCGCCAGGGAATTAATTTAGATATCTGAGTGGGAACTGACACGGATTTATTCGATATTGATATTCCTGTGACTGAGGGTGATGAATTTAGCGAACACAATAGTAATTGTCAACTTTTTGACGACTCGAGAACATTTTGCATAGGCGGACGCTGATTCAAAATTAGGTACTTACTATGTCAAGTTTGCAAGACATCACCGCATATTGGCTTTTGATTTGATTGGTAGTCAACAGCATTTCTTATAATTGAAGTGGCGTATCGTGGCCATGAGGGATTTAACTTTCTAGACAAGTCTTGGGCGCTCCTAGGGATTGGCATCTTGGACTTGCGTCAAGATCCATGGACATGAATCGGGCACAATAAGAGCAAGAATGCGGATCAAGGGAACGATCGATGGCGCGCAATTCAGGTCGTCTTTAATCCGCGCAGGAGACGGAGATAAGTTCGTTGTAGTTAACAGAGAATTGAGGAACAAGATTAGCAAGGGAAGGGGGAAGTGGTTGAGTTGACTGCGGGTCGGGATCCTTCACTGGCTGTTGTCAGTATCTCACCTGACCTCAAGAAAGCGCTGTCCCATAACGCAAGAGCAGAGGCTTCCTTTCGAAAATTGGCCCCTTCACCTAGGTGGCCCTTTATTCGATGGATTGAACAAGCAAAGAAGTCTAAGATGATAGACGGCCGATAAAAGAAGGCAATCCATATGCTCCTGCATGGAAAGACTCATTTAAATGCCACAGGATCCGGAGTGCAATTTATCGATACATTAATGGTGGATGGAGGTAACGAGAAAGGTGAAGAGCTCATATCCCTAGATGACGATTGCTGAGGGTAGCACACAGGCTCATTCTCTGACAAATCGCTATTTTGTTGAAACCTGAAACTCTTTTCTAATTCAATACACTACCGGCTATCATGAAACCAACACCTTAGCAACTTTCGGACTCGGTAGATATCTTCTTTTACTACGACCTGCTTTGATTTCCCTATTTTATTTATTAGGATAAGTCTGTTTATCTTGAAACAATGATAGAGGGATATATACCTGAATGCGTCCTTACATGATCTTCCAGCAGGTAGGCTAGAATATATTGTATGCAATGGAAATAGGCCATCATCTCTCAGACTAGAAACGTTAATCACACGCTAACAAACAAATTCAACGATTAAGAGGAGGATACTCAGTTAATTTGGATGCCTTATGCATACTGCTCTGATATGCAGAGACCTCAAACTTAAATTACCTTTAATATTGAAGTTATTATGTTAGAAGTTAAGTTTTATGAGAAATCCATTCAGGAGATCTGGTTACCCTAGCCCTGATAAAGGGTCATATCAATATTCGGGCTCACGATCTTCAAATAAATTAATAATAGTAGCAGCAATAATCACCTTTATTATTCTAATTGTCATTATGTTTGAATCAGTAGTTGTAATAGAGGCAGGACATAGAGGAGTCGTTCTGTATGTGGGTGCAGTTGAAAACCGTGTATTAGGAGAAGGAATTCACTTTATCATTCCTTTTGCGGAACAGGTGGTACAGATGGAAGTACGTACTTTGAAATTCCAGGCTGATGCAACGGCCGCATCTAATGATCTGCAAGAAGTTCAGACTACAATAGCATTGAACTATCATATTAGTCCGAGTCAGGCAAACATCATTTATCAGCAGCTTGGAGCTGATTATGCCGATAGAATAATTGCACCAACTATACAAGAATCAGTTAAAGCCAGCGTGGCCAAATTCAACGCTGAAGATCTAATAACAAAAAGAGCTACTGCAAAAGCTGTGATAGATCAGTCTATATCCAATACACTAACAGCAAGAAACATAATCGTCGAGACAGTTTTTATAACTGACTTTAAATTCTCACAAGCATTTGCTAGTCAAGTAGAATCCAAGGTAGTGGCATTTCAAAAATATTTGACAGAACAAAACAATCTAAAAGCTATACAAGTAATAGCAAACCAAACAGTTGTTCAGGCTCAGGCAACAGCAAGAGCCAATGTTGCCAAAGCGAATGGCGAATCTCAGGCTATCAAAATAATTACCGTACAATTAAAACAAAGTCCGACGTACCTACAGTGGCTATCAATTAACAGGTGGAATGGACAAATGCCTTATGCTCTTGGTAGTAGTGCATTTCCCTTTTTCCAATTACCATTACGGTCGCAAAACCAAACTCAAGTTCAAAATCAAACACAACTGAGATAGCATAGCTCCTAACAGCCGAAATACGAACTGATAGAACGTTAGTACATCAGTCATTATGCAAATGATTAATAATTCTAATCCTTGTCTTGTAGAAATCTATGAGGGACTGTATTCTAAAATTATTTTTGGTAAATGCCATTATGAAAGTGGTAAGAAAGGAATACTGTAGAAGAAATGAGGTTCATTTTTTACTTGATTGTGTATTCTATCGTTCCATTGATTACCCCAATTGGAGAGCAACTCAGAACCTAAAATCCAAAAGGTAAACCAAGCTAAAACTCTACAAAACCAATTGGGATCATCCATTAACCATAGTCCAGCTTACACCCAAATGCCTTCGAAGATCATATCGTCTTCAAGTCAAACTTTCCAAAGCAAGGACTTACTATTGGCTAATCTGAAACCTGTTGGAACGATTGGCGTACCATACACACTTAATATATCATTTAATCTCCAAGCACTAATGTAGATCTGATTGCAGCACAAGATAACAAATTCTTGACCACAACTTGTAGTTATTATTCCGATTAACCAGAAGGAACATATAGACAATCACTACTCCTGACAGGGCACAGGTATCAATCCGTCTACAAGACGGCCTGATACTATATCTCGTGCTACCGACATTTTGCTTTTTTAATATTAGCGCAAATGGTATTGAATTCATGATGATAGTGGCGCTACAATGACGTTAAGGTGCAGATAGTCGTCTTACTATTCATAGCTATATCCCATTATATCATAGCAAACCGAAATCTATCTATTACTTTGACACACGTGTGAATGAATTGACCAGCCCGAAAATAGGTTGTCCTGCAAAATGACGATTGGTGGCATTATCAGCTACGGAAATAGTTATCGTCTTGCCTCCGTGGATACTGATCGTAGTAGGGACATTCTTCCACACTATATGTTGATTCGTTCCTACATCCATCAGCCCATTTAAAATTACATTGCTGCCTGGTTGTACAATTGCTGTTACATTTCCTCCAGTAGTATTTGTCGCAGTAGATCTAAAATTCTGAAACTGATGTGTGTGAGAGGTCTTGCCATTATTATTGAACCATGTCATGTCTGTCTTGAAATCGGTCGTATTACCATCATTTTGTTTCAAAGTCCAATTACCACTCGCTATCCACTCTGCAGTAGGAGTTTTGATAACAGAATTTATTGTACCTTTTGACATAGTTCCTTGAATAGCCATTTGCTGTGGTAGGTTCGATGGATGTTTATCCTGTTGAGGAAACATGAAAAAAGGAGGTATTGATGCAAGGGCAGCAATATTTGGATGAATATAAGTGGAGTATGTTGTGTCTACCTTTGCCTCTGCGCTGACTGTATGCAAATTTTCAGGAGCGAAGGTACGGAATAACGATGGTAATGATAATGAAATCACAATTATCAGAGCGAGAAATAGGACCTTAATGGGGTTATTCAACATCGACGTTAATTCACAGGACCTGTTTTTATACTTTAATGTCACCGTACAAGGTAACAGCTATCCAAGGTTGCTCTAAGCAAATTGACAAGAAAGCTATCAGCTGCAGCTTGGTAACACTTCCATATTGGCACCAGGCACATTGGAACACGGTGTGAATGAATTGACTAATCCTAGGATAGGTTGTCCTGCAAAATGACGATTGGTGGCATTGTCATCTACAAAAATAGTTATTGTCTTGCCTCCGTGGATACTGATTGTAATAGGGACATTCTGCCACACTATGCGATGATCCGTTCCCACGTCGATGAGTCCATTCAAAAATACGTCGTTGGTTGGTTGTTGAACTGTTACTACTACGCTCTTAAAGTTCCGAAGTTCATGCGTATGCGACGTCATACCATTGTTATTGACCCATGTCATATTGGTATCAAAAAATTTCACGTAGCCTTTGTCCACATTCAGAATCCAACTTCCAGATACTATCCAGCTGGCATTTGATGTATTTATTAGAGAATTTATAGTACCCTTTGAATTGAATCCTAGAGTAGTCGTTTGCTGCTTTGGGCGAGGTGGTGTTGTTGCAGTTGGTTGTTTATTCATGTGGGCAGTGATATTAGCTGATAATGTAGAGTTCGGTAGTTGGGATGGGGATATAATTAATTGTCTTGGTAACGTGGTGTTAGGCTGCTGTGAAGAGAAAGGTAGAGGCTGAGATTTTGGTAATATAGATTTAAGTAGTTGATTAGTCACAGCACTCGATTTTGATCCATTTGTACCATTTACTGGGTTGGCTAGGGGCTGGCTACTGGTTGAGTTTGTTGTGTTAACTACCTCGTTGGCTGGAGCCTGAGAAAATAATTTTGTGAATGCCTTGCCCACATTACCAGATGCTAAGAATAGATTTGAGGCAAATATTATCCATGTTACTAACATCATGGACGTAATAATTGATAGAACCGATCTGGTAGACATCTTATCAAACTACCCTATATTCCACAGCATCTACCACAACTAATATTTTAGAGAAAAACTATATTAACTTTTAAAAAAGAAAAATTAAATTAAACTTGGCTATCTAAAAAATAAACATTTGTTATCATGTCCATAATTGAGACTCAAATGTTGTTGTTAATAATTTTTGGTAATTTAGACGAGATCAAGTATTTAGATAATAGCATTCAATAATTCATTCTAAATCATGTTTTATCCAATTTACCTGTTCAAAATTGTATGGGTAAGATTGTCAGGTACTCCTACGCTCTGTCAAAGTCTGTAAGTCTTGACGGTTGACGACAAGAATAGTCATGTCTCCCTAAAAAGAATTCCAGTATACAAAAGTATATAATCAATCCATATTAGGATATCTGACCTAGCTCCTGTCCGCACCCTCACTTTGTATCGAGATTTCCATTCCATTTTGGGCGGCAAATTACTTATAGAAAATAAATGGCTAACGAGCACAAATTCAAAGGGTGAACCTTTCTTAGATGAGTCACGGTTTTGATTTTTCAGCAGAAAATAATTGTCATCTAAATTGACGATAATGATAATCTTTTGCTATTTTCTCCATTTGAAATCTCGTAATTGAGATCTTAAATAAAACAGTTGACGAGATAAAGCATATAATTTATCTTTTCACTTTATCTTTTCTGCCTATTACATGTTTAATTTAGTTATGTCTTCTTCTTTGTCCTGGCCGAATTACTTTGTGTATCTCACCTAACGCTGTCCTTCCTTGTATGATTATATCTGCACCAATATATCGACAGGCTTGTTATCGATTCGTTGTCTGTTATCGCAGGAGGCATTCTCCTAGTGATGAGGTTTAACCATCATTCCAGGAGAATTCGACATCATGCCTTGATTCATTTCAGAACCCATCACTCCCATGCCCATTTCAGATCCCATCATCCCCATATCACTAGACATCAACGCTGCCATAGACACTGGAGTAGAAGCTAGAACCTTTCCATTTCCTGGGTCCACTAACACACCATGGAAGCCATTGTTGCTATCTGCAATGATTGCCATGTATACTAGAAATCCATGAACCGCGCCTAGTCTGACTGCCTCCGCATGGGCATTAGCACCTACTGTTTTTTCTGCAATCGTGCTAGCATTAGCTAGACTAACGTGAACTTGTGATGCAATGGCTTTGGCAATTGTAGGCCCCAATGCAACAGAGCCTGTGAAATTTGGTCCATAACTGTTCAACATAATATTAGATTTGTTTTGGTTACCACTACTTCCCATCATAGTGCTTGCGGTATTGGCCTTCGTCTGAGCTTGTGCATCCTGTATAGGTATGATAGCTGAAGCTGACAATCCCACGCTAACCAGAAAGAGAGTAATAATTACAAATGCAACTACATTTCTTTTCTTATAACTTGTTGATTTATTCATATGTTCTGTAATAGACATTTAACCATAAAAATACTGCGATAGATTCGACGAATATACTACACCATAGTATATTCCTAACTAATTATTACTATGAATCGTATGTTTTGGTTCAGACTATTTAATTTAATTCGATTCCTTAACGTCTCATTTTTTTTATCTGATATTCGTCAATGACCAAAAATGTGAGTACTAAACCCGGATGAACCCTAAAAAAATCTATGGGGTCAAAGGGATATGAATGGAAAGCAAGTAGTAAGGAAGCTGAAACCTACCAAGAGATCGGAATACAACAAATCATTGGATGCTGGCTCGTATGTCCAAGTAATTTAATATATCGTTCGATTGACGCAAATCAAAGTGTTTCCACAGACATGACGCTGGGATAATTCTCCGACGAATTTCTTTGTTATTAGCGTGCATTCCACGCATACTCCATGTCAGTTCAATATCGCGTTCAGGAACAAAAGAGTTTGGCTGGGCTATTTCTATGTTCTTTTTTTCCTCTATGACTGGAGTTGTCTTCAAGTTATTGTGCTAGCTATCTGGTTATTGTTATTATGTCGGCGTTTTGTAGAGTACTTTCTAGTTCTCTGCCACTAATTTCAAAGACCTCGATCATGTTTTTTATAGTTGTTAATGGAAGTCATTATACCATTGTATTCACAACTCTGAATTAGTCTAATACTCTTCACATACGTAGAAACGAGTCTTATGATTTGGTAAAGATAATCCGATGTAACATGGTTCACTACAAATAAAACAGCTTGCCGGTTCACCTTTAGGGCCTAGTTTTATGATCCTATGCCAGGGTCTTTTGTGGTCAATTCTTTAAAGTAGTCTCCTGGATATTAGCGCAACTATATACTTTATTAATTGTTTCACGAGTCTGTTTATTCTGCCGTCAAGTTGCTAATCTTTCTTCCATTCTTCACTGAAAAGGAAAATGATTTCTTCATCCAATACCTCTTCGATAGTGAAAGGCTTCTGTATGCCATTGTTTTTTTCTCTTTCATTCACTTGTTTAGTGTATGTCGCTAATGCATCATAAGCTTTCCTGCTGATAGAAATGTTGATGCGATCGGTGTCTTCTTTATTTATTTCCTGCATCGATTTTTGCATAATTTGCTGACTATAAATAGTTTTTAAACGACTGGTTGACCTCGATATTCCTTATTTCTGAAACTGTAAAAAAAGCTTGTCAAGGCTCCAACCCTGTTGCAAATTAACCGCTGGTAGAATTATACATTGCTCAGTTTTTCAATATAATACAATTGATGCGGCCTAAATCTTCAGTTAACTGAAGAATTCATGGACAGGATAAAGTCGAAGGTTCTAACATCTATTTAATAGACCCAAACACGATTCGAGGAATTGGTCCGTGACTTGCTCTCCCGACCCATGCTCAGCCACGATTATTCTTTGAAAATTCTATTCTATGATTTCAAGGCTTTCGACCCACCTAGTGCGAAGACCTGCCTCTTCTACCGATAGGTAGCATCTCGCGATGGATGAACCGCCATCAACTAGGAGGGTACAGACACTATATCGCCCCCCACATTATGACGTACGTTGCTGCTAAATTAATTCAGTTGATGCGGTAACCAAAAATAATAGCCTCATCGTAACACAAACTTTTACCTGTGCTCACATTAACTAACTTCACACCTTCAATATTTCTAACTGTCCTCCTAAATCTATGGTCGGATCTATCGGTTTTCCCCTAGAGGCAGGCTGAATGAAAATGTGGCTCCTCTGCCATCAGAGTTATTTTCACCCCAGATTTTACCACCATGGGCCTCTATAATAGCCTTGGAGATGAACAAACCTAATCCTGTTCCTTTATAAGATTTTGATGCAAATTTAGTGAATAATCGTGGTAATATACTCGAGTCTATTCCTTGACCAGAATCCCTTACATTAACGATAACATATTTATTGTCTTCGCTGTTATCTCTTTTGTCTTTTTCCACACTAACGAGTATCGTTCCTTTTGAAGTGAATTTGATAGCATTATCTAAGAGATTCGAAATAACCTGCGATATTCTTTCTTTGTCTGCTTGTATTAAAACATCAGGATGATGATTGTAGGAAAGCCTTAAGTTTTCGTTCTTGGGGGAGTTTCTACCTAATGTTATATCATTAATAGCGTTTATCAATATGTCATTTAAATTGAACACTACTTTGTTTAGTTCTAGTGATCTGCCTTCAATTTTTGTAACATCCAAAATATCATTTGTAAGCCTCTGCAATCTTTCTGCATTTCTAATAGTGACATCTAATATTTCCTGTTGTTTGACATCCTTTATTTGAGATCGAAGTATTTCTGTTAAACTGATTATAGGTTGTATGGGAGTGCGTAACTCATGAGCAGCTATATTGATAAATTCTTGCTGCATTCTATCATGAGTTTTCAATTGTTCATACAATTCGGTTTGTTTCCACAAGTTCTCAAATATTGATACGTATGATAAAACACCGGGCCTACTATTAGAATAAGTTGATAATCCTATTGCTTCATCGAAAGTTCGCTTCGAATCATCTCTTAATTCCATAACCAATGATACTTTTCTGTCAATTATCAGGATCGTTGCTTTAGTATCTGACATTTTTTCGATATATCTAATATCAAAACATTCAGCATAATTTTCTTTCAAGTGTCGTACTATATCTTCAGTTGATGTGTGAGGAGGCATCAATATTCTAACTTTTACATTATGTTCTCTTGCTGCTTCTTCTGAAAACTGTATTACTCCAATATTTTTTTGTCGAATGAAGGCATTAGTGGTAGGAAACATTAGGATTATTTCTTTTTCAGCCTTTTTTACAAGGTTTAAGTAAAGGTCCTTTGCTCTAGTTGACATTGGAATAACTTCTACATCTGCCAACTCAGCACCTACCTCAATATCTCGAATTCTATCTTTGGCATCAATTCCATTTTTCCATAGTTCTTCAAATAAGCTATTAAAGTGCTTGACATAAAGTGGTTCATTGCTGACAAAAAGTGTCTTTGCCATTTCGTTACCCTCTGTGTTTGCTATTGAGCCAACTACTTCTATGTCTGAGACGCCAAAGCTTATAGGTATTTGATTAATATGTCGTACAACCACTCCGTACTCGAGAAATATTTTGGCTAAGTTGGCACTATTTTTATCCTTGACATAAGTTAGCCATCTAATTCCATTATGTTCTCCATTTTTAAATTTATCCAGAATATTTTCAATGACCTTAAAGAAATTATTATAAACAAATTGTAGTCTATTATCTTGAGTACAGACTGAAAGCTGCCTAGAATTTTCAAGATATAGTTTGAATTGCTCTAACTTTTTCTCATCTTCTTCTAATACTTTTGTTTCATAGCTGACTATTCCCTCGTCAATCTCTCTAATTCTCTGTTGCGCTGAAATTGCCTTGTTCCAAAGAGTATCAAACATATACTGGTGTTGATCCAAAACTTCCTTTACATTACTGAAAATAATCTGTGATGCTATCTTCCCTCTCTCAAACAAAATTAAAGGAGCAAGATATTCTGTCTCACTTACCATAAAATTGCCTTTTATTCCATCTAAATGTCGCAGTTCTACTATTGTCATTAGCTCTTTGCAGGCAGCTTTATTATCAAGAGTAATTTCAGTAAGGTATCTAAGCTTTACACCTCTATTTTTTGCATCAAGAAAAGCTTTCCTTATTGGTTCAAGTATGACAGCTAATGATGGTCGTGTGTAGTTCATACAGGTATCAATTTTTGCCTTTGAATTCGCAAAAAACTCTAATTCAGCATCAATTACTCTATGTGCACCATACAACACATAGGTTTTACTTTCATTTTCCGTATTATTCTCAAAAATAATTTCATTTACCTAGTTATTAACTATTATTTTGACGAACACTGATGGGATTAAACCTAGAGCAAGCTGACGCTCTATATAAGGTGAAAACTGATGTTTACTACTACTAGAACCTTTGAGAGACCCAGTAAAGGAAGAGGGGCAGGTCAATCGAATGACCTAGAGTACATATATTGCAAGCTTGCTATGATCGCACGACCGGAAGTAGGTGTGGCTAAGCTTTCGAGAGCGATATTTTTATGCTTTACCTGTAGCATCCAATTATTTTTCAATTGAATGCTTTAAATTAACTATTATAATCAAGCTAATGCAGATTTAACATATCCGGTTTTGCATTACCGCGGTCATCGTATATCACTTTAATTTATTATGAAGTAGGGAGTACCTTGGCATAAACCAGTGAGGGCATGTTTGCACACTCACGGATGGAACCATGCTTTCATTGCAACAACAGTAAACAGTAACGAGGTATAAAGTCAAGTGTGATTATATGGTAACCAAAACGATCATTATGACTACTGAATCTATCCTCTTTCGTTTTGATTAGTAGAAATCATTCGACGCAATTCAGGAGTAAAAAAGAGTGCGGCGCGTAGATTGATCGTAAGCAAAAATCTGAATCCGAACAAGACGATGCAAGTAGTCATCCACAACATTCATACTTGCTACTCCTAAATAAGACTGCATGAATTCTTTCGTTCGCTGTAGGATCAAGTATGACCAGCATTTCTCAATCGCCCTATACACTTGTAGTTTGTGAAAAACCCGATGCTGCAAGAAGGATAGCGCGTGCTTTAGGAAACTCTAGCTTCAAGGAAAAAAGAGGGCTAACGCCGGTTTTTTCTGTAACCGATCATCGTAATGAGCGCTTTGTTGTATGCTCTGCAATTGGTCATTTGTACGGATTGGTGGATGTTAACAGAAATCGAAGTGTGTATCCTGTGTTTGATATTAAGTGGGCGCCGATTCCAAAAAAGACAGCTACCATCATAAATTCAATATCCTTGCTTTCCCAAAACGCTGCAAAGTTTGTTGATGCTTGTGATTATGATCAGGAGGGTGAAGTAATTGGTTACAATATTCTCCAATATGCATGCAATCACAAATACGAAAATTCACTTAGAGCCAAGTTTTCAACGCTTACAGATGAAGAAATAAGAAATTCATTTGATAATTTGTTGGAACCAAGCAAAGGATTAGCCGAAGCTGGTAGATCGCGCCACATGATTGATTTTATTTATGGAGTTAACCTTTCAAGAGCTCTTACACAGTCTCTCAAAGTCAGTAGTGATGGCAAACGGTATCGCAATCTCTCAATTGGAAGGGTTCAGGGCCCAACACTTGCCTTCGTAGTTGACAGAGAGAAGGAGATCAGAGAACACATCCCAGAACCATATTGGACTATATCTGGAGAATTTGAAAAAAATGGAAATATAATTAGGGCTCACTATTACGAGCAAAAAATAGGCACATTATCTCAAGCTACTTCGATAGTTAAAGCATGCACAAACCTGGACGGTAAGGTTACCAAAATTGAAAAACAAAAGGTCAGTCTCAAAGCTCCAACTCCTTTCAATCTGGGTGATCTGCAGAAAGAGGCCTATAGAGTATTCAAATTCTCTCCTAGCTACACGTTATCAATTGCAGAGAAGCTATATATCGGAGCATTCATTTCTTATCCAAGGACAGCTAGCCAAAAGCTGCCTGCGTCGATAAACTATAAGAAAATTATTTTGGGCATTTCAAAAATTGGCTATCCTTATAGTAACCTTGCTGCGGCCGTGCTTGCAAGAGATCATCTCTCGCCAAACGAAGGAAGCAAAACTGATCCAGCACATCCAGCGATTTACCCAACAGGCGAAAACTCAAAGGATAAACTGGAAGTTGTTGAACAAAAATTATTCGATCTCATAATCATGAGATTTTTGGCAACTTTTGGAGACCCAACTCTTAGTGAGTATACAACAGTCACGATTCTTGTAAAGGACGATCATATTTTCAAAGCTCATGGAAAGAAAATGCTCTATGAAGGATGGATGTATTTTTACAAACCATATATTAATAGTCCTAGCAGTGGTACTGAAATACAAGAACTTCATGAAGGTGATATTTTGAGAAATGTTGCCGTGAGAATGGATAAAAAATTTACCCACCCTCCCCCCAGATTCAATCAAGCTAGCATACTAGAAGAAATGGAAAAAGAACAGATTGGAACTAAAGCAACTAGGTCTGAGGTTATCAGCACACTCTTCAAAAGGAACTATATTACTGGTACGACTCACAGTAACGGTTGGGATGGAATTATGCCTACGGAGATCGGAATTGAAATAATACAATCAATGCGTAAATACGTACCAAGCATAGTATCCACAGACCTTACTAGATCTATGGAAGAACAGTTGGAACAAATTGAATCAGACAAAACCACAAGTGCCCTCGTGATTGAAAAAGCAATTGACAGATTAAAAACAACAATGATTACCTTCAAGGAAAAAGAAATTGAGATAGGTAGGAAGATAACTGATGCAGTACTAATTAGTCAGAATCCACAGCAGAAACGACACCAAGCGGCGCTTGGGACATGTCCTGTATGTAGCAAAGGATTCCTCCAAATAATAAGATCAAAGGTAACAAAAAAGAGGTTCGTAGGATGTACTTATTATTCTTCAGGTATGTGCAAAGCAACCGCTCCACTCCCACAGAAAGGATCGCTAAAATCTACCGGGAAGATGTGTGCGTTATGCCGATGGCCTATAATCAAGACTATCTTTGCTGCAAAACATCCCTGGGTATTCTGTATCAATTTACAGTGTCCTTCAAGAAAGCAAAAGCCGGGCCATGGAAAGCGTTAATATTAAGAATATGTGGCGATCCCGGCTCTGCATAGCCAGCAACTAAGGTCGAGAAGCTTCCACTTGAAGAGACAGAGTGTGACATAGTAAATTTGTCGTTGGTTTGAATGCAAGCAACACACAATATTTAGAAAAATAATGAGTGGAAGAGAAAATACATGATTCTCTCATTTTCCGTTGCATTACATTTTAGGATCAATGATTTATGTGTACAGTATTGGTGCCATTATTTAGGCAAAGTGATTGACCACAAGCGTTTAGCTGGCTTGTATCTTGACTCACCTTTATGCTGTTGTTGTGGTGATTATGGTGATTGTGGTGGTGGTGTCCGTATGCTAATGCCTGTTGTGGGATGGCCACTGCTACCGCCGTGAGTGCTATGGCTGCTACCATTGCTGCAAATATTGAAGTAGTCTTGATATGATTCATTTCTCATACATGTGATTCCACTGCAGTATATTTGAGGTACTTCACCAAAAGCGCTAAGAATATAGAAGGATTTGACGATATAGTTAATCACTAATATATTCATTAGAAAGAATATAGTTATAATCCCTGGTGTCTAGCCTCGCTTGAATATCTTGCTTACTAATTGAGATAGCTTTTATAGATTATGATCACCAGGAAGATATGTTTGTCTATGATGATTATCTAAGTGTAGATCTGCCTAGAATACACAACAATCTTAGGAAACATATTATCAAAACACGTAGTATTTGCAAATCGAATTCTGTGTTCTCTTTGTCGGTAATCATCTGCATTATTTCACTTTCATTGTCAAGATTCGATCTTGTTGTTCAATTAACATACTTAATAGGTGATGTCAACCCGATAACTTGGGCCACAAATTACGTCAACCCATTCCTAGAAAGACTAGCTAAAGAAGTAAGCAATTAGGCTAAATCGATAATAATTTGCAAATTGGCCATGAGCGACCAATAGGGTCTTGGGTTCGTAGAATGAATGTTATAGCAACCGATCTTCGAAATTATAGCTTGCTGAAGCCAATTCTCAAGTGGGAAGATGAGAGATTACTTCTTCGCATAGCTATCCATGGGCGCGAATTCTATTCCTGTGTATGGATCATTCCCTACTACCCACGCATTATGTCCAGGTGGAATATATGCTACGTCGCCAGGCCCGTATTCTTCTTCATTTCCATCATTCATCTTGACTCTAAGTCTTCCTGATATTACGTATTGCGTATGGGAAGCTTGACAACTTTCAGTCTTAGCTATAGGCTTTACACATTTTTCCCAGCTCCATCCTGGTTCAAGATACATTTTTCCTAGACTAGTATCGCCAATTTTTGTAAGATCAACCTTGCCTTTATCAAAGGTCCTCGTTTCATCTGGTGAATTCATGCTCTTCTTTTGCATTTTTCCCATCTGTATCAAATACTTAATGGGATTCACATTTATATAAATTCAGCGTTAGTCCGATAATATAGTAATGATGGGGCAATTGTTATAACTATTCGATTAGAGCGGTGGGTGCATGAATGCTACTGAGTTAAAAGTAGTGTCTAGTTTGATTAATTTTTTACTGCAGTAGTTCCAATTGCAGGATTAGCTATTGGAACATTCTTTATATAAAAAAAGTGATTGGTCGTATCATATCCCAGCTGATTCATTCTCAATACCTTAAACCCATTATCGTGTAGATACCTCATCTCTTGATCAAACAGGTTTATAGTAGTATCGGCAGCGTCTTTGCTAAAACTCACATCCGGAAAGTTGACGATATTATGATAAATAACAATAGGGATAGCATTCACTATTCCATTCTTATTGTACTGAATTTGGCTATTTACATCCGCTACAAATCTCTGAAACATCTGTGCGTTATTGTAAGAATGGCATACACCTGCACAAAGACCTTCTTCTGAGGAATAGCTACCGTCTATATGTCTATGAGTCCAGCTCTTAATAGAATATCGATTATCGAAGGTTAATTTCTTTCCATTCCCTGAATAAGTTTTACAATCAGTTTGTGGATGATTTTTAAATCCGTTACAGTGCAAAAAGGTAAGAGGAAAACCACTATCAGTCCTTGCTAGATCATAGTTCCCAGCAACCACTTTGACTACCGTGATATTATTCGAACCTTCACTATATGGATACGCAAAGATCGGTGTAGCAAATCCGTGATTAAGAAGGCACTGTTTTGATTGACCTATTTGATAGTTCAATTCAGCTGTTGATAATGTATTTAGATGCGCATGAGTCATAGTATGCGATTCAATATCCATTCCATCTTGTTTTAATGCTGCGATGTCTTGCCAGCTCTTCTTACTTACTGGATATTTTCCTATCCAGCCACAAACTTCAAAAAAAGTTGCCTTAAGTCCGTATTTGTCTAATATCGGTTTTGCATACAAAAATTGATTCTTAAATGAGTCATCAAAGTTGATAATTACCACTCTATCATTATTGCCGCCGTTGATGTTACTGGTATTGTTGTTGCTATTGTCTGCTCCACTGACGATACTTTTGCTGGACGTAGTCTGTATCCCATGAGAAGGTTTAGCAATTGGTTTACCTCCGCTACTGCCCGTGGTAATGATTGATGGTTTACTATCTGCATGTGGGATTGATAACATACCGCAAACCATCATGAGGGCAGTGGCTACAATTAGACCAGAGATTGGGAAATTCTTAATTTTAGAGCTGTATTGCAACGTTACAATTTTCATAAACTGCATATCTATCTATATCCGTTATCAGACGAAAATTCGTATTTAATTCTATATCTAAATTAAAATCTCGCGCGTATTTGCGTATTATATATGATTTTGTGGGAAAAGTGGTTGTTCAAAATGTATCCTAATAGTATTGTTTCGATTGACTTCCAGACCAATGTTATAATTAATAGGAGGTTGACGATAGAGTATTCAAGAGTAACGAATGCCAATTTACATTCAATATTTGTGATATTCAAAAACATATATTCCACTATAGAGACTCTTAATACAATTTGGGGAGTCATTTGTGGGTAGGCCTTTATCTCTTTGTCTTTGCTTTCGTTACTTCAGCGGTCGCTCCGTCCATCATATCTCAACATCGTCCGTTCGATGTACTTCAATTGTTGATACAACAAGCCAAAGCAATCGAACATAAAACTTCTCATGTTTCGGCTTCGATCCAGTCTACCTCTGCAGTTCAATCCAACTCTGCTTCTTCATTGGGTTGCATCAATTACGATCCAGTCACACGGACTATTAGTATTAGCTGTGGTTCAGCAAGACTTACAGACATAGATAACAAACTTCACGATCACAGTGTTCTCGCTAAGCAATCTCCAACAGGCACATGGTTTCTTAGCGCAAACTTACTGATTGCCAAAGGAGCTGTTTTTCATATAGATCCCACAGATACTAAGTGGTTAAAGATAAACTCTAAGGTAATTGGTGGGAGTAGTCTTGCCAGGCCTGCTGCATATTACCTAGATATACATGGCAGCATGAGGATCAATTCAGTGAAGATAACATCTTGGGATCCAACAACAAATTACTATGCTATAACTAATGGTTCAAGAACCGGAATCGGCCAATTTATTCTCGGTGCTCCTAGACCAGGCATTATAGTTGAAAAAGATGCAACAGGTCCGACCGAGATTACAAATTCAGAGATTGCGTATTTAGGATATGAAGCCGGTAAGCACCTAGGTGCTTCAGGGTTTGCCTTTGCTGGAGGTGATGGAAGTATTCTGAGAAATAACAACATACACCATGTGTATTTTGCATTCTATTCTATCGGAGTAGGTCACATGATTATTGAGAACAATATTATTCGAAACAGTGGCCACTACGGACTTGATCCACATACAGGAACGCATGATATGATAGTTAGAAATAATACAATCTATGCCAATAATGGAAGTGGCATTATTTGTTCTCTGAACTGCTACAATATACTAATTGTAAATAATAAAGTTCATGACAATGCAGAGAACGGAATAGACTTTAGTAGAAATATGACGAGCTCCATCGCCAGAAACAATATTGTTTACAATGAACCATCGGGCATCTTTGTATCACAATCACACAACAATCAGATCTCTAATAATACAATATCAAAGAGTGGAGATGGAATTAACGTAAATTCCGGTTCTTCCAATAATAGATTCCTTGCAAATATTATATCAGACTCTAGAACTAATGCTATACTTGTAGCAAGTGGCGCTTCAGGTAATACATTTTATTCAAATAAAATAGTTGGTACAACACTACAAGGACTAACGATTAAGCAAGATCCGACGTCAAAGAATAATGTCTTTTCTAATAATCAAATAATTCATTCTTCGAACGTAACAACTAAGTAATAAACAAGTAGGATGTACTTGATAAAAAATGGGAGTCCTTGTAATATTTCTCAGACGAATTAATCTGCTCCTAGCATATTATACTCATTTTGTTATATTGGTAATATTTGTCTCTGCTGTGGTAAGGTTGTTTAGCACTAAAGGGTGACCTAAGTGAGCAGCTGCTTCGTAAACTGCAACAAATGAGAGCCCACCTAATGTTCTAAGTACAACTGAGCTTGCGACGAATGGAATAGATGCAGAATAATATGGCGGTGAAAAGTCTGCATAGTTCGGTTTTATGACAGTTGGAACTGATAAAACATAACCCGCATTTGGATGTATAGGATTAACTAGGAAGAGATTTCCAAATTTTTTTGTATCTATACTTAGTAATGTCTTGTTGTCGACACCAAGTCTGTGACCTAACAATACTTCTACGGGTCTGCTTGCTGAGTAGGTCAAAATACCAGTATAATCGTTTCCGTCTTGTCTGTGGGGTAGAATTATTGTTCTCTGAACGTTGAGTTGTTCAGGTTGTCCTGGTTCGGACGAAATTATTCCTCGAATCAGTATGTTCCCATTAGTATTGCTCTTATTGAGGCTGCTATTTCCGATATCATATTGTTGCAGCAATGGGTTTGAAGAACTGTCTACGGAATTTGCAAGTTCAGTCTGTGCTTTTGTGGTAACCACTGACAGCATGGATCTCGTTGCCAATATCGTCACAATCAAACTGAGGAGAAAACAAAAGGACTTTCTATTCATGATATATCCTCCTTGCTTCTAGGATAGTTGAACCATTTAAGGTCACTGGGTATAAAAAAATTATCAGTATTTCCAATATCTTAGTGAAGCGAGGTCGCAAAACTAGGTAACTCCGCTACACGATGAAACTCAGATTGGAGGATGGCAAGGGCAATGGCAATTATTAGATTATTCCAGGCATCGGATTTTGGCAATTAACCTAAGAGGCCTAAATATTTCAGATTTTTTACCTTGAGTCTTTGTATAGCACTGATCCTCTATAAAGCAGATCTGGGCCGAGGTGGAAGCAGATGACGATTTTTTTTAAAAGTAGACGTCACCTTGTTATGGAATATGAATTTGCCAAAGATGTTATTCTTTGATAATTGGCAAGCTAAAACCAAATGTTGCTCCCTCACCATCGTTATTCTTACCCCATATATTACCTCCATGAGCTTCGATAATGCGCTTACAAATATACAATCCCAGTCCAGTGCCTTTCTCAGAACTGGTAGTAAATTTTGTAAATAATCTGGAAAGGATTTGAGGATCTATGCCAGAACCTGTATCCCTTATCGAAATAATAATTGAACTATCTTCTATCCTTTTTTCTTTCGTAATGCTCACAACTCCTTTCTTGGTAAAATTAAAGGCGTTGCATATGAGATTAGAAATAACTTGTATAATTCGTCCTCGGTCAATATACACTAAGATAATTTCATCATCTGGTACGTCTTGTTTTTTTATAAAATTGTCATACACTAGCCTCACATCTTGGTTAAGGTCACTTTGGTCTTTGGTAACATCTTGGACTGCATCGAGTATCACACTATCTATGTCAACCACTACTTTATTCAGATTTATCGATTGACTCTCGATTCGAGCGATATCCAAAATATTGTCAGAAAGATCCTTCAACCTTCTTGCATTTCTAATTATTATTGATAGGTATTCATCATACATATTGGAATTTGCTGTTTTGGTTTGTTTTGAACGAAGAATCTCAGCAAGTCCCATTATAGGTTGAATAGGAGTACGCAATTCATGAGCTGCGATATTGATAAACTCCGTTTGGATCTTATCACGGATTTTCAATTGTTCGCATAACTCATTTAGTTTTTCATTTAGCTCTGATTGTTTCCAAAGACTTTCAAAAATCGAAACGTAGGACAATACGACCGCTTTCCGATTTGAAAATGTACCCAAACCCATTGCTTCATATGAGGATTTCTTTGTATCATCTTTCAATTCGACGACGAGTGACGATTTTCTATCCACTACTACAATCGTGACGTATGTTTGTAAACCTGGCTCGATGTAACGTATGTTAATTTTTTGTTGTTGCTGTTTTAACTTTCGTACCGTATCCTCTATCACTTCTCCCTTTGGTGTCAGAATTCTGACATTCACACCACTTTCTTCTACTGTTTCTCTAAGTGATTGAATTACGCCTAACCTTTCTTGTCGATGAAACGCGTTAGCCGATGAATATATTATGAGGATTTCATCTTTGGCTGCTCTTCCAATTTCATGAGCAATATTTTGTATCTGGACAGGATCTTGAATGACCTGAACGGTATCTGGTCTATCTTGTACTGTTCCTTTCTCAATTTCGATATCTCTTATTTCTTGTTCAGTTGGAATTGCTCTGTTCCAGAACGGGTCAGAAACAAACTGTTCTTGGGGTGCAAGAAACCTTTTAAAATCTTTCCCATATACACTTCTGAATCTTTTAAACATCATTACACACTCATTTGTGTCAAAGGTGTAAGAAGTACCGTCAATTACTTCTGTAAGCTCTCGCTCTTGTTGCTCCATAATGGTCTTGCCGCATAATGCGCATTCGCTTATTTGTTTACCCATATTGCGTATCACATGTAAGAGGGCGTATCCAACTACCGATCATTCCATACTTCTTCCAAATATGGTTATCTTAGTTCTTTCTATTAATGGTTACTTGATTTCGCAATTCTAAGGCCTGAAGGGGGATAGCCCTTCTATTCTGCTTCTATTTGGTATACTCCCCAATAATAATCAACAAAATCTTATTCATGCTCTCAAATACAAAGTATAAAGGCGCTCGGATGCATTCTCGATTACGGTCTTCCATTCTTGAAAACCTCAAGAGCGTAGATAAGAAATTGCCTTCACAGGAAAAAGCCGAATGATTCGACTATGGATATCAGCTTGATTTTGCTAGTATCTGCTCTCAAACCGAAAAGTTTGACTCTCTTTTCGGGAGTAACATAACTCAGGCTCTATCTTCCATTTTTTCGATTTTCTGGCGAGATACAGTGACTGAATTGAAGTTTGGGCCCAATATCATAACTTATTTATTATTGGCCATGCGCTGATCTCTAAATGAATCAAAAAAACGCATTCGTTATTGTTGCTCTAATCGTAGTAGGAGCAACCCTTGCAGCTGCACCAACATCAATCTCGTATGTTAATGTGGCAAAGGCTATAGAAAGTTCAAAGGTTACTGTACACGCTGGAGGAGGAAACATTACTGCTCCATTAACTGCATTTGCACCGCAACAAGTTCAAATTAGTGTAGGCCAAACTGTTATGTGGGATAATCCATCAGTAGTAGCAGAACCGCATACTGTTACCTTTGTCTTAGATAATAAAACTGCAACAGATATTGTTTCACCTTTTGCTGTTCCAAACTCTGCTCAATTATCACCTATACCTCCAGGCTCAAACAATGAGGCGCTGAAAGCACCAGGCCCGAGTAATGTAGTAATAGGTGTGAATGCAAGGTCTTATATTCCAACTATTATTGATTCACAAGGTAATGTAAAACACCTGCCTCCACCGAATGTAGTATATAATATGACTGGTAACGAAAAATATGTTAATTCTGGCTGGTTAATTCCAAAAGGACAAGAGAAAGCATTTCCTGGTTCTTCGAACACATTCACAGTAACTTTCGAAAAGGCAGGTACATACCGTTACCTATGTGAGGTACATCCATGGATGCTCGGATCTGTTGTAGTCAAGTAGTATTCTGATCAATCCATTCTTTATTTTTTTATTCAGAACACTTCCGTACCATTAAGGCGGTAGCTATGAAACTCAGATCGTGGTAGACGTGATGTCAGTTTTATGCGGCAGTCATCCCTGTCGTTAGACAACCGCTTGAAAAGTTGGACTCTTACAATATAGCTGGTCTACCTCTAATCCTTTCTGGCGGAGCTTATCGAGTATGTGATCCTCATCTCCACATTGAAAGTCGCCGAGTAGGGAGACATCGCAGAACAGGTGAAAAAACATGCTTCGGAGGAATTCGATCATGCCCTGGAACAAGGTATTATCACTATTATTACTTGTATTAACTACTCCTAATGCATTGGCTTTGTTATTTTTTTGACCCCGAGCACTAACGGACCAAGTCTTACCGCATATTCGGCAAACATCAGTATCAGCATCTGGATGAATTGTTAGTGGTTGGCTTATAGTGGGTAGGATAAGGGTGGATTATAGTGGGTAGGATAATGATAACTGAACCTGCAAGGAATACCACCGATCCCAGCCTTAAGATTAGGCGCTTAAAAACAGGTGTGTTTATTTGCATATTGCGAATAAGAGCATATTGATGGAGGGAAAAAGGGATTCCTTTATGCTTTTAAAGAAAATTCAGTTTTAGGCGCCTTATGGGCGCTATGGGCATTACCTGAATGTATGATCGTATATGTGGATTTACATTTGTGGCGTTTAGCGTTTCAATTCCTGTGAAATTATGAACTAGATGTTTGATCAGGATGACAGAGAAATTTATCTTCTACTTGATTGGCTCCACCTTTAACCGGCTCGGCAGCTGCACCTTTCCAATTGGTATATATACCAGTAGGGCCGAGAGGACTTACGGGCTAGTATCCGTTTTGGTTTGTTTGAAGTTCAACATTGCATTTCGTCTTGCTGACTAAAGTGACAGTAAGCCCTGCAACAAATATGAATCCTAATCCAAATAATTTAGACACGAAAATGAACAGCATGCCAATTATTACTGATACGGCTTTGGTTGGCAATATTTTCTGGTGAATCCTATTCATTTCTAACTTCGCTTATTTCCTTTCGAACTATCTTTTAATTTTAGACACTACAGCGTTAGTTGATTTTTATGGTTCCAAGCTTTTTTACTTTAAAACGCCGTAGAGACCATTTTCTTCCAGATCAAACCTTAGTGTGTCTCAATGAAATCTGTGAAGTAAATTGACACCAAACCAGATGCAAGAAGCAGTGCATGCTCTATTGAGAATCCACCATATTATTTATCATAGGGGGCTGGGAAGATAGAAACAAGGTCTTGTGACGCCCATTCCCAGATTTAGAGTGGGATTTAATGTTTTTTGCAAGCGTGAAACAGGGACTGTTTGGTGTCAAATGACCTAAACCAAGATCCTTTTTCCGCGATAGGAATTCGATAAACATTCGATAATGTTGGCATATTTCTGTAGATCTTCTCATATTGGTGAATAAAATTATGGGGTGCTGCGTTCCATGGTGTTCTTTTTTCATACCAATCAATATTAATTATATGCTCGTTTGACATATCGACAATTTTAATCAAGACTTTCTCAATTTCGGATGGCAATACATGCATAAGGACTTCAGTCGATATGACCAAATCGAACTTTCTTTCATTTTGAAACGACTGGATATCGGAAACAATGAATCTAAGTGGATTATGTTCTTTCGTGCTAATCGCCGTTTTAACGAATTCCTTAGCATTTTCTATTTGATCTGGTGATAGATCTACACCGACATATTCCAAGATATTTGGAAAATTTGACAGCAATAATTTTGCAATACGTCCGAATCCACAGCCTAATTCTAGAACAGTTGAGAAGGAAGAAGTTGAAGGAATATTTTTCAAATAGTTAAGTAGTATCCTTTCCTGTAACTCAGAGTATTTGTTAGGTCGAAATTCTTTCCTGTACTTCTTTCCACGCTCAAACCAATATTCACCGGGAATGTATTGCACGTTGTACAACCACAGCCCACTTCTAATTAAGTTTAATTCGTCTCATTGAGAACCTAAAAATGGCAAATCTTACCTGTGGGTGAGTTTGCTCCGGCTGTCCCAGCCCTTAGATATGTTGCCTTCCATAAGAAAAAAAAGAAATTATGACGAAACATTTGCTGTTGATGATGCGGTTTCCGGCTAAACCGGTTTTGTGTCCCTATCCTCGATTATAACTACCAAATTACAATAATACCACGCTCGAATAATAAGGCAAATTGGCGAAAGATTATTGCCACGACTTTAGATAATGGTGGCCGGCGAGTGGATTGGGGATACTAAATTAGCTTTGATATTAGACGAGTACAATTCAATGCAAAATGAAATGGGTGAAAGGAATGAAAGCATTGTAGGACTTAAGGGGATTAGCACATATTAACAATCATAACGGCTACCACCTCCGATTACTTTCTTAATAGATCGAACGTTGCAAGATGTAATAGAGTTTAAAGAAAGTGATGCAGAGATTTTGGAATTACTAGATTCAGGTTATGATGCAGTATTATGTAGCTTGGGATTAGTAGTACATGCAGAATCTCGACGCTGCATCAAGTACAAAAGGAAAAGTAAAACTAATAATTAGATAAAACAATCATATCAGTACCTGTCAGCAGTAAGTTTCTGGTAGTGTCGACCATTTTCTAAGCGAGGCAATTGATACTCCTTAACTATATAAAATGCAAGGGACTGCTTTGACAGAGAAGTTAGCTAGTATCAGACAAGTCTAAGCACTTTAATAGAGATGACATTCATATTTTGTATTACGATGGAAATTGATAATTCTTTTGCAAAAGAGTACGTCAATAGTTGGGCTAAAGCATGGAATGATCATAATCTGAAAGATATTCTTTCCCATTACTCTGATAAGATATTGTTACAAAGTCCTAAAGTAAAATTGGTATATCCTAATCAAACATCTACAACGATAACAAACAAGAAAGGTCTAGAAGAATATTTTTCTCTTGGCTTAAAGAAATTTCCAAAACTACAATTCGTGCCAGTAGAATATTTCTTGAAAGATAACACATTGATATTCGAATATAAAGCGACACCAGACAATAAAGTATACTGGTCTGTAATGGAAAAATTTGAATTCAATAAGGATGGATTGATCGAAAAATCTAGTGTATATTATGGCATTGAAGGCTAATCTAGTTACAGTAATGGGATTTGGGACATATCGAAATCTAAAATCAATTTAAAATATGACATTGGAGTGGATCGGCGTACTTTGAATGTGACTATCTTCTGCTCTGGTCGAGCCACTCAGACCAAGGAATAATTCCCAAGTCCGGTCTAGGCTCTTGATCCAGCATAGTCAAGTACTCCAACATGTGACCGTCGGGATCTCGGAAGTAGACGGAGGCTGCCGGCATCCAGCTGATTACGCTCGGCTCCGTTGTCTCTAGGCCGAAGAAGGAAAGAGGTTTAATTCCCTGTGTTTTTAGGCGCTTCGGAGCATCCAATAGATCTTCCAAGGCAACATCAAATGCCAGGTGCAGGATGATATGTAGTTGGTGAGTGATTTATTTAAGTAAAAGCTTCATATCGTCTACTATGAATTGAATTTGGCATCTTGTATACATAATTTATCCATTGTTTAATCGCATTTCTTCATTTGCTAATTTTGCCACATTGATAGGACTACTTAAGCCATTGAAGATTATTCTCGGATTGCCCGATTTGTCTAAAAACATCACATTGCCGATTTGTTGTCCCTGCCATTGATTTATTCCCCAATAGTTTGCCGAAAGATAATAACCACTCCGTAGCGTATAGTGATACCCATATCCTGCAGAACGCAGACCACCTACTATAGCCTTACTCATTTCAGAATAATACAGTTTTGTAACTATAGGTTGCTGGTCATGCTCCAAAGGTCTTACATCAATCAGTCTAACACACCCATTGGTCATTTCTCCTACAAATTCTGTTTTGCGATACCAAAATCATCTTTTGATTTTATTCCTCCAAATTACTCATTCTACTAGCCCTAGTTCTTCACCCGTAGTTTTTTTGTGGTTCAAGTCTCATATCCCGCATGTAAAATATTTTCACTATTAGGGGTAAGCTGTCACTCATTATTGTCGCTGTCTCCGATTATTTCAAAAATTTGCAGTAGATGACTGTAACATGCCGTGATACAATTCTTCAAAGATTTGAAGCAATTGTCTTGCGCCGATAAATCTATCAAAAACAAGTAAGATAAAGAAAGGCCGTGTACCTCCTACCTAGTCATGCATATATCTACTTCGTAACAACTGCTGCTCTAAGGTTTCCGACAAAATATTGGCCACCTTGTGATGACCTAACAATCTTGCATTCAAAATAGTTTGCTCTATCCAGGGGATGTCATCTTTTGATATTTGAATTTCTGTTGTCATTTACCTCGCAACAATAAAGTTAT
>DASSIM010000016.1:0-21282 GCA_035691865.1 Candidatus Nitrosopolaris sp. | reverse complement strand
TTCCTTTACTTCCATGCTATTCTTGTTCATCACTATTGCAGAGCAGTACGCAACGTTATTCCTGTACGCTACGTCTACACCGCAAATATAGATTATCTGCTTTTTGAGAGTATTCTCTGATATTACCTTCTTTGCCATCTCGTTTTGCACTCTTATAGTGGCACCCAGATAGTGCGAAGTCGTATTTCCGAAGGTTGTGGAGTTGCTCATGTTTTCTTATTATAGGGCAACTTTCCGCACGCATATATCGACCTTATTAGACCAGTATATGTTTTCTATTGTTCACTTCTAGTTGAAATCCAAATTTCGTATAACAACTCTTAAGAACATGTCTTGGGGGCAAATATTAGATAACCGTTGATATCTGCAAATGATTTCATTGGTGAAACACAGAGAATTGGAATACGCACTACATCTTGTAGCCGATCTTTCTCAAGAAATGTTTCCTCTCTTCAACATCTTTTTCCGTCTCTATACCTTTTGATTTAAATCCGTCAACGACTCCTAGTATAGCTCGTCCTTGTTCAGTTTCAATAAAGATCACTTCAATAGGATTGGCAGTAGCACAGTATATGTTAACCAGCTCTGGCACCTCTTTTAATCTCGGTAGAACATTGATAGGATAAGCGTCCCTTATCAAAATTACGAGACAATGGCCAGCAGAAAGACTGTAAGCATAATCGGTTGAAAGTATTTCTAGATCAGTGTCGTTCCCAGCATGCCTTACTAAACATGGACCGCTGGCTTCACAAAAGGCAATTCCAAACTTGATGTTGGGAACACAGTTAACTAAACACTCTGAAACATCTTCTACTGTTTTTATAAAATGACTCTGACCTAGAATGATCTGGACATCAGTTGGAAGCTCTATTTTCAATCTTTGGATTTCCATAAATTAATTAGACTACACCAAAAATAGTGATCAAACTAATAGTAATTAAACTATGCCAACAAAATGTCATTATCCTTTACAATTCTAGAATATCTCTGGTTGTTCTGCATATGGACGTTCTGGATACATACGTGCTGCAATGGCTAGTGCGGTTAAGGAAATGTATCTACAAATCTTAGACATATATTCTGTTCCGATCAGAGAGTGGATTGCTTCAAACGATAATAAACGTCATTGAGTTCATTTTAGCAATGAAAGTAAAGCACATAATACTTATGGGCACATCAGCTCAGAACCTTCAAGATTTACTGCACTATCAAGCAGTATCCTTACCTCAGAGTACGCCATGCAAGTACTGGATAAAAAGCATACTGGATTGATATCAATACAGCAAATAGCGGAGAGGATCTTGTGCTACGGAATTTATTGGTGCCCTCCTCTGTTTTACTTCTTTGCGTACTAACAATATTACTCATAAGCTCCAAATCCATAGATGGACACTTCAAGCTTCCACTTCTAGCAAACTACCCTTGGGGGCTACATCTGAAATGGTTTTCGCCATGGTTCCGCTCTTCACACAATCTCTAACATCTTGAGAGACATTCCGTACTGCTTCAGCGATGATACTTCCTATCTTACGACCGTTGTATAGCTCTAAAAAATAGTCTCAAAAATATATATTCCACAACGGAATTCTGTTAATAGTATTTGAGCAGTCATACTCGAAAAGCAACTGTTTTTGCTACCTTGTCATTAGTTCTTATTCTTCTCGTGACTCAAAATAATGTATTCAAAGGAATTCCAATTCTTACTGGGGCTAAAGCAATCAAACACACAACTTCTCATACTCCCTCATCTTCGACTGAAGGGAATACAATCCAATCCTCTTCTTCTCAACCTAACAGTAATTCCCCTACTGCTGGTTGCATCAATTACAATCAATCTACAAGAACAATTACTGTCAGCTGTAGTTCAGCTAGACTTACAGATATTGATAAAACACTCCATGATAGCAGTCTTCTCGCTAAACAATCTCCAATCGGCACATGGTTCCTTAGCGCAAACTTGATGATATCTAAGGGAGCTACATTCCATATTGATTCTACAGATACCAAATGGCTCAGGATAAATTCAAAAGTAGATCGCAGCGGCGGACCTAAGATTGGACCAGCATATATTATAGATATTTTTGGCAGTCTAAAGATTGATTCAGTAAAGATAACTTCTTGGGATCCAACAACTAACTACTACGCTAGAACTAATGGCTCAAGAACTGGAACTGATGTGTTTATTCTTGGTGCTCCTAGGCCATCTATCATAGTTGAAAATAATGCAACTGGAACCACCGATATCACAAATTCACAGATAGCATACCTAGGCTATGAACAAGGTAAGCATAAGGGCGGCTCAGGACTTAGCTATTATTATGGGGGCGACGGAAGTGTGATAAAGAACAATATTATCCGCGAAGTTTACTTCGGTTTGTACACTTTTGGTGTAGGTCATATGACTGTTGAAAATAACATTATCCGTAATAGCGGCCATTATGGTCTTGATCCACATACAGGAACACACGATATGATAATTAGAAATAATACAATATTTAACAATAATGGAAGTGGTATAATTTGTTCATTGAATTGTTACAATATTTTAATTGAGAATAATAAGGTTCACGATAATGCAGAGAATGGAATAGACTTTAGCAGAAATATGTACAATTCTATTGCAAGGAATAATATTGTTTATAATGAGCCATCAGGTGTCTTCGTTTCACAATCACATAACAACCAAATATATAATAATACAATATCCAAAGGTGGAAGTGGAATTAACGTAAATTCTGGTTCTTCTAATAACAGAATCTTCGGAAATACCATATCACATTCTATAACTAACGCTATACTTGTGGCGAGTGGTGCTTCAGGTAATACATTTTCTTCTAATAAAATAGTTAGTGCTACTCCGCAAGGACTAAAGATTGAACAAGATCCGACGTCAGCGAATAATATCTTTTCTAATAATCAAATAATTCATACTTCAAAGTAGGCACCCTAGGAATGTCAAATGGTTATGTGAACAGTTTTAGTTCCGTAGTTACTGCTATCTACTGGAATCAAAAACTTTTACTATGTCTTATAAACAAATCTCTTTGATCATTTGCTAGTAGTAGAACCAGTGTTACTACCACTACTCGTTGAATGGCTGTGAGTTGCAAATGGACCACCACGATATTCTTGAGGGTTTGTCGTCGGCTAACATCAAAGACTAATAAAGTAAGCTTTAAGAATATATTTGATTTATGGTTTTAAATCATCATATGCCGCTTGAGAGAATATTGTTAGCCCATGAATTTTTGATATCTTTAAAGACTCGGCAAGCCTTCAGGTAAGAGAACATGACAAATATATCTCGTTTAAGTCATAGAAGAATCCAGCTATTCATTATAGCTGCATTCCTGGTATCTTGTATCTTCTTACCGCCTGTTTTCTCCAATGCTCAAACTGGGAGTGTTATAGGATCCCATTCCAACAAAGTCGTCATTCTAACTTTTGGGGACACTCTTAAATCACAATTTACAAACGCCAAACCTATTCTAGATCAATATGGATTGAAGGGGAACTTTTTTGTTACTTGTTTATGGGTGGGATCACATATATATGGCATGTCGCGTTTAACTTGGCAGGATATCTCAGCATTACAAAAGGATGGGCAAAACATTGGGTCCAAAACAATGACGCATCGAGGGATGGCACATCTTTCTCCCAGTGATCTGAATTACGAAATAGCAGGGTCAAAGAAATGTCTAGCTGACCATGGCATAAACGCTACTGCTTTTGCAACAACTCACGGCAATGAGAGAAATAATGCAACTATTATTAACGAAATCTCAAAGTATTATGACCTTGCTGTGAATGGTTTTGGTAACTTAATGTTTTTAGATTGTAATGTAAATAAAGAATATATCAAATACTCTAGTCAGACAGATTGTAGAACATATTTTAGCAATGGCACTTTAACTTTTGTAAATAGATATTCTCTTAGAGAGTGGAGTCATAACAATATTGATAATGCAAACTCTCATAATGATTCACAGATATTCGACATATTTGTTAATGAAGTTAATAGCCAAGAGAAATACAATAAACTAAATGAGCCGATATTAACTGTTCCTATAATAGGATACCATAGTATAGACAATAATAAGACAAGTGATAGCACTGATGTAAGTTTGTTTGCTCAAGAAATGAAATATCTACATGATAATGGTTTTAGAGTATTAACATTAAACGATTTAGGCTACGATACAAAAAATAACCTCTTGTATATTAAACCCTCTGTCACTGGAAGCAACCAATCACGCAATTGACTGTGCATTAAACACTAAAGATATAATTCGAACACATGCGGTTCCATTCAAAAGAATAGATCGGCTTGTATAAGTTCAATTGAAATCGTTGAGATTACAGCGGCATAGTGCACATATTCGCATCACGCATTTTAACCAATTGATTAGAACCCTCCGCTAGCTGCTCCGACGGCCTCAACACGAAAAGTTCTTCAGGAGTGGCCGCATCTATCAAAGCGGAGGAATTTGTTACAATAATGAACTGAATATTCTCATTTTCTTCCCTTACTACCGATCTGAAGTATTCTAGTAACCTTGATTGTAATTGAGGTTGAAGATGTAGGCCTGGCATATCCATTAGTACAACAATATCTGAAAAAGAGCTTCCATTTGACTTGGGTACTAATTTTCTTAGTATCTGGTGTTCTACAAGTGGCAGAAATTGAGAGATAACCTCTATCTCCGCTCTGCTCAGTTTATCAAGCTCGATTTGGTTGGGAGAATGAGAACTACCACTGTAAATAGCTTTACTGAATATACACTTAGACGAGTCAGTATCGGTCAGATCCACTTTTTCAAATTTCAAATGCGGTAACAAAATACTCAGCAATTTGTTTAAAGGCTCATAAACATGTGATATGCTGGTGTATTGAGCAACGTTCTTCTTATCAAGCAAGGATGATGCAGCGATAATATTTCTTCTAGCAATCTGCAATCGACTTAAGACGGAAGTTATCCTGGAAAATGGTTCATCATTTTGAACATCGGTTCTCGTATACTCAGTTTGTGGTAATTCACTCAACGGTGAGATGAAAATAACATCTTCGTTTTTTACAACATTTTCTAGCGTGCTCTGCTTAACCGCATAAAGAAGAGTGGACTTGCCAACACCATTCTGGCCAAGGATTATCATAACCTTTGGTACGCTAACACATTCAGCTAACTTTATGGCCTTTTGATCAGTGATTTTGAATGTTGTAATCATTTTAAGTAGTAAAACATTCCGTGACTATTAAGAACAATTATTATTGAATGATGACTACTTTATCAGAAACTACAATCGAACGGTGGAGGGTAGCTATATCTTGAGAAGCAAAACCACTACCTGCAATAGTTAAGATTGCATCTCATAATTTTCTGGATATGGCAGGCGTTGTGTTTTTTCGACTTCCGTTAAGCTGAAAGTATTTGAAATATATTCATAAATTTCATTGTTTATATACTCTCTACTGCTGCAGAAGATGTAATTGTAACATTCTTGTAGATCCTTCCCGATGTCTTAAGTACACAGTTGATTGTTCTGACACGAGACCAATAGGCAGCCATGACTGAAATTCTCGACGGATGATGATCGTCAAATACTAATCTTTACATTCCCCCGGCATTCGCCCAACTTTCAGAATGAATCCATTAAATGAAATGATAACCTTTTAAGCAGACATGATTTATGAGAGTGAATTTGGATCCTAAGAAACTCTACATAGCTTTTCTTGCTATTTGAAAGAGAACTAGGAGAACTTGTAAGCAAGCTATCCAAAGAATTACAATTATACGAGAAGAGCAAGAACCTGTATCTCGAGGAAAAACCGATCAATTGATAATACAGTTTATGACAAGAGAGTCATCCGTAAATAACAACTATTCTTAATAGTGACAAGAGATTCTATTCACTAAACGATAACAACATTCAAAATCACTAATCAAAAAGTCATAAAGTTAGCCGAATGTAGTAACGTACCTCGGATTATGATAATCTCTGGCTAGAACGGTGTTGGTAAATCAACACTCCTTTATGCCCTTAAGAAGAGCGTGCTGGAAAATATTGTGAGGAAGGAAGATGTTATTTTTGTTTCTCCATCATGCAAATCAGACCAAATGGAGTCTCATGTTCACGGAGATGAATCGTCCAACAAAATAACTTCTACCTTAAGTCAATTGGAGATTGCCAGAAAAAATGTTATTGACGCGTCATCCTTGCTTGACAAAAAGAATAGATCATCTCCTGCCGAACACATCAGCATATCATATGTTTATGAGCCTTTGAACAAATTAGTGAATATGTTGTTGCCGCATCTGAAATTTGAAATAGTCGATATAAGTGATACTGAGTCTCCTAAGTGCATATTCAATAAAGATACCCAAAGTGGTTTTTCTCATCCTACGAACCACGTCGATATTGATAAACTGAGCAGAGGAGAAATAGAAGTGATATGTCAATTTCTGCCACTCGTAGAACATCAGATACTAAGAAAATTAGTACCACGGTCTGATGAAAGACCTATTTCAAATATTGTTGTTTTAATGGATATGCCAGGCTTATATCTTCAACCTCAGTTACAATCAAGGTTAATAGATTACGTTAGATCCGTGGTAAAGGAAGAAAATGAGAATATTCAGTTCATTATTGTAACAAATTCCTCTGCTTTGATAGATAAAGCTACTACCGAAGAACTTTTCATGCTAATGCCATCTCAGCAGGTAGCAGACCGTTACAATCAGTTGCTTAAAATTTCTGATCCGAATATGTGTCTTGTACGCTTCTAAGTGTTCATCAAACACGAGATGTGCCCGCTGCCACTCAATGTGACTAGTAGTTCCTTGAAAAGTTGGGCTAGGATGTAAGTTTTTTGGAGCCAACAGTTTCTGTATAGACGAAATGCAATTGCAGTTACCTATAATAGTTTTATGAAACGATTCGATAACGCAGAAAAGGATGTATTCATTTCGATGGAAGTACATGAAACGCATATACGGGATCCTGAGGAACATAGCGAAAATATTGGTTATTGAACACAACTCAGGATAAAATAGGGTCAATGTTGCTTCACAGCTAGAGGGCGTATACTTCAACGTAACCCATAGCAATACGGTTTTCTGTAAATATCATCGTGTATTCCTATCCTACAACATATCCATTTTCCAGCTCCGGTATCGTTCAGGGGGGTAAGAGAAAATCTGTATTTCTTATTTAGTCTAATAGAAAAAGTTCTATCAAATCCCCTTATTTTTTCAAACCAATGGCCTCTGGAATAATTGCCATTTTCTAACTCCTTCTTGACATTGTAATACTCATCCCGTACATTCCTATCGAGCCTTTTCAATTCCCGCTTAAATCTGTCAGATTCGTGAAACTCATTTTTTTCGATTGTTTGTTGGAGGAATCCTATTTTATATTTAGGATCTTTGATTGTCCCAACTAGGTATATTGGAACATCCGAAATCTTAACATCTTGCGAGGTATAATCGAATAAGATCTCTAATGGAATAAGGGAATCCGGGGATGAATCATTATTCTCTAGAGGTAGAGGAGGATCGTCCATAGATCTGTGATAGTCTAGAGAAGTATGGTTTTGCTCAGGTATATCAGGAATTTGGTCACAAATGATGTCACCTAGTTTACGTCTTCCTATCGAGAATCTTTTTTTTCCCCCGTACAAACCAAAGGCAGAATAGCCATTGGGCTGATTTCTCATAAAAGTCCCAATTTGTCTATAAACTCCTCTTCCCTGATATTTGTTAGAGTAAGCAAAAGCATTTGCTAAGGCCTCCTCAAGTGGTTCATCTTTCGAGTCAATATCTGGATTCATATAGATATTTTTCGTGTAATTAGCATAGAATGGAACAATAAATTTTGTAACGGCTTCGATAGTAGTTGCAGCCATTTCTGTTATAAAGTGGAAAAATTCATGATACAACAGCAATTTGAAGCCCTGTTTAAGAAAATCAAGCATATTAAATGGTCGATTACGACCTGACCCCTGCGTCACATTGCTGAAAATTACCTTGGCAAGGTAATAGACTCCTTTATCGAGGATATATATCCCCCACTTTTCAGGGGGATCCCAATGAAACGAGCGGTACCAAGCTAAAAAATCAAGTCCCTCTGTCGTGACTTCTTGCTCAATAGAATGATCTATCTCTGTGGGGAATTCAACACTATCACCGTCTTGAATCCAGAGAAGATCCTCTACACCAGAAAACGGGTTCGTGTCCGGCGCATTACCATGTCCGTATGGTCGGTCCTCTACACATCACGGATCTTCTAGCAGTAACTTATCATCATAGCTCGGGCAAGTAGTTCAAGCACTTCAACCATCTCAAGTTGATATTGCCAATCGAGTCCAAAACAACGCTGAGAAAAGAAAGAACTATTATCGTGTCGATGGATTAATTAGTGAAATAAAAAGTTTTAAAGGCAGCAGAAAAATGTCAGAAAGGGCAAATCAATTAAGATGTAATAATCAAAAACAGCATTTGAAGAGATTTATTGTGGATTGTGTAGTTAAAATTATCAACATACTTAATTATAATAATTACGTGTAATCGTATTCATTTAATCTACTGGAAATATATTATTCGCGAATGTTTGATCTATGGTGTGAGCCTCAGTGAACCAGGCTGTGAACTCGAAGTAGATTTTGTGGTCGGGTGCGGAGTAGTAGGTTGAGAACCGGCAGGCTGAATATTAAATGTATATACCCTGGAATAACTATCGCTAGTTGGAGATTTGCTTGAGGCAGGTCCACCCCTATATTTGAAAATCATTGATGCATTAGTTACTCCAGGAGCTGTGGCTCTGTATGTTATACCTGAAGATATGGGAGACTGTTCTCCAGGCTTTAGGGTAACCTGTTGCGCTTTGCATGAGGTAGTTGTTGTCTTAGGTTCGGTAATGACATTTTTATCAAAGGTAATAGGTAGCGGTGAAGTGCATGTTCCATTAGAAAATGAGATTGTCGCTGTGGAGTTGTTAAACACAATGGCTCGTAGACCGAATGTATTGCCGACGGCTACCTTTGATGGTGCGGTATGAACGCTAAGAACCTTCACACCTTTGACATCTTGAGCTGCAGTAGTGGTCTTATGAATAGCTTTAACACTACTGCTACTACTTTTCTTGACGGCTAAAACTGACCCCGTGAAGACGGAAGCCGTCATAAGCATTAAGGTCATCGTAGCAATAGCCAATAGTGCCCATCTTGTTTTCAGGTTTGCCATTACAACTAATATACTACGGTATATTTTATAACTTATAACCATTGTTATTGGTCAGATTAAAATAAAGTGCACTTTTATTAGAAAGTCGGATAATCTGTTTATGTGAAATATAACGGGCATGAATATTGATTGTATGCATATAGGTTTGGCTATAATTACGAGGGCGCTCTTATCGTCGGGGTAATTCAGGTTGAAATATTTCACATGGCCAAAAATACCCGGTAATCATTTTTGCATATACCATTCTAAAGTCTTTCTGGATTTACCAAGATCTGTTCATAATATAAAAGGTCATCATGCAGTTGCGCCGCTTGTGATGATAATATTATCAATAATTTTGAATGCGTGTGATGATAAAGGCTCAGAACGTATTTCCAATGTGACGGATTCAAATTGCTAATGGCTCCTTTCAAAGCAGAGATGCGGTTAGTATTGTTACAATCAATATAGAGACAATAATAAATATGGTCAGAGTTGTATTTTTCGGTTTGTGTGTCTGAAGCCTGTTACAATAACTATCTCGATATAAGTTGAAAGATAGAAGGTATGAATGAATATATCGTCCTACATTGATACCACCAATAATTTGGTATCTGAGACTCAGAAACGCAAGTAAATACAACAATCACATAAAATGATACTCTTAAATAACTTTAATACAGTTATACCATATGATACTATCCTCCAATGGTAACATAGATGTAAGGGATACTGCTTCTCCTGTCACATCAACAGATGTTTCCATTTCTAGATCTAACATTCCTTCGATTAATAAGATTCTAGTAACTCATGATGGAAAAGATAGTTCTAACAAAGCGGTCAATTATGCGATTTCTCTATCAAATCTCTCAGGTGCCGAAATAGTGTTATTAAGGGTGATAGAAGATGCTGACGAAATAAAAGATATCTCAGTTAATGTTGTAACTTCCATTACACAGGACTCTCCAAAACGAAACGTACAAGGACCGTTTGTAGATGCGATGGAAGATACAATAAGGATTTGTAAAGAAGCAGGATGTAAAAATAAGATATCGTACAAATTTAGAACAGGTAATCTTGTCTCTGAGATCGTAGATGAAATTGAAGCGCAAGGATATGATATGATAGTCTTGACTTCATCTCAAATTGATTCATGGGTGAGATCATTATTTAGTGATACTCGGAAGATAATAAGCAATGTCACAATACCTGTCCTTGTAGTGCCGCATAATTAAAGAGATCTAACAAAAGCTAGTTTGATTATTTTTATTTATTTAACATGAAGTATACTCGTATAACTATAGTCTGAACAGCGACACCTTCTGAACAGCGACACCTCCAACATCAGCCTATCTTCTTCATGTTATTCGCAAACTATAAGCCCGAAATTGCCGAAAATATTCGTCAGGCAGACGCCGACTAACACCTGCAGAAACGCGCTAGAATGTCGTAGAAAGGGTAGGTATCGAAATGAATATCCAAGTCATATCGAGATACAGGGCTCAGTTAAGAGAGCGCTAGACTAGTCAAGTCTAAGAGATCAGACTATATCGCAGAATACAGGGAAAGAATAGATGAAATTAGAAAATGTCAGAGGGAACTTTGGAATATATTTTATGATACTCAAACAGTCCAAAGGAAAAAATTGAAGCAATAGATCGAGTTCTGGAATGTACTAAGCAATTGGTCGCGTTGTATGATTGTTTACCTTTGATAAAAGCGATAAGAGATTATGGTTGCGGATATGACCATAATAATAAGGATCTGCTGCAGCAAGATCACCATCCTACGAATAACTCGAGTATTCATTTGTTAGCTCAAACTCTCCCCTGCAGGACAGAAGTACTAATGGCAAAAACCGGAATTTATGGTCTTTTTATCGGGTCATCGAAGATACAACTAGCGCCAGCCTAGTACTAGAAGTTCGCATTGCAAATGGAGATTTCATCAAAACTGAGAGACTAGTAGCGCTGGATCGAGAAGATGCTGTAAACTTGATAGAATAAAAGCCGCGACTCCACTACTAAAAAACGCAGAATAGGATGACTGAACATTTTTCTTTCATTTTGCTAGATATTCTATCTAGTCTTTCTCGTTAATGTCAACATAGATCACCGAACTTCCCTTTCTGATATTGCTCTCTCCATCGCACGTCCACTTTGCACCATTGAGGTTAGCCAGTCTAGGAGACTGCGTCCACATGTCACCTTCTCCTCTTATCTTTACAATGCCTTTCGGATTTGCAGGCTCGCCTGTTCCGCTTCCGGTCGTGACTATCATGTCTCCCTTATTGGTCATTTGCATGAATTTACCGCACCAACTTGAAGTACCGTCTTGATTTGCTGTATTGTCTATGGTGGCTAATTGGGTTCCGGTATACCTGCCAGTAATAATGCCCTCTTCATTGATTTCTATCTTCAATGAATTATTTGTGATTTCGAGTATGCGACTAAGCTTAACTTTGGACCTGATAGTGAGACTGTGTCGCGTAGCAGAGCCTGATGACTTTTTGGACATACCTTTAGAAAAGTTCGCCGGTGATATTATATCCTTTGCTTAATTTTTGTTCCATTCAATTCCCTTTAAGGATTCTGGTGGAAATTGTTCGAAGTTATCTATCCCAAATTTGACAAACTGGTAACCTCATTCAACACTGGTGAGGGAACTAAAGAATACTAGACAAGGAATCGACATCTAATAACAATATATTTGATGCGTATGGACTTGTCTCGTGGGGTTGTAGATGAGATAATGATTGATTGATTTGATTACTAACTCCTCTTTCTTTCTACCATAAGAGGACTTTGCCAGCGTATAATTTTACACGAATGTTGAGTAATAGTTTACGCGGATTAATGTAACACACAGTTTTCTCATCGGTTTTTTATACCTTGAATCCCTGCTGTATTCTTCCATCTCTTTCTGATAATTCCGATTGGGATGATAGATCCGGAGACATTTCGGGCCTTTTGATGTAGCCCTAAAATCCTGATAGTAATTCTGAAAGTTCTCGGATTTTACACCCATACCCATAATTGCTCTTCCATCGTCGGTATTATTGGGGGTGTAAGGATGCTGTGCTGTTCTGTCAAAATATTTTTTCACAAGTTTTGTTATGTCCCTACAGTTCTCGTCTTCTATTTGTTCTGACCTCTTTTACTCTCTTCATTCAACTTCTGCTACGCTTAATAACACATAGGAACTCCCAAAAATGAGGCGTATAACTCACAAAATCCTTCCAGAAATTCATTGTCAGACCAAGTATCTCTTGATAACAGATATTTGCAACCATATCCCAAGTTTTCAGCAAAAGCACTCCTAACATCAGTTACCACTTTTCAGGTTTTATTGGATAGGAAGAATCACTCTTGTATCTGTCTACTATCTAGCTGTATCGTAACCTATGTAAAACTGATGATCTACACAACCCACTATCTATCTTAACCTGGTTGTCTTAAGGCAAATCTACCGTATGAACTTCATCATCACATGTTTGGCACATAAACCTATTACAACCATCACACCATTGTACTTCAGTTGTACTATTACATGAATCACATCTTGGTTCTCTGCCTCTTGAGATTGCTCTTAGTACTGATAAAGTTAAACCTGGTCTCCTTGTAGGGGAAAGAAATGTAGCTAGGTCTGTTACGGTTAATATTCCTGCTAATAGATTATTTTCATCGATTATTGGAAGCTTGCGTATTTTGTTTTTCAACATGATTTCTGCTGCTTCTTCTACAGTAGTTGTTGGTTCTGATGTTATTAGTGGATGTGAAGCCATATTTTCAAGTAACGTATCACGAAAATATCTTCTTATTAGATCCCTTTCTGTCACTATTCCAAATGGCCTACCATTTTTAGTTACAATGACACTTCCCACTTTCTTTTCAGACATCAAAGCTGCTGCGTCGGCAGCAATTTTTGAAAGATCTAGTGAAGCAACATTATGAGACATTATTTTTTCTATTTTAGCAGTGCCCTTTTCTACAAATGATTGCAAGGTTTCTGACTTTGCGAGTTCTTCAGTTATCCCTTGAACCTCATCGAGAGACATACCAGCCTGCTGCGCTATGTTTTTGATAGATAGGTCAGAATAGCGATACAAAGAAGTTACTACTTCTTTCTTTCTTAATGCTCGTTCTTCTTTGTCTGGAAGAGTGTCAATATTATTATTTAATATCATCATACATCATAGACTAAAAGTAATTAATGTTTCTATCGATGATTTTAGATACATTTGTCTTCCATCCGTGGGATCTGCTATACTTTAAAACCAAAATACAAAAGCATCAAAAATTCATATGATGATGGTTTTCTTCTTCTTCTTATGCACCGAATTGTTTTCATATGATAAACCAAAAATTGAGTTGAATCACCGTACATAAATCGTAAAACAGGATTAGACAATGATGCCTTAGTTAATACAATTGTAGGTAAGCATTCTACCTTTAAGTATCTTGTGCTATCTTATTTTTTGGAAATTTCTTAGCAACTTGCAAGGGTACTGAAAAACCAGATGCTTATCGTCAGTAGTCTTTAGTGAGTATATATCAGTCTCTAAACGTGAGAAAGTTGTAGATTTGGCAGGCAGGCGGTTTTATTTAACTTCAGTTCTAGTATTATTATCTTTACTATATGTGCATCTGCTGTTTTTTTTGTGCGTTCCGGTGCAAAACGACTGTACATCACTTAATCCACACATACAAACCATGTGCTTTCTGTACCATTCTTAAGTTCGTATGGATCTTTGGCCTCTTTTCTAACTAGTCGAGCCACGATAAAGCTGAATTATGTCTAATCTTGTATAGACATAATAGAAAGCTGCATCGTATTTCATAATTGAATGTATTTGATTTTAGATAATGTTGCAACTCATGGAATAGGAGAACCTGGCATTGTTGGACGTTATGTTGATTGTCAGATAGGATTTATTGATGATTTTAGGATTATTGATGTGAGAGTATTGCTAAACGGAGAAGATAATAATGATAACAATCTATCCGAATATATCCTAAATATTGTCAGAGTTACAAGTTATCTGGAAATAGGTGAAAAAGTGGTTATATGTTCTTGTGCTGGCGTATCCAGAAGTAATGCTATAGCATTAGGCGTATTGGTACGTTACTTCAAAATGGACTTTTACATGGCAATGGACTTAGTGACTTCTAAGGTGCCAATTTGCAATATTTTACACTTTCATATTACAGCATTAAAGAAAATGTTAAAGGTTAACTAAGCCAATTTTTTTGATTCATCTATCAAATAATTGAGCTATTTTCTTTTGATTTTTCAAGTTCCCTAATAGGTATGATTTTAGCAACTGTATTGCTAGCGCTGGGTCTACACCTTTTGGACAGACAACACTACATGACGCAGGAAAATGACATCTCCATACCCCATGTTGTTCATCAACAATATCTAATCTTTCTTTGATTGCACTATCTCTATTGTCAGCTGCATACCTATACATCTGAGCAAGAGCTTGAGGACCAGGAAATTTCAGGTCTGTTCCAGCTGTTGGACATGCAGAGTAACATAATCCACATTTTATACAGTATGAAAATTGCAAATATTTATCAACTTCTTCTGGAGTTTGTTTAAATTCTGTCAATAATTCCATAGTAGCATTGCCAGTATCTTCTTTACCCATTATTTCAGCATCTTCTAGTCTTATATCAGCATATTCATTGTGTATGTATGGCTCCATATTTTTGTGATGATCAAAAAAGTACGAAAAATCAGTTACAAGATCACGGATATGCGGAAAGTTTGATAAGGGTGCACAAGTAATTGTATCTCCTTCCAATTCTGAAACTTTTGTATAGCAAGCAAGCCTTGGTGTTCCGTTGATCTTCATTCCACAAGATCCACATGATGCCATTCTGCAAGAATACCTTAGAGCCGTACTTGCATCAAGATAGCTTTTTACATACAAAAGGACATCAAGTACTGTAGTCGAACGTTTTACTGGGACTTCAAATATGTCATAGTGATGGACAGTGTCACCTTTTACTGTATTTCTGCGAAAAACCCTTATCAGGATCTTTTCACGTATGGTTGTCTTACTTCCTTCGATTATTTTGGTGTGAGTCTGTTTTACTCTAGTCAGCATCTTTATTTTTTCGATAAGCTTTGCCGTTCTTACTCAATTCATCAATTTTTATAGTATGATATATGTTTATTGTATGCATGTGTGAAGCAAATCTATTTGGATTAATAAGAACGAACGACTCAAGCAGTTATTCTAATTATGAAAAGACAGAAATCTGGCATTATTGTAAATACTAGTTCAAGAGTTGGTTATACTAGCCATTCTGTCCGTGTTAGCAGAAAATTTGGCATTGAAGACATTTTCCTTTATCTCCTTCTAAAGGCAGTCAAAAAGATCCCATATGTTCGTGATTCTTTCCTCTATTTGGAAATACTTTTCCCTTCGGAGGATCTTAATTAACTCATGATGGCAATATTGGTAGGAATGGAGATATATAGAATGCAATATTGTGAGTATTAATTTGTTATACAAAGCGTGTAAAACCAAAGACATAGATAATAATACTATGAAATCTTTTATAATAGGTACTAGTGTTGACGTCCTGATAGGAAAGATAAATCACAAGATGTTTGCGTGTAAAAACTCTTGTCCGCACAAAGCAGCGCTTTTATCCAAAGGCCAGTTAAAACCTAGTGATAATCGTGTAGTATGCTATATGCATTGTTTTGAGTATAATGTTTTTACTGGCAAGTTGGAAAGTATTCCTAACAAATGGATGAATCAGAGCCAAGGATGGAAAAAGTCTGGTGAATTGATCCTCTATGATATAATCGAAAATGAAGATGGAAGCGTCTTTGTTGATATTGCAGAAGAACCTATAAATGCTTGATCAATTTTTACGCTTGTCAACTCGACAAGCGAATGTCGTATATCAACGTTATGGGCCCGAAACCTGTGGTTCTATCGCGAATTCATCTTTGCACATTGATAAAAGCACTATCGTCTACCGTTTTACCATCGTTATATAACATGATAGTTTGTCTATCTGAATCTGCCATTCAGAGAAAAGTGAAATTGAAATTTTCTCGTAGCATAACCGAATTAAGGGATACTCCAGCAACATATGACAATGGCGAACAAACAAGTTCAGGGAGTCGATTATTGGAACTAGTAATTTACAACGCGACGATACTGTATCAAATAGAATAGTATAATTCTGTGTATATAAAATATTCAAGGTAGACTTGCGGAATGTATTTCACTATCACAGTCAGTACACATCAATCTGTTACAACTAGGACACCACCGCACTTCATCCGAAGTGTTATGGGCATCGCATCTTGGAATAACGCTCTACTGATGGACTACCGCCAGTAACAATTTCTTCTCGCTTGTTATCCAGATCCTTTGTGAGCTCTGTAGATATTTTCATAAAATGGTTTCGATCGTCATAAATATTCAGCATTTCATAATAAGTGAAATAAGTGTCCTCGTTTTCGTCGTGATCTGTAGATATTTGTTTGTAAATAAGTCTTGTTTTTGAGGACATATTTTTTGAGAAATTTTTTTTAACATTGCTTCATTCTCTTCCAAAAAATCTCCAAGGCTTATGTGATCTGTCTTCACACGATTGATACTTGATGACACAACATGATTACGAGTGTCATTTTATATAAGCACAGTGGATTTCTATATTTATTTTGATTGCAGATGATTGCAAGCAAATCTCAATATTTATTAATATCATTTCAGAGACTAAATCGTGCCCATAGATCCAGAGTTCCCAAGAAATCACCAAGCGATTGGTAGACATAACCATGGTGATGGCCAACATTATCACTTTATTTGGGGTCCAGGAAGTATTTCTGATGCTGCAGCTAATGAAGACGTAAGAGCAGCTTATGCCGCGAGAAATGAGGAACTTGTTCCTATCGGTGTACATGGTACTATGGTTGCAGTTGATTGGGATTCGTGTATTGCTGATGGATCTTGTATACAAGTATGCCCGGTAAATGTGTTCGAATGGTACAGGACAGAAAATGACGTACCAGCAATAGATATGGTTAATGCTACAAGTTATGGAAATGGTAGTGACGGTAAAGACAATAGACTAGACTATACGGACAAATCCGAGCCAATAAGAGAACATGAATGTATTTGGTGCATGGCATGTGTTACCGTGTGTCCAACTAAAGCAATCAAAGTTGAACAATCCAATCTGGAATTTCATCAGAGAGCATCAGAAACCATTAGCGAAGTTGTAGCTCACTAAAAACTACTCTAAAATAATACGCTACATCATGCCTCTAAATGAAAGATCTAGATTGACAGGCGCTTCTATTTAACCTCAGTAGTCTCATCTTTATTCTATCTGGATGCAACCTTCAGTTCCATTACCGTTTTTATCATATAATACAACTCTCTTTCGTTCTCTCTTTCCTTCTCTTCAGCGATTTTTTATGAGAAACGTCGAACCTATTCGATCAGCTTAGTATAAAAACCTAAATTACATCTCGAAGTATGAGAAAAGGACAACAGGTCATGTCATGTTAGCATACATTAGTTATATCAGACGGTTATTAGATTATATGTCTAATCTTTTCAGAGGTAGTTGATTGATTTGGATTATAAAGTTGATTTTAGTGAACCAATACCCAAGATGATTGAAAGATTAAAGCATGAGCATCGTGATTTCGAATCGAGATTGCTTCAGATAGAGGAAAATAGTAGAACCAACTCGAAACATGCAATAGGAATGTTGGAGGATTTGGGTAAGTCAATTCTTCGACATGCAATAGAGGAAGAGGCAAGAATCATGCGCGTGATTATGCAAAAAGCAAAAGACCATTCTGAAGAATCTATCAAAGTCATGCAAGAGCATAAACAGATTATAGAATTCCTTGACAAAACCATTTCTCAACTCAAAACTTTTTCACAACAAGAATCTGCCAAAAGGATTAAGAAATTTGTTGAGGATTCAATAAAACATTTCTCAGAAGAAGAACAAATAGTTTTTCCTCTTGCGCTAAAAGCAGATTCGATGTAAAGCACATGATGTAAATAGCATGTATAAAATTAGAGTGTCTCCACTTCCACAAGTATAACAGGCCAAAACAACTAGTTCAGTATTGAACAGGCTGCCAATAAGACTCTCGTTTTATATTCTCTCAGTCTCAATGTCCCTTCTTCGCTCTTCCCGAAATTCATGCCACCGTTTCATATTTTTTCTGCTCACGACCTTTACATTAGCCAGCTTAGATACATAATGAATAACAGCAGTAAGCTACTACACGTAATTTTGTTAAAGAGTGTAGGTTTCTGGATAGATGACGATCTTGTCATCGGTAAGACGTGCAAATAATGTTAACTCATGAAGACTTGGTTGTTGTTTGCAGTTTATAATATTATATACAGAAACATCTTCCAACATGGTAAGGTAATCCGCTATCATTCTTCTATGACAACGCCATGGCACTGCTTCTGCACACATAATAGCGAGAGTATTATAATGTGTCATGAGTGAAAGGATTTCATCGATTCCTTCTTTAAATGGTGTTGTTGTCATATAATCAGCATAAGATCTAAAGCTACTATTTTTCCATCCGCTATTATAATTACATCTGGATTTCTCAGTAGCAATCTGCCTTCGTCTTCCACCGAGCTTCTCAATATTAATGTATTCGATATTTTTCTTTTTGAGTTCTATGGTCATTTCTTCCTTGTTAAACTGTGGACACACCTTAGATCCTGGATAACGACGTACATCAACTACTTTATCTACATGGTAGTCTTGTAGGAGAGAAATAAACTCATCCCATTGACGGTTTGAATGTCCTATAGTAAAAATTCGAGACATACTCCAATTAAATAAACTGATTAACGTTGTCACGTTTTTGTGACATTTTATTCATAGCCGGTTAGTCATTTAGAGTTAGCTTACTCAACTGGTCAGAATACTATGCTCTATCTTATTGTCGTTGTTATTTTTGTTTCTATTTCTGTTTTAAGCCAGGCAAAAAGCTTTCCCAGTCTTCCTCATCGCTAACTTCATCTGTGAGTAAATCTTCAAATATTTCATGAGTAACTAGATCTTTCATATGATATTTTTTTGCTAGTCTGTTATATTTCTCGATTGCACATCTTTCGCCGTCTAACACCAATTCAATTACACGTACTAGATCTGTTCTATCTTTTGGTGGTGGTGAAATGCCGCAACTTGAAGTTTCCGTAACTTTAGTCGTAGGCGTTCCACCAAGTTGAATTATTCTATCTCCAAGGATCTTTGCGTGATTCATTTCATCCATTGATTGCTTCTCAAGTTCCTTCCTTAGGGTCTCCGCATCTATACCTTCAATCACTTGGGCAAACAGAAAGTATTGGAAGTGCGCCAACCACTCATCAGCATAAGCAGAATTAAGATCATCAATAACTTCCTTTACATCAATTTCTAGTATTTCTCTTCCTTTTTGTCCCATCAAGTGTAAGATGAGAAAACGAGTATATTATATTTTACTAACATTCCGCTGTTGCTTTTGCAATCGTTTGCAATAATTTGAAATTAATACTAATCATACTGCACTGGTCCCGGTATATTATTCAAGAATCCCTTATAAGTTGGGTAATGTATATCGTAGATAATGTCTAGCTCTAAGACATCTTTAAAGAAGAATGATATACGAGAAGGCAGGCTAGTGAGAGTTGATGTTAATGGCAAATCACTTGTATTGACAAATATACATGATAAATTCTATGCTATGGATTCAGTATGTTCTCATGAAGGAGGTCCATTAGAAGAAGGAACTTTAGAAGGTTACGAGCTGATTTGTCCGTGGCACCAAGGAATATATGATATACGAACAGCCAAAGCATCTCCTAAGACAGATTGGGTTACTGATCTAAAGTCATATACTGTTATTGTTGATAATAAGAGTGGAGAAATCTCTATAAATACAGGTTAGGCATTGGAATATGAATGATGGGGATAAAAATACTGGACAACAACAACCTGCAGAAGGAGATGTTATGCCATCAAGACCTCAAAAGTTTCAACCGAAATTGCTAGAAAAGATACCGCATCATGGGACAGACATCACATCCTTTAGATTTGCTCGCAATGATGAGCAGCGAAATTATTATTTGAATTATAAAGCAGGACAGTATTCTGTTGTGGATCTCGGGACAAAGGAAGATCCTGAAGGACCTGTGAGATCCTTTACAATTGCCTCTTCTCCAACAGAAAAAGATTTCATTCTACTTAGCACAAGAATGAGGGATACTCTATTCAAGAAGAAACTTGCAAGCCTAGACCTTGGAACTCAAGTTAATATCATAGCACCAATGGGTAAATTTGTTTTACCTGATAATCATTCATCAAAATCAGTTGTATTTTTGTCAGGTGGTATAGGTGTCACTCCGTTTAGAAGCATGGTAAAATATGCTACGGATAAGCAATTGCCTCTGAAGATAACTGTATTTGATTCTAATAGAGATCAGGGTAACATACTTTATAAAAAAGAATTCGATGAATGCGTGAACGAAAATAAGAATTTTAAAATTATCTATACTATTGCTGATGAAAGTCAGGAATCTTCTTCCATACCAAATGATGATTGGAAAGGAGAACGAGGGTTCATAAACAAAGCAATGCTAGTCAAGTATTTGACTACTGATGAACTTGATAATTCAATATTTTATATCTGTGGTCCACCTGGTATGCTAAAAACCATGCAAACGCTGTTGCAAGATGATTTGCGTATCCCAAAAGAAAGAATAAACATCGAAGAATTTACTGGCTATTAAGCGCCCACAATTACAGATCATCTCTGGTTAATGATTACAACTAACTAACCATCAAGGAAGATGTGACGAATCGAAGTTACGATATTTTTGGCTTGCTCTTAGAGTGCTCTGCTAAGAACCTCGAGGCTAGATAATAGTCAAATTGGTCCATATGTACTGTTATCTACAACATATGCATTGTTGATTTGATTAATTAATCTCCATAAGACTAGTCCTTCTTTGCGCAATATCAATTGCTCCCCTGATTTTGTATTGAGTCACTATGAAGTA
>DASSIM010000015.1:0-12787 GCA_035691865.1 Candidatus Nitrosopolaris sp. | reverse complement strand
AAAAGAGGAGGAACAAAAAGAAGATCCAAGAAGCGGCACAACCACTCCTCAAGAGGCAAAATCTCGAAAAGATGCCACAACAATTGGCAAAAAATTAGAATTTATATTGCAATAAGAAAAGAAGTATCAAGTTCACCAACTTAATCATGCAATGATTAAGGCCTTGGATGAGAGTAAGGAAAATTTCAGGAAAGGAATAAACGAAGCAAAAACAGAGTTTCCACGAATTATACAAGTTGTTAAAGTTTTTCAGGATATAGCCATCGAATCCACCTTGGAAATTTCGGATGCGTTCATCGAATCACAAGAGAAGCCATAAACTCTTTGCAATCAGTCTCGGTTCTGACTCCGGTAAATGCATAGGGTCCGATACGCAATTATTGGACACACAATCCCTCGAACAAACTTCGAGATGCGATCTGAAGCCTGATTGATCTAGTCACTTAAAGCATGAATGTGAATGTGCTAATGCGAAGACGAACCAAGGAATGAATGGAATGGAAACATAAAAATCCGATTGTTCTTTTCAAAGATGTTTTTTGGCGCAATTTAGTGCATAGGTCTTGCTTATTCGTGTTTCTCTTGGCAATCTTGTATGATAACAAAATTTTTTGAATATTTAATATAGGGATTAGACCGTGAGCTTCCGAAGCGAGCTAAATATTTGATTCCTGTCACTGTCGCCAAATTCGGTGGTAGCGCCTTAGGAGTAGACGGCGCATTGATTGGAAAAATCATAAATCGGATAAAACAACTGAAGGAAAAAACGAAAGTCGTTGCCGTATTTTCTGCTCCTCTCATCACTTATCAAGAAAAACCCTATTCCATGACCGATGTCGCAATAAGAGTAGGTAGGAGCTATGCTTCGTCGAATCCCGTAGAAATTGAGGTTTTGAGGGAAATTTATGAACGAATTGCCAAGCAGCAAATATCTAACCAATATTATCACGAATTCCTTGCACATCTCGACAGATTCTACCGTCAAGTAATAATTTCATTAAAGCAAGCCGCAGAAAACCGGCGTTTTGTTGATGTTATCAGATCGAGAACACTAGCTTATAGTGGAGAGATAACTATGTCATATCTAATGGATTATATTATGCGAAGTCACGGGATAAATTCCGATCATGTTGATATAGAAAAATGGCCAATAATTACCGACGACAACTTTGAAGCAGCCAACTTTATGATTGAAGAATCAAGGCTGAATGATAGTCATTTATTGGATTTAGTCGAACGTAATGAGATCGTATGCTTAGGTGGATTTATAGGTAAGACCGTTGATGGGCTTGAAACAACATATGAGCGTGGAGGTTCTGACAGAACAGCAGCCGATACTGCGATCATCTTACACGGACGCTATGAAATAAAGGTCGACTTTGAAAAAGATAGTGCCGTGCTCAGTGCCGATCCCAAGATAGTAAAGAGTGGTTTGGAAAATATAAAACACCTATCTTATAACGAGGCGAAATTGGCTGGAATGTTTGGTATGAAGATACTTGACCCTGTTGCTATAAAGGAAATCCTTGACAATAATCTGGATATACCTCTAGTTATTACGAACATGACAAATCCGTCAGATACAACGATAATTCAGCGAAATCCGCCGGTTCAAGATGACTTTAACCGCAATCTGGTAAAAATCGTTACCGGCAAGAAGAACTGCGCTATCGTAAGGATAGAAAGTATTGCAGCATCTTATTTAGTCGCCTCGCTTGAAAAAGACAAGCAGTACCATGATTTTGTCAAATTATCTCCATACATGTACGATGAAGTCGAAATCTGTAGATTGCTATTCCTCGATGCAGACTACGTTAGAAAACAAGAGCGTCATATCAAAGCTTACTATCCCAAGGTAGAGATAGTCTACGGTAGGGGTGTAGTGACCCTTATTGGTGATATGATGTCGCATATGCCGAATATAGCATCTACCGCTAGCAGTACCGTTGGAGAGCATGGCATAAATATTCTCAATTTAGATGCGCAAGAGGAGACATCTAGAATCCTGATTGTTGTGGAAGATAAAGGTACCAATGTAGGTGACGCTGTTAAGGCAATTCATTCTAAGCGAACTAATATTCGAACTGATGAAAATTAAAATGACTAAAAGCAAAATATGGATGGATGGATCCCTGGTACCTTGGGACGACGCGAAAATTCACGTTCTCACTCATGGCTTACATTATGGAACAGCTGTGTTCGAGGGAATTCGTTGTTACAAAACCGACTATGGTCTAGCCGCTTTCCGTTTGCCGGATCATATACGGCGATTAATGCAAAGTGCAAAGATGTATTTTATGGATCTAGGATATTCTGAGAAGCAGCTGCAAGATGCGGTGATCGATACAATCAATGCCAATAAGCCAGAGGAGTATTACGTTAGACCTATCGCATACTACGGCTATGGTAAAATGGGTGTCAATCCTCTTCCCAACAAAGTTTCTATCGCTATAGCAGTTTGGAGGTGGGATGAATATATTAGACAAGGCGAACCGCAGAAAGGAGCAAGACTAATGATATCTTCATGGATGAGAATCGACGGAAAATCGATGCCTCTGAATGCCAAAGCTACAGCAAACTACGCGAACTCTGCTCTCGCTAGAATGGAAGCATTGAAGATGGGATTCGACGAAGCATTGATGCTGAATCCTGCAGGAAAAGTTATCGAAGCTAGCGCAGAAAATATTTTCATGGTCAGAGACAATGTATTGATCACCCCACCGGTAAATTCAGGTGCTCTCAATGGGATAACCCGAGATAGCGTGCTAGCTATTTTACGACACTACGGTAATCTTTATGAAATTCGCGATATTTCAAGGGACGAAATGTATATAGCCGATGAAGTTTTTCTGACTGGGACTGCGGCTGGAATAAGAGCGGTAGGTGACATTGATAACAGGATAATTGGGAATGGAGAAATAGGTAAAATTACGATGGAGATTAAAAGCAAATTTGAAGCAGTAACTGAAGGCAGGGATGAGAATTTTAGCAAAAAATGGCTCACTTACGTTAGTTAGCGAAGATGGTCACTTGCGATGCTATTGGCATTATTGTGTGACTTGTTTTTCTAACTGGTATATTCACATCCTTGTAATTTCAGCTTCATATTTTATTTTTGCATAGTTTATTAATTTTATTGCATCCTGCTCTTTCAAACTCTGTCTGTTCTTACTGATATAGGAACGGAAAGCTTCCAAAGAATCTGAAAGTGAAGGATGTCGTCTTTTCGTTTCATCTATGATATCTTCATAATTTCGATCTGGAAAGTACATGCTTTTTGCGACCTTGACTGATGCTCTTTTAACATTTTCGTCAATAATTCCTCTCCTTACTGCAATGAAAAGGTTATATCGAATATCAATCATTGCTTCCGATTGGATATGCTGAGTTTCCTCAGTGAACGTAACTGCTACCTCGTCATCCGCGGCAATTATGTCCTTTTTGTACAATTCAAATATCTTGCCAATTCCAATCATACCATATTTTTCCAGTTCAACTGCTCGCAATGCCCCGAGACTTGATGCTCCCAGAACGAGAATATTTTTTTTGATTAGTAGTTGAAATACCTCTATCGGAGTGGGGGGATAATCCTGTAAAAACAAGCCGTCTACCAATCCTACTATCAGGGGATCATCATCATTTGTAGAAGCCAAGAGCCTTAGAAAATCGCCTTTTTTCGCTGGTGGTCTATAATCGGCATTAAAGATTTTTCTGGCTCTTTCAATGGCAAGACTCGGACCAATAAAAACAACGGGTTTATTCATTTTTCTTAAAGTATTTTTTTGCTCTCCATCCCATACACGATTTTGTAAATTTAAACGTCTCTAGTCCTGGAACAATAGCTCGCACTACAGGAATTCCTATTTTCTCAATAGTCAAATCTACGATTATAGCTCTTTTTAGGCCTGCGTGTTGTAAATGTGCCAAAATCAGTTTAATATCATCAAGAATATCTTTGTTAAAATAAGATCTAACTTCAGAGAATTGGATCTTATTTTTAGATGGCGTAAATTGCCACGCTCTCTGGTCTTCAGAATAACCTTCTCCATATTTTATCTTTCGCAGGTCGTCCCTCGCACCTTGGATATTGGCAGCTCTAGTTTGGGAGACTTCAGTAATAGCACGCAACAATGCAATCCTCGCATCTGGGTGAGTACCGTGGCCTTCTACAAGGTATCCATAATCGTGAGTTAGCCACTCAATGCTGCTGGCATTGAATGTGGGAATCCCAATATCTGAACTTATATCCTTTATTCTCAACGGGATATTAGCTTTATCAAATTTTCTGACTAACGCCTTGATAGGATCAAAATCTACGTCGTGTATATCGACATCTGGAAATATACTTGAATCATCCACAAATTGACTAGCAGGTACAGAAGATACTGAGTATTGTTTTGCTTTGAATGAATTTATGATAGATCGTATAATATGGAATGGGATGGCGCTGGCTCGAAGTTCCGCCAAACTAATTGCGTCACGTTCAATGACTTCACAGAGGGAATGACAGACTGCTTCTTCTAATACGTTACCAGAAGCAAGTCCATTTGTATGATAGAATGCAAACGGGTTTAATGCAGGAGGTTTTGGAGTATATCTGAATAAAGCAAGAGATGCTGGTACTAACATCCGTTCTCCGCTAAACAGCTCAAAGCCAGGAAGGAAATCCATCGTCATGTAATTTCGGTATTGAAAATTGAAAGGTTCTACAACCTCCTCTGGATGCAACACAGTGCATTTCTGCGATAATTGATCGTAATTTCCTTGAATGAAATCCCTCTGTGTACTGTTTGGTAGTGAAGAATATCTTTCGATACATTCCATCAATGCGCTTGCTTTTGCATGTGCTTTGGTTGAACCCTTGCCGCTATAAACCCAAATGTAATCCTCTGTCCCAGGTAAAACAGCGGAGTAATTTGGGATAGCTAATCTATCCATATTTGTTATGTCCGCAATTCGGGTTACTCCAATCAGCTTAGAAAGTACTGCGGTCATCCTGAGCGTCTGCTCAGGGGGTATGATCCTAGAACTTCCGTTTACAGACCACTTTTCTCTACTCTGAAGCAGCAATGGCTGTGATGGCACGCTTATGAACCATGACTTAGTTCATATCAAGTTTACGAATCACGCCGTGACAAATAACGGAATCGACAAGGGTAGATCCCGGTATATTTTAGGCGAATGGAAGACAGGACTGACGGCTCAGAATATGAATTGATAGGGGAATTTGAAGTTTTCAAAAGGACAAGGAATAAGTCTAAGCGATGTCGCTACTAGCTTCAGTATTAATAATTATGCGCAATTGAAGATCGAAATTGGCCCCCTCATCAGGGGAGGATCTAAAAATCCTTGTCAAACTAAAGACTATTTAGGACTTTATGCCCTATTCTTGCCGGGTAGCAAATTACAACCGTAAATTAAACAACAGCTTCTAAGTTGCTGGAACATGAAAATTCCACATGTCAAATAAAATCCATCGTCATTCAGATTGGGGTATTGAAGGTGCTGGCAATTCGTCTGTTCTTACAATGTTCTTTCCTCTAGGCAACAATGCAAACAATGTGACAATTCCAATGTCCATACATAATCTAAGTCCGGATTTTAAACCAGAAAAATATCTTAATGTTATGCAGGTAATATAATGAACTATCGCGTTGATAATATCGTTACGATGATTGCCAGGGCCCGTAGGTGCCTTGCAACGATTAGCGTCGTATTACTCTCCGGCTCTATTCGCCGTAAGCAGCTTCATATCAAGGCGTGTCCTCGTACTCATGCACGCATTAAGCCAGCTGTTGTGTATCGGATATTGAACTTGTCATCGTATGTGCCTGTTGGCGAACAAAAATCACTGATCCATGAGTTTTCAAAGTTGACGATTGCCTTATCGTGCTCGCATTAGAAATATATACTAGGATTTTGCAAACGTGCACGTACTTGGACCCAAGACAGAAGGACGTAGAGACAATCAGTGACATTCTGCTTAAAGCAGCGAGTGAACCAGAATTCAGGAATCAGCTAGTAAAAGAGCCAGCCAAGCTCTTAGAGCAATACAATATTTCGACCGAGGCCAAACTGATCATCAGAAAAACCATAGTTGATCTCACACAATAGCGCTTTGCATCTCATAATTCCAACAATTATTAACTTCGATCCTAAACCTTTTGATATGACGAACTATTGATTTATTACTCGGTTAAGCATAACGCTGGCTGCAAATGTATTCATTACACGAATTATTTTACGCTCCTTTCGTCGGCACTTAAGTAGCAATTGGTACCAATTAGTTCGTCTAGTTGATATTACCTCTTTAATTCCACCTAATCTTTTCCAAAGAAAAGTATATGTTGCCTAAATCTACGCTCATCGACCCTACTGTAAAAAAATACTGCGAATGGTATTCGCTTGCTCCATCCTCCACAGAAGGCATACACAGTTTGCACAAATGCTATAAATGCCCAAGACCAGTTGAGGCGGGTGGGAATAATGATTCCGTCGCTCCACCTTTCAGGCGATCTTGGCTTGGACTAACTAGTGACAAGGGATATTATTGATTATTATTTCGCATGGTGGTTGAAAAGAGTTGTGCCCCGCCTCTGACCCACACGTATTCATGGGTAGCCATACACGCGAATTGTGTACTCCTCCTCGTGTACTCTCTAAAACGGGGTGCCTAGTAATACGCGTATGTCGAGGAGCTTATGAACTCTCGGCAGTGTAATAGCGCGCTACTGTCGGCGATAAAGGTATAAATTCACATAAATATAAAGATCAGCTAAACGACATTATTTGCGATAGGTTTAGCTCAGCGGCAACTACAGGAACCCTTAATTTAAAATTATCAGTGATCAATGGCTTAATTTCACCAATATAGCCGACCGATAGTCCATCTACCATGATATTGGAGGCTCTACCCTGAACTAGGATCGCATTTATACTGGATTTCGTAACAATATCTTTGCCAAAACTTGTCTTCAAAAGTGTCTGCACAATAGATTTTCCCTCGGTATAGTTTGCTTTAGAATGAGCGACAAGTACACCCAGATTCCAATATTCTTTTATTCTGTCTCCGCGTTGAAAAACTTTGCCAACCTCAAATATCTTCTGAGGATATTCTTCATGTATATTGTGAGACAATGTTTGGGTTAGAGAAGGTGTTAGCGATTCCCTTAGTATCTCATGCTCAATACTTTTAGTTTTCTCTGCCATCAAGATATTTTCATGTTCTGGTATGCCCATTAATTGATAATGTACTTTTCTGCTGACAAGGTTAAAATTCACAACCTCTATCACTCCAAGTCCAGTCATCGCTTCTCTGACTATATCCAAGCAAACTGAGAGATAACTCCGCTTCCCCGAAAGATCAGATGAAGGTATCGTGGGCCTCAAATTGTATATACCATAACCCACAGCTACCTCTTCTATTAGGTCGGTACCGTCAATTATATCCGTTCTGTATCGTGGAATGGTGCACTCGATGATTTTGCCAGACATAGCCTTCCCGTCCAACCTGCTTTTCTTTAGACACTTCAAAATATCAGTTACTTTCAAATTCAGACCGAGTATTCTGTTGATATAGCTCGGTTCAACTTTTATGTAAGACGGATCCATTTTAGGTGTCTCCTTCATTCGTCCATCAGAATCATGAGTCGAGACTGTTTGAATTTCAAATCCTGCATCATATAGCGACATAGCCATTACTGAAAGAACATCCTCTGCTACCTTTAGATTATTTCCAGTAACCTCAACGAAGAGGTTCTTGGTACCTGTATCTATTCTTGTCAAATTACTGTTGACAATCGGAGGAAAAGACAAAACATTATTCTCAGCATCTTGGATGATCGGATACGCATCTGATTTTTCCAAGATGAATGCATATTGTTTGCCGACGTCTAATTCTTTTAAAATGTGTCGTATTGTGTGGTTAGCTGAACTTCCGAGTGGAATAAACGAAAAATCTTCTTGGACTGTCATATATGTAACAGGAAATTTGATAGCATCTAAATTGTGAATTCCAATTGAGGCCTTAATTCTCCGCCTTCCGATCACATTTTGAAGGTCTTCTTGCAGTGCAATTAGTTGCCTTATAGTTTCGTCATCGAGTTTACCATTTTTAGCAACCAATGAGATGATGTATGGTCTGATCTGTCGTGTGGATATACCAACTTTGATAGTGCATCCACTTCTTCCAGATAACTTAAATTCAGGAATTCCATTCTCTATTCCTAACAATCCCTTTACGGCCCTCGCTATTCCATAATCTGAGGCAAAATCGGGTCTGTTAGGATTGTACTCAATTCTTAACGCGGCATTGTCGACACCCTCAATATCGACCCCAATGAATGGAATGATCTTCAAAAGATCATCTAGTTTTTTGCCCGGGAGGAGTTTGTTCAACCTATCGAAAGTGAACGCTACAACTGGCATCGCGGAATAGTCCTAAGCCATCCTAGCTTATTCTCATAGAGATCACGCACATCGGTTAGTCCGAAACGTAACATTGCAATCCTTTCTAGACCTCCTCCCCAAGCGAGCACCGGATTACGTATACCCAGCGCTTTCGTCACTTGAGGCCTAAAAACACCCATACCAAATAGTTCGACCCACTTTTCCAGTTTTTCATTATAAATCATAGACTGGAGAGAGGGTTCTGTATAAGGAAAAAATGTGGGCCAGAATTTGATATTTTTAATACCTAATCTTGCATAAAATTGGAGCTGCAATCCCATCAAATCCTGTAACGAAACATTATTGCCGGTAACTATTCCTTCGATCTGTGTAAATTCTGCGAGGTGTTTATATGATACCTTTTCATTCCTAAAAACCCGACCAATCGAAAATATTCTGGCGTTTTCGGGTTTATTATCGGCAAGATACTTTATAGTAACAGCTGTTGTGTGCGTTCTTAGAACAATTCCCCTTGCATCATCAATATTCCATTCATATTTCCACCCATATTTGTGAGCTTTGGAGATTTCGTAAACTTGATCCTCGGTAGCAAATCTATCCTGCTTGATTTTTGACAAATAGAACGTATCTTGCATTTCCCTCGCTGGATGACCTTGTGGGGTGAAGAGGGCATCGAAGTTCCAAAAACTCGATTGCGTGACTGTCCCCTCAATTTCGGTGAAACCTAGGCCAACAAAAATTTCACTCACTTCATCGATGAGGTTCGCAATCGGGTGCTTTCTTCCAGGAAATAAAGAACGTACTGGGGCTTGGACGTCAATAGGAGGGGGATTAGTAGGTATGACGGTTGGAACTTTTCTCCCGTCTAGAACCTGATCCTGTGTATGATGATGAGGACCTGATCCTGCTTCGGCAACCGAGGATAGAGCCCTTTTGCCTTGCTCTAATAGCGTGATTGTAATTTCGGTTGGTAGTTTTTCTTCCCTTACATAATCAGGATCTCGGCTTTTCAGCGAGTTAAAGGCTTTCATTTCCTCGGGTGTAAGATCCGACATTTTGAGATTTTCTTGTGTCGTGAGCTTCTTCAATAATTTTTCTTCGGCAGAGTGATCGTCAGCTGCTAACGTTCGGACAAGTCTCTTCTCACCGACCGAATTTCGCTGTTGTTCTATCCAGTTGTTTTGTTTTGCGTATCTAAATGCACTATGGCTTTCTTTTTGAGAAAAAAAACCTGAGCTCGATATTTCTTGAATCAGATTCTTGCCATTTTTTAGGTAATCCACAAGCCTTCTTTCTGGCAAACCTTGCTTGATTGCTTGGTATCCACTAGACCCAAGGGATATTGAACTCATTTCGTCAAGACGAATTAATCCTTTCAATTTCAGCCATTCTATCCCACGTCTTATCTGATCGATACCCAGACGGGTGTCCTTCGCTAACTCTTCGAGTGATTGTCTTTTGTGACCAAAGAGAGCTTCTAGTATGGATTTCTCGAGAGGGTGGAGGGGACTGTCGATATTGCTGTTAGTCATTTGAGGGCAGAGATGACAGAGAAAAAAGACTTTTTAAACGTTTGAAGTCTTTATTGCATGTTAAAGTTGAAGCATACTGAAGGATCTTCAGATTCTGGCAATGACGAGGAGGATAATTATACTAATAGTAATAATTCCAAACACGATTTCAAAGTTACGCCATGGGAAGTAGAGGGAGAAATAGATTACAATAAGCTAATTGCCCAATTTGGTACGCAGCCGATAACGCCTGAGATAATAGAGAGAATCAATAAAGTGACAGGCGAAGTCCATCCGATGTTAAAACTTCAGTATTTCTTTTCTCATCGCGACCTTGATTGGATCTTGAACAAATATGAGCTGGGAGAGAGTTTCTACCTGTATACTGGAAGGGGACCATCGGGAATGGTCCACTTAGGCCATCTGATGCCTTGGCTATTTACTAAATATATCCAAGATAAATTTGGCTCGAAATTACTTTTCCAGCTGACTGATGATGAAAAGTTTCTACAGACTCAGGATCGTTCCCGAGAAGAGATTGGGCATTATGCTTATCAGAACATCCTAGATATAATTGCTGTTGGCTTTAATCCCGATAAGACTAAGATTATCCTTGATACGAGACATATACAGCACCTTTACCCTATCGCGACTGAAATTGCAAAGCGAATCACATTCTCAACCGCAAGGGCGGTATTTGGTTTCTCAAATTCGACGAATATAGGTATGATTGGATTCCCATCAATTCAGGCAGCGCCTTGCTTTTTACCATCGATCATTGAAAATAAGCCAACTCCTGTTCTCATTCCGGCTGCTATAGACCAAGATCCATACTGGAGAGTAACGAGGGATGTGGCTGAACGCATGGGATTTTATAAACCTGCACAAATCCATAGTAAGTTTCTCCCAGGTCTTGGAATGGTGGGCAAAATGTCGTCATCTAAACCAGAGACGGCATTGTTCACAATCGATGATCCGGAGATCATAAACAAAAAAGTTTCCACTGCTTTCACAGGAGGTCAAGCGACAGTAGCTCTTCAAAGACAATTAGGTGGCAATGCATTAGGTTGTCCTGTCTTCTGGTATTTACGATATTTGTTTGATACTGAAAGACATTCCGATGAGCGGTTGCTAAGATGCAGGAGCGGAAATCTTCTTTGCGGTGAATGCAAGAGCGATTTGTCGAAGGAATCTCAGAAATTTCTCGGGGAGTTCAAAAAGCGTAGGGAAAAGGCAAAAGATTTTGTCGCTAAATTCATGTTCGATGGAGTACCTTATGAAAAGTGACGTCTAATGATTGTGGAAAAATTTGAGTGCGATGATAACTATGAAGCTGAAAAGTTAGCAGGATTTTTGGCGACACAAAAAGATAACGGCAACTTCCTTCTCGGAATAGTGGCGTTAGTTCAGAATGAGGTAGTTATCATTTTAAAGGACAAGTCATCACATAGTATTACAATGAAGGATCGCCACACCGCGGTCAGGTTAAAGTCATTTATAGAAGATGTTCTTGCGCAAAAGAAAGGAATTTCTGCAAGTAGTTTCAATGATCAAGTGGCAGAGATCACTATTCGTTGAAACGAAGCAGAAACACGAACCGCGCGCATGCGCGGGTTGCATAACTAATCTGTACGTCGCATCTGAAATTCATAATCACCTAATTAATTAACGCAGTTCTTTGTTCATTTCTTGTATTAGTATTTGCTGAACTCCTCTAAAATAAAGACCAGTTGAATATGGCATCATGGGGATGTACTCCTCTATAACCTGCATAACATAAGGGACAACTCTTTTGGATATGTCCACTCTAAATTTCATCCACAAAATCCTGTCCTGTGTAATGTGAATTTTCTCTTTGAGGTGATATGGAGCCGATTCAATTGACTTGTCTTCGATTCTCTTATACCAATACGCAAGGATCTCAGGGTCAAGGCCTTCTTGAAGCTTCTTTATACCGGTTCCGATTCTCAGGGTGGCAAAACTAAATGGGTTTTCAGGAAACATCATGCAATCAACTACCTTTCAGGAATAAGATAAAACCGTATCAATCAAAAAATGTTGAGTCTTTTTATTCACCTTTTAATAATTTACCCTGGCGATCAATTTGGCCTGTACGTATTCGAGATGATGAAATACGAGCGCCGTCTTCGGCCTTAATCATGTCCACAATGACGATGACGAGGGGTTTGATGCCATTATCACATCGAATTTCATTGATTTCCGAACCCTTTTTCGCGGTTTCAGAGCTTACAACGAGCGCATTTACCTCACTGGAAATTACGATAGGTCCGTATGTGGTGTTGAGCTTAGTTATCTCATAAGTGACATCCCCGAAATTCGCTTGAATCACAAGTCGAAGGTTGGTTACTCTTTGTTCATAAGTGTGAATGATCTTCCCTATCCCTTTTACCGTGTCTGCAAATTCATCACTAGAAACTCCGATAATTACCCTTTTGCCAATCGCAAATGCTTTAGAGAGCAGAGCCAAGTGCCCGATATGTATCTCGTCAAAAGTTCCACCAGTTGCGACAACATTAAACTTATCAGTCATAGATTTTCTAGTGTTATGCTCCTATTTACGCCTAAATCGTCAGACCTTCGGTGGAGCCGACTCTATGTTACTTAAAACCTCCATGCATCCACAGAAGTCTTGAGAATTTACACAATATAGGCTACACGAATCATATGTAAGGGACCAATGTATACCGTTTCTGAATTAAGTACCTTTCTGGAATATTTTTACACATTGGGGGGGACATACGTTCTCACATGCCATACAAAATATGCAGTCTTTTTCTCTAGCCATAAATGTTTTTTTCTCTGAACCAGGATGCCCAGGAGTATCCAACCATTCATAGACATTAACA
>DASSIM010000014.1:0-2166 GCA_035691865.1 Candidatus Nitrosopolaris sp. | reverse complement strand
GAGATATTTCGCAAGGTTGAGCCTTATTTGACATTCTTGAATGTTCACCAGTTGGAAAGACAAGGTGCAGACATACAGAGCAAGGTACAAGAATTAGAACAACTAAACCAATCAATGAGAGATCGTGACAAAATGAAAGATGATGCGATAGCGCATTTATCAGATCAGCTTATTGCGTTAACGACTAGATTAGATTCAATCGAAAGACGACAGTAATAGAAGATACGCAATTTCTAAATCGGTTTAATTCTTTCTAAAACTGATTGATAGTTCTTATCTCTGCTGTTACCTTTGATGTATACCACCGAATGTTTATCTATTGCAGAACACAATCTTCTTTTATACTTCAACTTCTTATTGAGCCTCCATATCAATACAAAAGCATCCATCAAAAGAAAGCATCTTAGCTGATTTAGTCGTTGCTAGTATTATTACTTCGGTAATGCTATTAGCAGTCCTCCTAAATCCATTTCATAAAGCGTTTGGGGTTTCACCCTCTTTTGAACTTCAAGAATTAATTAATCAGAACCGTAATTGGGTTCAAACTTATGGTAATTCTGAATCACATCTAAAGTCTAATTATACTGACATAAAGGCAGTCAATTATATTAGTGATGGAAAGACTTTGAATGCCACTTTTTGGTTAGCTTCTGGTCTTAAGAATGCTAGCCTTGTAACTTTTAATCAACCATACAGAAAGGTTTCTTATGGCATACTTATTGATGCCGACTCCAACACAAAAACAGGATATAATGGAGCTGATTATGATTTTTACGTAGAGTCTATTGGAGGAAAAATCAGTGGATATCTTTATCAGCTGTCTTCAACTGGCGGCTATAGATTAGTGGGATCAAAAATAAACTATACCAGACCTGTTGCTGATACTAATGTCCTCCCTGGTTCAGTTAACCTATCGTTTGACCTAGGTTCCATAAATTATCCTAGCGATTACAATCTGCTATTCTATACTGCAGAGTCATACAAATCCAATGAAGTTAGACAATTTACCAGCTGGGTAAATATTCCTCCGCCTACACTTCACATAACCACATCTCCAAGCAATATAACTATAAGGCAAGGAGAAGAACAGCTAATTCCAGCTAGAATAAAGTCAACAACAGGCTTTTCTAATGACGTTATCAATATAACCCTGGCTGGTAATATCAACAAGAACTACGAGTCAGAATCAGGCTTTAACTCTAGTGAACTGCATGTTACTATCCAAAGAAATCAACCACCCTTGTTCAAAATAGCTGTTCCTTCACAAACTTCACTTGGCATCTACACTGTACCTTTAGTGGCAACTATAAGAGAGCCATCCATAGCTACAATAACAAAACCAATATCTATTAACGCAAGAGGAGGATTCGTTGATCCGGAGTTTGAATTATCTAAAAAATATCCAACTGTAGGTTATATAACAAAGCCCATAAGCCTAACAGTGACAGTTATAGCGCCTAAGAGTATTGCCGATATGTTTAGAGATTTTTGGGGGACTTATGGTCAATTCATAGGTATCTTCGCAGGTGCATTCATAGGCGCATTTGCTAAAGTGCTTTTTGACAGAAGAAAAAAGAAACACGAATATGCAGAGTAGATGAAAAGCTCTTAATGAGAGCATATTGAAAGAAAGGAAAACAAAGGAAGTTATCAGCAGGTGAACCCATCGCTTCAAAAAAACAATGTCCCTTTTATCATCTGCTTTACTTTTAGAACTTTTGGGCCCCTCCCATTTGAGCTATCAATCGGTTGAACTTGCGATAGACTGGTATAACTGACTAAAATAGGGATTGAAACGATGTTCTCTCACCCTCGCTTGAGGATGAAATCACGTTAGAAACTGACTAAAATAGGATTGAAACCAAGGCGATATATCCCGACGGAAAACATAAACGCGGCTGGCACGGGCGTTAGAAACTGACTAAAATAGGATTGAAAGGACAAACAAAACAAAACATGAGCAACTCCACAACCTCCGGAAATACGACTTCGCACTATTTGGGTGCCACTATAAGATTGCAAAATGAGATGGCAAAGAAGGTAATATCAGAGAATACTCTCAAAAAGCAGATAATCTATATTTGCGGTGTAGACGTAGCGTACAGGAATAACGTTGCGTACTGCTCTGCAATAGTGATGAACAAGAATAGCATGGAAGTAAAGGAA
>DASSIM010000013.1:0-14285 GCA_035691865.1 Candidatus Nitrosopolaris sp. | reverse complement strand
GCGTATTCGTATTAAGAAGTAAAAATTCTACTAGCAATAATAAACCTGCTTTTTAAACCAGTGAAGCGCCAGCAAATCTCACATTAGAAGCTATAGGAGAAGATAATAATGATTGTATTCGTAATAGGCAGATAATTGTCGTTTTCGTCGATTACTCTTTCTTGGTCCTATGCATTCAATTATTTGATTACAGATGGTAACTGGGTGGTGGATTCGTCAAAGATTAATATGTAAAAGAGGTTGAAATGCTTGGATTTATGTAAGCCTTTTAAGGATTGTAATAGTTATAACATAAGATACCATGATTACATATACAAATATCGCCTTGAAGCCTGGCATAAAAGAAAGGCTTGTTAAAAGAGCACGTTATGGCGATTCTATGTGTGATGTTGTCGAAGAATTGTTGAATATTGTAGAAGGAAAAAGCAAGAAATGAGCGATAATATGAGGATAGCGCCGTTTACGGTGAAATACGTTTGCAGCTGAGCGTTTGAGTTGTGTGCGGACCATGACAAGTGTGCTCATTAGAGGGAAAAATTGAACCGCTGCATCGACCAAGTGGGGGCGGATAAACATGTATTTACTCACATCGTGCGTGACTCATTTAATGACCGATATCGGCTCAGAAAATAGAATATATACGTCTCTAATTTTGTTAGTAACTTAAAGCAGACATAAATTGAAATATTACGTCGGCTGTTCAGGTTGGGGTCAAAATCAAACATGGGCAAAGGACTTTTATCCTGATACACTAACGACCGAAGGCTATGTGACATATTATTCTAGAATTTTCGATTTTGTTGAAGTTGATTTGAATAATATGGTTAGTAGACCCACTTTTATAAAATGGGCAAATCAAACTCCAGATAATTTTCGTTTTACACTAAGAATACCTCAAGCCATAATTCAAAGTACTGATACGGAAAGCCTTGGACATTTTCTAGAACACGACTTAGACCCTTTGGAAGATAAGGTTCTTGCTCTGGTGGTTCAGCCATCCAGTACAGTTAAACTAAATGATGGTAGAGAATGGCTCGACGAAGTACTTCGTATTTGTGCTTATTATGGGTATCAAGTTGTCATGGAATTTAATCACTATTCGTGGTTCCAGGACTTAACATATCATATATTAGAAAAGTATAGTTCCGCTTTGGCGTGGACTGAGAAGAGTCGACCAGTTATAACTTCAGATTTTTTGTACCTTCGAATTAGTGATAACAAAGCCAGCGTGATAAAGAAATGGATTCAAAAAATGAACCAAGAAAAAGAGGAGACTAAAAAAGGAAATGAACTTGATTACATAATTATCGTTGTTGATAGACCGGCAACTGTGGATACGGTGTTAAGACTGTTGAATCTACCTGAAAGAAAGAACGATGATCAGAATTATTGGACTGGGAGAGTGATAACGTGTGTTGATTTGAATGCCTTCTATCCGTCATGCGAAGAACTTCGTGACCCTTCACTGATTGGAAAACCACATGCTGCAATTATGACTGACCAACAAGAAGCGAATAATATAACAAAAGGTGTAGTTGCATCAGCCTCGTATGAGGCTAGGAAGCTTGGTGTAAAGTCCGCTATGCCACTTTCGAAAGCTAGGGAGCTATGTCCTAGTCTTATATTGAAACCAGTTGATATTCCATATTATCGCCAAGTTTCTGATAAAGTTATGAGTATGCTAGAAGGGTATGCAGATGTTTTGGAACAAACAAGTATCGACGAAGCATATTTGGATTGTACCAAAAAGGTAGTAGTAAAATATAATCAGTCTCATTATTCGAACATAGAACGATATGCGTTAGATATTAAGAAGACAATTGAGGAGCAATGTAATCTTAGATCATCTATAGGAGTGGCACCAACCAAGTCAGCCGCAAAGATGGCATCTGATTTCCAAAAACCCGATGGATTAACTATTTTCTATCCTAATCAACTACAAAAGTTTCTTGAAGACCTAGAAGTTGAAAGAATATCGGGCATAGGTGCTAAAACTCAGCAGGTTTTGAAGGAACAAATGGGAATTCATACGATTGGTCAACTTGCAAAATATGATGTTCAAAATTTAATGGATAGGTTTGGCAAAAAGAATGGACTTTGGATGTGGCAAGTAGCGAATGGTCAAGATGAGAGCCAGGTTATACCTAGGGAAGATCATATCTCCCTTAGTACTGAACGTACCCTTGAATCATTCACAAAGGATAAAAAAGTAATACTACAATTCTTGTTAAATGAATTAGTTGACGAGCTCTACGAACGGGTATCTAAACACGAATATCGGTTTAAGACAGTAGCCGTTAAAATCGTTAGGTCTGATTTTTCAGTTGAAACAAGAGAAACATCATATTCAAATTATCAGACAAGGAAAGAAAGTATAGCCTATGTTACCGAAGGATTGTTGGACAGATTCTCGTTTGATGATAACACGGCAAAGATTAGAAAAGTAGGACTGAAGGTCTCAAAGCTGGTTCGTTCAGCAAACAAAAAACCATCAGCGTTAAAACAAAAAACATTGCTAGACTATTGTTGACTAGTGAGGTTGACTAAACCAACTTACTATGATATCTGAACTTTGTAACTAAAAACGACTATAGATATATGAATTCTTACGTGTGGTATATTTGACTTCCTACTATACCCCTACCCTGAAAAATCTTCGGCTTCAAAGACCTCAACGCATTGCTTAGCAGCCCTTTTATTCTCGATTATACAATTATGATGTAGTGGACGCTGATCTTAAACAAGCAACGGGGGGTTCGTTTCTCTGTTTTTGTCTGTGACAGGGCATCTAATACAGAAGAATAAAGGAAAGCGAGGGATTTTTTTTGTACTATCCAGTGATTGGCCTTCGTACTTTTTCTGGTTTGAATACTGATTTCTTTCTTCCTATCCTTAGTCTATGATATGTTTCCAATAAGAGGAGTGTTGGTGCAAAGCCAACTGCCACCCATGAAATCGATTCAAGTATTTCCATAAGTTTAGTTGAATGTATTTACTAGATTAAGTATACTCACCATTCCTTTGAATAAATCAATCAGTCTTATGATAACTCGTGTAGAGCAAGATTTCACATAAGTAAGCGAACTAAGTCATCACGATATGATTCACAAAAGAGATTGTTGATAATTAGGATTCCCTCCAGCCGATTTCAAAATAAGATCGTTGACTAAACTTCTTATGATAGAATTCGTGTTGAGTTAGAACCTGCTTAGCTATATTTCAAAGTCTAACACCTGATCCATACCAATTTCCATGAGGTTTTTCATAAAATACTATTATGACATCTTTTCTATCTAGGCCTAATATCTTTACCGCATTGTCTGTGATGGCCTCTGCAAATCGGTCTTTTTCTCTCTCGAGGATTTTTGCCTAGTGTTGGTGATACGGGTGATGAATGAATGAAGGACTCGGTTCACCCGATGTGTTCCCATTCTTGAACGTGAGAAGTGTATTATTTGACGTAGTATTGGAAGTCACGGTCATATTTGATCCTTTTGTCATATTTGATCCTGCTGGAGCCTGCGTGCCATTGACCAGAGAGCCTGCTGATCGTTGGGATATTATACTTAAAATCGTAGTCGCCGATATAATTACTGCAGCGATTGATGCAATCATTATTGCTGATTTTCGACTTGTCATTGTCAATCGATATTTCTGCTGGTATATAAGGACAATGTTTACTCGACTTGCGTTAATGATAATAGTTATACTTTCAAGTTTCAAAAATATTATCTAAACTTACCCCGTGACCAGGGTAAAGGTAAGAGTGGAGGCAAAACTCGTTCTATTAATAGAACCATTTCTTCAATGACTTATAGGTGGTGGTTATATTTCGTTAGGATCTTTCCACTACATTCGTTACTTCAAACCCTTACTCCTTTTTTATGCTTTTATGACCAAACTTGTTATTTTCCTATCACCGACTTTATCTTCCAGATATGGTGTTTCCTGTAATACCTCTACACTCCTGAATCCAGCTTTCTTGATACTATCAATATAGTTTTCACTTGTCAATGCGCCATCTATGCAGCTGCACCAATCCCCAGCATTCGCTACTTCTATTCTAACCTCTTTAGTTGTGACCAAGTCAGAAATAACCATTCTACCTTTGGGTCTTATAATTCTGTAAATTTCTTTGAACGCTGCAACTTTATCTATGGTGAGGTTAATAACACAATTGCTTATTACTACATCAGCAATATTATCCGCAATCGGAATTCCTTTTTCTATATCCCCTTTTTTGAACTCCACGTTTGCATATCCAGCCTTTGTAGCATGGTTTCTCGCCTTCTCTAACATCTCTTCTGTCATATCTATAGGAGCCAGAAGCTTTGACTTTATTCGCTGACAAAAATACATCAATTCCTCCCCCTGAACCAATGTCGACAACCACTTCGCCATCATGAAGATTAGCAAAATTTACTGGTGCACCGCAGCCTACTCCCAATATAGAAGATTCTGGTATAGAATTTAACTCGTTGCTATCATAACCAGTTAATCAAATACACTATTCAGCATTTCATTATAGTCAATGCTTTGGTATTCTTCAGAATACAAGATATATTTGTAATAGTAGACTTAGCTCTAATAACAATCACCATCATACTTCTGATACAAAAGTGCGTTTGCTCTGCATTGCAATATATTCACAGATATTATATTCATGTTCGAGTAATCTACTATCAAATGTCAACGTCAACGCCCCAATATCCATTACTTAACTTGTGTATAAATGAGATCCATGGAACAAAAAGCAGTATGGAGTATGATAGAAATGTCTAAAGCTATTAATTCTCCGTACTTAATAGCGGTATTACTAGTAGCGATCTCATCTGTTGTCTTGTTGGGTCACCTGATACATTATATTTATGCACAAGATAAATCAACCTTGCAGTTGAGTACAAATAAGAAAACCTACAAACCAGGTGAGACTGTTGTCATCACTCTAAAAAATAGTGGGAAACGCACATTAGAATTTTCTGATTCAAACCTAGGTTTGACAATTCAAAATACAAAAACTCACCAAAAAGCTGGAATGCTTGGATCACAAGTGATGTCTGAACTTAAACCAGATGAATCGAAAATAATTCAATGGGATCAAAAGGATATGAATGGGAAGCAGGTACAAGTGGGAACTTACATTGCCAGAACTTCTGCAGCTGGCTGGAATTCAAATAATTCAGCCCCAATTGTTGTCAACACTACTTTTACTATAAATTGAAATTTATGTTATTCAATATGGTATGCAGAGGTGGGGCTTATCCCAACGATTCAATACTTGAGCCATCTGTAGCAGGATGGTGATCTTGTTGCAGCAGATCCTTATTACCACCGAATCGGCATGTTACCGGACCCGCTTGTCGTGTCTTTGCCAAAACCTCAGATGTCGAACTAAAAATTAATGCGACGGCTAGTAATGACACTACTACAAAAACCACAACCTTACTCGGTATAGGATTGGGGTGTTCTTATTAAGGATTTTTGCAAAATCAGGATAGGGAAGCCCTCTTTGGGGCTGCATGATCAAAAGCAAATCCTGGAAACCTTTGGAAATGCTCATAAAGTGATCAGATCTCAACAAATAACAACTAGCCAGACATATCTTAGACTTTTATTGGACTCCCCTGAAGAGAGTCCTATAAGTGAGGCAGAAAAACTAGAGAACGCATTTGATTATTACCTATCAGTAATTTCGCTGCCAATTAAACCACTAACCATAACGAATAGGATTTGCAGCTAGGCTGGTAATTTTACGCTGCGCCTGCAGAATAATCAAAATCGAAAGGTGATAATGTCGTTAATAAATTTGAGTTTTTGAAATTATGCCAGGCTCATAGACAGATAAGCAAGAAATAAAAAGCTAATATATGTGAAAGGAGTTGCATCCTTACATTCGTTGGAGGGAATAGCTTTTCTGATTGTAATTTTATGTGTAATTTCCATAGTCTTGGCTACCGCATCTCCGTTCGCTACTCTGGCCTTAAAAATGCGAGCCTCTAACATTCATTTTTCACCGATAATTCCGTATTTCATGCCCCCACAAAATATCTTAGGTCCAGCGGCAGCACTACAATCAGCGTCTAATGCCACAGGTACAGCAGCACTACAAGGTCTAGGTCCAGCGGCAGCACTACAATCACCAGCTAATGTCGCTAGTAAGACTTCAAACCAAACCGGTACAGGAGGCTTTTTGTCAAAAGGTAGAATAAATTCACTTATAAGGACACCTACCAGCAATTGGATAGCTACCGGAAATTGGAGTATGATCATAGATAATGGCAGCCTAACAGGTTTCGCGACTAACATGACTTGGTATAATAGTAATGGCAAAGCATCTCATACGCATGAATTCAGTAATCTTAGACCTGCTGGAGGAACAATACAGGGTAAGAATATAGTGATAAACGGTTTCATGGATGTAGGAACAAATCACCGCCTGGTATGGAAGAATGTTCCAAGTGTGATTAGTATTCAAGGAGGCAAGACAATAAGTATTTCAGTGGATGACAATGCCACAAACCATCATTTTGCAGGACAACCCGTATTCGGACTAGTCACTTCATTTGTACCTTGCTCTGACGTACCAGGTGCTAATATGGAAGTGTTACCAAGCTGTCAAAAGTAGATTGTAGAAAATTGATTGACGAATATTTCTAGGAATAACAAACATCAAAAGATTTATCGGCAGACCCCACAAGCACGAGTACAGGTGCAAGCACTTATTCTGGTACTCATCTTCGGATAAGGATGACTTTGATTATGCGCAATCGCATATAGCGGCTGAAGGAGTTACAAAGGGACTCTAGTCAATAGAATGATAATGAAAGTCGTATACCATATCTTAGAGATTCAAAGGCAATTCTCGAAATTGATTCAAGATTCCTGGCAAATCCTAGATACGTAATATTTGGCTATTCATCCCTTATAATATTCGCCGTATTAGGAGTGATTTTTCCATTAACATACAAATCGTGGCCGTCATACTTGTCGAATAACTCTGAAGTTTCTGGATTGGGTGCATTTGTCGTCGGTTTAGTATTGACACTTTCATACCTAGGGTTAGAGTTAAGAAATGCACTTAGTAACGACACGAGTCACGGAGCCACCTTCGCAATGAGACTGAAAAATTGGCTCGTCACTAAAAATCAGCGAAAAGAAAATAAGTAAAGGTCAAAGGATTCTTATTCGAACACTTGTTTTGCAAGCTGATAAGAAGTACCTGATTGCATTAACGATGACATTTTCTGATTTGACACTCCAAGAATAAAAACTAAATACGAACTAAGTCGACAACAATTTCCCAATAATCTATTAGAACATTACTTAGAATCTTGTTGTCAAATATCTATATACAAGCACCAAGTGTGTTAAGAAAGGGATAGATAAAACGTTGTATCCTTCCGCCATGATAATATCGTTATTCGCTGCATCTTTGATAGGCTCCATATTTACTGGGGTTCGTATTGTAGAATACGACCACCCGCTTTAACAGGTTCGGGAACATCTTGGGCAGTCTGTGTTTCTTACAGTAGTGTTCAAACGCTTTGTATAACGCCTCTTTGGTTATCTGGTCGTTCGCCTTCAAGTCTTCTGGTATAGCCTCTTCTAGGAACTTACCAATTGGGTCCGTCGCCCTCTCGTATTTCTCCCGCTGTTTCTCGACTGTCAGATTACGCGGTAATAATACCTCCTGTTCCGGGATAGCCTTAAGTGTCCACATTAGAAGGATGAACAACCCTGATAGTTCCGACTGTGTCGTCAGCTTTTTCCCGTATTCTTGGATAGCGCAGCAACCTTGAACGAATGTGTTCGGAAACGGTAAGACTACTTGCCTCCTTGCCCATGCTATAGACTCATAGTCGACTGGTGGAATCTTGTTGGCCAGTTCCACAGTTTGACATGTAACTTCGTTTCAAATGCCGCTTTCCATTTTCCCCTCAACCCTGGTGTGTTGGTTACCTGTGAGTTTCTTTAGTCGCGCTGTATCTTGTAGTGTCATGTTTGGTAATTCCTCGTCTAGATTGATGTCTTTGTCTAGTAAGTCATACGCTCCATACGGACTAGCTGCTAGCGTCGCCATCGACGTGGTAGACACATCGTCACCGTGCAGCGCTTTCATCAACTTGGTAAAGACTGACTTGCCGTTATTGCCGCCACCAATTATGTTTTGTAACGTCCAAATGCTCCTTTAGCGGAGTCTGATTTTGTTAGAAAGTAAACGACGCTCTTGTAGTTGCAACGGTGTCCATATTTGATTGGATAAATTACTACCATCCCACACTACTTTTAATAGAAATGAGCTCTTCGTAATTTATAAATGAGTTTAATGATTCGGCCGATAGAACAGAATGATGCAGAGAGCTGCGGCAAGATTGGATACGAAGCGCACAAATCCATTTCTTCCGCTCATGGCTATCCTTCCGAGCAACCTTCTGAAGAATTTGGTATAGGGCTTATCAGAAGGCTTCTTGGCAATCCAAATTCATGGGGCGTTTTAGCAGAGCGACAAGGCAAGACATTAGGAAGCATATTCCTTCATAAATTTCCGCCTTCACCTGTGGCAGTGATAGGCCCACTCACAGTCCATCCTTCAGCCGAGGGAGGTGTAGGTAAGATGTTGATGGATGCTGCTCTTACTCAGGCTCGTAAACAAAACTATGACCAGATTAGATTAGTGCAATCACCAAGTCATATTCGTTCCTTCGTATTGTATACAAAGTCTGGATTTGCCCTTCGTGAACCTTTATTTTTGATGCAAGGACAGCCACTAAAAGGTGAGAATAATGCAAGCAGCGCTAATGTGCTTCTAGTTGGTGATGAGAACGATGTTTCTGTGTGTAACGAGTTTTGCAAGTCAGTATACGGATTTTCAAGAGAAATGGAATTGCGTCAGGCGAAAGACCAAGGCTTCGCTACTATGCTCGAACGAGACGGTGTCATTACAGGTTACGCAGCAGGTATAGGTATATTTGGTCACGCAGTTGCAAAGACAAACGAGGACCTAAAGACGCTGATTGCTAATGCATCTGCAATTCTTGGTCCTGGTTTCTTTGCGCCTGCTCGGAATCACGAACTAATCAATTGGTTACTTTCAAATGGCTTTCAAATTGGTTGGCCTGCAAATCTTATGACTGTTGGTCCCTACCAAGAACCACTGACGCCTTTTCTTCCATCTTTGGCATATTGAATCATATTCAAATTATGGTCATCCAAATCCCAATCTTAGGCTAATAATAACTCGCTACAGAATGCACTCTTATGAAATAGCTATTTCTACCGTAGCTTCTATAATTACAGGAACACCTGACGGTAAAGTCTGTACACCAATAGCCGAGCGTGCATGCATTCCAATTTCAGAGCTATACAATGAGAGGATCAAGTCAGAAAAACCATTAACTACATTAGTTGTCTGAGTAAATGTAGTCGCTGCATTTACCATCACTCTAACATAGAGCCATGCATTCACCGAATCTAAGTTACCAAGTTGACGCTAGAGATTGCCCAATATAGACAAGCCAGCCAATTTCGCAGCTTCATATCCTTGCTCTAAGGATACTTCTGCTCCTACCTTTCCAAATGGTCCTGCCACTGAGCCATTGGGATTCTGTGGGCCATGACCTGAAATGTAGGCTTTATTTCCTCTTACACGTACCCAAGCTTAGGGAGTTTGAATGTTAGATGCTAACTTAAGCGGTTTCGGAAGCTTTAAACCAAGAGCATTAAGTCGCTTTTCAATCGGATCTACGCTACTATTATTATTACTTTTCAAGCTCATACTAAGATGACGATAGTTACACGAGGTATTAAGATTGTATTTGACTGAAAGTAACAAAGAGATGTTCACCATTTAAAGGAAAGGTTGGAATTGCGATGAGCAATACCGACATTCGAACCTAACTTGCAAATTTGGGAAGCTGTTTCGTTATTTCCATTATTTTACTCATCTCTTTTCAGTCAGGGGAAAAGTTGTAATGAAGAATTACTATTAGGTACCGCTCCTATTTTTCATATTGTCTGTATGTCAGTACCAACCTGATCTACAATTCCAATAAGCGAATTCCTTTTTGCAATTTGGTGTCCGAATCCGACGGTATAATATGTGGAAAGGCGACTACAACTACTGAGTTTATCTGATACATTGTCTGATTTACTAGATTCTTCCTTCAACCTTTTCATACCGTTCTCAAAATATTCAAAAGGTTTCAGAATACTGTGGAATACATACGTCAGGTCGTAACAGAGCTTGCAATCTCAACATTTATCTACTTCTGGATTAATGGTATAAATCATTTATGCCGGAAGTCAGCAAATACGTGATGGTATCTACAGAATAGCCGGGTTTGTGGAAGCATATGGAATCACATTCAATCAATTCTTAATTGACGACGAATATCCATCCCTCATCCATACAGGACCAGTTGGAATGTACGCAAAAATAGAAGAAAAGGTGAAAGAGGTTATTCCACTAGAAAAATTAGCATATGTGGCATTCTTACATTTTGAGAGTGATGAATGGGGTGGAATGGAATTTCTTAAATGTCCGAAGGCAAAGTTGGTTTGTAGTGACCTAAGCTCCAAACTAAACTTGACAGGCTGGTACAATATGCCATTAGACCATATCTCATTTTGGGATAATGAGACTTTAAAAACTGGCAAGAGAACACTTAGGTTTATCATGACACCACATGTACATCATTGGGATAGTATGATGGTTTTTGAAGATACTACAAAATCATTATTTCCTTCCGATTTATTTATTCAACCGGGAGTAAATGAGCCCGTAATCACAGATGACCTGTCTGAACAAATGATTGCTGTTTATAAAGCTGGTGGAATCTTTGCTAGCGAAAAACCCGTGAGGAACACAGTTAATAGATTACTAAAAATTTCGCCAAAAATGGTATATCCTATGCATGGTTCATGTATCGATAGCTCTATGTTTTCGACATATGCTGACGCATTATTGAAAAATGAATTTGCCTATACTGGAAATTTGTTAGGACAGAAACTAGAAACCGTGAGTTAAATCAGATCAGATCCTAGACAATTCTGTTCTTCAACGGCTTTTCGATTATAAACGCCAATCGCAACTGCTCCGCTATTATTTAGCGTCATCATGGTGATATGGGATAATCCATCAGTAGTAGGAGAACCACATAAAGTTAGGTTTGTATTAGAGGAGGAATTGGTTTAGTAAGGTTTTCTTTACTAGAATGGGTTGTGGTTGTAGTTGAACTAGACCTAGTTTTTGTTGATATTTTTTTGATATCTGTGCTCCTTTTCATACACTAGGGTAGTAAATCGCATATATAAGATGGTATTATATATCATATTATTGTTGACTAGTGTATGTTTTAACGGTATAAAAATAAGACTCATCAAGTGGACATCTTATTTTTCCACTCTTGTGAAATAGCAGCTATGATTACCGTTATTATTGATATTACTAGTCTATAATCAAATTAATCACTCCTACTTTTCCTTTCCCCCGTCTAGTTGTAGGAACTAGGACAACAGCTCCGATGATTCAAAACACATAAATCAAATAAACTCTATGAAGGCTTGCTAGGTCTTGTCCTACACGTTAATGCATAGCAAGAGGTTCCCTCCTTTTTTCCTAGTTTTTGTACTCGTAAACATTATCCCAATTGGCTGTGCCATTAATTCGGCTTATGGACAGGCTTCATTTGCTGGACCAATCATCAATGACTCCAATCTAAAGGCAGAGTTAGTTTTCAAAGGACTTAAAAGTCCTACCAGTATGATATTTTTAGGTCCAAATGATATTTTGGTTTTGGAAAAGGACCAAGGTACTGTTAAGAGAATCATAAACGGAAACATGCTTCCACAGCCATTGCTTCAAGTCAACGTTCTTACTGACGGAGAAAGAGGTATGTTAGGAATCGCTGTTGCAAAAAATGTCACAAATGGAACTCGATTTGTATTTCTATATTATACTGAAAGTAAACAAATAGTAGGTACCTTTTTAGGAAACCGTGTCTATAGGTATGAATTAGTAGATAACAAATTATTAAATCCAAAACTCATTCTAAACCTGCCAGCTACTCCTGGTCCTTTTCATAATGGTGGAAAAGTTCTGATTGGTCCTGATAATAACGTGTATGCTGTGGTCGGTGATCTTCTCTATCATAGAACACAAGCTCAAAATGTAGCTTCTGGAGGACCGCCCGATCTAACCAGTGGAATAATAAGAGCTACAGAAGATGGGAAGCCTGTACCAAATAGTCCCTTGGGAGATACTTATCCTCTAAATCTATACTATGCCTATGGGATACGGAACAGTTTTGGCATGGATTTTGACCCAGTAACAGGGAAATTATGGGATACAGAAAATGGTCCAAACTTTGGAGATGAAATTAATCTCGTTGAACCTGGCTTTAACAGTGGTTGGGTACAAGTTCAAGGTATATGGTCTCCAAATGGCCCAATAGAAGGCGAGAATCCAGGAGCTAACAATCTTCATCCACCTAACTTGGTAGACTTTGAAGGAAAGGGAAAATACAGAGCCCCTGAATTTGTATGGTTTCAAACAGTAGCTCCTACTGCACTCAAGTTTCTCAATTCAACAAAGCTTGGAAAACAATATCAAAATGATATGTTTGTAGGAGACTATAACAATGGCAATCTATATCATTTTAAACTAAATAAAAATAGAACAGCTTTAGTTCTTGGCGCCACGCTAGATAGTAAAATAGCCCGGACAGCACAGGATGCTAATCCAGTAATACTTGGTAGTGGTTTTGGTGCGATTACAGATTTACAAGTTGGACTGGATGGGTATCTATATGTTCTTACATTTGGTGGAGCGATATATAGAATAGTTCCTGTCACTTCGGGTTGACTTGTTCATTGATTGAACTTATCATGTCTTCTTACAATGTTACGCAGCCACACTCTCAAATAGACACGTTTGATTATTCCTACATTTTTCTGCTTTCAAACGTCATTGAAAACGTCTGTCCGAAAGTTGGGGCAATCTAGATACATATATCGATCCTTTTTGTCCTTCTGACAGCTAATACATTGCATCTAATATTGTTGGGTAATGGTTTTCTGGACACCAGTGAAGAAAGATCGATCTATAGCATAACGGAAAAAGGCATGCGTTTAATTACCAGCTCACTGAGCTGACGAAAAAGGAAATAGGGATTGCGAATGAAGGTAACGAACGACAATTAAACGAATAGCCGTCGATATCTTTAATTGTTAGGTAGTGCGATGTAGAATACTGGTATGAAGGGTACAATTGCCGTTGATAAAACAGAGAAAGTAGGAATCACTCTTCCTAAATCAATATTACAAAGAATCGATAAGGTCCGTGGAGATATACCACGAAGCACATACATTCGAAGAGCAGTTGAGGTTTATCTTAAGCAAGGAAAGGGGCGCTGAATGATCGCTCCTTCTGTCAGGAAAGTGAGAGGAGGAACTTAGTCTCGAAAAGATCAAGTTAATAGATGTATGTATACCTATTCCACTTGCCTATAGCCTCCGCTAAACTTGGTTCCTCAACAGAACTATAATATAATAACTCGTCAGTGACTATGCAAATAATATATAATTATAGCATTCCTACTACCTATCCTTGATAATTTAGTAATGTTACACCAGAATCTCCCGGATTAACTGCAGGATTAGTCTGAGTTCCATTTGGTATGCAAAAATCTGTGGAAGTCATAGATCCAATAGTATCCAATAACGGCGCAAGAGTAGCTGGAACACAAGAAAAACGATATCATTGATGATGAAAACATAATGGATTCGTTAAACAACAAAATCGATCTAGTAACTCAAGGGCTTGATAGGTGCCTTCGCAAACAACTGAAGGAACAAGTATCCATAGAAAATTCGGCCATCATATCAGACTATGCTCTAATCCAAAAGACAATATTGAACTTATCAGAGAACTATAGATCCACAACTCTCTCAGAACTTATCGTATTTTAGGGTTAGTCCAACAATAATTGGATGGACAATAACAATAAGTATTGTTAAATCCTTATAGCTGTAAGAGATATGCTATTCAGGAGTCGTTATTGTTGTATCCTGCTATAGAGGGTTTGATTGGGGGCATAATTTCAACAACAGCTATGACATTTAGTGAGATACCATCATGGAAGAGATGGGGTCTTCACGGTGTCTTTGAATGGCACGAAAATCACATTATAACCACTCATCTGCTTCATTTGTCGGAGGCAAAAAGAAGGAAGAATCTTTTCAAAGGAGTCTTCTTCTTTCATTTCCTCAATGGTTCTTTAGCAGGA
>DASSIM010000012.1:0-3440 GCA_035691865.1 Candidatus Nitrosopolaris sp. | reverse complement strand
CCGTTCACTACATCAACAAGTTGTTTAAGATATCCTAAAAATTCATCTCTCATATACTGCAATTCATCGTTTCCTAGTGTATACATCTTGTCTACATTATCCTTTATTCCCTTGATTGTTTTAAGCAAAGCAAAATGATCTGTGTCTGATATCATGTTACACACTTACGCTTCTGATCTAATATATCTCCAACTATTATCCTTTGATCAATTCTCTGAATGCTCTCGCCCCTCTTCTCTACATAAAGACGAATCACATTCATCTTTACTGCCTGTCACGATACATCCGAGGTTCCTCATCCTCTAGAATCATAACTTTCTTAATACATCAAGTCTTCATCAACTACGCTGCAGTTAACTGACCTATCCCAAGTGAATTGCTTTTCCTCTTCACTGACTAAACACTTTATCTGTACTCCCGTGCTACCGTCTAAGTCTTATGTATTCACAGCAGTTAGATGCATCTACAAGAACATTGAGGTCATTACGTATCAAAGAAGTATTCTCAGCTTACGATAGTATTTCTATTCTTACGGGAGTTCTCTTTATTGCGAAGATGTACTTTCTTGATTGAGTATTAGAGGAGGTTAATGTGGACATGCCCAACGGTAGACGTAATGTGTGTCCTGCTGTTACTGATTCAGTGTCATATTTGTGATACCGAACTGCACTGCGTGGCACTGCAGACATCTACAATATATCGTCAAAGCTCAGAAAAGAAGACTAGTTAAGGGAATGACTATATCTTCAATATTGCCTGCTGAAATACGTGTCATAGAGAACCTGGAACTGCAACCAATATGAAATTTGTTAAGGACTTTAAACATATAGTAGCGCTTATCGCTGCGATAACTTTTATACTTATTACCATGTTCATAACACTTAGGCAGGTAAAAAGACTGCCGCTGTCTTATATTATACAAATTCTAGATAACAATGAGGAGCGAATCATACTCCCAGACCTGCGACTTCATTTTAGAAGGTATGAAGTTGCAGAAAGTTATGCTGGCCTTTACCGAGACATGTATAGACAACAACAGTACAAATTCAGGGTCATCGGTCTTCGAAAAGAGGATGTTAAAAACAAAAAATGCGTTCTTCCGTATGATCTTTGATCTGTACGAATGCAGTATAGGTGAATACGTTATTGCTGCTGCCACCATTTGCGTAACAGAAAAAATACTATAGCTGCTAACAATACGCTAATTGCTGCTTTCATTGTCATTTTAGGGCCCCACTATTGTACTATGTCCTAATGCCTCATGGCGGGACTAGACAACGATCACAGTATTGTTACCTACTCCTGTATTGAATCCACTATTTATTTTCAGAGATGTCCTTCATGAACTCATTTGCTTCCTCTGCCAATTTCTTGATATCTCTTCCTACAAACACTTTAATTTGTTTAGACATGTCTTGAATTGGTTTTGCGCCTTTATCTAGTCTCCATTGTATTATCATCACTACTACTTGAGCAATTCGATTTACAGCCCATAGCCGCCAAAAGTTGTAAGATATGCTGACGATGAGCTATTTCCTGCCAATACACTATTCTCTATACCCTGTTGTTTGAGCTTAAAGCCTGCCTTATATACGACGGTACTACTTCTTTCCACAATTCTTAAACTCCTTGCCGATTGAAGTGGTTGTGGATGCAAAAGCCACACTTTTTGCCGACGCTCCTTCGCTGCTGCGACGTGGGCGCTCTTCCTAATTCTAATCTCTATTAGTTGATAGAAAAACATGCACAAGAAGATATTGTTTTCTACTATTTCAGTCATTCAAATAATTAGTTGTCCATCCGAATAGATTCTGCTATGGCTCTTTTGATATCGACTGCTCTACCTATGATTATCTTATGCGCCTCTAAAATCTCTGTAGGATTTGGAACTCTCTTATGCATTCTCTGGAAGTTGCTTGCGAAATCATATAGGATCTCAGCCAGCAATTGTCCTTTTAAGAAATCTGCTTCATTCTGAATTCCTAAATTACCCCATTTAATCTCATCATTTCGGAGTAGCACCCTCATCACATCCAATTGAATTCTGATAGATTTCTCAACCGCATTCTCCACCAGGTCGCCAACACGTCCACTTGCAACCATTGATGCTTTTTCAACAGATCCACTATGTAAGGATATCGTCTGGGGATGCTTGGCTTAAGTAGTAAAATTAAGAGAAATGTTGTAAATAGAAAATCTTTTCGTTGGTTGATTTGGAGGTGCATTTGCTAGTACAGCAGTTGACTCAACTTCTAATTCATCATCATTTTCATTTTTGTAAAGTCCACAGAACTTACGTTGTAAATCGAAATATTCTTATTCTTAGCATCGTATGCTCTTGCTTCAGTGTTGTTCCCATAATGTAAAATAATGAATGAATCTGATAAACATTATACATTCTGAACAGTCTTCTAGATGGGCGGATATGATATTTTTCGGAATTGAGTATGTGTAGATGTGGTCCTATTTGTGCTGAGTATTATAAAAAGTAATTCTAAATTTTTTGAATCTCCTTAGACCCAATTTCTATTTTCATTTCACCTCCATTTTTTTCAGGGCAAATTTGCTCGTTAGTAATATTATACACAGTATTGATAATAGAAAGAGTAGATTCGTTTCCGTATTTCACTTACCCATACACTTCATGATAACATTAGTTCCAATGTAATAGGATGTATGGTTAGTGTAATTTGCATTACCACTAGATTGTAGTAAAGTAGCATAAGCTACCGCGCTTTTTAATTCTTGATTGACACATGCTCTAGCAGTCTGTGATTGTGATTAAGCCTTTCCCGGGATTGTAGCCATAACGGTAGCAGCTACTCGCAAAATTGGCGAATCCTAATTTGACACCTGTATACCAAGCTCCGCAGACTTGATGTTTCCACATGACTCGAAGAATGACCATCAGAATTATCTTAATTATCTGCCTCAGCCAAAGCAAACCTATAAGTTCAAAGACTGTTGTGCTTCAGGGGCAAGCTGTTGCTAATTGGAAAGGTTCTTGCAGTAGACTTGGTAATATCAGCAAACCTACGTTAGTCATAGTAGTGACGGAAGATGCTGTTACGCCAGCAGCTAATTCTATGATTTTAACACAAAAAATTCCAGGAGCATGGCTGGTACAGATTAATGGAGGGGGACATGGATTGATGTATCAACTTCCTGAGCAATTTAGCAACCTATTACTGACATTCTTGAATACTGCATAAAGCTCCTTTTTTCGCTGTGCGATCCAAGAATCGTAGTGAGTAGTGATATAACACTTATAGCTACAAATCTATGAATATCCGCCGCAGCTAATCCTTCAGATACGTTACATTCTTGGACGTATCGTTTTCTCGCCCCTCCTTCACTTTAACTACGATTGTATTGCTTACCCTGTTAAATATTCTCTGTCTTTTATTGTTAGTAAATATCCATCCTAAAATGACATCTAG
>DASSIM010000011.1:0-3234 GCA_035691865.1 Candidatus Nitrosopolaris sp. | reverse complement strand
CGTTGGCCTTGGAATCCCAGTAATAGATGCACTCAAAAAAGAAAGGGGTTCTAATAACAAACTGTATAGTGCGATTGCCTTTGGTGCACTAATCATAGCGATCGGCATAGTGATCTTCCGCGTATTATCTGGGGCAGTGATACCAGCCGCTGCATTTGGACCAGGTGCGCTTTCAGATGATCTTTTTGGTTCATTTTTTGCAGTTGCGTTGCTGATTGTCTCAATCATGGTAACTGCGGCTTCTTGGAATTATATGAAAGGCAGAACAAACCCTGCCGCGTATTATTCGCTCATATTGCTTTCGAGCATAGGTATGGTGCTAATTGGGTATTCTACCGATCTCGTAATGTTATTTGTTGCATGGGAGCTTATGTCGTTGCCTACCTATGCGCTTGCTGCATTTTCAAAACGCGACCCAATCTCAAATGAAGCTGCGATAAAATACTTTATGTTTGGTGCATTATCTTCTGCGATCCTAGTTTTTGCAATAGGGCTTGTTTACGGGATTACAGGTACAACCAATATAGGTGGGGCAATTCAGGGCTTGGCTCATCTTCAAAAAGACCTAATTCCTGTAGGGCTCCTTTCAATCGCATTATTCATTGCCGGTTTTGGATTTAAAATTGGTCTTGTTCCCTTCCATATGTGGTTACCAGATGCGTATGAGGGTGCACCTACCACAATAGGCGCTCTTCTAGCTGCCGGAACCAAAAAAGCGGGATTCGCTGCAGCGCTGCGTGTAATTGTGCTCGGAATGTTCGTACTACATCCAGATTGGACATTCACCCTTGCTGTTATAGCAGTATTTACAATGACGCTCGGTAACTTTGCGGCTTTGGTTCAAAAAAGTGTTCCAAGAATTCTTGCCTATTCCAGCATCGCACAGGCAGGGTACATCCTTATAGGTTTTGCGCTAGCACCATACTCCAACCAGGCCCTGACCGGTTCTCTTTTTTACATTATTAATCATGCTGTAATGAAATCTGCTGGATTCATAGCTGCTGCTGCTGTTGCTACTGCATTAGCCGGCTATAGCCTTGAAAGGTACAGAGGATTAGGACATCGCATGCCAATTACTGCCATCGCATTATCGATTTCCTTGCTTTCGCTTGCAGGTGTTCCCCCGCTGGTAGGTTTCTGGAGCAAGCTGGTGGTCTTTGGAGCGGCAATTAATAGCGGCTCAATAGTAGCATGGGCACCATACCTTGCAATCGCTGGTTTGCTCAATAGTGCGCTTTCTCTTGGCTATTATGCGTGGATCATTAAAAAAATGTACATGGAGCAAGGACCCGATATGTCTAAAGTCAAAGAGCCTAGGGCTATAGTCGCAGTTCTAATATTTGCCATTATATTTATGGTAGGCTTTGGGATCTGGTACGCGCCTGTTTTAGAGTTCGCGTCAAAGGCAGTTCCTCATTTTGGGAATATCGCTTCCGTGGTATCCAATGGATCGTCATCATCTCATGCAGGTAAAGCTGCTTCCGTTGCCTCTTCCAACCTCTCTTCTGCAAATGGCGTTCGTACCATTGCTGTTGTTGTTAGGTCCCATTCTTAAGGCAGTGTTATTGTTGCTGGAAATCTAGTACATACCTTGCTCGAATTTATTCGAGTTGGAAGAAAGAATTCTCTAGTTAGGGCTCTCCACTTTTTCATAATTATTTTCTTCGCTGGACGTAGTGGTTAAATAAAAAGTATTAACTATTCATAACTTAAGCGAAGCCAAATCAGTCAAACGTTCCAAATGTCTCTTCGGGGCACTGTCGTGTATCTTTCGTAATTCATTTTTGGCTTTTGTTGAGTATGACAAATATAGTCCCTCCATACGCTCAACAAATTCTCGGGACTGACCATTTTTCTTTACCAACAGGTTGAACAGTCTATCTTCATTACTCCAATCCATTAGATCGTCATGGATTTGATATGCAATTCCGAGTAAGCTACCGAACGCAGCCATAGCATGAACCTCATCGTGCACGCCGCCTGACAATATGGCGCCTATTTTAGCCGATGCTTCGAAAAGTGAAGCAGTCTTGTATTCGAGAACTTTGATGTAGTCATCCTCTTTAATTTTCCTTTCTTTACCAAATTTAATCTCCATCATTTCACCCTCACTCATTTTTATTGCCGCTTTGGAAAGTTCACTAGATACACGCGAGTCATCCATTTTGGATCCAATATTTAGAATAATCCCTAGGACGAAATCAGCAGTTAAGATACTATTGTTGTAACCATACTTCACATGGAATGATGGTTTGCCACGCCGAATGTTTTCTTTATCTATGATATCATCGTGAATCACAGACTCTGTATGAAGGAGTTCTATGGCAGAAGCAGCCATGAACGCCGAGTCGTTGCCCGTGACGTCAATTAGGTCTGTCGCGTTTGTTTTTATACTTTCAGCAGATAACAATAAGATCAATGGACGAATTCGTTTACCGCCATCACAGGCATATCTCAATGGAGCATAGAATTCTGACCACGAGTAGACATCTAGCTCCAGTCTAAGAGCTTCATCTATCTTCAATAAATATTGGCTATATAATTCCATCAAAGGATTAACCTCCGTATTTCTTCTACTCAGACCCGCTCTTGCCCGTAATTTCTTGAAATAGAGAGAATATTAATGCTTTTACAAAATTAGTGATATATTGAGTGCAGGATATTCATCACTGGTAAACTAATGAACGATATAAGAATAACTATTGCTCCGGCCGGGATTTGAACCCGGGATCTGCGACTCGAAAGGCCACAATGCTTGACCGGATTATGCAGCCGTTGATCATCACCAGCTTCTACACCACCGGAGCACAAGTGAGTCTTGTTGCAATTCACATTACATAAAATCTTTTCTTGTAAACAGAAAAAAGGAGTCATCATGGATATGAGATAAATTTTCAGACTTCATGCCTCAGTAGACACCTCATGCCATATACGTATCATGCGATCTCGACCCTAATCGAATGCACAGCACCATAGTAGGGTTGAATAAATTTATTCACAAGGTTTTTACACCACCATTGTTAATTTAGCTTTTGAAATGACTGGTGTTGTAGAACGAATAGATACTGAAATCGAGAAACAGAGTTTGCTCAAGCACCCATTCTATCAGATGTGGTCTGAAGGTAAGCTGACTACCGATCATCTTCAGGGTTACATTAAGGAGTACTTTCAGCTAGTAATAGCGGTCCCTGAATTTGTTCGAAATATCCAAGGTCTTGCGAACGACTCCTCTCT
>DASSIM010000010.1:0-2579 GCA_035691865.1 Candidatus Nitrosopolaris sp. | reverse complement strand
AAGAGTAAAACCACAACCCGTTACTGCTGCAAGAGGTACTTCACAGACACAACCCGAATACATCCCGAGAACCAAGGTAGAGGTAGTTGTTAAAGATGAACAAGTTGAAGAATTAATATCAAAGATTGCGGATAGACTGGGTAATGAATTGGGAGGAAAAATATTTGTTGTAGATGTTCCCATTGCAGTAGATATAGCAAGTAAAAAAAGAGGCGAAGATGCAATATGATAAATTATAACTGAATACTCCATAATCAAAGGCTGCTCGCAGAAAATCTAATCATGTGTTGATGTGCTATTGCACGTGCCCCTTAAATGGCACTGTTGCACGACTTGTTACGACTGTTTGACCATTCTGCACCCATCTTAGACACATGACATACCTACACTTACTATGCCTTTTTATCTGAGCAAAGCGTTTAAAACTGACAATTAAGGTTCAATATATGAACGGTGAATTTACTAACAATGGTGATACTTTACAACACCATTCTGAACATCAGTCCAAAAAGACTCGCAGTGTCACTTTTAGGCTGGACTCCTCAGTATTAGATGAATTACAACGTGAATCAGACCAACGGGAGGTATCACTTAATGTTTTGGTAAACCAAGCTCTAAAGAGATATGCGGATTGGGATAGATATGAAAGCAGAATTGGTATGATGCCTGTACCTAAAGTAATGTTATCTTCTTTGATTGATAAAGCTATAACCGTAGCCAAAAACAGTGGAATCAAAGATATTGAACCTTACCGAGACGAAATTGTAAAATCCGCAGCTGAAATTGCATTTGATATAATGAAGGATTCAGTATTATTTATGAAAAAACAATATAATTTATGGATAGTTCTCTCCGTATTGGAAGAATACATGAAGGTATCTGGTATAAACTCCGACCACAGAATAGAGGATGGTGGAAGAAAACACGTTTTTGTTATACAGCATGAGCTTGGTGAGAATTGGTCGCTATTTACAAAAGAACTGTTGAAACTTATCTTTGAGAATCTAGCTAAAGTTAAAGTTGAAGCTAGTGTTACGCCAAACACGACCATGGCTGAAGTTATACTTTAGAGAAGATATAATTTTTTCTTCTTGTTGCATGTAATCCTATATATTTTATTTTTAGCATAACAAAAGATTTAGGAAAAAGAGTTGTAATGCACTGCATTCATAGTTGTTATTTACTACAATGTATAAAATATCACCTGCTAGATGTCTGTGTATATACTTATGGGATGGTTAATCAATAGTTGAAAACTCGTATAAGAAATAAGAAAAGAAGCTTGCTCAGTGATGATAAAGATATAGTATTTGAATACTTCAGGCTTATCAAAAATAAGGATCTGGAGCATCTATTAGATCTATTTGCTTATGATGCGGTAGTATATGAACCATTTAGCAAATTAGCAGGCGGATTAAGAGGAAGATCAGCTATCGAGTCCTTTCTTAAAGTGGCAATTATGGCCAATGATGCATTGAAGCATGAGATTATCATTGAAAAAAAACCTTACACTACTATAGATGATAACTCGGGTAATAAAGATGATAACACGATTAGTTATGGGAAAAACAACAGCAACAAATCTATTAATGCATTAGTAACATTTGAAAGGGGGGATTCAGCAACAGCCAGATTTACATTTGAATTGAATTCAGATGATGAGGATAGTAATAACAGTGGCGATCGCGTTTTTCATTCAAAACAGAAAATGATAAAGACCTTACACATACAATTTATTAAATGATAATGAAGAGGTTCTTCTAACTTTAAAACTAATTCTAACTCCTAACTTGGTATTGCATGATTGCTAGAAAAAATGTTAGTATTTGTTTTGTGAAACATTATTTATAATAGTTGTGAATGCACAAGAAATCGAAATGATATCGAAAATTCTTATTGCCGTTGATGGTTCGGAACAAGCCGAAAAGGCCTTTCAATATGCATGCTATTTAGGAAAGCGATGCAAGGCGCTATTACTACTAGTGTATGTAGTTGAAGAATTTGCTAATATTGGATATTCAATTTCTAAGGAAGTAGAACAAGAGAAGGAAGAGATGTTGCAGAAATACCTGATTCGAGCCAAGAACATATTATCTACTGATGTGGATATGATAAAAACCAGAGGAAATGATGCTGCTGAAGAGATTTTACTTGTTGCAAATAAAGAAAATGTAGATACAATAGTAGTTGGTAGTAGAGGATTTAGCGCTTCTAAAGATTTTCTTTTGGGAAGCGTTTCATATAAAGTCATGCACTATGCGAAATGTCCGGTAGTTGTAGTAAGATAAAAAGGGAGATGATACACTGGTCTTCGCTTCAATCAAGTTCTATATACGAAAGTAGAATTTGGTTTGAAGATAATGCCTTGATAACTCTGCTTACCGTAATTACACATCTTTATAATTATTGTTAGGATATAATATAGCTTGGCAACAGAATTATCTGATGCATCACAAGCAAAGAAGGAGAACGAAAAAGAAGAGGTGAAGATCAAAAGAATACTTGTTCCTATAGACGGCTCAAATTGTTCAGTAAGAGCTGCCAAATATGCAATTGAAGTTGCCACACTTCAAAAAGCA
>DASSIM010000009.1:0-13551 GCA_035691865.1 Candidatus Nitrosopolaris sp. | reverse complement strand
AGAATAATAATAAATGGATAAATGGGGTTATTATCCGGTTTCATCATAACATGTATGATAATTATGCCGTTTAGGCTCACACGATTTCAGGGTTTCATAAATCCGAGGCTATCCGTGAAGTTGCTTGCTCATCATAAATTATGAAAATGAATTTCATAGACTCCCTACTTGATACGGAGGGTTCCACACGTTGGTCATTATCTACCCGTGTAAAGAGTATGATCGATATCTTTTATTTCTCGGTCATAAAGAATTCTTTGAGCTAGGATAGGCACTGCAAGTACTGATCAAATTTTTCGCTTAACAGTTAACGGTATCGGACTGATGGATCCTTTTTGAATTACGAAAATCGTAAACAACGAGGAGTAATAGGGCAGTTTACTTTGTTCAGAAACTAACGATATACCCCTCGTTTGACTAAAAGGTGTTTCTGGGTCTGTAATATCGCTACTGCGCTGACTTTAGCGTAGTTGAGAAATCCATCGTGGATGTAACTACCACAAGCATCCTTATGGCTTACCTTCTTACTCTTCATATGACATTCTTATTCCCAATCAGTCACGTAGGTCGCAGGTTTTTGGTGTCCTGACATATGAAGAGCACAACTCTGACATTGTTTAAGCACCGCTTCGGTTTATTCAAACGCTAAAGTATATTGATGATCTGGATTGTTGGCTGATCCAAGCCGATGGCTCATTGGTTTGAGCTCAAATGAAAAATTGTAGCTGGTCAACTCAAACGAGTCCACATTGCTAAATGCCCCTTGTTAACTAATGGAGATCAAGAGCCTCCGAAGATAGAAGATTGGAGAGTGAATGAAACGAACTATCCTTTTTCATCAGGCGCTCAGATATGTATGCAGTATTACGGCATTAGTCTAGCTTATTCTCTCGGACCTGATAGATGAATTCCAGAGCCGCAGGAGAACGAAGTATTTCACAAATATCTGTTTTTCTCTCAAAGCATACGAGTTTATGCGGGCCTTATGAGATACTACAACTATAGCGATCACTTCGAAATACGGTGGCTATTGTATCTTGTATCATTTTCAGTGGCTATTGTATCATTTTCAGGTTTTTTGAATACAAAGGGATTCAAATTTTTTCCTATATCACTGCAGAAGTTATTCTAGAATTTTTTCTAGTCCAGCACAACAATCGGCGCTCTTTATACATTCTGAACAAAGATTTAATTCACAGTATGTCGGAAGCAAGCTTCCACATAGTGGACATTCTTTCTTTGTAGTCACCCCATTCTTGCGTGCTAACATGTCCTTCTTTGGCAATATCTCCTGATAACCGTTCACTCTATTTGAACTCTTCATCCTTCATCTTACGTTTGTTCTCGTATCGTCGTCATTACTATTCTCTGTTTAGATCTTGAGTAGTACCGAAAACTCTTGTGAAGAGGAGTTATAGAAGGCGTGACTCATGAAGATTGTCAAGCAATGGGGCCAATTTTGTTGCCACCTCTACCTCGCCTAGTGTAAAATCTGAAGCTATGCTTAGAAGTATTGAAAGCATGTTTCTATCTTCTCTTGCAGTATATATTCCGCTACCAACTATGTTCAATTCTCGATGATTTTCGGTAATCCATCGCTTCCATAACTTTGTTCTTTCCAAGTTTGTTTCGAGCGATTCAATCGTATAATCCAAATCTATTCCCTCTTGTACATCTAGTAGATTGAGTTTCAACATAGGAACCAAGAGATTTCCACCCGATACCTTAGCTCTTGATTTATTTAGTGCTTCTGTATGTTCGTCTTGACCAATATCATTGTCATTAATCTCGCCCTTTTCCCCTGATCCGATGGACTCGTATATTGGGAAGAAGTAACCAGCTAATTTTTTGTCCCAATCATAAACCTTGTACAAACTATTCTCATAATCAACTTTCCATTTGAGTTTTTTCTTATTCTTATCTAAACCCAGCACACAAGTATAACACTACTACCTGCTATGAGAGTATGTGTAATAAAATCATTTACAGGAAGGCAAGCGATTATCATCAAGTTGACTGTGATCTGTTATCTTCAATCTGCTTGAAATTAGTGTATAACAGCTACTACAAAAAACAAAACAGAAGAATAAAAGCCACATTTCATCCTGGACATTCTGGCACTTCCGCATAAAGGGGATTATAATAGGCTGCAAGAGAATAGATCTTTTACTATCTCACCGATATTGCAGTCACTGCGATTACTAAGGCGCCAAAGCTTGTGCAAGCAATGATATTTTCTGGTGGAATTTGTGTCATTCTTCTAGGTATTACCTTGTCATTTTTCTAATCTAGAGTCGGCTCCTTGTGCAATATTCTTTAGCCATTTCGTATTTTCCCTTCGGACTATAATGATTCAGCGCTGGTGAGCGGTCTCTCATATTTTCGTATTTAACTAGTATTAATTTCAATCTTTGCGACGTATGACATCCTATCTTGATTGCCATTTCTTATCTCATTTTGAAAAGCTGAGTTAGTGAAGGAGAGTCTGTAATAGGTTTTTCATATAAATCTAAAACGTTACAGGTCTTCATGTTTTCTAATTGAAAAATCTGCAGATGTCACAATCACTGTTATTATCCACACACACAAGTTATCGTTTTGTGTTCTTGTTTTCGATTCATGGATTATAGGATTATAGACCGAATTCAACTATCTCACTAACGAAGGGTGAAATTTTTTATTCAAGTCTAACAACAATTTGACATACTAAGCCACTGCTGCTTTCTTGTTTTTATCAGCGCTATCAGTAGTACTACAGGCAAAGGACATCGGAGGCAACCGCGAATGAAATCACCTCTTGTCCTTAGCCGTTGGATAGATAACATGATTAGTATTTTGAAAAAAGTGAGAGGAGTATTCAGTGGTGGCTTCACATACAAACAATTGGATTCTAGCAATAAACACTAGTCAACAAGATGAAGTCTTAATGCTTCCTCAGTTTTGCTCCAAATGGTCCGCTTCTTATGATCGATTAGTTCAACTGAATATTCTTCGAACAACTTCTTTCGTATCGCATCTGATTCATAGAATTTCTGTTGTTCTCGTAATTGATCGCGCATGCCTATCAAACTTTCGATTTCTTTTTTCTCGATATCGTTGGCCTCGATAATCCGAAGGCCCAAGACCTTCATGATATTATTGAAAACTACGTCGGCGATTTTAGCCATATCTGCTGTCAATTTTTCCTCTGCTGCATATCGGTTTAATTCGGTGACAAGCTTAAGGAACACAGTGAAAGCTAAAGAAGTATTCAGATTATCTTCCATCGCAGTTTCAAAAGCCTTCAACGTCTGAGCAGACAATAGTTCCACTTCTCTTAGGCAACCGTGATTTCCCATTGCAAAATGTAGTTCGCAGGCACAAGTCTCAATCTGACGCCATTTCTGTCTAGAGTCGTTTAGTAATTTCTCTGAGTAGTCCAAAGGCTTTGAATAATGAACAGAAATGCTGTAAATTCGCATACTGTTAGGTCCCCATCTCTTTAGAGCATCATGGATTGTTACAATATTACCCAAGGATTTAGACATTTTTTCAGAATTGACAGTTACCAGTCCTGAATGCATCCAAATTTTTGCAAACTGTTTTCCTGAAAAGGATTCCGACTGAGCAATCTCATTCTCATGATGAGGAAAGACAAGATCGTATCCACCTCCATGTATTTCGAAAGGGCTTTTAAAATATTTCAAAGCCATCGCAGAACACTCGACATGCCATCCTGGCCTCCCCACTCCCCAAGGACTATCCCATACTGGAGGATCGGAATGGAATTTCCATAGGGCAAAATCAAGTGGATCTTCTTTTGATTGATCAATTTCGATTCGAGCTCCCAGTACTAAGTCTTCAATTGATTTTTTCGACAACTTGCCATAACCCGAAAATGATCTTACACGAAAATATATTCCGTTAGGTGAAAGGTACGCATAGCCTTTTATCATCAATGCACTGATAAGATCTATTATTTCTCGTATGTGCTCCGTAACTCTGGGATATCGATCGGCTACCAATACGTTTAGGGAACTGAAATCCTTGAAGTAATTCTGGATGTACCTGGACGCGACTTCTTCCGCCGTCGATCCCTCCTGAATTGCACGATTTATTATCTTATCATCAACATCTGTAAAATTCTGGATAAATTCTACGGAACAATTCTTAGAAAGGAGGTAGCGGCGTAAAATGTCGAATACCACGATCGTTCTGGCATGACCAATATGCGATTTGTCATAAACGGTCACGCCACAGAGATAAATTCTCGTAGGGGCAGCCCCGTCGTGGTTCACGTCGTCAAGGCGTCCGGTTAACGTGTTATATACTTTCAATGGGATGAACTCTCATCTTGGGATTTCTACTCAAATCAGGTTCCTTGCGTTGTATTACATAAACGAGTGCCAATTCTCTTATTGATAGATGCCAGTGCTATTATCTTTCAGTAGAATCAAATTTGGGAGATACTAAACATTTACATAAATGTCGTTTCCCTGGATGTCAACATCATAAGTTGTAAGTTTGATCCCTCCAAGATAATCTAGGAGCTCACCTGTCCTAATATTATAGTGCCATGAATGTAGAGGACATTCAACTATCTCTCCGTCTACCTTTCCTGGTGCCAAAGAACCATCCTGATGCCGACAAAGAGCCTCAACAGCATAATACTTCCCGTTCGCATTGAATAATGCTATTCTAGTCCCATTCACGTTAAGCTCCTTTCCTTTACCTATTATGATCTCATCTTTGACAGCTACCTTGATCCTAGTCATTTCGCATGTAGTGTGGTGACTTTTCAGGTTATAAAACGTTTTTTGTTATGGGCTGGAACATCTTTTATTGGTTCCCCGAAAGTATTCTGCTTTTACGTTCGTTTTTAACGTGGTAAACTCGGTATGTAAACGAAAACAACTGAGAATATGTAAATCTAGCTACAATATGGGTGATACGAAAGAAAAATCGGAATTACAGATAAATCATGGAAATGGTTTCGTCACGACTTGAACTCTTCTTCTGTTTCATTCACTAGTCTCGCCTGCCGATGCGATTTGTGCTTAGCTGACCTTTTCACATTCCTTTAGACAAGCGGAGTAGAATAAAGCACCGGCAGGTGAATTAGGATCTTTGCGATGCCATATCTGATTCTCCTCTACTAGAGATGAAACCGCCTGGAGGGCTCTGCGACGCGTCGACCCCTCGCTAGCTCCCCACCATATTAGCAACCTTGGCCCGGTACAGCTTCGAATCAATAGTCCGCCAATGGAGTTTTAGATTTTAAGAAGTACCCTGTGACATCTAACAGCAATTATCGCATACGCATTAACAGTTTGTGCGATCTTGCAATTAGCGTCCATGGTACATTCAATTTTCTGAGTGCCGCCGAGGCTGAGGCAAGTACCAATGCTCGTAAATTGCACCATTGGATAACTCGTTTGTCCAGAAACCATTCGATAATTATATGTGGATTTGTCTATGTTATTACATCTAAGTTTAACAGAAGTCAACACAAACGGCTACAAATCACCACACTATTTATTACCTTTGCGAGGAACATTTCCTCGATACTAGTTTGGTAGATATCACAGGCTCTGATGCGCGCTCGGATACAATAACCAGATCTTTTAGATTTGGTTTGGATTTATCTAAAATCTTGGACGAGGAGTCAGAAAGAATGGGTATCTCGGTTAACGCATTGATAGGAATTATCCTGAAAAGATATGCAGAATTTACTCGATACCTGTCGAAAATAGACATGGTAGTAATAAATAGAGAGTTCATAACCTCCTTGCTCGAATCACACAACCAACAGAGCTTGTACACAATTGGCCTAAAACTTGGGGAAACGGTAGCGAGAGACACCATACTGTTCTGGAAAAAGGAGCTTACAGAGCGATCAGTCCTAGAGTACATTGAAAAAATAATTTGCCGATATGGCCATCTCGGTACTTATGATGAGGTCTCTCAAGCTGACAACCGGATCATAGTGATCAGACATAGGTTAGGAAGAAAAGGTTCCAAATTCTTCGAGGGATATCTGAGGTCCACTTTGAAGAATCTAATCGAGAAAGATGCGCATTTCGAGGTGACCGATTCTTCAGTAAAATTTGACCTTAGAAGCGAATTATCTACTTCCCAATAGAACATACAGAGGTATCCAAAAGGTTCATAAATTGATGCTAAGATCCACGTAGCGTACATCCATTATGTTCGAAATAGTGCATATGAGTGATGTAGTTAGAATTCCTCCTAGTAGATTAAAAAATTCGTTGAAAGATACGGCTATTGGAATTCTAAAAGAGAAATACGAGAGTATGATCAGTCCTGAGCTCGGATACGTAATAATGATCATTGACGCTATTGCCAATTCGGTTGGTAAATTGGTGGCTGGCGACGGTGCCACCTACCACAGGGTGACATTCAAGGCATTAACGTTCTATCCAAAGTTGCAGGAAGTGGTAGAGGGAGAGGTAGTCGAAATTACTGATTTCGGAGCGTTTGTGAGAATTGGGCCAACTGACGCGTTGTTACACCTTTCGCAGATTACCGACGATTATCTGAGAAGCGATGTTAAGCAAGGTGTCATAATCGCCAATCAAACAGCGAAGAGTTTGAAAATTGGCTCGCGGATTCGCGCAAGGGTAACAGCCATAAGTCTTGGGAAGGGAGCCGCAATGGGAAAAATAGGCATAACCTGTAGACAACCCTTCCTTGGTGCTACTGAATGGATTGAACAGGAGGTGCTTAGAGCGAAGCAACCACCTGCGGCAGCTCCTCTGAAGGAAAAGAAAGGCGGGGCCGGTGGGAATAAATAATTGGCTAGGGAAGTGGCATGTAAAAGGTGCAAAGCTGTCACAATTGGAAAAGTTTGTCCAGTTTGTAAGTCGGCTGATTTAAGCCCGGACTGGTCTGGGATTATCCTGATTTTTGACCCAACAAAATCGATGGTGGCGGCCACACTCGATATAACAGTTTCACATAAATACGCGCTCAAGGTGGCTTAACATTGTTAGAAAAGAGAGTTGAAGAATTTACGTGAATATCTAGAGGTTAGAGAATCACTAGTAGGTTTCTTGCAGCAGGACGTGGGCACTGGGGACGTTACTAGCGAAAGCGTTCTCTCACCAGATCTCTCTGCTCGCGCCCAAATTATCTGTAAATCTGGAAAATCGACAACAATAGCCGGTCTCGAGGAAGCCGGAATCCTTTTTGACATTTGCAAGTGCAGAGTTCAGACCTTGGTGAGAGACGGCTCTCGAGTCGAACGTGGCACTATCGTAATGAATATTTATGGCAGAGCGCTCGCTATTCTCCGAGCTGAGAGAACCGCATTAAATCTTATAATGAGAATGAGCGGCATCGCAACGGAGACTCGGAAACTTGTTGAAATGGTTGAAAAAATCAACAGATCCATAAGAGTCGCTTGTACCCGCAAGACCGCTCCAGGACTGAGATCTTTTGACAAAAAAGCTGTATCATTGGGGGGTGGAGTGACCCATAGGACTAAACTTGACGACATGGTCTTGATAAAGGATAATCACCTGGTGTTGACCGACTCGATAGAACAATCTATCAGCAGAGCGAGAGAAAAGATTAATGGATGTTTATTGTTGGAATGTGAAGTAAAGAATTTGGCTGAAATGGTCTCCGCGGTTAGGGCAGGGTCAGATATCGTAATGCTCGATAACTTTTCTCCAAGGCAGGCAAAGGCTGCAATAACTCAGATTAGAAAAATGGGCGTTCGTAAGAAAGTCAAAGTAGAGATTTCAGGAAGGATTGATGCGCATAACATCGCTAATTATGCAAAGTTACAACCTGATATTATTTCGCTCGGGTACCTAACCCATTCTCCAAAAGCAATTGATTATAGCCTAGAGATAATGAGCGGAAGTGATTGCCAGTCCTCTTAGAGCCCTATGCGAAAAGTCCACTTCTTCTATAGGTGATCCAACGCACATGCAAAATGTAACATTCCAATATAGTTCTCAATCCTCTTTTTCCCATCTTATCAGCAATCGTCTGAATTTTTCATCCAAGAATGCATTCTTTCAACAACCCATAGTCTACCTCTCTATTTTTGTATCCTTCTTTAATGCTGTTTCTCGCCTTGCCTTTTAATCTGATGTGATTTGTATAAACTGCACTCTTCTAGCAATTCATCTACTTCTGGAAACTCGGTCCTTCTGTCCATGCATATGTATGCTGCTTTGATCTGATTGTTGGGTCAGGTCTATAGGTGACTATGCTCTGCTGTGTTGCTTTGGTCATCCTCATGTCATGCCTGTTAGCTCCATCTACACATACACCAAGTTTTGCTCCTTTGCATCTGTCAAATTACTATGTTTTGTGCCTGATTTAGATCTGTCTGTGTGAATTAGTGCTGTGCTTTTTTCCCTAAGAAGTGCTCTTGTAATAAGACCATCATTAGCCTGCAATTTCCAATCGATCCCAGTTCTTTTATCGTACATAGCCAATCCATCGATCCACATTCGCTTGAAAACGCCAGCCTTTCTCCATTCCTGGAATCTGTCATGTCCTGTACTTGAAGCATCAAGACTTCTAGGTAGAGCTTTCCACTCACAACTTGTAAGTAGGATGTGGAAGATAGCATTCATAGCCTTCCTGTCATCTATTCTTGGACGACCAGTCTTTTTCTTCCTTCTCCTACGCATCGATGAGGATAGCAATGTAGTGATTCTAACCAATTCAACATCAGGTAACCTCTGATATCAGTACAGCTCGAAAGAAAGTGTGGTATAGCTCACCTTTATCGATCACACACAGTTTGCTTGTAACCCAATTGAACTCTAACTTTTCGGATAGGTTCGTTGTTCACCACTCGAACCTTTTTTCTCCCCTTAGTATTCGTCAGTCACGATATTGCTAGCATACGCTCTATGGCAGCCCGTGCTTTCACAGCAATTTTTGGAGGAACTTTAACTTGATATACGTCATTAAGAAGCGAATTTTGAATTTTTTCTAAATTGATCAATTTCATATATTTGCATATAGCGTCTTTCTTGATGGGTATGAACTGTTTATGTGGATTTTCCTTCTTCATTCTATACAGTATACCCGTTTCTGTTGCTACCACAAATTGCTTTGCTGCGGATGCGGATGCATGTTTCATCATTCCTTCGGTGGAAAGTATATGTGCAGATTTCTCCAATTCTCCAGTCGCAATATGATACAATGTTGTTGAGGTGCAGCCGCACTCAGGATGTACTAGGAAATCAGCATTGCTGAAATTCTTGAACATCTCATTAATGTCTTCAGCTTTTATGCCAGCGTGCACGTGACATTCACCGGGCCAAATGTACATGTTTTTCCGGTTCGTCATTTTTGCTACATACGATCCGAGAAACATATCTGGCAGGAATAGTACTTCTCTATTCGAGGGTATACTATTCACTACATTAACCGCATTAGAAGATGTACAACAGTAGTCTGACAAAGCCTTTACTTCTGCTGTGGTGTTAACATAACTTACCACTACAGCATCATTATGCTCGGCTATCCAAGATTTTAATTCACGGGCATTAATACTAGCAGCGAGCGAACAGCCTGCGTCAGGATCAGGGATTAAAACTAGTTTATCTGGACATATGATAGCAGCAGTCTCAGCCATGAAGTGCACACCACAGAACACTATGGTATCGGCGTCTGACTGGGCGGCAGTTCGTGAGAGTGCTAATGAATCACCTATAACATCCGCTACATCTTGCACCTCAGGCAGCTGATAGTTATGTGCAAGAATCACTGCGTTTCTTTCCTTCTTCAAGGATAGTACTCGATGTTTGTAGCCTTCAAGCATCATAATCGTTCATCTCTCATAGCACATTTAAATGAGTATAATCGAGGAGATCATTGCCCCATTTGTTCATACCGTAGGCAATACTTGCCACTATAGTTGTATCGAGAATAACGTGCATATGTATATATTAGATGTAGGTTCAAAGATGTTCTGCAATGCCGACACATGGATCGCTGACGAAGGCTGGGAAGGTGAGAGGGCAGACTCCGAAAATCCAAGGGAAGGTAAGACTAAGCCCTGTCTCAAAGTTGCGAAACAAGAATAACTTTATTAAACGCTTTGAGAAAAGACGACCACCTGGGCAGAAGAGGCCAGAGCGAGGCGGAAGACGCTAGCAAATTCACACGTCTGAAGCAATGAGCACTCCATACGATTCTACCTTATTAGAAAATCAGTATTTCCGATGAACGTTTGCCTAATAGGTTGTGGAGCTATTGGAAGCGAACTAGCAATAGCCATAGATTCTGGTAAAGCGGGAGGTGCTGCGCTGGTAGCGTTATTTGATGCCGTCGAAGGTGCGGCACAGAAGCTGAAATTGCGGTTACGTAAGGATGATGTGGCCATATTTTCGAACTTTTCAGAATTGACTTCTTCTCCTGAATTCAAAGATGCCAACATCGTTATTGAAGCCGCCTCTCAAGAAGCGGCAAAGACTTTTAGTAAACATATTGTTGAAAAAAAGAAGGATCTTCTCATGATGAGCGTTGGAGCATTAGCAGACAAATTCTTCTTATCCCAATTGTTGAATGTGGTCTACACGAATGGCAATCGTATTTATCTCCCCTCCGGTGCTATCGCGGGCATAGATGCCATTAAAAGTGTAAAAGGATTGCTAGATTCAGTGACGCTTACAACAACAAAAAATCCCGGAGCTCTTGCCGGTGCTCCTTTTTTTGATTCTGGCCCCACAAGATTGAATTCCATAAAAAAAAGGACATTGGTTTATCAAGGGACTGCAGCTGACGCAGTCGACAAATTTCCTGCCAATATCAACGTTGCAGCGGTACTCGGCCTTGCAGGAATCGGCATTCAACGAACGAAAGTCAAAATTATTGTGGATCCTAACACAACTGTAAATCAACATCAGATTGAGGCAACGGGTGCATTCGGAGAGATGTCTATAACTGTACGAAACGTCCCGAGCCCGCATAATCCGAAGACCAGTTTTCTCGCAATTCTTTCAGCAATAGAATGCTTGCGGTCAATATGCGAGCCAGGAATTAAAGTTGGAACGTAAACACAAACCGGATCGCACCTTTTACAGTTTATATATGGTTCAATATCTGACTGGATCAAGGTATTAAGAATGAGTTACGGAGGATTCAGAAGAAACGATAATTTTGGTCCAAAACCAGTTGAAACTGGTAAAGACTATGATGTACAGATTACAGAGATCAGTAGAAAAGGTGACGGTATTGCTAGGATACAGGGATTTGTTATCTTTGTAAAGAACGGTAAGGTAGGACAGAACGCCAAGATTCGAGTGGTGCAGGTCGGAAACAGGTTCGCCACGGCTGAAATTGTGGATGGCGGAACATCGTCCATATCAACGTCGCCAGCATCAACGTCGACAACAGAATCATCTAGCGAGCAAGTTACAAGTTAAACATTTGACTGCCACATGCAGTCTGAGTAGTTCTCGTATTTTTTCGCGGTTTTTTTTATTCCAAGCTTTTTAAGAAGAATTATTAGCGAATTTATGATCGGTTGGAGCTGTTCAATTATCCTATAGCAGCCAAATTTTCACCTTTCCTTATCCTCTTATGCAACCATTCAATCTTTCGACTACAAGATTGGCCGAAAAGGATATGCCCACGAGAAACAACTTCAAGGCATAAACGTTTAGCCCATCCATCAAAAAGTGATAAATATGTGGTGCGAACTAAAAAGTTCTAACAAGTCGGCAGGTAATCGTCATTCAACGATGGAGCATTCAAACTACGAAGTTGTTTCATCACAAAGATAATTTAGCTTCTAGATTCGTCTATATAAAATATGACTTCACTTCTCTTGAGGGATGAAACCGAGAGTAGCTGAATTAAGGAGTTCTTCAATATTTCAGTATTTGGCGGCTCTCCTTCTATATTTCCGGGCAGCACTAGATAGAGCCGAATATCTGAACCCAAGACATCACCAAGCTCTTGATTCACGGTGGCAGTATACGGCCGCAATGCACCTCTGAAAACCTCTGAGCGGGCCCTGATTGTTCCCGAAATTTTTTTGCCCACAGGTGCGTCAGGGCCGACGATTATGACCACACCTTTAGAACCTCTGTATTTCACAGGTTCATGTACTGCTCCTTCAGGTGCCATCCTATTAACCGCTTCCTTCACAATCAAACCTGGGATATTAATGAAATTGTCAACCAATAGATCCCACTGTGCTCTTGCTAAAGAAGAAAATGGCAATTCATAATCGTAGTCTCCAGTGAGATGTATCAACGCATCTAGACTCCCAAATTTCGATCTAACTGTTTCGAAAATCATCCGTACGCTTTTTTCTTCTGAAAGATTGACTGAGTGAGTGTGGAAACTTCTGAATCGTGTCAAATCTGCGGGATTCTTTGTAAGTATTACAACTTGTTTGGGATTGTAAGGAGACAGCGCTGCTGCGATTTTGTTTGCACGGTCTAGGTCCTTTTCTGATGATGACGTTATTGAAATGACAACAACTTTGTCCTTAATATTTGGATGAAGTAAATCTGTTCCCAATATTGAAGTTCCAATTAGAGGTTTGACTGGATAAAATACGCGATCGTTGGGAACAACCCTGCCGTTAATCAACTTGCTTATAACATCGTCACACAAATTCAATACCATGTTCGCAACATCATCTTGAGTTAGAAATTCACTGTCGACTATCATCTTGGCAGTATTGAATTGTATCTTTTCAGCGATCTCTTGTACCTTCGCAAGTAAACCAGTGAGTACTGTCTCCCATTTCGCAACACCTGAAAGTGAGTCAGCACTATTACTCTTCTGGGATTTTGAGACCTCGTGGGCGGCTTCTCGTATGCCCTCTGAAATAATTGGTTCAGGTTGACCAAGTAGCTGTAGTAATTTGGCTAAGACTCTTTCAATTTCCTTAGAAGTAAGGCCTTGATAGCCACCAATTCTTAGGAATTCTGCTGCCGCCTTGGGGTAGACAGTCTTATAAATTCGATCTGAGTGGACAGGACCAGGATTTGTAGCAATCGATTTTATTCCTTTTTCCACTAGCTCCCAGGCCAAGGCCTCTGCTAACCTATTCTTTGATCCCTGTGCAGATGTGTATGGAGCTCTAAATCGATACGGTCTTTGCTCATAGCGATTCTCTTCAGTGAAAAATGTTGCAATAGTGATTATCTTGCCACCTCGTTCCATTAACCTAATTCCCTGCCTGGAAGTCCAAAAAGTCCCAGTAAGATGAATCCATACACACTCTTTGAATTCCTCATGACTGGCATTAGTAAATGCCTTCACTGGACCTGATACTCCCGCATTATTTACGATAATATCGACCGTACCGAATTCTTCTTCGATAACTTCGAACATATTGTTAACCCCAATCTCGTCTGCCACGTCCACCCCTTGGAAAGATCGTATTTTACCAGCCGAACTAGCAGATTTTATAGTATCTGATAGTATCGCAGAAGTAAGCTCCAATGGTTCTTTTCTTCGTCCCATAATTACAATGTGTGCGCCGTTTTCTGCAAATTTTTTAGCAATCGCCTGGCCTATTCCAGTACCGCTTCCAGTGATTACAACTACTTTTCCGTT
>DASSIM010000008.1:0-24292 GCA_035691865.1 Candidatus Nitrosopolaris sp. | reverse complement strand
GAAGGTGTTGATCATTACGATAGAATATGGGTATATCCTTTTGTCTTGCTTTTTCTAACAATAGTTTTATTTTGGGTATTATTTGTGCAGCTCTATCACATTTTAGCTTTCCATGTATGAAATCATTTAACATATCATTCAGTAGAATAGCATACCTCGGTTTTTGTTTATAATTACCATGTACATTTTTTTTATTGTTCCGTCCTTGACCAATGAGAGTATCATGTCTCCTATAGATAAAATACATTTTAAGGCAATTAATCTAAGCTGTATGCTAACTTGAATATGAATACAATCCAGATACCAAATACATACATAAACAGGTTCTGTTGATTTAACGGGTCATATAAGACGGTGTTAACAGTCGGGTCATGGATCATCAACATTCATGCCTAGGTCTTGGCCTGGATAAGGAATTTGACTTGGTGGTCTGACGCTATACGGGCTCCCTCCCGGGAGGTTCTTATGAGCTGCATCCGTGTAGATGTATTGAATAATATCTCCACGAACCAAAGACCTTCCAACTTAAGTGAGCTGAAGAGCAGCTGAAACATGTGGAAACAGACTCCTATAGGTCAAGTCCTGTCTCAGCAGTCTAGATACTACTGAATCCGAAGTTCAGGAAAATGCAAAGAATTAGGGATGATTCAGAATAAGTGAATGTCAGGTGTCCGAGATGTGAATCGATAGATAATGAACCTATTGAATTCTCTGTGAATACCTTCAAATTGAGATGCAAACATTGTGGGAGTCAATGGAAGGAGACAACAGATGCTAAACCAGATTACGAGTCGCTCTCCTGATTAAGGCTTGAGCGTCTTGTTACTGGAACGAGCAGCTCCTGTTGTATGCTGTTTCATTTTCAGCGGGAATATTGTTGTTGCACTCTAGGTTAGCCACTATCTCTTTGATCTCACTGTTGCTTATCAAAGTATCAATGATCCTGCTTAATTCAGCAACCAGAAATCCGGCGATTCAGAGTCGATTGCCTTGAACTTCGAAGAGTATTGAACACCTATTCCGATTAATTCGTGAGCTTTACAGACTACTTTACCAAATGAAGTAACAAAAAACTTCCGTTCATCCTTCTGAAAAGAGCAGCATTTATCAAATCAGATAATCATGAATAATACTGCTTTCGTGTAAGATTCAATCTACCTATTAAGATGCAACTATATCCACTTTTTAAAGCAATGGTATTAAAATGTACTAAAGATTTGTCATCGGAAATGGGATTCAGAATGTCGAAAATGGATACCATTTCTAGATAATCGTCATATACGATATCTCTATGCTGCGCGATTAATCATGCTTAGGTAACACTATTACGTTAGCTACCCATCCATCATAATTATCTGGTTGTTGTGATTATGCGTGCAATATTTGTAATGGATGAAATTTCGGGAAAGGGGGAGGGTCACCACCATCGGGCCATGGGTCAGGATATAACGCTAGAGCCCTTTTTTGGTATTCCTAATTTTTCTGAAAATCCAGATGCTATCGTTTGGAGCGTTACAATTTCATCCCTTTTTCAGTTGTCCAGAATATTACACGTTTTGATTACACCGCGGAGATAGCAGAATAGAACTTAGTCGAACAACAAACAGCAAGAGAAGGAAATTGATTGAATAATCGAAACGGCACTTTATCTGTTATTACATTATCATTATTGTCGTAATTATTGAGGTTTAAATTCTCTGCGCTTGGCTTCTAGCTGCTCGCTATAAAACACTGGAAAGCTTTCTGGTACAAAGTCTAAATCAAGAAACCTTGGAGGGAGTGTCTTAATTTGATGTAAGTGAAATCTTTGAATCTCCTTAATCGACGGCATCTTAGTTAGAATGTTTCCTTTATCAAGAATTTTTTGTAACACCGGAGCTGCATTCATGGGTAGCTTCTCTTCATTTTCTAGTGCTATAAAATCACTTTTTATTATTCCGTTTTCTAGGATTCTGTATATTTGCTTGGGGCCAGGATATGTTTTCTTTGCAGGACTAGTCTTAAGTTTATAGAATATTTTTTCATCAACTCTTCCTTCATTATTCACAGCTAATAGTGATGGCGGTACCTTTACCGCAACTAGTTTGTAAACTCCATTCATAGCAGGATCATCTCTCGACGTGCTAAGCTCCGTCCCAACGCCGAAGGAGTCTATTGGGGTTTTCCTATTAAGGAGATCACGAATTAGATATTCATTGAGGTCTCCAGTTACCATGATCTTTGTATTGGCGTAAGCGCCTCCAGGTGCACCATCCAGCACTCTTCTTGCTTCTAGACTCAACGAATACAGATCTCCACTATCAAGTCTTATTCCAGCAGTATTGATTCCAGATCTAATTATCTTTTTTATAGCAGTGATACTATCATATGTATCAACCAGCAAATATCCTGATGGGAATAGTTTGTTAAATTGTTTAAATGCTTCTTCTTCTTTTTCAAAACTCATTATAAAAGAGTGCGCCATTGTTCCAAAGATGGGTATTCCTAGCTTGTATCCTGCAAGAGCATTTGAAGTTCCTATGCAACCAGCTATGTAACTTGCTCTCGCTGCTAACAAAGCTGCTTGTGGTCCATGGGCCCGCCTTGAACCAAATTCTATAATGGTCTTTCCTTTTGCTGCTGTAACTATTCGCGATGCCTTCGTTGCTATCAGGCTTTGAAAATTCATCATAGATAGAAGATATGTTTCAACTATTTGTGCCTCGATCATTGGTGCTTCAACTCTTATGAGGGGCTCATTAGGGAACAGAATAGTACCCTCAGGAACCGCCCAAATGGTACCCGTGAATTTGAAGTTTCTTAAATATTGAAAAAAATCTTCTCGCACGTCTTTGAAGACTTGGTGAGATTCTAGATAAGACAATTGTTCTCCGTTAAATCTAATATTCATAAGAAAGTAAAGTACATGTTCGAGACCAGCAGCTACTAAGTAAGACCTATTTCTTGGCAGCTTTCGGACAAACATTTCAAACACGCCTTTTTCACTTTTGCTATCGCTCGTTGCTTTATCAGCTGGTTGCATGAAGATGCGATAATAATAGGCTGCAGCCATTGCAAATTCATAGAAGTCAGTTGCTAGCGAAATTTCTCCGCAGTCTACATTTCCCGAGATTAATAGGTCTTCCAAAATACCGTCAGCTAGTCTTCGGCCATTGACCGTATAACTTTTTCCTGAAGCCCTAGAGATCAGGATTACAAGACATGATCATATAGCAGTGATTCGATCGGGTCCTTATATGGCTCCTGTTTGATGGCCTGTCCATTGATTCGTGACCTAATAGTTAGCCCTGGGACTGATATGTACCTGTGCGCATCGTGTAATGGTCCTGTCTAATGCTAGTTAGTGATTATATGGATTTTGCAAAATTGATAGTTCAGCGGTTGGAACAAGTGGACCAATAGACGCAGCAAGATTCTTCGTTCGAATAACAAATGTGAACAAGAGAAGCGAAGGAAGCTGATAAGTTTAGGATCATCTAGTCAGCTCCTTCTATTGAGGATATTATATTCTGTAATTCACTGATTAGTCGTTCTGCTGAATCTTGATTTTCCTCCTCCGTCGCTAAACGAATAATGTGTTTAATCAAAGGAATATCACTTCTATCCAAATTGCCATCCTCATGTAATTTTCTAAAATAATCAAGTGGATTTTTTGATCCGCAGATCTTCCTCCATTTTTCAACTTCTTTAGGATCGTAAATCATTCATTCATAACATCCATCATTACCAGCTTTGCAGAATATATTAAATGTATAACCTAAACCACGAGAAGCTTCAATAAGTATATTTTACCCAATTACAGTCTCAAAATAGGCGAGGATAATGACGTGCAGTATAATCTATTATGGATGTATTTTAAGAAACCTGTAACAACCTTACTACACGATAATTTTTACTATTACCATGAATTGCGCAATAGTAAGCATTCATACGTTGTTATAGCAAATGAGCTTTAGTGAATGATATTATGTAGTAAAAATGTAACAAACTAGCAACAATACAAAGGAAGTCTTTCTTTCGTTTCTAGCAGTAGGTGAAACTCAATGTCATTTCGAAGTCTAGTTATGATTCAAGAAAATTATGCCACATAATGCAACATAATCAATAGGAGAAGCTGATAAGGCTGACTTGAAGGGATACATTAGCTTCAAAAGATGAGACCGATGGTAGGACTTTCCTGCTGTCGCCCCAGATAATCTTACAATACGGGGTCTTTTCGGGCCTAGGGAAGCTAATCCGAACCAATACCAAAAGCTGATACAGATGGTTATGAGAGAAACAGGTGAGTATTTCTACTTCTTTTACTACATGTGTAGTAATTTTGGGTAGTCGTTTCTCAAGGATTGAAGTCTTAAGCTTCAGAACAAGGCAATTTATATCCTTACAAAGCTATTGTTAACAGTGAAACAGAAAACATGAAAATAGGTATTATTGGTTCAGGAAATATAGGAGCAACATTAGCACATTTATTTGTAAAAGCCGGGCACCGAGTAGAAATCAGTAATTCCAGAGGCACGGTATTTCTGAAGGCGCTTGTAAAGTCCATCGGTTCCAATAATATTACTGCTGCAACTCCAGAGGAGGCAGTAAGGTTTGGTCAAGTGGTATTACTTGCAATACCTTGGAGGAAAAAACATGAACTACCACCATCTGATCTTTTCAAAGGAAAAATTGTAATTGACGCAATGAATCCTTATTCTAAGAATTTTGAAGTAATCGATCTTGGTAACTCCACGTCAAGTGAAGAAGTACTAAAACAACTGCCTGATGCTCGCCTTGTGAAAGCATTCAATACGATGTATTACGAAATGCTCCGTACAGGAGGTAGTAACTCCGAGGATGGGCGTCTGGTACTATTTGTGGCTGGAGACGACCCCGATGCGAAGGCTGTTGTATCAAAACTTATTGAAGAGATCGGTTTTACGCCTGTAGATACAGGTTCTCTACGAGAAGGTGGACGTAAACAACAGCCAGGTTCACCCATATATAATGAACCCATGACAGTTGAGGTTGCATACAAACGCCTAGCTGAACTTGATAAGCATGACGATACTTGGCTACATAGGGATTAAGCTCGTTTTGATTTTCGATATTGAGTATGAATACATATTGGGAATATGTCGACGTTAGAAATTGAACAATGAAAGTTGGTCTATAGCCAGCATGAATCTACTTTAATCCTAGTAAAGCCAACTATATATTCACACCCACTTTCGATATTTGGAATTCCTCTGATATATTTATAATCCCATTTATTTCTCTGAATGCTTGCAGAATTATCTTCAAATCTGCAAATAATCCACATATATGTATATTCAGAGCACATTAAACACCATGAATTGAGAATGAGTGTATCCAATTATACAATAGTTTCCTTTTATTCTTTCTAACAATCAATATCCCCCTTTTATATTCCCGAATTAGACCCACGTGTGACCAATCGTAAGACAGATATGATTCGTCATCATAATCTGAAACAACAAGTACAGAAACAATAGTACTGGCTAGCTGGATTAGTCGATTTATTGCTTGGCTGACAGATCTTATCATCGTCTCAATCGGACTTGGTATATTATTTGCATCAATATCTCTACCATTTTGGATTGCATTTCCACAATGGTTTGAGAGTACCAATATGAATATGGCTTTTCGGAATGCAGGACCGTTTAATTATATTATATCAAGTCTTGTGTTCATGGCATATTGGACTTATTTTGAATCGAGTAGCGGTCAATCCACAGACAAGAAGCTTATGCGCCTAAAGACGACAGACTTGGGAGGTAGAAATATTGATGCAAGTAGCGCTGTAACAGCATTCTTACTTCCTCTAGATGTGGAACCTGATCCAAATATAAGATTCAACATAAAGCACGGAATGTGGACAGTTGGCATTAATACGTCATTCGAACTGATCCAAGGGTCCAAGAATTACACAATAAAAAATGTTTCGCAAAATATTAAAGGTCCCACACTTGTTCTCGGACCAGAAAGCTCTAACACAGAACAACACCCACATACGATTTCATTTGAACCATAACTGTATCTTCCAAGACTTGTGACAAAGGTAGCAAAACTAGATAGGCTATAACTATATCCTATAGCGATGCCAAGGTGTGTTCTATATCCGAATAAAGTGAAACCAGTGTTTTCGTCTATTTCAGCTGCAGCAATACATAATATTTCAATTCCTAATGCTGCAGTATAGAGACTTTTTGTATGCCTAAAGAAAATCGATAAACTTTGAAAGACCTGTTGTATTTGACCAGTTCTTTTACTATGAATACAACAACAGAAATTCTCCTTAATACAATTTACACACCTCACTCAGAGACAAATAGTATATGTGGCAGGAGTAACAGAAATAACGACCAGAAATATATCCTGATATCTGAAAGATCGATTTCTACTACACTAATAATAGAATACTCATTTTAAGTACACGCAAAACTTACGCAAAACGCACTAGAGTTGTCTTCACAAACAATTTGATATAATACTCTGCATGTTATTGCAGGAAGTAGACTAACATGTTAATATATGAAGAGTTAAAAGTAAAAAAGATTCAGTCTGTCTAGTAAGTTAAAGTTCCTTCTGTACCGTATTAAATGCTCTCTTTTCCACCTTGCTCGTCGATAACTACCAAAGTTACTGTAGAGGTTATTCCTGGTATTTTTCTTATCTTGTTCGTAATAGTATGATTCATCGCTTCTGTGTTATCTGATTTTACCTTCACGAAGACATCATGAACACCGTAAGTTCCTCTTACCTCTTTGATATCTGGTAATTTTGAAATTTCAGCGATAATCTTTTCTTCAGAACCGAGGGTGCAGTTTGCTAATATGTATGCGGTAGGCATTATCGCAGAATGCTACGATTTGGTATTTTAGTGTTTTCTGTTCTGTTGGAAGTTATGATTTGCGAGTGATTTTTAAAAATTTTTGAATATTCTGGAGCATGTCAAATGAAGTGACTGTAACTTCTCTTTGATAGCAGTCCTTAAAGTTGGAAATAGGAAAAAACTATTGCTTTTAATGAGCATCTGTTCTTATGAATCCTATACTCTCATATAGAATGCCAGGCTTTACTAATGGCTTCTCTTAATGCATCGTATACTTCAAGTTGCTTCCTATCAGATTCATTAGAAGGTAGAGTTTCTAGTAATTTTCTCTTCTGATCTTGGATCATCAAATCAATAGAATCTAAAATACCTTTAAGTTCATTCTTATGCAATTCAATTGTTACCGTTTCCGAGGATTTGTCAATTTTTAATGTCTTGGCCATTTGTCGTATATAAGAAATGTATACAGCTAACGGGTATAATATACTATGCAGATGGAACGGCGCTATTAAGAAGGTCATCCAAAAGCCGCGTATTCCAATCTATCTGGGCGGATTCAGTCCGAATACATTTTCAAATGTTGCTAAATATGCGGACGAATCGCTTGAAGCTAAGAGAATACTATTACAAATATGAGGACAAGACTCCTTTGTGGAAGTACTAGCAGCCCAGCGAAGAAAACGAAAGGTAGTGACGATGGAAATGGAAGTGATAATTTTCGTGAAAAGTACCAAGCTCTTGCATAATTGATAATGGCTATACTTGCAGCAATTATGTCCAAGGCCAGTGATATTGGAGGCACCATATTTAGGCTTACGCCAGCAAGAACCAGTATCGCAATATAACTACCCCTCCTGCAAAACCTACACTGAGTAACAAAACGTATTTCAAAGAAGGTCGGAGCAAGAATGAGTATTGTTAGTTCATTCGACATAGCACACCCAAACACCTACCGTATAAGACAAACGTTTGAAAGTTTGAATATAAGACAACCATATGACCCACGCCCACATTGAAATACCAAATTGCTAGTTGTTCGCACTACTCCGTGAGATGCTTCGGTAAAGGACTGTTATACATTCGTCAGGGAAAACATTTACGCTCAGCATACTCAATTTGCAGGATGTATTGCGTTAAGCTCATATCCGCCTTCGCACAAGCGGATATCACTATGAAATACACCTGACGAATGAACTTTAAGAAGAACCCGAGAATCCTTGAGTTTTGGAGTTTCAAGTTGTTCTACTTCCAAAGATTCACTTGGTTTAACAATTCTTGCAGCTTTCATACTGGTATAAATATCTCGATAAGTGATAAACCACTTTTGCAAGTCTTTGCAATATCTTGCAAATAAATACAATTAGTATAAGATAATTATGACGTTAGTCTAGGTACATCAAGCTATAGTTAGTTATCAACAAAAGAACACTCAGCAAACCGTTCTCAATTTTAAGAACAACAACCCTAATCCTTATTGCTTTGATGGCAAAAGAAATCCATAATCCTCTGAAAAGGTTACAACATTTTCTTTATTTATTAGAGATAACGCCGTTCTGATTCGTGGATTGGGTAATCATTTGCACTCATATCCCGAATACGCATGAGACCATTATCATCGAATTCCCAATGTTCATTGCCATGAGTACGCATCCACTGCTTTTGATTATCGGCATCCCTCCACTCATACTCAAATCTTACGGAAATACGATTTTCAGTATAGCACCAAAGTTCCTTCATCAGACGATAATCCAGTTCTTTAGCCCATTTACGTTTTAGGAATTCTATTATTGCTTGTCGACCTATGAAGAATTCTGTCCGATTACGCCACCGAGAATCAGGAGTATAAGCTTGGGCGACGTGCTCTGGATTGTGTGTATTCCATGCATCTTGAGCTGCTTTGACCTTTGCACGAGCTGTTTCTTCATTAAACGGTGGTTTGACAAGTTCTGTCATTTTGATTGGTCATTATTGCACAACTTATTAAAAATATCTTACCAAATTCATCAATAGAGAATTTCTTTTCCGAGAAGCTGAGCTGCATTCCCAAAAAGTGTCTAATTTAGAAGGAACGAATACAATTGGTAAAATTATTTGCAGGGGGTCGTCATACATGGGTTTCGTCGGATCCCCACAACTATTATTTGTCAGAAAGTCTCTACGTCCAAGAGACGATTGTTATAAAAAATTTATGATACGTTCGACAAATGTCCTATGGATCAACAGCAATAGAAATCAATACTTGCAAACGAGTGCAATGGATTGCATCACATGCTTACTATATTATAAGCTAGATTGTACAATACATGTTGTTTGTCGATAGGTTGCAAAGGCATCTGTCATCGTTTTCGAAACATAGGAGGAGGAAAATATTCAGCCTACGAACTCGGCTTTAAAAGATGTTCAGAATGTGACATTTATATTAAATTTGCAGGTCAAAGATGTCCCTGTTGCAGATACCCTCTGAGATCAAAGAAGAGGAATTATACTAGAGTTTAGTAAATTTAGTTCCAATAAAGTGGTTATTGCTTGAGTTAACTTCTCAGCCAGAATCGGTCCGTTGATCGATTATCGATCAAATATTGCTGCAATCCTTATTGTAAAAAATCCTAATATGTTCTTTGTTCTTGGTTGCATGCATTCCTTATTCTTTTATCGGTGATAGGATAATATTATTATCTCGACGGTTTTAATGCACTTATAATATGTATATATGTAGATTGTGTTGGTCATTTGAAAATTCCGGTGAATGATTTGTGCCATTAGGTACTGTTGTCGATCTGGTTGCAACAGGACAGATTGAAACTTAAATCAGTTTGGTCGTTAGCCTAGACATGAAGAAGCAACACAAACAGCGCCGTCGATCTTATTGTCCTAATAGCATTTATGATTAAAATTAAAATCTTAGATACCTGACTCTGTCATATATTCATATGATACATATTCCCAAACCTCGACTACCGAAAACTCCCTTAGTTCCCGTCATCCAAGCTAGGATCACATTCACAGCCAATATTAGCCGACCATACAGCATCGAAAACCATTGTCTTCTCATGCATGATCCTGCAGGTCGCTGTAAGAAGGAGGGAAAAGAATGACATCGACAAACCTCTGGCCAGAACTGCCGTTGGCAGAATGGAAGGACACCTATGACACACTCCACATGTGGACCCAAATCGTCGGCAAGATCCGGCTAGCAGTCACCCCGCTCGTGAATCACTGGTGGAACGCTACTCTTTATGTTACGCCTCGAGGACTCACAACATCTGCAATATACTACAAAAGTCGACTCTTTCAGATAAACTTCGATTTCATTGCGCACCTGTTGATCATCGAGGTGGATGATGGTTCAGTCAAGACAATCGCTCTCCGACCGCGCCCAGTGGCTGAGTTTTATCAAGAAGTGATGGCTGCCTTGGAATCGCTTGAGATGCCTGTAACCATCTGGACCACGCCGGTTGAAGTGCCGGATAGAACCCCATTCGAACAGGATCAGAAACATGCTGCCTACGATCCCGAATACGCACAGCGGTTCTGGCGCATTCTGGTGCAGGTCAGTCGAGTGCTTACGGAGTTTCGCCGTCGGTTCATAGGCAAAGTGAGCCCCGTACATTTTTTCTGGGGAGCGTTTGATCTGGCCGTCACCCGCTTTTCCGGACGTCCGGCACCTTCGCATATAGGCGTACCAAACTGCGCCCGTTTTGTAATGGTTGAGGCTTATTCACACGAAGTGAGTAGTTGCGGTTTCTGGCCTGGTGGTGGAATGGTTAATGAACCGGTTTTCTATGCCTATGCATATCCAGAGCCTCCGGACTTCAAGGATTACCCCATCCAGCCTGCTGAGGCGTTCTACCATAAGGAGATGAGCGAGTTCGTGTTGCCCTACGATATAGTCCGAACCTCGAGGTCACCGGATGAGGTCTTGCTGTCTTTCCTTCAGAGCACCTATGAAGCAGCTGCGACGCGTGCCAAGTGGGATCGGCCCGCATTGGAGCGTCAATAAGTGGTATATCCGTTTCGACATGCATGGCTATGGTCTCCCCAATTCAGCGAGGATTGACGATAAGCAACCAGCTCTATCTTAATTATCTTCAATGACATTGGACGATGGAGATGTACTCTGTAGCAGTATTTCACTTCATTATGAAAAATGAGTCATAGATGACCTGCGTTGAAAAATCATACGATGAGTCATCTTGTGAATGATGTAGTGGCTGTGATCAGGCGTACATTATATAATATATCGAAAAAAGATGTAAAGTGATGGCTGTCACAGTATAACAGTTGATTTATGACACGTACCCAATACTGCGCTCAATGCTTTTCCACCTGTGGCCCGTTCCAACGATCTTGGCATTTCCGGAATTCAAAAGCTCTTTGACAGAATTCTGCGATTTGCTATTAAAATAGTGTCTCGTAGAGCTTTCTTATGAGCTCCTCCTTATACTTTCTTTGCCCAATAGCAATGGTCTTAAAGCCCATCTTGGAAGCAAGTAACCGTAGATGTACTCGTATTTGAAGATTCTCTTGCAGCCCTTTTTGGTGGCTGAAGATAAATTAGTATTCGTTTACCGGAAGGCCAAATTCTAATAATCGTTTAACAGTGTACTAAGCTAGTCACATTCCTAAAACCCGGTATCATTATTCCTGTTTAAGAATTTGTGATCGCGGAAGTAGCAACAATCTAATTTCTTTGGCCGCTCAAGAACAATTTGCAAAGACAAAGTATGAATCCGTTAGAATTTGCGGGTTTAGTTATTTTGGTTTCGGCATCCCAATGTACTATCACCAGGACCATTATTTTTTATAAACATCGTCTATGGGAGCAAAGGAGGGATTATGGTAGGAATTCCCATTAGCATTGGGACATACAATGGTAGAATTCCCATTAGTCATAATACCAGCATTGGGATTAATTTCATTTTCGCAGGCTTTTCTAAATGATGAAATTGTAAAGATAATTAGCATCATTGGTGGGAGTGCAATAATTGTCTTCCTTTACCCAAATAATTAGCAACACGAAAGGTAGGGTTAATAAGCATAAGACATATGTCGGAATTAACCACAAGAGAGGACCAATCTTATTAGGAGTTATATTTAGCGCTTTAAATCCCTTTTTCTAATATGGTGGCTCACTGTAGGTTTAAAGCAAATTTCTGACTCTATTCATTTCTTCGGTTTCGTCATCGGAATTCTCCTTTTATTCTCATTTCACATATGGTTGGACTATGCATGGTTAATAATGATAACATCCTACATGATACATAGGGGCATTTCAGTATTAAAAACAAAATTCTATTATGCATTACAATAAGTACTATTCTTGCTTTTTACGGAGTATATATCATTCTAAACATATTTTGAAGGCAGTTGCAAGAACAAGTAGACTACTCTCTATTCGCTTTCGTTATGAGGCCCTTTTTGCAATTATTGAGTTCCAAGAAGTACTAATCTACTTTAGATTCTTGGAGTAATCGAAGTCGATGAATGTTTTGGGTTCTGCACTAGATAAAAAAAATAGTTAAGACCGAGAGATAACCCACATTTTTAGACTCGTAAAGCAAAAGGGCTGATGATAATCATAGCAGAATTCCAAAATGAACTAAAAATCACTATTCTCAAACATGACTTCTGCTTCATAAGGGCAGAAGAATGTGGGATTCAACCTTACCCCACAGAACATATGAAAGAATATCTGCAGCAAGATATAAGAGCTCAAGAAAGGACGAACACCATGAAAAATCAAAAGTTCAGAAATTAGAATTTGAGGTTCGTGTAGCGAACTTCCTATATTTTGTTATTGTTGCTTTATGAGTACTTTACTTGTATTCTCAACTTTGTCTACAATATTATTATCGTGTGAAACAATGCGTCCCACTAAGTTAACAGGCGATGCAGGCACAATTTTACCGGCTCTGCTAATCGGTGTTGGACCATAGAACAAGCACAATGCGCGACCCTCAGGCCAAAATGCAACATCCAGTAAGCCAACCTCTGATTTCGCATTTTCATCCTGAGCAACTATTGAAGTCCTATCAGTATACAATTCTTGACCCCACTTATTGATATTGACTTCAATTGGTAGATTTTCTAATATTGCTTTAACTGTTTTAGGCGATCGTGAATCATCCAATTCTACAGATACATATTCGTTAAGTTCAGAAAAAACCACTTTTATTAGTTCTTTCATAATACTTTTCGCATCGCGTTCTTTTAATTCGACGATATTATTAATGTTTAATTAACGCTTTACACCGTTTCCTCAAGGCTTGTCTTCTCCCGAATTTCTGGCCTTGCATACTTGGACGATCCCTTTTTCAGAGCTTCATTAAACGACCATCTGCAGTACCGAGCACTAAGAGGAATATATTCAAGAATGCCTCCGCCTCACCGAGGTGAGGGTTATCATTCGCTATGCTCAGGTAACTCTCGACATTCTGTACTGTGGACCATTCCTTCTTCGCTTCATAACCACTTACTGACACCTGTCTGTGGCTCAGACTCATTTAATTTTGTCTGGGGGTTTCAGCTTCAGTAGTAATATACTCAGTGGAACCATAGACTGGAGCAGCAAAGTTTGCAAATACTATTATTGTCTCGAGTACAATTACCGCTGTATGATGGAAAATAGCCGGCTTCCTAGAAATAGGTGAGATATGGTTTAGGACGGGGTGTATTAGAATTATGCCTATGGCGCTGAAATATTCTCATAAGCACATATCATGTCTCTAACTTGGTAGCCGCTAATGATATTACTCGTTTTTCTACTCTTTTTTTACCTATTACCTTTCTTCTACCGATTCTCTCATAGACTTCCAATAAAAGTAGTGTGGTACAAACCCTGAGACGACCCATGCTACTGACTCAAATAACTCCATTAAGTAGGCTATGCATCTTTGGTAGATTAATAATGCTCAAGCTTATTTCATACAAATCATAATCTATTATTAGTATTAGTATCCGCTTTGGTAGTTGTCACAATATGTTACTGTTACTGTTGACAAATAGTCTGACCTTCCATTATAGTATCCGTCTGTGTATCCGTCACAGTGTGGTATTAGCATCAGACTTGCATGTAGGCCAGCTGTTAACAACGGTAATCGTTATCCCACTGGGCAGAAACGATGTCATGTGTTTGATTATGCACTACGATATGCTTTAATACGAACTGGCAGTAGAAGACATTTCAAATACTCGGATACTCCCTACGTTCTGCTATTTTACCTGGTCATGTAGGAGGCCTGGAGGAATAGGACATAATTATTTGCAATTACATGCAAAGCGAAGATCCCTAACGGTAATATCATATAATATGACTATTTACTCTGTAACTGAAAAATTACTAAACTATTAAACTAAGAAAGCACAAGATCGATTTGATCAAATGATTAGTTCATTTCTTGAGGCGATTAGCCGTAGAATATTGTTGTTTGATGGAGCTATGGGAACAGAAATTCAGCGCTTGAATCCACAGCCTGGAGACTTTCCGGGTGCTAAAGATGGTTTTAATGACGGATTAATCCTGAGCAAACCAGAATGGATCAGGCAGATCCACAGAAGCTATTTGAAAGTTGGAGCTGATTGCATTGAAACGAATACTTTTGGTAGCAACTACTTGAAGCTAACTGAGTACGCTTATGGTGACATGACGTTGGAGTTTAATAAAATAGCCGCCGCCCTAGCTAGGGAAGTCTGCGAAGAATATGAATTTAGAGACAAGCAAAGATATGTCATTGGTTCTATGGGTCCCACCGGTTATCTGCCTAGTTCGAATGATCCTGACCTAGGGCAAAAAACGCCAGAAGAAATAAAGGAAGCATTCCTACCGCAGGCCGAAGGCTTAATCTTGGGAGGAGTAGACGCATTGTTGATAGAGACAAGCCAAGATATACTTGAGGTTAAACTAGCCATAGAAGCGTGTCATGATGCAATTAAGAAGGTCGGCAAAAAAGTCCCAATAATATCCAACGTCACATTAGATCAATATGGAAAGATGCTTCTTGGCACAAATATTCAAGCGGCATATACAACCGTGAGCGGTATGGGTATCAATGTTTTCGGATTGAACTGCTCAACCGGTCCTGCAGAAATGACCCCCAGTGTAAGATGGTTAGATGAACAAGATGAATTGCCAATACTAATTGTTCCAAATGCAGGCATGCCTCTGAACGAGGATGGTAAAGCCGTATACAAAATGACACCTACCGAAATGACTGAAAAACTTAAGGAATTCATTGAAAATTATGAACATGTTCGAATTATCGGAGGTTGTTGTGGAACTACTCCGAAACATATTGCGGAGATGCGTAGAATGTTGGATTCATAGAGGTACTGAAGGCGGGATGGAAATACACAAGCGCTCATCCTTTCATTTTATTCCGCTTATAGAGTGGAATCAGTTTTAAGTCGAATATCTAGTATCTTACCCAGTAAGGTTTGATTATGATACGATGATACGACAAGCCCTTAGTAGGAGTTTCGAAGGTATTCAGTTGCGAGGGGATTTGAGAAGTGAGTCTTAAGGGAAAACTCCAAGAAATGTTCTTATGAATCTTCGTTTCGCAATTCTTAGAGCATTTTTCCCCCTTTCTGTCAAACTATAGACTATTGTCTTGCCTTCTCTTTCTTCGCTAGTAATAAATCCCATTTCTCGAAGACTTTTTAGTGCTGGATAGATCGTTCCGGGACTAGGTTTTTCCCCCTTTCGTTTCGCAATCTCATCTGCAAGTTCCTGTCCATGCATTGATTTTTTTGACAGTAAGAAAAGAATTAAAAATCCTAACATACCTCTCATGTCACAACAGTAAGCATCATCACCAACAAATCTTCGCATATAATAATATCATGTGTTGGACATCCGATATATATAAATACATCGAACATTCATCTATCGTATGTCCAATATGGATGGAAAAACAAGGAGGTGAATGATTTTATGGGTTATGGTTATTGCGGAACAGGCTTTCAAAGGGCAAGAAGTTATCTTACCAAAGAAGAACGTATTGCATTGTTAAAGGAATACAAGGATGAACTAGAAAAAGAAGGTCAAGGGGTAGTCGAAAGGATCAAAGAATTAGAAACAAGTTGATTTGATCCTCCATTCTTTTTTTTAGCAATCGCAAACAAAATGGTGATCCAAATGAATTTCAGTTTATCCATAGAGGATTTAGCATCGTTACTATTAGTTTAAACCTCTAAAGTAATTGCTTTTTCGTGTTCCAGCAAGTCTGGTTGCCCTCCAGCATACTGCCATCTGCCACAAAATGTTTGAGATTACAAAGCCTAATACTGATAACCCGTTACCGAAGGAAAGGGACTGAAACTAGTGAGTTACACAGGAATATGCATTCGCCGTAAAGCTGACAAACCAATTGAAACCAATGGCACTCGTTATTCTACCGGGCAGAAACGATGGTATGCCACCCTTCTTGAAATGGGGCGGATTATGGTGTACATGCTGTAGTTATAGGATAAGGTTGAAGCCACGCAATTTAAAATTCAGAGAACGATGGAAAGTTTCAACTAAGAGTGGTTTTAAGTCTCCGATCACAATGCTCCTAAAAAAAGAGCCAAAGGAGAGTAAATGATACCGTATCATCAATATAATACGCTTCTATCACTTGAATTGCTTTACGATCTTACTATGTACGCCTTCACTTACAATCTGTCCGCTATTTCCAACGTCGCTGCCTTGATTATTACCTACGCTCGATGGCAATTCATTTGAGGGCGATGTAATCCCGGTACTGTTGTTGATCCCTCCTCCAAAGATCTGAAAATAGCAGTTATCAACTTCTGCTTTACCAGGTTCTTGGGGTTCGTGAGTTATTTTAGAAATACAACCGTAGAATTTGTTGATTTGCTTGTCAAGCTCGGGATTACCAGTGTTTACTGCCTCTTGGATTACTGGCCCAGCAACGCTGCTACCAACGGCTAGCGCTGAAATAACATTACGGCTGTTTGTGAAAAGTGCAAGGATTATGACAAGTACAAACATCGTCAATATCAGTTGATGCATATCTTCTAATGATATAATTATTTCAGGCCAAGTTAATTCTTTCGATCCCTTAATCTAGAATCCAATTCTGATATCTTCTACTGAATTCTTGATCCTTTTTGTCTAACATGGACTTGATTTAGGGAGTGCATGACAGTGCAGTGATAAGCGTTTCGCAGAGCTCTGAAATGAATGAAAAGTCCATTAGGTGGTTTGGCTGGGTGCAATGAAGAACCAAGTGCTTTAGATTAGTTAGTCATAAGGTAAAGTTTCTTGTCTAATGTGAATATATTCTCATTTACATGAAAGATTTTGTTTAGATGATAATGTTATACAACATAATAATACTAGCATATAGTGTTAGCATTGCATTCTATACTGTAATGAATATTAACCTATTAATTCAATCACCTTTATAGAAAGTGGTAAACGCATTCACTCAAGAGAATGGAGTTCGACACTTCAATCACGCATTGATAAAAAAGGGATTCATTGAATTTAGATCGTATCAAAGCAACATATCTGAGTCTGTAAGAAATAAGAATACATTAGTTATTCTTCCAACTGCTCTGGGTAAAACAGTTATAGCCATACTTGTTTGTGCGGAATTTCTCTATAATTACAAGTCAAAAAGAATCTTGATAATGGCTCCAACCAAACCGCTTGTAGCACAACATTTGAGCTCATTCTTTTCAGTGTTAAATATGCCTGAGGATGGCATAGCAGTAGTTACAGGAAAGAACCAACCTTCAAGTAGAATAGCCATTTGGAATCGAAAAGAAATAAGACTTGTCTTTGCAACACCGGAGGTAGTAAAAAACGACCTTGCAGAGAAAAGACTATCTCTCGGTGAGTTTAGCATGCTCATATTTGATGAGGCTCATAGAGCTGTGAAGGATTATGCTTATACGTCAATAGCCAAACACTATGTTCAACAATCGCCACATCCTGTTATCCTGGCTATGACTGCCAGCCCAGGATCAGAAAAAAAAAGAGTGGAGGAAGTTTGTAATAACTTATACATTGAGCAGATAGAATACAGAAATGAAGAGAATTGGGACGTAAAACCGTATATCAATCCGATCGATGTAACTTGGAAATGGTTCACTATCCCTCGGGAGTATAAGTACATAAGCTCAAGCCTTCGTGCCATGCTTGAAGACAAACTTCAATTTCTCATACAAAGAGGTTTGCTCAGAAAAAAACACGTGAAGTGGATATTTAAGAGCGATCTCATTAATCTCGGAGAAGAGATCCAATATAAGTTAGAGCTTACGATGGAGGAACTAAGGGGACCACTTTATGCCGCCTTGATGCAGCAGTCGTCAGCTCTTACACTTATGTATTGTGCAGAACTTATAGAAAGCCAAGGATCTCAATCGCTGAAAGCTTTTCTAGAGAGGGTCAAAAATGATGGTGGGAAGGCTCATCAATCGCTGCTGACCGACAATAGGATGAAAGAGATTCAGACACTTTTAACCAGTCTAAGAATAGAACATCCAAAAACAAGCTATCTTGTAGAACTGTTGAAACAACGTTACTGTATTTTTCAAAATGATAACATAGAAAAAGCTATGGAGCATAATGTTGCTATTAGGAAAGCATTTGACGTAACTACCGAGAATCCAAAATCTCTTGTCTTTACCCATTACCGCGATACTGCGAGAAAAGTTGTTGAAATTTTGACTGAAAATGGAATCAAGGCAGCTCGCTTTGTGGGACAAGCAAAAAGGGAGCTAGATATTGGAATGAGTCAGGAAGAGCAATCAGCTGTCCTTGAATCATTTAGGAATGGAGAGTTTGATGTCCTCGTAGCCACATCCATAGCTGAGGAAGGACTTGACATACCAGAAGTAGATCTGGTCGTGTTCTACGAACCAATACCTAGCGAGATCAGATACATACAAAGAAGGGGTAGAACCGGAAGAAAATCATCTGGTTGTGTCATAATACTTGCCGCAAAGGACACTGTAGATGAACGATACCTTTATGCTAGCAAGAGACGCATGGAGAAGATGAAGCAAATACTTTCTACTATCAGTATTACACTAAAGCCTATTCATAGAACAGATGTTATAGCAGATCCTATGACACCTGATGAAGTATTATCTTTTGAATTAAACAGGACAGCATTAGACGAACGAGTTGATAAAATGCTGTCACTGTCAGCTGACCTCATGAAAAAAGATGTTTTGCTCCCATCCCCAGAATCAACGAATCAACTGATCAGAAAGAAGGATAAGGAGAGAATGCAACTGCTTTCACTAGAATCAAACACTCTTACTAAGGGATTTAGGAGGAAGATAGATTCTGTGGCAAGAAGAATTCATACATTAATAGCAAAAAGTGGAAGACAACCGTTAGACGCAGATATCATTCAAGAGAGCCTTTCGCTTGAAAATTCTGTTCTACTAGAGGCCTTAAAGAAGCTTGAAAAACTGAAAAGAATAGAATGGGTTGACGATAGTAGAATTATACTTTCTGAAAATTTAGCGAAGATTTCTGGTAGTACATATGATGTTTACGTCGAAAAAATCACACATGGTCGGGCGTTAGTTACAGTGGACGGAAAATGGCATGCCAGATTAAATCACTATGATTATGAAGGCCCACGAGAATTACTTAGAAAAGGGTTTGAATTCAAGGCCGTAGGTGAACTATATCATGATAAAGGTGTGTTTAGCCTTCGAGTAAAACAGATAGTATGAGGATCAGGAAATGATCGTAAATTCTAACTTTGTGTAGACTTCTTTGATGCCAAAGTTTGATAAGCCAGATGGTAAAAGGGTTAGCGATATCTAGCCAAAGAGATATACGCCTTGTTACCAGCAGTGGTCGTCTCTGGTTTCAACTTAATGACTCAAATAAAGGGAAAAACTACATTCCTCACACAGATAACAGACCCTATCAAATTGAGAGGATAGCATCATAATATCGTGGCAGCGAGGACATTCTATTTCGTGCGCAATAGGAGGAATGCTACCTTCTCTTGATTGTGGATCAGTCTCAGTAGAGTCTTTAACCTGTAAGTTACTGGTGTCTAAATACATTTGTAACTCTGTCATTGTCCTTTCTATTATAAAGTGAATTACCGAGTCGGGAGGGGGAGAGTAAGCAATGCAAATTATTAGTTTCTCAAGATATGCACAACTCGATCCGGTATCATACATCCTTTATTACTTACCATAGCATGGACCGAAGTCTAAGAATCATAAGCCTTTCAGAGGGTAATACACCTGTACAAGTTGTGCTAGCATTGGATATTCCGGCTGAGTTAGTATATCCAATATATCGAAAGTATTGGGAACTCGAATGCATGCACACATTAAAAGTGGTATGTCTTTGAATGAGAAAAGGCAAGAATTAGCATTCTTGGATCAAGAACAAATGAGCTTAGATAATTTCGTTACCAGTAATTATGGTAATACGAGATCGATTCAGACTAAGAATTACCTTCCGGTAATTACCCAATAGATGTTGTAGCATTCAGCAAGCGAAGCAAGAAAATCAATCTAGAATTATATGTTAATGATGGTAAATTATTACAATCACTTCGAATATGTGCATAATTCATCTTCTTGTTTAGTTCTTGACTCTCGAATAAGATTGGTCAGTCTGCAATTCTTTATTATTCGTTATGTGCCTTACACATTTCCCATGTGTAAATTCTATGTCGTTTTCAGGATCCAAGTCTTTGGGAGGCACTATTTCTATAGTCTCGTCTTTACTGCAAACTCTACATTTAAGCTGAACCAGAGTCATTCCTCAATGCTCTATTCTGCCACAAGCACATTAAGTTTTTCTCTCGGCTATTCTTCTGAACATCGTTTCATTCTCCCAGCGCTTTTACCTAAGGGTTTACATCTATCCCCTGTCTCTTCTCTATGACCAAATGTTACAATATAGTGATTGTTACTAGAGATACGAACAGTGCATCTCCTAATATAGCCAGATATTCTCGTCTCTAGCTAATTTAGGATTTGAACCGAGCGTTCAATGGTGCAAGTGGGGTATGAAACAAGTTTGATATGATTTTTGGTCCCAATTAGGGTTAGAGTATACTGATGTTATGAGAATTAATGCATGTTATGTCTATATTTGAAGTAAAGTGCGGGGTGGGCCTTTTAGGTAGCTTTCCTTCCGGTCTGTTTCAGTGGTGTTACTTTAGACATCTTTCATCTTCGATTTGTTGATGCAAAAAATAATCTTTTAGTGGAAAAATAACCCTGTTCATACATGAGATCGAATAGCAGGAAATACTAATTCTTCAGATATGTTAGCTTTTTACCTATGGACTGACCACTAGTCGATTCTAAATATGTCCAGTATGCCATGAATACGAGACTTGATAAAAGATAAGGCGGCCCGTGGCCGCCTAGACTTCTAAAAGTAATATCCATGTTAGTGCTTTCAAACCGTTGTGGAAATGCAATATAAAATGGTAGAGAGATGATGCAAATAATATACCAAATCCGATTGAGACGATGATGAAATCTATCAGCTAAGCAATAAATCGACTAATCCAGCTAGCCAGTACTATTGGTTGAGTTTCAGTATTTGTTGTTGCAGATGATGATGAAGGCAAGGTTGTTTCTGTCCTCAGTACGATTCTACTACTGTCTAATATCAATAATGTGATTCCTGCTATCACACCAATAATCACAGGACGATTTCCTAAATTGTAGATAGTAACTGTATACTTTCCAGTCATATCTGGTGTAAATATCGTAAAGAATTGTTTTGTGAATTCATTAATGTCATTATGATATCATTTGGATTTAGTACGATTTCTGTTATGTTATTTGGTAATACGTTCTAGGGCAAATAGTACTATTATTACGTTCTAGGTGTATTGCCAATGATACAGGCCGCTAGGTATCTATTACCGGAGTAAATGCGTTTATTGAACCAGCTGGCTTTATTGAGACACCATTCAGAATCGTATTTTCATGTATGATTGTGCCAGCAAAATAACCAGCCCACAACACTGAAATGACTATTCCTGAAACTAGTAGTACTGCTCCTGCAATTAAAATAATGTAACCTCGCTGTATCGCTAACTATCAGTATACACAATATCTAGTTATTATAAAGATTTGAAGAATACGGTTTAAAGTAGAGCCGAGCTGAAGTTTAACCTCGATATCTCCAATTAGCTCCGAGCACTGGATATGGTATCTGTCCATAAATATAGGGATGGATTGTGGTATTAGGGCTATGGATATAGGCTAAGAACAAAGCCACGCAGCTTAAAAATCCGATTCGGAATTAAGAGCGAGAAAGAAGTTACTACAACATCAAGAAAGACAATGAAAATTGAAGTGTAGGCTGCTTACGGAATACTGCTCGAGATCCTAAAAAGATAATATATCTTCGACCCGCGTTATTAGATTTATTCTACTTTTCGTCTCGTAAAGGCTAACCTAGGATGGTTTTGACCGAAATTCTTGAATTTACTGGCTTTTAATGGTGTAAAATACCATTCAATACCAAACTATATATGGGCTTGAGAATAATGATATGTATGTCAACGAAAAAAGAAGCCGAAAGATCCTCCACAGAGTATGATGTTAAAAGAGAATTAAGAACAGGACTATCAGAACAAAATCATGCAGTCCATAGAGCATTAGATGAAACCAGAGATAATATCAGGAGAACAGTAGAAGAAGCAAGGAGAGAAATTCCACGCAACACACAAGCAATCAATGATTATCAAGAGCATTCACTTCAAGCAAGTAGAGAAATTGCAGAAAGCTACCTAGAATCTCAAAAACAGATTATGCAATCATTCCAATCAACATGGGTCCCTTATATTGAAAGTATGTATGAGGCATTTAGGAATAATTGGGTGTCTCCACAAAGGGTAGCTGAAATCTATGCGAGAGCAGTGAGCAATTGCGCAGATAACGTGATCGCGACAAGTAGAATAGCAAATAACACATTATTTGCAAATATCGACGCATACAAAGCATTTGTTCAGCGTGAGAAAGATGATGTAAAAGAATTCTCCAGAATAGCTGCTAATACCGCAAGAACGTTTGAAACCAATTCAAGGGAATCTGTGCAAAGTAGTAGGCCAGCTTAAATATACAAAGCCTAGCATCCACTGCGGCCGAAAGACCACTTTTTATTTTTTTGTATTATTATCAAAATAAGGTTCAGTATATGCATATTTTTGAGAGTGCTATATTAATTTACGTGTCTGGTTTCCATGCCATACACACCACTTACGAGAAAACCCACCTTTACCTCAGCTATCTTAATTGGCCTGTCGAGTGAACTCGGGCAGACCTTACCAGATACGGGTCCCCAGGTTACTCGTTTTCATTCTTCTTTCTTTTATCAAACAGCACTTTCGCATATGCTCCAACGAACCCCCCCTGCAAATAAACCTATGAATTGCCCATATGTTCCCCAAAAATCTCTGAATTGTTCGCCAATAGTCATAGGGGCCATTACTGTTATTGTTAGATTTAGTGGCCGAGTTAAATAACCAACTGTTGGATATTTTTTAGATAATTCAAACTCAGGATCTACTTTCCCTTCTATTGCGTTAATAGATATCGGTTTTGTTAATGTAGCTGCAGAGGGTTCTCGTATTGTTACAATCAAAGGTATTGTGTAGATACCTAATGGAGTTTGTTGGGGAATATCTATCTTAAACAAAGGTGGTTGGATTCTTTCAACAGCCACATGCAACTCACTAGAGTTAAAACCCGATCCCGTATCATTATTATTAGTACCAGCTGTCATGTTAATAACGTCACTAGAAAAACCAGAAGTTGATTTTATCCTAGCTGGAATCAGCTGTTCTTCTCCTTGCCTTATCAGAATGTTGCTTGGCGATGTAGTTATTTGTAGGCTGGGCGGAGGAATATTTACCCAGCTAGTAAACTGCCTAACTTCATTGGACTTGAATGACTCTGCTGAATAGAACATTACATTGTATTTGCTAGGATAATTTATAGATCCCAAACCCAATTGTAAATGAACAGAACCTAGGAGCACAGAAGGGTCCATAAAAGGTTGCGTGTAATTTATTTTTGATCCTACGAGTCGATAGCCACCTGTCGATGACAGCTGATAAAGATATGCACTCAATTTCCCAGCCATCGATTCCACATAAAAATCGTAATCAGCGCCATTATATCCTGTCCTTGTATTTGAATCAGCATCAATAAGCATGCCATAAGTGATCTTTCTAAACGGTTGATTGAAGTTAGCAGCAGAAGAATTCTTAAAACCTGAAGCCAACCAAAATGTAGTATTTAGGTTTTTTCCGTCACTAATATAATCAACCGTTAGTGTATCAGTATAATTGGATATACCGATGCCTTGGATAACTCTAGCAATAAGAAGAAAAGATATGTTAGTTGATAGTCCTCCTGCAGAAATTCCTATGATATAAATTATCAGTATTATTACCACCATTTTCTTTCGTCCGTAGATATCAGATAACT
>DASSIM010000007.1:0-14639 GCA_035691865.1 Candidatus Nitrosopolaris sp. | reverse complement strand
CGAAGACAATCAAATAGATCGAGCTGCGCAGCGGCTGTTTTCTCCACCTTCCCTTCAGTCGATGTCCTCGCGATACGTAAATCCAAAATCAGATCCTCAAATTGAGGTGGTACTGCGACCATCTGATTTGAAAACAGTAGTCGCAATATGAAAGCATTTTTTTATGTGCGACTCCGAGATTAACAGGCATTATAATATCACTTTCATAAATTTCATCGTTATCGTGCATTGGTTCACCAATATTCTTGAGAGTAGTCCACACTGCTCGGTTAGACCAATCTACAAACACCCTGTTTATTTTATAATCTCTCATGAGATTGAAGGCAACATCAATTGCCTCCTGGAATACGGTTTTTCAAAAGCCTTCGCATACACAACTACAATAATACCGTTAATCAATTCGGTGATCACCGAAGCCAGGGTCGATTGAAAGTGCACGTGAAGATGCTGGATTGTAATCCTTGCTGAAGTGTTTTATCTGTTCAGAGCCAAGTTCAATTGCCCTACCCTTCCTAGCCTCCATCTTCATCTTGTTCTTCTGTATCCCCTTAGCTCGTAGTTGCCACTGCAATGATTTCTGGGGGTAATTGAAAACCGTCAATCAATCTGAAAAGATAATACTTGTGGGTCAAGAATAGAAATAATCTTGCGAAATGGCTTCCTAGTTTTGACACCTTCCTATTCCTCCAATACTTTATGAACAAACGAGATCGCAATTGATCCTTCTCCCACCGCGGAAGCTATACGCTTGATGCTGCCGCCACGTACGTCACCCACTGCAAAGATCCCAGGTAAACTGGCTTCCAGCAAGTACGGCTGACGTGTTAAAGGCCAATGTGCAGCACTTAGGTTTTCAGGCGACAGATCGAGTCCTGTCTTGATGAATCCTTTAGAGTCAAGTGCGATGCAGCCATCTAGCCAACCGGTATTAGGGTCGGCACCTGTCATGAGGAATACATGTTTGATCTTGTGTTCCTCCTTCAATCCCGTTTGATTGTTTCGCCACTCAACGGATTCTAGATGATCGCTTCCTTGAAGTCCTATGATCTCTGTGTATGGTTGAACTACTATCTTAGGAGTCTCTTCGATTCGGCGAATCAGATATCGAGACATCTTATCGCCCAAATTTGCAGATCGGACAAGCATGTGTATGCGCTTTGCCCTCTCGGCAAGGAACACTGCAGCCTGACCTGCTGCGTTTCCTCCACCAACAATGATCACCTCTTCTCCACCACATAGTTGCGCTTCAATAGGTGTCGCAGCGTAATAGATACCCGCGCCTTCAAAGCGCGGCAATTTTTCGCACTGCGGCTTCCGATAGGCCGCACCGGTTGCAATCACAACAGCACGTGCAGGGATTCTAACTCCGTTCTCGACTTCGACGGCATATGGTTTGTGGGCACAGTGGAGCCGCATGCCTTTGGTGATGAGAATCTCGGCGCCGAACTTTTGTGCCTGAAGATAAGCCCGGCCTGCAAGATCCTGGCCTGAGATACCAGTTGGAAATCCCAAGTAATTTTCGATTCTTGAACTTGAACCTGCCTGACCACCAGGTGAACCGGTTTCCAACACTAGAACATCTAGACCTTCTGAAGCGCCATAAACTGCAGCAGCCAATCCAGAGGGACCAGCGCCGATTATGATGAGATCGCGCACCTGGGTCTGATTAATAGATTCGTTGAAACCAAGACAGTCCGCAATTTCCTGCTTACTGGGATTCCTAAGAACCACTTGGCCACGACAAATCACCACGGGTATCTCGTTGGCTGCGAGATGGAAACTGTCCAACATATTCTGTACGTCGGGGTCATGTTCGAGGTCTATGTAGGAGTACGACTGTCCATTCCGCATCAAAAACTCTTTAATTCGAAGCGTATCAGCAGAATATGTCGAGCCGATAAGGACTATGTCTCCCACACCAGCGGTTATCAACACCGCTCTACGTAGGATGAAAGCCCTCATCAGAATCTCGCCAAGTTCAGCATCAGTCTGTACCAAACCGAGCATTTGTTGATGATCTAGTTCTATTACCTCACCTGGCTTAGTGGCACGTGCACGAGCAAAAGACCGGCGGCCAGAAAGCGTGGTAGCATCTCCTGTGAATTCACCAGGACCATGGACAGTAATAAGGGTGTCCTGGCCCCTTGAAGGACGTACAATCTCGACTTCGCCTGAGGTTATGGCAAATAACGGTGTTGACGTATCTCCCTGCTCTATTAGCACTTCACCAGACTGCACAGAGCGTACATGTCCATGCGCTGCAATACGAATAATTTGAGCCGGTGTTAATTTCGGAAATATCTTCTCAATACGAGAGCTGGTTAGCGGAAGTCCCCTGCGTGTATTGCTCATAGAAGTCGTTTCCGGTACGGTTGCTCTTTACAAATCATGGCCAGGAGCTTTCTAGCACAATCCATAGCGACAAGAGTTTTAGATATCATCACATTCTGTTATAAAGTCATACAATCTAATATGCTTGCTGTATGCCAAATTGTAAAGGTTGCTGTAGGTATCTGAGTATGGGCTAACCCTTTTGGTTTTCTTTTCTTTAATCTTAGCAAATACAGGTGTTTCCCAGTCAGACTGTGGGGCATTAGTGATATTCATGATTAGTGGCTCGACAGCGAGAATGAGCTATGCAGCACCCCAAACGTTACCGTCCTGCACTGACCCCACGGGCCAAAACCTCCCATGCATGATGGTCATATCTACATTACCGCCACCACCCAAATCGCCGCAATGTCAGGAAACCTCAGGTCAGATCCTGCCAGGTTCCTATATGACGCAGAATTTGAGCAATGGTGAACAAATCGTGGCTATAACTGTGTATATTCCAGCAAATTTTGTATTCACAAGTCCAACACTGATGAAAGTCGTAGTGCATGAGAAGAGTGGTACGATGGGTGGAGGCACAGGCGGTAGCAAGACAATACTTCACAAATTATTGGTTGCTATTGGAATTGCAAAAGATCCTATAGTTAGAGGAAATATACAGACTATATCGGTAACCGTCTCAGATAGCAAAATCCCAAGTAAAAAGATTCAAGGTGTTGAAGCAAGTGGAGAAGTAACAACGTCACCACCACCAACTCCGACAACTAAAACTTGTCCTGACGGATCAGTAATAGATGCTAGTGCAACTTGTCCAACAGCATCTACTATTCCACATTCATCGTCAACACCACCTCCACCTCCACCAAGCAATAATCCAAGTGGGGGAAGTGGCAGCAGTAATGGTGGCGGAAGCAGCGGTGGCGGATCTAGTCCATCAAGTCCAGATTCATAGGAGATCCGTTTATGGGCAGGCCTGATATCGTAAGACAATTGGTGGCCTCGTGCATCAATGGCAACAGCCATCGTTTGAGAAGATGGTTGCCAAACTAGCACTCGTATTGCCATAGCAATATCGTTTGTTATCCCATACAATCTTGACGATATCCAGAGGAACGCTACAACCTACAGCAATATAGTATTTTTACGACATGATAGTATAATAACTCAGAAGAAATGCCAATCCGGGCTTCATGATCCAAAACTTCACCAGGCCTACTGAAAGTTCCTGAATGAGTGGAAGGTAATGCAAACCTATTTCAAATTGTTTCGACTTCTTACAAGAATATTCTAACGATGCTGATTCACTTCCGGGTTTCACGGAACTCCCAAGGCAATACAGTTATTGAGTCGGCTGCCTAACGCATATTGCACCTTGTATTATACTAAGCGGTGACAGTAATCTTTTGATTCTGATATAGTTCGATTCAAACAGAGAATGTTTGCGTCATCTGCTCGCTTGTAGAAAACCTTTCAATCCTGGGCTAATAAGTGGAGGAAATTCAAGATGGGATTCGACACAACGTTTGAGGCGACACTCAGTGGCGGTTTCTTCTCAGGTATTTTAATCGGTTTTGCACTAAAGAAGGTAGTAAGACTGGTGGCAGTGGTAGTAGGACTATTCATAGCCGTGTTAGCATATCTCCAGTATCAGGAAATAATTAACATAAACTGGAGTAGCCTTCAGGTAGCATCCCAAAATACTATTGCTATGCTTGCAAATGTAATAACACAGATTCTCGGCCTTACTACTAGTGGCCATCCTACAGATCTAGCAATACCAAATTTGGGCATACCGTTAACAGGGAGTATGTCGATGGGTTTTGCTATAGTGGACGGATGCTTTCCATCAAAATTGGAACCTGCCATCATCGCAACTTTTATTAGTATTCTTCTGGTTCCTTTGAGTAATGGGGTCAGAAAAGATCTCTTTATACGTCGTCTTAATAGTTGTAATTGCTGTAGTATGGTCAATAGCATCCCACTACAATTCTGTTACCATAATCACCACTAGTCAGATTATTCAAAAAGCAGCCGCAACAAATGCTACCGACGGTGTTACCAGTTCCAACCTTACACTTGGAACTCCGCATTTAATAGGGACGGAATATCTTAAGACAACTAGTCCGAAACCATCAGTTGTAAATGGAACACATGGTTTGCTAGTATCCTTTGCAGGTAGTTTTGTACTTAATAATGGATTAAATGCTACGGACACTGGCAAGGTCTTCATCACCAATATAACTGGTGGCGCAGACCATTCACAGGGACAAGGTGTTTTCATAGCTAAGAATGGAATGGCAACTTTTATTTATCTAGGGATAGGCCCCCCTGGCAGTAGTGGAGACATTGGTACTATATTTTATCCAAAAGCAACTGGAACCTTGGCTTATCTGGAAAATAAAATAGCTATCTACAAGGATGAGACATTTAAATCGGGAAATGCGATAGTCAAGCAATGGGAATTCAAATAATCTAGTAGAAATGGGCTTGGTTGGAATGTCAATGATATGTCCTATTCGCAGTTAATGTCATGAAGGAATTACTCGGGTTCTTTTTTTCAGTAAGCAGTGGTTAGTCCATATACACTTGGTATTGTTATATCCGTAATAGATAAGTTTCAACATATAAGGGAAGAGGCAAAGATAGTAGTAGGAAATCCTGTATTAATATCAAATAAACCATCGGGTTCAGCAGAATTAGCAAATCTCGTTTGTATGCAAATTGGACGTCTGGAGAAGGATGAACCGAATATAGAGAGGGCCATTGCTGAGGAGATTCAGAATTATAGAGAAAAGAGGCTACTGAATTGCAAATAGACGAGGTTGTGTTCTCAGCGGGTGGTGGATTCCTGTTCGGTGCATTAGCTGGTTATGCCATGAAGAAAGTGATGAAAATAGCTGCAGTAGTTGTCGGTTTGTTTGTGGCTGCATTAGCATATTTATCATACAAAGGGTTAATCGACGTAAAATGGGTTGCAATAGAGAATGTTACAAGACATACATTGACTAACGCATATGAACAGACATTTCATGTACTTAACAGTACATCCACACAGTTTGCAGCAGCGCATCCATCTGTTATTGCAACCTTAGGACTACCAGTAGCCGCAGGGATGGGACTTGTGCCGGGACTGATGATAGGACTAAAGAGAGGATAGAATTGGAGGTGAGAATAAGCGAATGATTAATTCAAAACATGGTAAATTAATAAATTTTCGTGAGGATTCATATTCTTGAAGAAGGAAGTTATAGAGAAGATATCAAAAAGATGATGAAAAGAAATTAGAGAGAATGCAATCGATCAGGGAGACATAAAAGTACCTGTTGTTGAAGGCTGTGAGGCCTGTGGAATGTCACTCAACTTAACTGCCTTGCTAAGGTAGCCATGTCAAAATATACTTTCTCACCTATTAATCGGTCTTGATCGAAATCAAAGATACATGCAGCCGGTATATTCATGGTTTTGCCTGTAGGTTTAATGCCAGCCCATTCACCCTAATGAGTTCCTTTCATTCTTATTTCGAGAATTACTGCATCATCGGAGTGGTGAATCTTAACAATCTCAACTGTAAAATCTGGAAACCCCTTAAAGACGCCAGAAAGTAGTTCGTTCACTGCTTCTTTACCGTCGTGAACTATTCTCATTGGTTGTACTTCATAACGGGGCGAATAAAATGTAGCAATCGCGGCATCTACGTCGTGCTTGTTTTCAGCAGCAACATGTTTCTGTACTATTGATTCTCTTTTCTCCTTTAATTGTAACTGCTCTGTAGTAGTTAAGCGTGTTCTATTCGTATGCTATACTGGTAGATAAGGTTTTTTTCGCCGCTTTAGTTATGACACCTACATTGTCTGCAGCTGGAATCAAAGCAATAATCAGAATGAAATATAATTACAACAGCTTTAGTTGGTTACATTTTGTTCTTGTTGTGTGCCTACCTATCAATAAGCCAGGATATCTCTCTCCAAAATTCTTTCAATTAGCTGAAATCAGTCATGTACGGCATATTAATATCAATAAGTAAAAAATCATAAAAGCTCGGTTCGAAATCAAGCAAAAACGCTCTTGGATCATTATATACGAACCTCAATCTTTTTGTCATTGTTAATATTATTTTCTATTCCTACTTTGAAATTAGTAATGAGGTCGTTGCCACCATCTACATCCAACATTGTTTTTCAATACTATTCATAATTATCGTGCGAACAAGCATCATAAAGTAACTAAAATGTGGAGTGATAATATGAACAAAAAGCAGAATTGTTATATGCAATGGATCTATTTTACTAGCATATACCTTGCAATGTTCGAGGGTAGATCATATTGAGGGTGGATAATATTGATTTACAGATTGTAAGGTTACTTGCTAAAGACTCTAGAACTCCTTATAACAATATAGCCTCTGCAGTTGGAATAACCACAAGTGCCGCAAAGAAGAGGGTTGATAAATTGATTTCAAATGGTGTAATACACAGGTTTGTAGCAGTTGTAAACCCTGCATTATTTGGATTTGAAAAACTGTGCTTTTTAATAATTAGGAATCTAGATAAGACGATTAAAGAACAAGACATTATCAAAAGGATAAGCCTTTTGGGAGATATTTTTATTTCTGTTAGGCCACTAGAGGGGGCCGCTTCATTATTTTTGCTATTTGTCAGATCGGGTGCAGAAGATAGACTAGGGATACTGGCAGACATACTTAGGCCGGCAGAGGTACAAAGTTTCTTTGCAAGGTATGATCCTGGGAGATTTAATCCAGTAAACGTGAAACTTCATAGCTCTGATCTAGAAATTATGAAGTCTTTAATATCAGACCCTAGATTACGAGTTGAAGACATTGCTAAAGAAACTTCACTTTCGCCAAGAACCGTGGCAAGAAGATTAGAAAAGATGACAGAAAATAATATTTTGCAATTTACTATTTTCACAGACTCATCTTCTACACAATTGACAGGCTTTGTTGTATTTATCGTACTGATTGATGTTGACGCTTTATATCATCGAAATGTAGTTCAAGGAATATACAATGAAATGAAAGAATATTTGTTGCATCCGCTTGATGATTTGGTACAATATCCAATCAACTCTTCAATTGGCTTTCAGACTGCATTTGTATTTGCATCTTTCTGTTGTGGAAATATTTCTACAGTTAACCTGATATTAAGAAGATTAGAATCTTATGAAGGAGTTAATAAAGTCGAGCCAATGACACTACCTAGTGAGACTAGACTTTATCAAGAATGGTTAAAGAATGAAATTGACAAAAGAATAACAACTAGTCATAAGTATTTATCATCGTCAGCAGTTGCAGCAACGACAGATGAAGCAGGTAAGATGTACTAACTCTTCTGTATATTTTAAATGAAGATTTGTCATTCTTTTGTATTGGCATATACGTATGATAAACAACTCCTAAAATAAGAAGACTCGAGACCACTTGGCTAAAGTATATGCTATAGTCTTTCCAGAATGACGGTTTTTATACCTACAGGACAAAAATTAGACAGACGTTACAAAAACTATACCAAAAATATAGCTCGACCTGCACTATGCCTAAATCAATCTTATCTTTATATCTGAGTATGGATGAAAGATCCGTATTTATTCGGACAGATGTTCTTACACAAGTGACTGATATTTTACGGTACGAAAATGCTTATGGTATCTTTCTATGAAATAAATGGTGCTGGTAGAGACAAACGAGACGCCATAAAAGAGATGGTGGGGGCATGCACGAAAGGGAGATCAATCCTTACAAACTATGAAAAGAGAGCAAAAGACGAAACAATCGTATCTGGCTGGAAGTTCATGCGCAGCCATATAAAGTTGGGGGTTTTTGCGAATTGACACATCCAACATACGACAGGTTGACTAGAGCTAACGCGGTGTTGCTTCTCGTCGATCATCAGGTCGGTCTGGTTGCAGGTTCCAGATACCCCGAACCGCAAGATCTCCGAAAGAACGTCGTTGGTCTCGCTCGTGCTTCCAAGATTCTTGGCGTGCCAATAGTGGCAACTACTACGATGTCAAACGGAATGTTTGGACCCACCTTTCCAGAGTTAGCCGAGCTCTTGAAAGACCAAGAAATAATCGATCGAACAACAAATAACCCCTTTGACGAACCTCGAATCCCTTCCGCAATAAAGAAAACAGGAAGATCCAAGGTTATTGTTGCTGGCGTTAACACTGCAGTTTGCACCTGTTTTCCTGCAATTTCTGCTGTAAACGCTGGCTATGGCACATATGCAGCAATAGATGCTTCAGGCGCTTTTGATGCAATAGAACTACAAACTGCAATGATCCGAATGACTCAGGCGGGAGTAATCGTAGCAGATTACAACGCAATTGTAGTCGAAATGTTAGCTAACAACGCAGACCCATTGGCCGCACAAGTGTATGCCGCAATAGGTCTAAGTCACTTTGTGTCAATGAGAGATATCTACAGCACGATAAAGACACCTAAAATAGTTACCCCTTCGTAATGATGAATGAGGAGAGTATATAGCGAGACCTCTAAGGAAGTTACTGAGGTCATTAGCAGAAACATAGCGGCCGGTCACGAAAAGGAATACGACGATTGGTTGCAGCGTTTTATGATATCGGAGAGGCAGTTTCAAGGTTATATAGGAACGACAATAATTGCACCTGGTGGCAATGTCTCTTCTGTGCGGTATGTTATTAATCGCTTCGCCGATCAGGCCTCGCTTGATGCATGGGAAAATTCGGAAGTAGCTCATTCATTATTAGAAGAAGTCAACAAATACTCCACTCTCCAGAGAGTTACTGGTTTGGAGACATGGTTTAGTTTGCCGAACTTGAAAGTTATGTCTGCACCTCCAAAGTGGAAAATGGCAATAGTTTCATTTATCGCGGCATACAGTATTAGTTCGGTAGCTCATTATTTCCTTAGTAGTTACTTAGGTCAGGCGCCATTGCTTACTGAAATACTTATGACCATAATATTGGTAATAGGCCTCACCTATTTTGCAATGCCTCTATTGAGTAGATTGCTTCGACGATGGTTATACACAAGAAACCTATGACGTTTTTTTGTAATAACAGCAATGGACCGGTGTCTCTCAGTGTCAGTACTCACCTTCGGGTTGTAGTTCGTTTGATTTTATCTGTCTAAGTCAAGACCTCAATTTTCAAGCAGAATAATAAGAATGATGGGCCACGGAAATCTATAAGTCGTACTGCCCGAGATTGGTTTGGTAAGGTCTACGATATAATCTTCAACAGAAAGTTGTACTCCTTCTTGGTTTGCAATGAATTACGTTTAGAACCCATTCGCTCACTATTCTGTTAACTGCATCTACGACTGGTAACTCAGATACCGAATCCTGTAAATAGCCACATATACTAAAACAGATATGCGATCAGTTCAAGTTTCAAAGCCCAAGGGGGCTTTAGAAGTCGTAGAACGCAATATTCCAGAACCAGGTTTGGCACAAGTACGTATCAAGGTACAAGCATGCGGCATATGCCATAGTGATTCCTTTACTAAGGACGGACTATTCCCTGGGATCCAATATCCACGGGTTCCTGGTCACGAGATTGCAGGTGTTATTGACGCATTAGGTGAAGGTGTCAATGAATGGAAGCCCGGCCAGAGAGTAGCCGTTGGTTGGCATGGAGGACATTGTGGCCGTTGTGAATCCTGTAGACGTGGAGACTTTATTACTTGTCGTTACCTACAGGTACCTGGCATTAATTACGATGGAGGCTATGCAGACTATGTGGTTGCTCCAACAGAAGCAGTCGCAGTTATCCCCAATGAGTTATCAGCTACAGAAGCTGCACCTCTGATGTGTGCTGGTATTACAACTTATAACGCTCTTAGGAACAGTGGCGCACGTGTAGGCGAGGTAGTTGCAATACTAGGAATAGGAGGACTTGGTCACCTTGGTGTTCAATTTGCTTCCAAGATGGGTTTTAATACTATTGCAATCGGACGGGGAAAGGACGAAGAAGAACTAGTGAAGAGGCTGGGTGCAAGGCAATACATCGATAGTCGGTCACAGAATGCAGTAGAGGAACTTACCAAGTTGGGAGGAGCCAAAGTAATACTCGGAACTGTTCCTAGTGGAAAAGCAATGAGCTCTATCCTAGGGGGTCTAGCAGTGAATGGAAAGCTTATCATGATTGGTGTGTCTGAGGAGCCTGTCGAAGTTCCTCCGGCTCTATACATCATAGGACGTAGGTCTTTGGTGGGCTGGCCTGCTGGAACATCAATCGATTCACAGGACACTCTATCGTTTAGTGTAATGTCTGGTGTCCGACCAGTGACTGAAGTCTATCCACTCGAGCGTGCAGGAGAGGCCTATGAGCAGATGATGAGTGGTAGGGCGAGATTTCGAGCTGTGCTTACAACAGGGCATTGATTTAAAAAAAGGTCGTGGGATAGTCTTACGATCTCATGATCTTATCTTATCTAGGGCTAATTAATTTTAGAACATAAATCTTGATCTACTATTTTGTTAATTGCAATCCATTGGGAATTGTAATGGGAAGTGATATAATTTCAGATTATTGTGAGTCAATAAGTTTTTTTTCAATGTGCCGCAAAACCAATTCGTTGTCGTCATCACCGGCTCCTTTGAATATCAACATAAACTCTGCTACTGCTGCGGGTGATCCTGGGCATTGGCTTGATGGGCGCGATATTCTGGATCGTTGGGATGCGGGGTTAGTGGTGTAATAGTGACCTTCATCCAGACATGAAGGGGTAACGAGGCGAGGGCTTTACGAAGCTCTGCATCATTGGCGGCACGGAACAGTCCAATGCTGCGCCATTCGCCAGGACCAAGAGGCGGACGCCACAGTCGAACCAAATGGCCTGCTTTGGTGAGTTCAGCAGCTCGTACTGCCTCGGCCGCACGTAATTCATCGACCTTAGCAGGACTAGTTCCTTCAGGAATCGTAGTGACCATATCGGTGAGGAATTCCATGGATCTCCTTCTTTCGCTCATAAGTATTTAGGCATTTCTGCTGCCCCTTATAGCGAATCGTCTGTGATATCCACGTCCGTCCTTCTACAGGGCCGCTTTGGGAGGTCATGGAATTTCAATGTGTCTGGAGATCAGATGGAATTCAATTCGCAATTATACTTTTTCATACAAACAGAACAAAAGCCGAATTAATACCCTTAGGTCAGATTGGTAATACATCAGGATGCCAGATATTGGTATCAGAGTAGTGGTTTTATTAGTGGATACTATGGTTTCACCCTAATTGCTTCGATTGATTGTATGATATTAAAGCTAGGAATACTAAATGGATCTTTGGCCAGTGTATCTAGTTACTGTGTTGTATAAAGTCGATGCGACTTTACACAACACAACATTTCCAGCTTCATAAAAATAAGAAAGGAGAAATATGTAGGAATAGGGGTGAAGACTGTAGGATCCCACGTAAAATTTCCGTTTTTGAAAGCTCGAAGAAATTTGCTATTGACTCTATAGAAGCGGGTTGGAAAAAACCTTAAATCGTTATAAGTCTGTCTCTAAGGCGTAGATGTGATGGAAAAATCGTCCGCCATTCCGACCAGCATTTCCTTCGGAGGGGGACTTGCCGCCGGGGCTATCGCTATTGCAGTAGCGCTGCTTATACGATCATTTGCAGGAGGACCTTTCATCCCTGAACTTGCATCCCAAACCTTATTCTCCCTTACCCCAGGACAATTTGAATCACAGGCGGTGGAGAATTTTGGTCCGCTCGCTAAATACTCTGCCTTTTCTGGTGCAATCATTGTTAATTTTATATTGTATGGGCTATTTGCTATATTGCTTAACAGATTAGATAGTGGGTTCCCTTGGAAGGGATATGTAGGAAGAGCACTGCTGTCTTCATTATTAGCCTATATTATTTTACTCATAATATCAATTTCACTCGTATCAATAACGGAAGCTCGTACTCACACGCAAGCAACTTCAATCACACGCCTAGTTATTTCTCTCATTCTGCCTCAGATCGCCTATGGGTTTACGCTATCCACTTTCTACGGAAGAGCAAGGCTACCATCAAGGAAACCTGCTTTTGAAAAAGCAGCCGAGACTACACCTGTGATTGATTATAAGAAAAGAGTATTTCTCCGTGCAAGTATCGCGACAATAATTGCCATACCGATTCTATATTTGGGATTGAATCGGTTGTTTCCAACGCAAGAAGTACAAATCCCTTCGCCAACTTCTCCTTCTCTGTTATCTACACAATCAAGATCCAAACCACTGGGTTTCGAAGATCCCAGATTAGCACCGCTTCTTGAATCGGAAGTAACACCCACATATCTATTCTACAGAATAGACATAAACCCTATAGTTCCCGAGATTGATGCTACTTCTTGGAGCCTTAATGTGAAAGGCCTAGTCAATAACCCCGTAACAATCACTTATGAACAGTTAAAAGCTATGCCATCAGTGGAAGAGTACGCTACGCTACAGTGCGTAAGCAACAAGATAGGAGGAGATTTGACGAGTACGGCCTTGTGGAAGGGAGTGCGTCTTAAGGATGTGCTCCAGAAGGCACAACTCAAGCCAGAGGCGAAATACATAGCAGTCAGGTGTTACGATGGTTACGAAGTCGGAATACCTTTGGAGAGAGGACTTTTGGAAGGGAGCTTATTGGCTTATGAAATGAATTTAGCTCCTCTGACTTCAGAACACGGGTATCCTGTTAGAGCTATTGTTCCTGGCTTGTATGGAATGATGAATCCAAAGTGGATAACCGAGATCGAGCTTGTTGATAATGTTTATGAAGGTTATTGGGCTAGAAATGGTTGGACTAATGTAGCTACGGAAGATACTCACTCATCCATAGTTATCCCCGGACATGCACCAATAACGGATAGATTTAGAAATTTAGAGTTAGAGAATATAAACATAGTACCTGGTCAGAGAGTGCCGATTGCAGGAATAGCCTTTGCAGGAGATCGTGGGATATCGAAGGTTGAGGTGAGCACAGATGGTGGTGCCACTTGGAAATCAGCTAGCATAAAGGATCCGCTCTCAAAATATACGTGGGTTCTATGGACTGCGGGATTCACCCCAACTGCACCTCAAGGCAGTAACAGAATTGTCGTTAGAGCAACTGACAAAACAGGAAAAGTCCAGACATCTGAGGTGAGACCACCTTTTCCTGACGGAAATACAGGATACCATATAATCAATATATAGAAGTCCTACCAAATTAGTTCAAATCGTTCTTGACAGTGGTATATAATCCTAAAACCATTTCTCTAAGATCTGGACGTTCCAGATTCACTTAGATATTGGTCATCATCTCATAGCTTCGGTTTGCTTGGTTTGCATGGCACGATGTCCTAGCATGGTCAAATAACCAATACAACCTTCATTCACTCGTACTTATTGCAGGAAGATATTTCGGAATGTCTCTCCAGGAAAGCGTCGGGGGTTGACGGAATAGAAAAGCATAAAGATACCAAGTCGGCCCACTTCTGCATCTCCAATACTCTATCTATTCGAATTCTTCCGAAATCTTTTTCATGTGTGCTTCGATCTCCTATGAATCTCAAATATAGAAAATCTGTTGTAAATGTCCGTGGTGTTTGTAATTCTGCAAACATATGTCATTATCCGCAAAGAAATTGTATGCTAAATCTTGAAACCACGACACGTGTCTCCGATTGCGTATCTGAATTTAGTATCTAGACCGGGCACTAAATCCCTAAGCCTTTGGAGGTCCTCGAGTATCTCGGTGCGATTCTAAGCGGAAACAAACTCACAATGATGGATGGTATCAAGCACAAGCAGATTGGATGCTAATAATATTGTCGTAATAGTTCTTTCTTTCCATTCCCATCTAATAGCACATTCTTTTGCTATCCTGTTGCTCCCTTGCAACTGCATTGCCGCATTTTGTAGTATAGAAGTCTCTCGGTTCCTGATACCTGTCTTTTAGGGTCGAAGTCTCAATTCGGGCTATCTTTTAACGTGTTACATAGCCGGCACCCACCTCGTTTGGGGTGGGTATTTAGACATCTGGCTTGTGCAAAAATACTTGTCCAGAGGGTGCCTATATGGTGCCGCATAAAGATCTATTCTTTTTAAGATTTTGCAGAGGAATACAACGGTGAATCAGGTGATTTCGCTACACCTATAAGGTTGAGGAGCATAAGCAATTGTAGACCAATCTAGACGGTGACGGTACTTATGAAAAATAGAAAGAACAGAATAAGGCGTAACACTTTGGATTCGATTATTCATCATAATTTTCTAAACATGAACAAACAGTTCGCGAGAAGAGATGCAATTTTACTTGACTCAGGGTTCTACGATACTGAGACA
>DASSIM010000006.1:0-3134 GCA_035691865.1 Candidatus Nitrosopolaris sp. | reverse complement strand
ATTTCAGTTGTTCCCATGTAAAGCGCATATTAAAAAACATATGTGAATATACGACATCGAATCCGTCTTTGTCGAATGGAATTGTATTATTACTTCTAGCATCAAAAATAGATGTGTGGATATTAGATAGAAGATTCCTTTCTTTTGCACGTTTAATCAGTCCGTCTATTGCAACACTTGAATAATCCAAAGCCGTTATTTCAATTCCCTTGGATGCAAAGAACAGTGTGTCTCTTCCTTGACCGCAACCCAATTCCAGTATTTTTTTCGAACTGTTTTTTCATCGCGTATTCATTATAACACGATAACGCAAAGTTACTAGGTTCCTCACCAAAAAATGAATTATCAGTTTGATATATTCTGTCCCAGAAGGAACTCAACTGTGATGCCTTATAGCATGTATTACCTTCTATTAATAATAGTAGACGCTAAGTGTGAATCGAGGTGTAGTTAGATTGATAGAGAGCCATTGGGAATTTGAGTTCGTCACAATGGAAATCTTAGCCTGCAAGACTACACCAATCTAACACAATACAAATTCTTTCATAAGAAGTTTAGTCAATGATAGGACATTAGGATACTAATTATTATCAACTATGTTTCAAGGAATGTGAGTACTATTCTACTAAACTCATTACGATATTGATACATTGCTCCATGCCCTCCTCCTTTGATTTGGACAAGCCATGCTCCCGGTATTTTCTCCGCCAGCGTTAGTGAATTTGCAGGAGGTGATATTATATCGTCGGTTCCTGTTATAACCAAGGTGGGTTTAGTTATGTTCGACAGCCTGTCGCAGGTGCCTTTCTTAACCCAACTAAGAACCGCTTGCGCTTGGTGTTGAATGTTCTCCCTAGGAACCAATGTCATTGGGAATAAAATCTTTTGGACATAAGCGGCATTTTCTTTTAACCATTCTTTAGGAAACAATGTAGACAAAAAGGTGTTGATACTAACATTCCCAGATAGAATACTTCTGCCGACCTCAGGGCTTGTTTGAGGTGGTAAAGTCTTGTTCCCTCCACAACTGGTTGCATATAATATTAATTTATTTACTTTCTGAGGATGCATTAAAGTGAATTCTTGAGCGATATATCCCCCATAGATAAAGCAAGTATGTCAACAGGTTTTTGAATTCCTAATGCGTCTATCAAACCAACAGTATCGTTAGCAAATTGTTCTATTGACCATACTTTATTACCTACAGTAGTTTTCCCGATTCCACGAATATCAAAAACGATTACTGTGTGATTTGAAGATAGTTTGTCCAACACAATCGGATCCCACATATATCCATTGTCGCGTAAAATCCTGGAATTAGCAATAACGGTTCACCCTTGCCAAACATCTTATATGCAATATCTATATCTCCTACATGGACTTTCTTGAGTGGTATATTTTCGGGCGTTATTCGGTTTGTAAGATTGGAATTCATCTGATTTACTTGACCATATGCAATCACCGGGATAAGAGGTGCACTACCAGGAATAACAGAAGGCTATTGGGAAGAAAATAGAAGTAGTATATCCATTGATTCTCATAATACCCGACATGATTGCATACTACTTCTATCTATTCTTTGCTTAGAGTTTTCGAAGGATATGGTACTGTGGATAAGACAAAACATGCATTTGGTTTTGTTAATCACCAGAGTTCATAAACCCGATGAACCCGCGATCTCTTGGTTGACCACCACTCGCTTTACCTGACTAAGCTACGAGCCCACTTTTATTTTGTTGAGGTAATATTAATACTGAATAGGACCGCGTTTGTCATGAAGAAATACTTAGACTCTACTAAACGAAGCAATAGTGGTAAAATAATACCTCTCGATAGTTTTGGGTATCATAGTCAAAGGTGCGGTAAATAATGTCATTAGACCATAAAGAAACAGTAGTAAAAGATTGGTTCGCAGTGCAAAGCTGCTTTTTATACTTGAATTCTACTCAGAAATATATGAATAAAATATTTTGGATAGGCGCGATTTTTATAGCGGCAACACTTCTAATCGAGAACACGCCTAACGCTGCAAAGGCATATAGTTGTAGTACTTCTGTGGCTAATGGTTACTCGGGACATTCGGTAACCGCTACAACTGGGGTCAGTGGCAGCTCAGGCAGCTGTGCTTCTGGCTCAAGCGCATTCAGTGTTTCAGGGGGCAAGGGGGGCATTGGAAGTGCCTCTGCGTCAGGTCATACCTCTGCAGTTGGTGTAGTTACCGGTTTCAGCTCCAGTGGAGGGTTTGGAGCTTCTCTGGAGTCAGCTTCAGGCGGTGCACAATCGAGCTGCTCATCTTCTTCTGTGAGTAATTCCGGTGATGCAGTAATCTCGAATACACAGAGTGTCTCAAAATCAGGCACCTGCCCATAACTTTTCTTTTACATCCACAATCCAGATACAGAAATGAGGGATGGACAAGCTGGGGAGATTGGCTTGGTACAGGAAGGATAGCTGACCAAAAGACTGGCTGGTCAATAATTAAGGTAAAGCAATTACTAAGGTCTCTAATAGAAAGTGGAACAATCTATCAGTGGAATGAAGCAGTACTGTACTCGTTCTTGATTCGAAAAGGAGTACTTAGTCTTGCTGGCAGTCGTCATTCCCAATTTTTTAAAAATTTGATACAAGCAAGCCGAACAGAGGAGGGAGGGAAAGCCATAGAGCATTATGCAAATTCCGATTCAGAAATTCCCCCGGACTTATCAGGATTTGTTACACACAAAATTCAAGATCCAGGTGAAGAGATTCAAGCAGCAACCCCACAAGAACTTGCTCAGCTGCTAGAAAGAACGGATCCATTAGACTATGGAGAGCCTGAAACTGTAGAACAAATTCTAAAGAACACTAGCCTGCTTGAATCTGTTAATGTGGACGAGGAAGCTATGCGGTTCTATGTGGCCTATTCGGTAGACGAATTGTGGAAGCGTGTGTTTAGACAAGAGGAAGAAAAGCCAGCCGTACATAAGCTCAGACTTGAAGGTAAGAATGGCAAAGAGTACCATGACACAGTTATAGAGCCATTTCTATCAGACTATGAAGGTACAAGAGCGATTAAACTGTCCCCAGGGTATAATTTCAAGGATCCTCAGTCGAGCATTCTATATTACCCAACACTTATGCAGTCATACGTAGCA
>DASSIM010000005.1:0-4362 GCA_035691865.1 Candidatus Nitrosopolaris sp. | reverse complement strand
ATCGTACTCATATCTCAAATATATCTGAACCGGCTTTACATGGAGTAGCCTCTCTTTTAGGATTTACTTCATCTATTTTTTTTTGACAGCTCACCTACTTTCGAATGACTCAAAAGACGGCTAATTTCATCCAATTCTGGAGCAGACCTCATTACCACTCCCCTCTTCTTTGTTATAGAACCATATGTATCGATTGGATTGATCTCTATTGCTAAAGATGTAGGTCTTCCTTTAGACGCGGGCAGTCTGAATAGAAATACCCCGGGTATATTAGTAGCCTTCCTTTCCCAATTTCTTCCTTTATTGAGGAATTGTTTCAGCCTTTCATTTGCTTCTTCTGTCATATTATGTTACTAATGTCGAGGTTGTTATTTTGTATTTGGCATTACCTACGTTCCAAGTGGTTCTCGTGTGGGTGTAATTTGGGAATTAACATATCGGACTCAATACACAACGTCTTTCGGTAGACTCCCTGAATATGTAGTTTAGTAGAAACATTCTGAAATTAATTTGTCCATAAAATAACAGAACGACGTCTATTTTACTAAAATTAGTAACACTCCATTCTAAATCTGTATTTGTACTCATAAAGCTTAGTAATACCATCTTAAATTAGACGATCACGGACTAGATATAACAATTGAAAATTGATGAAGGTAGTGCAAACAAAACGACCAGAATACACAAACGGTTTTCAGTTATAATGATTGTCATATTAGTGATATTCATGACTAGTGGGCCTAGATTAAAGCTTTAAGACGTACGATGCCGATATCGTACATTGGTGTATGTCTGGATCGCAGTCTATCCGAGATGATGGGAAGAGGACTGTAACAGTGACCTTCCGGTTGAACGAGAACACAATTACGACATTAAGAGCAGAATCTGAGCGCCGTCACATGAGTCTGAACACTATGATTAATCAAATTTTACAAGACTTTACAGCGTGGTACATGTTTGAACCAAAAATCGGAATGGTATCGCTCTTTAAACCTGTTGTGGCAGAATTGTTTAAAAAATTGACTGAGCAGCAACTAATAGAAGTCGCAGCAACTGTAGGCAAGGAAGCGACAACTGACGCTACTCTATTTATGAAACGGAAGGTGGATCTGGATTCTTTTTTATCTTGGCTAGAAGTGCGCATGAGGACCTCTTCTATTGAAATTAGTCACAATAGCAAGGAAAGTAACCACACATATGTTTTCAAACACGATCTAGGCAAGAATTTTTCATTGTTCCAAAAAATAATGTTAGAATTAATTTTTGAAGAGGTATTTGGAATTCGAATTGATTGTGATTGTTCTGATAAGATATTATCATTCAAATTTTCAACCTAATAAAATCTGTTTGCTGATATAGGGGACTGCTTTTTGCTGCATTATACTAGCTGCTCTTAACTTATCTTTTCTATGAATAACTTTGACACTCTAAACAAGGTTTGCAAGGAAGATGGCTTCCTCTATCGCTACCTCTCCTCCTCCGACTACCACGACATTTTAGGATAGTGAGCTGAGCACCAACAAATGAAAGATCCGAAACTTGCTGAAACTAAATTATGGGGCTACTATTAGCCTACTTCGTTGCTAGGGCATTCTCGGCATCCTTCTCTCCTTGGATTATCAATTTTTTTATAGTACTAATCGAAAAATCGGCATCCTCAAATAGAAAGTGCACATCTTCTGTTCGCTCAATTCGTGTTATCTTTTTAATTATCGCACCCCTATTATCTGCTAATTTATGGTACTCTTTCTCCATTTCTCTGAACGACTCCTTCATCTTATCGTCTAGTTGTACATTGCTTATAATATCATGCATTTGCCTCAAAAGTGTTAGGTATCTTGAAATTACTTTTGACATCCTTATGTTATTATATGTTTTATCTGTGTGCATTATGTCTCTGGCTCTGTGCCAAGAATCTAACATGTTTTCTGGAAGTTCTTTTTGAATACGAGGAAATAAGTTAACAATATACACATTTTTGTCGTATTTAGGTGATGCGTCTATTACCTCCCTTAATGGTGTGTTGCTCTGCAAACTACCATCCCAAAGGTACCTGCCATCTTTTTCTGTCCATGCTATCCCGTAAAATGGAAAACCAGCACATGCAATCAGATGATCTGTATCAATACTCATAAACTTGCTATCAAAAGTAACAGATGCGCTCTTTTGTATATCTGTAGAGGTTATGATAAGTCTCGGTATATTATTTGGATTACTTAGCTTCGAAAGATCAATATATTTCAATATCGTGTCCTTTAGCGGTGCGATAGAATAAAGATATGGGGATCCATAGTAAGAAAAGAAGCGTTCATTGGAATTTGGCATCATAAACCATAATGGCGTAAATGTCTTCAAATTACCATACATAGCTGCATGCATTGACGATACCATACACCTCAGGCTATCAGGCAATACTGATGGTGTTATCTTCTCCGCAATGTTCATCCAAAAGTCTTCTAACTGTGCAGCAGGTTCAACATCATTCTTTGAACCCGCTATTATTGCTGCATTAATGGCTCCGATAGAGGTGCCTGCTATAATATCAAATTTTATACCTCGTTTAGCTAGTGTTTTATATACCCCACATTCATATGCACCCAAGGATCCTCCACCCTGCATTACTAGAACTGTCTCAGATTGTAATTTTTGTGCGTCTCTGATTTTTAATTGATCCATTGAATAACTCTAATATACTTACTGCCCAAAACTACATTAGCTTATCTACGAATCTCAATTTACACGAACAAATCTATTCATTTTTTTCCACCCAAAATTCACCTTCAAAAGGTTTGAGAACCACAGATGCTCGAGACCACGAAAATAAATTAACGGTATTATCAGAAAATGATATGGACTTTTCGGAAATTAGTACGATCACTACTGTGGGAATACCTGCAGCTTTGTTTGGCATGTCGCTGTTGCAATTTTCTTCAGTAAATGGAAGTATGCGTATACAAAGTGAACAGCAGATATATGCAAGAATAATTGAGCCAAGGATGAAGCTTGAAAATACTGAAGCCTTTACAAAGATGGCAAAAGAAAACGAGATGTTTGCAGAACAGTTAGCTTTAGTTGATAGTCCTGATGAATATTATGCTGTAGTGCATACCTTGATTTAATTGAATTCCTGTTCTATCTTCGTGAAACTGAAATGATGGGTACAAAACTTTGGCCTCGCTGGAAGGCGTTATCAGAAACACTTATGGGCACGACAATATTTAGAAAAGTTTGGATAATACAAAACATGTTCATAATTCTGATTTTATCGAATTTACGGATTCACTGTAATCTGATCTCTCGACCTATTTTCAGATCGCATATAATATAATTTCTTACCAAAGCAAGAACCGTAATCTAATCGACCAGGATTTCTACACTATTTCCTAGATGTTATTATATCAGCCTAATCTCTTTTTTTGAACTTCTGATTCGTGGATTGGGTAATCAATTGCATTCATATCTCGAATACGCATGAGACCATTATCATCGAATTCCCAATGTTCATTGCCATGAGTACGCATCCACTGCTTTTGATTATCCGCATCTTTCCACTCATACTCAAATCTTACGAAAATACGATTTTCAGTATAGCACCAAAGTTCCTTCATCAGACGATAATCCAGTTCTTTAGCCCATTTACGTTTTAGGAATTCTATTATTGCTTGTCTACCTACGAAGAATTCTGTTCGATTACGCCACCGAGAATCAGGAGTATAAGCTTGGGCTATGTGCTCTGGATTGCGTGTAACCATGCATCATGAGCTGCTTTGACCTTTGCACGAGCTGTTTCTTCATTAAACGGTGGTTTGACAAGTTCTGTCATTTTGATTGGTCATTATTGCACTACTTTTAAAGATATCTTACCCAATTCATCAATAGGGAATTTCTTTTCCTAGAAGCTGAGCTGCATTCCCAAAAAGTGTCTGGTTTAGAAGGATCTCCATCATCTTACTTATACTGGACATGAAATGATAGATAGATAAACAGCAATATGCTCTTCCTTTACTCTAAGATAATTTTTCATTGTATCATTAGTCTGTGTCTAACTAGCTTTATCCTTCGCTTCCACACTCTTATTTGTAATTATGTGTCTACTGTAATTATTTCCTAAAGCAATACACTCTTTTAATTCTACGTCCGCGTTTACTCTTCCACCTAGCGTCTTCTGCATTATTCTATCATGAAGTCCATGACAAATAGCATCTTGATGGTCCCACGCAATCTTGTGCAGAATACAATTTCTGCTTATCAGGGAATAAATTTCAGTACCTTCTTTGCTGATTGTTACTTCATAGTGACTCAATACAAAATCAGGGGAGCAATTGATATTGCGCAAAGAAGGACTAGTCTTATGGAGATTAA
>DASSIM010000004.1:0-34794 GCA_035691865.1 Candidatus Nitrosopolaris sp. | reverse complement strand
AAATAGTAAATCAACAATTACTAATAATGCTGATGTCAATTCTAATTTAGCTAACCTCCCATTGTCGTCATCTCACAAATCCAAATCCGATAGTCCATCATCCGTAAAGCAAAATTCCAAGTTAAACCTCAACCAAGCCGGACAGACTAATGGCAATATCAATGTAACAAATAGTCCGGACAGCAGTGTGAATAGTAGATCTAGTATCAGTAATAATGCCAATGTGAAATCCACATCCTCCTCGGGCTCTACCACAGTTTCTGGCACCTCGTCATCACCATCTGTGGTAACTCAAAACTCCAAAACCACAGTCAATCAGGGAGCGCAAAATAATGCCAATATTAATGTAAACAACAGCCCAGGAACACGCATAACAAATGAACAAACGATAAAACAATCAGTTAGAATAAATAATGAAGTAAACAACATAATCAAAAATAATGAAGTAAACAACATAATCAGGCAAAATACTATTTCAGCTCCGCAGGGGCCTTTAACGGACATAGTAACGGTAAAGCTAGCCAAATCCTCTATGTCAAGTGGGGCATTATTCCCACTCGCCGATGTAGAACCATATCGGGTGATAGGAGGTCACATTACAGCAAATCTTCCAAGTAGCTCACAGCAAAACATCGTAGTAGCCCAGATCTCAGACAATGGCCAAATCCAACATGCTATAATATTAGATCTTAAACAAATTACCGGATCAAATCTAGACCAGAATTCACTATATGAAACAAGTCTCGGCTCAGACATTAGCGGTACAAATCCATTTACAGGGAATTCAGATGAAGTAAGTTCTATTACAAATTTGTTCTTATGGAACAACAATCAACAGTCAATCGTATTCGATAATGCAAACGGAGTTACTATGAATTTGATATACAAGTGATCCAATCTTTTAGCAAGATTGGTTCACGTTTGCAAACGAACGTATGCCAATTAGATGAGCCCGTAACTCCTCAATAGTCCCTGCTAAACCTAGTATTCGTAAAGATAGCTATCCAGAATAAGTAGTATGTTATGTTGGTTGACTTATCCATAGGATGACAAGTTATTTGATCCTACATTTATACTAATATCGTTCCAAAATTCTTACTCATGTAATTCTTATGGGATTCCTTTTGCGCTAATGTACTAGGAAATATTGAAAGATTGTCTTTGACATGATATGGGATTTAAAAGTCATTTACAACAAGTTATGAAGAATACGAGAAATATTCTTGAAAATTAGACACACACTGTCAGATTAGTAATAATGATAAATTCTTGCCACATAACCTTTATAGTTCGTCTCATATATCTTGCTTGCATCATGGAACTGATTTTTTTAAGTGTGATAGGTTCATTATTTGCAACATTGATTTTTGTTTTTGCTGTTTGGGTATATTTTTTACTATTTCTAATAAAATCGTTTAAACAATCACCATTACTAGAGTCAGTTATCAGGTCCCACAAAAATAATAAATTTCCGAAAGTCAGTGTAATTGTTCCGGCCCGCAATGAAGAAAAGTATATTGGAAAGTGCTTGGACAGCTTATTAATACAAGATTATCAAAATTTTGAAATCGTTGCTGTCAATGATGCGTCCTCTGATAGGACTGGTGAAATAATGAAGGAATTTCAATTAAAACATTCAGAAAGAATTGCGGTGATTAATGTTGACCGAAAGCCAGATGACTGGGTGGGAAAAAATTGGGCATGCTACCAAGGATACCTTAAATCTAGTGGACAGGTACTCATATTTACGGATGCTGATACTGTATATTCGCCTTTAGCCATTTCTTTGGCAGTCGGGCACCTAGTGGAGCAAAAACTAGATGCTCTTACTGCAAGACCTGCTCTTTTGTACAAGAGCGTATGGACTAGTATCATATTTCCTTTGCTTTGGGCTTTCTCACACATTAATTATTCAGCTCTACGGGTAAATGATCCTAAAAACAAAACTGCCTACTTGTTTGGGTGTTTCTACGTTATCACTAGAAGAGCATATGATGCCGTGGGTACTCATAAAGCAGTAAAAAATCAGATTATCGAAGATGTCCGATTAGGTGAAAAAATAAAAGAACAAAGATTCAGGTTGAAAATGGTTCGAGGTGAGCATCACGTAAAGACAATCTTGGCAGGGGATTTTGCAACATATAGGGAAGGGCTCCGAAGGAGTTTTAATCTCATTCCGTTCTATAATCGTAATCATAGAGTTAAGGCTTCTCCTTTAAGTGCAATTGCAACTTTTTTTTTATTGATTGGACCATTTATATTAGTCCCATTTTCGATATTACTATCGACACCGATAAACATTTCAAGAGACGATAATGTTTTGGGTTCCGTTTTACTTACAATTAATTTAATTACTCTCGTTCTAATGGTGTCGGTTAGTGCGATACCATCGAGTGTTGATGTATTCCGAAATCCAGTATATATGTTAGCATCCCCAATGGCGACTGCAATTCTATGTTGTGGAATGATTGTTTCTATTATTAATGCCAAAAAGAAAAATATTGTTATCTGGAAGGGTAGGCAGTATGTTGTGAGTAGAAGTAAATTTCTAGCATTGTAACTATGAAATAATGAACTCGCAGCTACATCTAAGATATCCTATCGCAGATGTAACTATAAACGACTGGAAAGTGCAGCCAATAAATAATGTTAAAAAATCGTTTTCAACAATCAAAGATTGATCGGGTATGCGAGCAGGTGCCTCGAAAATTCCATTTGCTCGCTCCGTCTTTGCAGGTTTACTAAACCATGCATCTGGATAAGCCAAACACAGTTCAAATCCATTAAGAAGAATAATTTTCACAGCAATTCATAGTAAAACCTCATGCACGGTGATAGATATGGTTTACTTTCATTCTCTATCTTTTTGATTTTGTTTTATAGGTATATATCGTAGATAGGTTTGCTCAAATTTTTGTTTTGTGGAAGAATTAGAAACTTTCCGAGCAGTCAAGATCCGCAGACGTGATAGCGTATATCCGCTGTGAAAAATTTTCTAGGAATCTGGAGATTTACGTCTACATTTACAAGCGTTTTGACGCAAGTCCAGCACCCTCATTGCTGCTAAAGAGTGGAAACTCGTAAGAGCCACTTATTAGGATGGCCATCGTTTCTATTAAGTTTCCACCTAGCATCCAAGAATATGGATACATTCGGGGAGGACTATCCAAAAATCAAAATCTTGTTTTTCCTCAACAGCTTGGGAATAAGATACGACCGGTATTTCAGCGACATTGAAGTGACTATAGCTGAGCATTTGACGAGGCGAACCCAATGCGACGACAAATTATAGAACACAGGTGATAAGTCAATATTCTAACTAAGATGATTGTCAATGAATGCCATTATCCTTTCGAAGAAAATCGATTAGGATTACTTGTACATAATTAGAAGAAAGTGAACTTGGATTTCAGTTGTGTTTATATGGGGTTTCCCAATCTACCATTTCAACTGTGGACATAAGTATTAAAAATTGTGCTTTAGTAACCGCGAGTGTCAGAAATGTTAATCGTTACGGCAAGTTTAGAAGAATAGCTACATGAGAAACCCTTTCAAAAAAAGTAACGCAAATGGAATCCCTCATAGAGAACCGTTTAAGTATAGAGGATCAAAGCCCCCTAACTCCGCCCTTTCTTCCAACAAATTAAAAATTGTAGCAGTAATAATCACGTTTGTTGTGATCATTGTAATTATGTTCGAATCAGTATTCATTGTAGAAGCAGGACATAGAGGAGTTGTTCTTTATGTGGGTGCAGTTGAAAACCGTGTATTGGGAGAAGGAATCCACTTCATCATCCCATTTGCTGAACAGGTAGTACCACTTGAAGTACGAACTTTGAAATTCCAGGCCGACGCCTCAGCTGCTTCTAATGACCTACAAGAGGTACAGACTACAATAGCATTGAACTATCATATTAGTCCGAGTCAGGCAAACATCATTTATCAACAGCTTGGAGTAGACTATGCAGACAGGATAATTGCACCGACTATACAGGAATCAGTTAAAGCAAGTGTTGCGAAATTCAATGCTGAAGAGCTAATAACAAAACGAGCTACTGCAAAAGCGGTAATAGCCGGGAGTATTGCCAATACATTGTCAGCAAGGAATATAGTTGTCGAGACAGTATTCATAACTGACTTTAAATTCTCACAAGCATTTGCTAGTCAAGTAGAATCAAAAGTAGTAGCGTTTCAAAAATTTCTAACAGAACAAAATAATCTAAAAGCTGTGCAGGTAATTGCCAACCAAACAGTTGTTCAAGCCAATGCAACTGCAAGATCAAATGTAGCAAGAGCAAACGGTGAGTCGCAAGCTATCAAGATCATTACCTCACAACTAAGACAAAGTCCGACGTATCTCCAATGGCTATCGATTAACAGGTGGAACGGACAAATGCCCTACGCTCTTGGTAGTGGCGCAGTTCCTTTTTTCCAGTTACCACTCGCAGCAACGACACAAAACCAAACTAAATAATCTAACATCGTAGTTCACTGCGGTAGCCCAGGCCATACAGGTGAAAATCATTCATCGCGGTTTAAAATGTTTTAATGCTAAAATGTTGCGTTCTCCGGATCCACACCATGCAAATATGTGGGGCAGTAGTTGTATCAGTATTTTTCGCTTTGAAACAGTAAACTATAAAGTAAATGTCAAGCTAATAGAAATATACTTAGTCATGAGTGATTTTCCCTTCATCAGACTTATGAGTGATAATATGCTGACCGAGGAGGAGAAAGGGCGGAAAGAGGTGATCATCCAATTAACGGAGGAAATATTGCATGCCAAAGGTATCCAAGGTGATGCTAGCATCTCAAAAATCCTCGAAGAGGAAATGATAGATATTCTCGAGAAAGTAAGAGAGCTTCGTAATAGGAAGAAGAAGAAACAATTACATAATGAAGTTCTTAAAGAAGTCTATATGCACAGTAGGTAATAAAATGGAAACTACAACACGCTGGCTTTCAATGCTCGGTATAGGTACTTTGTGCTTTGGCATTTCATTATTCGTACTAAGAATTCCGATACGAACCATTATCGTCTTTTTCATTATTGGCGTACCGCTAGTTGCCCTATGGTTATATGTTGATAGTAAATCAAAGCAACAGAAGAAGATCAGTTCTGAAACCACCGCCGCGACACAAGTGTGTATATGCTCAATTTGTAAACACGACGAAGCAAGCGCCTGTTTCCATGAAAACTGCGCATGCTGCCTTCTGACAAAAGGAAATAAGGTGGTCGGACATTCCGTTAATCCATTGCAGTAGCCTCTAATCTCGCATGATGGATATGTACCCGAATGCTTTTCCATAGCCCCCAGGAAATAGACGATTATTCATGACTCTCCAAACTTCCATGTTTGGGTTCGTGTGGCTCGACAGGTGATAGAATAGAAGGTTCAATTCAACTAAAGACATAACAACAGGCACACAAGCGTAACAAAATGAAGTAGCTATTCAAACGCCATTTTTGCAATTGCTATTCCATAATACTCACTTGCGAAATTGCCCAACTCTTATAATAAGAATAGAAGAGATTAGAACAATAATGAGTAGGTGCCGTGCACACTTGCGAAGTATCCTTACTCAAATTACAAAGTTATAAGGTGAATGCAGATAGTGTCAACGTGTCATGGGCTGCTCATAAAACAACGCCCACAATATATTGTGCGTCGTGGAGTGGTTCTCGCTTTGATACAGACACAAGTATTCCAATTCCTGGCGTCAGTTGTTCGGGTTCGACTTAGTATGGATATACTTTAGGTGTGTGCTGGGGTTTGCTGAGGTTCGGTGCTATAATCGACATAGTAATCTGCAAACTTATAGAAAGCCGAATATCCACCAAGTCGTACTGAAATTACTCACAAAAAACGAGACAATAATCGGGGAACTTCGTTAAAGGCACTGAGACATAGAGTACTCTGGTGGACTCCCGGAAACCAGAAATTCGAATTATTTCAAATGATATCGATCCAGACCACCCTATAGGAATGCCAGTTTGGTCTTTAAAGACACTACTGCCCTCTTTAATTCGCTCTCCGGGACATCTTTTCGGATCACGAACCGAGTTCCAATCTTGACAATGCAGCAAAATTCGTTTTCTCTTACCAAATATGCCAGAGCTGCCTGAATCCTGGAATCTCTTGCCACCTGCATCTCATGATCTGCATTCTCGACGGATGCTCCCTCAAGCCTTAAGATCTCATCTCCTGGGTTATCTTGGAGAATTTTTATTCTGCCTACCTCCTCTAATGCTTTAAGGTAATAGAAACTTGCAATGTCTATTTCCTTACTGTTAACTAGTGATAAAGTAGTGTCAGCAAGTTCTGCGGCTTTTCGTTTGGCCTTTCTTATTGATTCGATAGTACTCACTTCACATAGAAGTTCTATTTGTTCTAATAAGTATTGTATTCCTGTTTCATAAATAGATCCCGACATACATACAGCAGTTGGTGATGAGTTCAAATTCCAGGAACGCGAAACTCTGACGTATGGAAAGCCGTCAATGTCTAAAGGCTCATTATCGATTAGGCGCGCTAGGGCTGACAGTGATATCCTCTGATCGCCTCGTGCTAGCTATTGCAGCTTGGTACCTTTGAGAGATAATTAATTGACTCACTCAACCCATTAGTTTTTTCTGGCACACTGGGTCGAATCGATCCCACAGGAGGGCGTCAACGATATCAATTTGTCGCAGTCTAGAAACCATTTTCTTAACTGCTAAATATTCGCCTTATGCCTGTTATTGTCTCGTTTAGAGGCTATCCAGATTTGGGCGGAAGCGTTCGAAGTTTCAATTGAGTTTGGGGTACAATCTGTCACTTTTTTTTCAAATAAAATATCTCTCGCCAGGATATGCAAATCAGATCAGATCGTTTGGAGAAGCAGTCAAGACCAATCCATATAATCCTCCATGACATATTCATTTTTGTGTCCTCTCGAACAAATGTGTGAAGTTTCAGCACTTGTAGCAGAGGTTTTGAATTCAGTACTACTTCCTTCTGGAACGTACAGCCCTGCAAACACTTCGCCACAAGTTTTACACTTTATCATCAGCATTGGCATTCTAGTTATTCATCTTCTTGTGATTCACGTCTAATTTTATACCTTATTTTATATATGATGTCATTTTTATAGTTGTTTAGCTTATTGATGTCTATCTATCTGAAGATAAAGGAAGTGGATTGAAAAGACGAAGTTAAGAGCTCTTTCCAAGTACGTTATTATCCTCTTTTATTATGTGCATGATCTATATGGTCTTCCAGTTCTGCTTCGTTACGTGCTGTCAATCCACACACTTTACAGGTCTCCTGTTTTGAGCCGTGGGATACACATTCTTCGTACCGCATACCTTGATTGTCTCTTCTACCATCAGTTTCACTATTATCGGAGGGACTATCTGACAATTTTTTTGGACTGATTACTGGGATATGATTCGTACTAAATTAAGTATTCATCCCCTTCCCACCTCAGTCCGAGAGTAGGGATACAGAGGACGTAAGTGGTCAGTAAAGTCTTAGAGCTCGTCCATACCAAAGTTATAGTAACACTGATTACACTTGAATTTTTCCTTGCCGGGATTTCCCGAAACCACTTCAAGCGCACTCTTTGTTTTACATCTCGGACATTTACCATACACAGTTTTCTTGGGCAATGACGTGTGAACTTACACAGTGTTCTATTTAGAACTATTCTTCGGAACCCGACAGAATCTCGATTCAACAAATGGTACTCGACCTCCATGTGGGTAGTATGTTGGGTGATGGCGCGAAATCCAGGTCTGCTAGTCAACCTAGTCCTGACAGCACTCTGGGAAGAGGTCATACGGCGAGGGATAAGGTTGTCATTTTGGATTGAAAAGAACGTGAAAGTGCCGAAAATATCCTGCTAGTGGAAACCTTTGATAACGAAACTTGGATGTCGTTTGCAACTCCCTCTTATTGTCCCCCATCTTTATTCAGCTGTTTCAATTCAATACCTTGACTAGAACGTCGCCCAGCCTAGCATTGGCAGACTTGTCAATACAAAGCGTTGAGACGCCTTTTGGAACGTGCAATCTTTATATACAAATTCCCCGAGTTTAGGCAGCAAGGATGACAATAGAATTGAAGTTTGCAACCGTTGTACCCGTTGCAATGACAGCTTTACTAATGTTAACTATGTCAGCAACTGCTGTTCCGGTTCCTGTTACTGCTCAAAGTTCGTCAAGCGCTAGCGGTGATCCAACCTCATTTCTCGAGTCAGCAAAAATGCATTTGAGCGAAGCCACGAAGGATCTAAAGATGGGCAATTGGCAGACGGCGCTGGCACAAATGAATATGACTCGTCAGAGCATAATCTCTGCGGAGCAGTTGGTGAACGCTAGCGTAATATGCAACAACGTGAACAATGAAGGTTATTGCGTAGCACCATAGTTAGCACCCGACAAGACAATAGTCCGAAATACTAGAAAATCGGCTTAGCCGCATGATAACCACTGCGTGGAAATAAACCTGAATTTCATTATCCATTTCAGTAGATTTTCAAGAGGGATAGCAAGATAGGTTAATAAGAACAAAAAGAGAACCTGTTTTGATCGTAGAATCAATGGATAAATCTCATAATCGTCCAAAAAGCCAACAGAGAGGCAGAATTGCTCTCGATTTGGAACATGCAAATATCTTAGAAGAAGATGAAAGAAGAATAGATACTAAGATCTGCGCTTTGTATGGGGTAGAGGCCGAGGAAGCTAAAGAGATTCATGCAAACTATCACTTCGATAGACTTTACTTTCTTCTTCGCAAGAGAGCACGGGAGCATGGGATGACCGAATCAACCTTTTTGGAGAAGATGGAAAGCCTGAATTTTGATTTCTGTGCATATATGGTATCTCAAGGACAATTGTTGGAAATGGCTGCTGTCGATATACTGTTCAAAGGATTATGTAAGTCTGAGAATAATGGACAAAATGATTCTGACGATCGTTATGTTAGCTTTTATGGCTAGGAATACATTTCCCCGTGAAACTTCAACGCTGGGGAATACTGTCATATAAAGTTCGAGGGTTAGAAACGAACACCTAGTTTAAATTCTAAACAAAGATTGACAGTTGTATTAACTGACTTCTGATTTAAGTATATTAGTCCAAAAATCATAATCGCACCTAATAAATGTGCTAGTTAATTTTAAAATATTAGTCGGAATATTCTAATATGGTCTCAGTAAAGTGACGATGTCGTGAAAATAAGAACTACCAATCCGGCTACCGAACAGATACTTGAAGAATATCAAGTCATGGATATGGGAGATATAAACAAGGCAGTTAGTAAGGCAAGACAATCATTCAAAGAGTGGCAAAGCAATATACAAAAAAGAGCTGCTTTTCTCTATAATGTTGCACATCTCTTTAGAAAAGACAAAGAACGTCTTGCCAAACTTATCACTACGGAAATGGGAAAGCCCATAAAGGAAGCTAGATCAGAGGTCGATAAGTGTGCTTGGACGATGGAATATTATGCGGATTATGGAAGTAACTTTATTGCTGATGAAACCACTAACACGGACGCTAGAAAGAGCTTCACAGCATTTCAACCACTTGGTGTCGTTGGGAGTGTTATGCCATGGAATTTTCCTTACTGGCAAGCACTAAGATTTGCGAGCCCATCCTTAATGGCAGGAAACACGATCGTATTAAAACCTTCAAGTGCCACATTACAATGTGGTATCGAAATAGAGAAATCCTTTCACAGAGCAGGCCTTCCAGATGGGGTTTTTCAAACAGTTGTTGGTGATTCTACCGTCGCAGAGATGCTTATTGATTCAGATGTTAATGCAGTGACATTTACCGGTAGTGTTGATGCGGGTAAAAAAGTGGGCCAGCGAGCAGTGGCACAATTGAAGAAGTGTGTACTCGAGCTGGGGGGAAGTGATCCTTTCATAGTTTGTGCAGACGCAGATTTAGAGAAAGCATCATCGGGTGCGGTCAAAGGCCGTTTTATTAATTGTGGACAAAGTTGTATTGCCACCAAAAGGTTTTTCGTAGTAGAGAAAATCGCGAATGAATTCATTGAAAAGTTTACCCAAAAAACCGAAAAGCTTAGGGTAGGTGATCCACTTTCTGGGGAAACTGATATGGGACCTCTGGTAAGCTCCAAAAGCCTTGAGAATATAGATGGGATTGTCAGGGATGCATTAGAGGGTGGGGCCGAAGCTCTTACAGGTGGGGAACGAATAAAGACTAATGGTTACTTTTATAGTCCCACGATTCTTACGAAGATAAGCCCAAAGATGCGAATAGCATATGAGGAAACATTTGGTCCCGTCGCCCCGATAACAGTTGTTAAAGATGAAATTGAAGCTATTCAGCAAGCAAACAATTCCGAATTCGGCCTCGGAGCAAGTATATGGACTCAGGACCTTCATAAAGCTGAGCGGCTGTCAAGAGTGGTTGAATCAGGAATAGTGACTGTGAATAACGTGGTAGTTTCTGACCCTAGAGTTCCGTTTGGAGGAATCAAGAATAGCGGGTTTGGAAGAGAATTATCTAGATATGGAATGCTAGAGTTTGTTAATGTCAAATCAGTCAGATTCTATGATCAATTGATTTACAACCACCATGTGGAATAAAAGGTAAGACTCCATCCATAGAAATAATGTTTTGTTTGGAATAGTTGCAAGAAGAAATTCAGAGACAATGACGCTAAGGACAATGATGTCCTGCAGGTAATTTCCAGAATTTCGACTAGGCTAACACAGCTCACATGATTGTGTATCTTTAAAGATATCGTAGAATATACTGCTCCCTGGATGGAGGGGCGAAAATAATCTTGATAGCGTTTACCATTAATTCGACATTGATAAGTGACGTAGCCACTGCCTGTTATGTCGTCCGAATGTGCAAATAGTGGTAGCATGTATCACTCTAACTTCAAACGGATTCTTATTGCGAAAGAATTCAAAGTGGGCTAATTCGCACTCAAGCTGGTCTATTCCTGTGGTCTGGAATGAAAATCATTATCAATGTAAGTTCACCAGTTAGCACAATTTACTAATTGCGGAAATCATATATGCTGTCATATTTTGCTAGCTTTATACTGCGACTTGTCAGAACTAGCATTTGACACTCCAGAATTGAATTATGCCATTAATATTCATTCTAAGTCTAACCCTAATAGTGATGACAATTTCTCCACATGGGAATCATTATTGTTCCTTAGCAAAGCAGGGTGGTTAAAATTTCTTTATGAAACCGAAGGTCAGTGCTGTGAAAAATATTAAAGTTTTAGATGAATTCCGTCGTAAAGCTTAGTAAAAGGTGACGATACAACCAAACAACAATCGTTATCATCATTACTTATTTGATATGCAGAATCGAGGCCAAGAAATAACCTCCAAATACGGACTCAGCAAATCCCAGATTAACTGGAATAGAAAATCATGCATAAATCTATTGGATAAACCAAATTTTATCGTAAGTTTTAGGTTATATTATATACTCGTTTCGTGTATCTTGTGTAATGAATGTGAGGAGATTTTTTCATGCAAAATAATTTCCCTATGAGAGAATGGCATGTCGAACATATGGAAAAAACGGTTGTAAAATATGTGACTGGATTATCAGAGACCGCCTCTATGTGGGAGAAGAAACAGCACAAGCGGTATGCTAGGATATCAATCGTTTGTAGGCAAATAGACTATGATATAAAACATGGAGTGACGAGCGAGCAAGTCCTTTTGCTTTTGCAAAAAATTCGAACTCATTCCTCGTTTTCGACTCTTCTAAAGAATGAAGGATCGCTGAAAAGGTTGGACGAAATCAAGGAACATTTTGTGCCCACTCAGAATACAACAAAATGGTGGTGATAGTTTGAATTTTAGAAGTGCTGATCTTTGAAAGAGTATTTTGACTAAGTTTAGCGCCAGACGAATACGACCTAACTGTTTCCCCTTACGATCATCTTCCTCGTTTACACTTGTAGAATCAAGATTAGCTTTGACGGAAGACAAATTTCCAAAATATCGGATACAGAAATATCGCCACAATTTGTTTGCAGTCATGCTTATTTTAGTGTCAAGAATGAATCAATCATTTTTCGTATAGTTGGCAAATATTTCGAGTATTTTGCTGAATCTGCATGAAATGAAAGGATATATGCTATCCCGCCGTTTACGATCCAAGTTTCCATCGCCTTTGATTTTCCTATGAGGGGATCGCTGTAAGTATAGACAACCTCGTATGCAATACGACTTGTATTAGTTGTACTTTGATTTGATTCAAGAATGTTAAAATCTGGGAAAGAGTCCTTTAAAAAAGTAATTTGTTCACGGATAAATGTTTTTAGGGGTAAATCTCGAGAAGTCATATTCGCTGTTTGAATTATAAGATACTCTCTGAAAGTGTCGGAAGGGCCTTCGAGTGGTGAAAGAAAATTAGCAACCATGTTCCGTGAACCTTCTGAAATTCCGCTGTTAAATTCTACCTTTTGCCAACTTGCCGGATATTGCATACTAAATCCGTAATTGTGACTCACATATGTCAATACATTGCTTGCTAGTGCCATTGTTGTTAGAATGGTTTTTGTTTGGGATGTTGCTAGTTCATGTTCTGGGATGGAGAGCATTGCAGAGAATGACAATAGTAGCAACAAAATGAGTAGAGTCATAGAATCTGACGATGCTCTGACATGGTCTTTCATATTGTGCTCTCCGCCACTTGCACCTACCAGCATTATAAGATATATACATTACAATATTATTCGAGAATCACAATATCTGCATAAGATAAATAAAAGATTACTGAATAGCTGAAACATATGTTTAACCGACACTATACATTTATGGTTATATCCGTGAGATTTTGCAGGAAAATATAGCTGCACGCTGCCAGATTATAGTCCTTCTCAAGTATCCACATTATCTTGGGATTTGCAGATACTAGTACTACCACCCATACTCTGATGAATTCAGGCATTTTTAACATTGCGATTTCTTGTTTGAACCCTACTTAAGAAGAGGTAGTGTTTCACAAAAACAAATTGTTTTTCCCTTTGACTTGGCGTCTCACTACCTTAATGCAACTTCCCAATCCACTCTTGATTGTTCTTTATTTGGTTTTATTCTCTTGGCTGGGAAGGAATGGTTCTAGCTGTAGTTAATGACCTGCGTGTCATAAACCGTAGTTATGACGGGCGGATTCAGACTAACAGCACAGATGTATTCGTCTTCAGTCATGCCATGAGCACTGAAGGGATTGTCTCTATCCAAACGCTATTTCAAAATAAAAAATCAATTGAATCACTGAAATATGTGTCTCGCTTGGTGTCTCCCACACAAATTGAGCTACCATTTAGTTTACACATGGACAGCAAAATCGCAACAACTATGGCGCTTGGCAACGCTCATTTTTCCGTTACTCTAATCACCTGAATCTTAATTGAAAGTATAGCAAGGAATCAGTCCCCGATTTTCGACTTAACCAATACCTAACTTGGGGTTGATAATCTTATACTTAAAGTTAGCAGTGCATTGCCAACTATCAACCTGGAATTTGTACGTCCCAAGTTACTATTACAGTTATATAAGTTAGGATCCACTAAATGTCATATGACAAAAATATCCCGCGACGCTAATCTGATGCTGATGACCTCTATATACAATCTAGGGAGAGGACTGGTGAAATGAAGAGAATACGATCTCTGAAACCCCCAAGGATAGTGATTTCTGGTTCATGTATAAAATTTGATAAAGAAAGGGAAAAGATATTGGGCTATATTGGAGAGCTGGAGTGGGGGGTGCACACGAGAAGTAATTGCGAATGCTCCTCTAATGGTAGTGCGCTTGGCTGGGATTTCTTTCAACTTTTTTTCGAACCTGAGTTTGTGGAACGCCTACTTGAGGTCCATCCCGACATACGAAAAGAAGAAGGAAATATGGTTGAACAGCAATTTGTGCTCTGGCTTTCAAAACAGCTTAAGAGAAGAAACTTAGAATATTATTTGAAACTAAGTGATGTTCCATACGAGTACACACAAGGCTTCAGACTTGACCCTGAAAATTATCGTCATGACAGTGAGCTGGAAAAGTTGCGTTAGATCTATGCAGATAGTTCACGTGGCAACTGCAGGTCACTCCTAGCCGTCTTACTTAATACAGTTGTTGATCTGTCAGATTCAATAAATATTCAGATCTCCTTCGGTATGCAGTCGTAATCTTTTTTCCCATTATGTCGGAGATACCTGTGAAATGAGTGGTCCATTTTTAGAATCTGATCGCAGAGATCATCCGGGTATTGGGTCCATGACATGTATGTAGATCTCGCGTTCACTTGTACTTCTGATTAGCAAATAGTTGTTGTGCGTTATATTTGCACAATTACAAAATTACCCTGCAATTGTTAGTGCTCCGATCCTGTCTGAACTGAAATCCTAGAACGAGCGTTCGCCTTACACAAACTAGATCCAGAGCTGACTATGTAAAGCCCCGCATGCCTCTCACAAGATACCCTTGAAGGCAGCTCAGCCTTCATAGCCCTGTTTTCCTGCTGTTGTCGAGATTTTTGGAGTTCAACAAACAAAGCTAAACCGGAGTCATTTTGTCAATCAGCCTCGCATTAGTGACCTGTCCGTTTTTTTCATCTATCATAAGATCGACGGTATATTGAACACCATTTGACAAAAAAATCACTTGGACGTCCCACGAATCTCTTTTGTGCTCGGATGGAAAAGGGAATATGACTCTCACTTTAAAGTCTTTGATATTGGTCCCATACAGCGCTTCCACTGCTTTCTTGGCAACTGTTTCAACGTCTTCGTTTGTATTCACTGAAGCCATTGCTGATGGAATATGACTACCGGTGACTATAAAAAATTATTGGCTGCTTACCGCTGTATAGCTACAAAAAGAGAATTGGACAACATAACTGTATAAATATAGGATAAATCCCGATTTTTGGCAATCGACAATTATGTACCATATATTTTTTGCTTGTCTTTCTGGAACTGCTCACTGGAAACGGTTTCTATGGATGTGCTAGTTTCACTACGTCCGGCGACTTGACTTGTGGCAATCATGTTAATATAATTGCAAAACCGATCCTATTCTCTACTGGAAATCATGAATAACATTACAGGACAATTATTTGGTCAGGGCGTAAAGCGGGCTCAGGGAAAACAATCTCGAAGGTACAATCTGCTTGCTGCCAGGTTGATTGCAGATCTTGTGAAAAATCTTCTAGGCCCGCGAGGAATGGAAAAAATGTTTATTGATATTTTAGGGGAAGTTACGGTCACGAAGGATGGCGCAATGTTATTACGGAAAATTGATGTGGAACATCCAGCTGCCAAAGTCCTGATTGAAGCTTCAAATACACTAGACAATGAAGTAGGAGATGGCACAACATCTGTGGTAGTTTTCGCGGGAGCACTTGTTGAGAGGGCTGAGGAATTACTTGATATGGGCATTGCGCCGACGACTATCATAGAGGGCTACCTTGCCGGGTTAGAAATTTGTCTAGAATGCTTGCGAAATATAGCAAGTAGATTCACGAACTACAACAGAGAGATGATACAAGGACTTGCCTCTACTTGTTTGAGACCAAAGATGATATCTTACACTACGTTCGAGGAAAATATGGCTGCAGAACTGGTAGTAGATGCCGTATATGCAGTAGCTGATTTTGCAAACAGAAGGATCGAAGCTGATAACATAAAAATAGAAGAAAAAACTGGTAATACTTCAGACACCAGGGTTGTGAAAGGTGTCGTAATTGACAAAACAATAGATAACCCTGCAATGCCCAGGTCACTTGAGAACGCGAGGATTCTCCTCATAGACGAGGAATTAGAAAGCAAACGAACGAGGACCGACGCCGAGATCAATATTACATCGCCATATCAAATCCGATCATATCTTGACAAGGAGGTCCTTTCGACGAGCTTAAAAGTTCAGCGAATTATCGATTCTGGAGCTACCGTTCTAATTTCGCAAAAAGGAATCAACGCTTCTGCACAGAACTATCTATCTAAAGCAGGTATAATTTCGATCAGACGAGTAAGGGAAAACGACATGGACTGGCTTAAAAAGGCGACTAATGCAGAGGTGATCAGAGACCTCAGCAGTAACGTTATACGCCCTGAATGCCTTGGATTTGCTGAGAGCGTTTACGAAAAATTTGTAGGAGGTGATAAGATGGTGTTTGTCGAGGGTTGCAAAAACCCCAGATCTGTGACCATCCTACTCAGAGCAGGTTCAAAGAGGCTACTCGATGAATATCACCGCTCAATATTAGATGCAATCGCAGTCATTAGGAATTTTATTGTTGAGCCATCTATTGTCGGCGGCGGTGGATCCACAGAAATGCTTATTGCAACCTGTGTTAGAAAAAAGGCTATTTCTATTAGAGGGAGGAGGCAGATCGTACTTCAGAAATTTGCTTCAGCACTAGAAGAAATTCCGTTGACTTTAGCCAGAAATGCAGGTATGGATACCGTTGATACTATCGCTCAGTTGAGATCAAGACAAAAGCAGCATAGCATTTCAACTTCCAATAGGAAAATCGTCCGCTGGATTGGGATCGACGCAGTAGAAAGGAAGGTGGCAGAAATTTATTCTCAAAATGTCATAGAACCATCAATAGTTAAGGAACAGATCTTCAAAACAGCTGTCGAGGTGACCACTCTGTTGATCAGGGTCGACGATGTGCTAATGGCTAAACCTGCTATGTATACTCACACTCATGCAAACGGGATTCAGCACTCACATGCAGGAGGGGAAGGAAAACATGATCACCATTTTGACAAGTTAGGGAAGCGACAACGACCGGCGCATCACTTCTACTAGGAGTGGAAGCCAACACAACGAGGAGATACCAGGTGCTCAAACAGCTGATCTTGGTGATGTCGAATTGAGACTACATGTTTCTATAAAAAATTAACCTTTCGAAATTTATCTGATAGCAGACGAATCCGTCATGCCCGTCATATTATCGATCGACTGCCATGGAAAAGCTGGTGGTCGGGATAGGATTATGAAAAGATAATTTCTTTTTTGGAAAATTATCAAGAACTAATTCGAAGGAAATTCTTTTTAGGGTTTCGGGTACTCCTATCATGACATTATTTGGTAATAGTAACTTTGCTGCGTTTTTCTCAATACTTTCAATTGATATGTGGGCACGCAATTGGTCAACAATATACCCACAATAAAATATTAGCGATTCGTTCGTGTTAATTCTCATATTCTTTGCGAGTTTATTTTTGATTTTTTCTAGCGAGTCAAAAAATATTTGTTCATCGAATTTATCGCGGTATTCATAGACTCTACTAAAAAGAGGGACATCTGGTTCTCCCTTTACTTGTGCTTTAATTAGGATCATCGGTTTCTCTTCGGTGCCTTAGCTCTAGGCTTGCCAAAGTCATAAGTATGTCCAGTACCTCTATAGAGATTTGGTCTGACTGGATTGCCCTGACTCTCTCCTTTCTTTGTTAATGCCAATCCTGCGAGAAGCTCTGTAATTAGCCTGTTCGCTAATCCCGACGTAATTCCGCCGTTGTACGAATTTTGATCGCTTACATCGTAATTTGGTGCGACTTCTACGAGGTCGAACGCAAACCTATCTGGATCAAATGATGTTGATAACAGACGCATCAGTCTCATACCTTCCCTTGATGTTAACCCGTTAGGTTCTGGTTCCCCAGTCCCTGGCGCGTATGCCGGATCAAATGTATCAATGTCCCAGCTGATATAGACTGCATCAACATTATCGTTGGCCCTATCAGCTGCTTCCTTTGCGATTTGGTCAATTCCTAATTCTTCGACATCTAACATTGTAAACCATTGGAAGTCTTGGTCTGCCATCCATTTGTAAAGGTCTGGTCCAGGCCAGTATCCGTGCGGACCGATTAGAGTGTAGTTCTTACCTTTTAGGCAGCCTAGCTCCATAATTCTCCTGATGTGTGCTCCATGGTCGTACTTGAAACCGCATAGTCCTTGCGGCGCACAATCAGCATGGGTGTCGATATGAATCATCCCTATATTCTTGTATTTCTTGGCAAACGCTCTGACGTTTGCAAATGTCACTGAATGGTCACCACCAAGAATGACTGGAAGCCCATCGATATCAAGTACTTCTTTTACCTTGTCAGTCATCCTTCTTAGTGATTCTATGACATCTCCAGGTGACACAACTACATCACCATAATCTGCAGTTTTGAAAACCCCGAAAGGATCCATACCAGTCTCAATGTTGAAGTGTTCATACGGCGGAGAAGGCACTGTGGAAGCAGCACGAATGGCTCTTGGACCATATCTTGCGCCAGGACGTATCGTAGTACCAAAGTCAAAGGGTTCTCCGATGATAGCCACATCGGGCCTAACTTTCTTCAATTCTTCATGACTTCTAAGCCAAGGTAGTTTCAAAAATGTTGGTATGCCCCCAAATATAGGTTCATCATTTCCTTTGTATGATTCGCCATAGAATTCTGCTCCCATGTCTTAATCGCTATTTTATAATTGATAACTATTTCTTAAGCATATTGATCGAAAGAGGGCACGTCTGATTTAACGTCAGTTGAACGGCCACCATGGAAATTTGACATAAATCCCTGTCAACCGGGTAATTGTACTTTTCGTCATATATGTCATTAAAAATTTAAATAACTAACAAAAGACGGAAAAACGTGGATATTTCTGTTGTATATGGTATATTTGCTGCCATTTTAGTTGCAAGTGGCGTGTTATTGTACCTTGGCACGATTGGATTAAAGGGAGACAAAAAGGATGATCAGTTGTATAAGGAAGATCGAGAACCTCGGAAATGAGATAGTTTGTTGCATTGATTTTAGCAAGTGACTTAAATCTATGGTATTTGGTTGGTTTTCAAAGAAAAAACAAGACGACAGGACAATAAAACACAAGGTGGCTAGCAGGAAAGAGGCGTCTGACGAGTATGTAAAATATGGTGAGGACATGGCTAATTCAAACAATCTAGAAAAAGCGATTGAATGTTTTGACAAGGCCATTGGCATAAATCCTAAAAATGACTTTGCATGGGGGGACAGAGGGTTGATTTTAGATAAGCAAGGGAAAACAGAAGAAGCGCTCGCATCTTTTTCAAAGGCAATCGAAATCGATCCAAAAAACGCCATCACATGGCATAACAAAGGATTGAGCCTTATTAGGTCTAATCGGGTGAAAGAAGCAATCGAATGTTTTGACACGGCTATAGAATGTAGAGAAAATTATGCCAAAGCGTGGTACAACAAGGGTAGGGCGTTATCTATGCTCGGAGAACTCAAGAGATCACAAGATTGCTTTGACAAAGCAAGAAAATTAGATCCCCTTCTTTACACAAAGTTGAAGAAAATAAGGTAAATTATGGAGTATCATCATCGTCATGGGTGACGTCTAAACCCGAGGCCCGCCATAATTGCCAGAATGAGTAATTGTTAAATAAAAAAATCCAACTAAATCAAGGGTAGAATTGTTCAGCAAAAGAAAATATGGATGTGGAAGTTGTGGGAGTTCGTTCAAAGATCGAGACGAACTCTTGAGACATGCAGACGAAATGCATAATAAAAATACAACTTATTTATGCTTAACATGTGACGAGGAGTGGGATAGCGAGTCCGCCTTTAGGTTGCACATGGCACGAGACCATCGAATCTAAACATTCGAGAACCTCTAAGAAGTCTACTGACTATCAAACCATAGATTTATTGGGACAGGCGCCAATAAATCATGCCCTGTTTATTCGTCATCATGATCAATTCGTAGAAACGTTCCACATGGTGAGACAGCTCTCGGTATTGCTTTGAGTAAATCTAATTGATAAGGCAGCGAGTGACATCATCCTTATATAATTAAGCATTAACTATACGGCTTGTCGTGACTAGTATTCCTATTGCGTATCCGATAGTTGTTATGGGCTTTGTAGCTGCAACTGCTGTTATAGGCATCCTAGCTGGTAAGCTTGTCAAGAAAAGTAGCAAGCGGTATATCGTAGCCGGTAAGAGTTTGCCGTTATTTTTCATAGGAACCATGCTTGTTTCGGAAGCAGTAGATGGGAATGCATCATTAGGAAATGTGTCCGCGACGTTTACTGGGGGATTTTGGGCAGGAGGCACACTCGATCTAGGATTAGCGATCTGTCTAGTCTTAGTAGGAGCTTTTTTTGGTAAAATATTTAACCGAATGAATATGATCACGCTGGCGGATTTTTATTTTAGAAGGTATGGGAACGTTACGGAAATAATGTCTGGAACACTAATGTCTATAAGTTTCATTGTTCTGGTCGCAGGGAATCTTGCTGCGAGCGGTTATATTCTTTCAGTAGTAATAGGAATACCACTAATATATGCAATGTTAATTTCTACCGCCATTGTTTTATTGTACACATATTTCGGTGGTCTGTTCTCTTGTGCCTACACGGATATATTCCATATCTATCTGGCAGTAGCCGGATTCTGGCTAGGTTTTATTTTTTTCATCGGTCCGTGGTCCCCAATTCCGGGGGGTCTGCAAACCATAATCGCGAATGTGCCCGGAAACTTCATGGACATGTCTGGTTTATTAGCTGTGACGAACCCGGCGAGTGGGGCACTGCCCAATTGGGCTACAATTATTTCTCTGGGTATTGGTGATATTGTTGCACTGGACTTTATGGAGAGAGTATTTGCGGCGGACGGCGGACGAACTGCCCAAAAGGGTTGCTACATGGCAGCCGGGCTGACTTTATTAATAATGATTCCAGTCACGATGATTGGCATTATAGGGCATACACTAGAACCCAAAATCAGTGATCCATACACACTTTTCCCGATAGTCGCGATAACCCACACTCCTGCGATAATAGGTATTATGATGCTGGTGAGCGTTGTTAGTTGCGGCATGTCCACTGCAAATGGTGGCACTCTGGCTATTGCTAGTGTTTTGTCTAGAAACATGCTTCAACGAAATATTATTAAGCATATCCTTAAGCGGCCTGGTCTTTCTGACAGGCAGTTGTTGATAGCTACAAGGCTCTTTGTTATACCAATGTTCTTCACTGCATTTGCACTTGGAGCTATTATTCCACGACCAGGGGGATACCTGGTACTTGCATTTGACATTGTACTGGCCGGTTGTCTCGTGCCATTGGTTTTCGGAACATACTGGAAAAAATCTACTGCTGCTGGCGCAATAGCCTCAATTGCCGTTGGCTCGGCTCTGAGAATGATATTCTACTTCTTGATAAGTACTGCTCCCACTAGCAGTCCATACGCAGCTTACCTTGGTTTGGATACAATGATTCCGCCACTAGTGTCACTTGCTGTATTTGTAGGGGTAAGTCTAAAAACACAAAAGCTGACTCCTCCGAGACACAATGTAGTTTATTTGATTCCAAGTGACTTGGATACAGTCACAGGTGCCGATGTGTCAGAGTGGGTTCAACCAATTGATGTAAGGCAAGTTAAAAAAAGCTGACACCTACGGTGGCAGCGGAAGTTGAACTAGGAACGGCTAAGAATCAGAATCGAAATAACCTTGCACGGTCAGGCAACCCAACTGTCTGCAATACGAGGGTTATACTCGAATCCATGTGAGTTCTGATGGTTTAGGACCTTGTACCGGATACCAATTTGCGCTACATTCTTTTCTTGTGATCATAATATTCGAATAGCTCTTCTGAGTAGATTATTTCTGTAGTTGAATTACGTAGATGAAATAATTTCTGTTTTAAAAAAAAATGTTTTTGCAGATGCATATGCACTTTATGACCAAATAGAAAATGCGAAAATGGCTGATATAACAAAGACAATCGCTTATCTTCAACAAAAAAAATCAATTCGTGTTGAAAGGCACCGCAAGAACTTGCGAACAGGACTTAATATTCCAGTATACTGTTTAACATCAGAACATTCTTCTCTTAACAGAACTCGAAGAACCATCGCAAGATTAGATCTGGATGGGCTACTTGCCGGCGTACTATCAGAGAGGTTAGTTGAGTATGGTTTTCTCGCGAGAAATTTAGGCCCGTCTAGAAGTCAAATGAAGATACTCGATGTTGGAACAGAACAGTCTACTCTGACAAAGGCACTCAGTAAATGCGGGAACACTAAGAAATGGGAGGTGTTAGGCATCGACATCGCCGAACGGCTGCCGGAGGCACTCGAAGAAGAGGGCGAGACCCGTCTTCCATTTATAAGAATGGATGCTAGGTTCATGGGGTTTCGTGATGAGGTCTTTGATAAAATAACTTGTATCAGCACAGTCGAGCATATTGGAATTCAGTCAAGGCATTATGTTGTGGGGGAGTACGACATGATGGGTGACGTAAAGGCACTTTCAGAGATTTTCCGTATTTTAAAGAAAGGAGGCAGAGTCGTTCTAACAGTACCTTACATCGACAGAAGTATTGGGGGGAACCATAAAGAGCACAGAATTTATAACTCTGTTACAATCTCCAAATTGATAAGACGCTTCCAAGTAAAAAGAAAGGAATTCTATATCTACATAGACGGCAAATGGAAAAGTTGCAAGCTTAAGAATATTGTAAACAAATTGCAGCCAATTGGTAATTCAGAAACACCTTCTTATTTGCATAGTGGCGTATGTCTGTGCCTTCTGCTAGAAAAATAATGTTAACACGTTCAGTTAGAATTTCTGAGTCATTTAAAGTGAAAAAGACGACAAAAACGGACTAGGTAGATAGTTTAAGTACGAAGAGCATTTAATTAAAAGATATATTGTCAGCGGTTTTGCAGTCGTGTTTTTAACCAACGAACAAATCAGTTTGATTAATCAAGATTTGCTTCTCCATAAGTTATTTTCTTAACCTCCTTATTGCTGATGTCACTATATTTCTTCAGATTCTAGGCATTGTATTCTACCTCAGCAGCGAAGAAAAGTATATCAAGTCAGCCCATGGACAGATTTTGCGAAGATAAAGTGGTCTCATTTAAGCTGATTTCAACACGATCAGTCGTTGGAATTGAAAATAATATCGTGTAGCTCATACTCACGGGTTGGCTGCTCGCACGCGAAAACTCGTGAACGGTATAAAATACGGCTCGTAGAGTAGGAAAAGCAAAGTTGGTTCACCAGTTCTCCTCGTTTGCTCAGCGTAACGATGTGTATAGCCTTGCGAAATGATAAGTCTATCATATACACACATATTACATCGCAGATTAAGACAAAATGCTAGGATGAGCTATCTCGGTATCTTACAAGCAATTAACATCGGCAAGATTCGTCATTCTCCATATCAATTCCGTATGGATTTGGATGATCTGGACGATTTGGCTTCTTCCATTAAAGAGCATGGGTTATTGCAGCCTATACTTGTAAGACCAATGCAACACGAGTACGAAGTGGTTGCGGGCAATCGCAGACTTGCCGCATCCAAGCTGCTAAAATTGAGAAAGATATCTTCTCATATAATTGATTTATCAGATAAAGAGGCTTATGAATTAGGTCTTGTTGAAAACGTCCATCACAAGACGATGAATCCTATTGAAGAAGCTATTGCATTTAATCAATACGTTGAAGGTCGAGGCTGGGGAGGAATAACGCAATTGGCAGCGCGTATTGGGAGGAGCCAGGAGTATGTTACGAAGAGAATACAGCTCCTACGTCTTCCCCAAAACATCCGTAACGAAATTATTCGCCAGCGAATAAGTCCGAGTGCCGCATTAGAGATGCTACCTCTAGACACTAGTGATATGCAAGAATTCGCTGATTTTGTGATTAAAAATCCATTGAGTAAGGTGGAGATCAGAAATATTGTAAAGGCTTCCAGAGCCAGAAGCAATGACCTTAATGACCGAAATGGAAAATGTCCATCAAAGGACATGTCGCATGAAAAGGAACTTTATTTGATCGACAAAGCTCTTCGAAAATCAGTTGCTGTGATGAAGTCTACATTAGTAAATTTTGATGATATAGTAAATAGTGTCAACGATGACTGGATTCTGAAGGAACTTTTTATGCAATATAGAATGATAATCCATGGAGATATTGACACCTTTCTAAAATTGCGAAAGCGGCTAAGGATGAAAATGCCGAGGGAATATCTAAACCTACCGAGAGACGAAAAAAAACCAATTGGCACTGAATCCGATCCTCCCAGGTCCAGGCCCGATGATAAAACAATATACCAGTGGGCCACTAGGGGAGTCTGGCAGTAAGAAACAACTTAGAACTTGATCGGCGTCTGCTGGATCTCTGATTTACATGAATGCTCTGACATTGCATGGCATAGGCTGCTGGAGAATTGCACCACTACGATCAATAGGAGATATATTGCAGTCCAGATGATGGGTGTTGGCTTGACCGAACTCATTCTCACGGTAGAAGCTTTCAGTGGGTTGCGTGACAAAAAGGAAACACCAAGACGTTGGATGTCACGCATGTGTTGGCGTGATATGTAGAGAATTATTTTTCCCCCCCTCGTAGGAAAATACGAAAATGAATTTAAGCCCTAACGATAAGACTTGACAGTGATTAGAAGACTAGGTATCAAGTCCGAATATATCTTCTTAACGTTATTACTCAAGTCAGTGATATAACAAGATATGGATGCACTTGAGATTATTTTTAACCTTCAAAAAGAATTGGCGCAAATTACCGCTTCAAGGCGCTATCCACGGGTCAAAGAGGAACGAATATCTCTCCTTGCAACTGCAATGGTTCACGAGGCTATAGAGCTTCAAAGACTTACCAACTGGAAATGGTGGAAGAAGCCTACCAAATTTGATAAGGCTCGGGCAAGAGAAGAAGTGATAGATCTGTGGCATTTCCTTGTTCAAGCATCAATCGAACTTGGCATGACACCAACGCAAATTCTAGATGAATATTTGAAGAAAAATCAAATAAACAAGGAAAGACAAGAAAAAGGTTACTAATAAGATATTTTCGAAATAATTCCAAAGAAAAGTGAACTTTCAGGTTTAATTTACATATTCGGCGAACAATCTAGACTAGAATTTACCATTTTATTAATTTTACTCAAACTATGATTAGTGTTAAACATTCATGTTTATCCTATTAACGTAGCCAACTCCAAGGAGGATCGCAGTTTTGGCGTAACTGTACATGCGTTGCAGAAGGTAGCAGAATTAAAGAGGGAATCGACATATGTTCTAGAAGAACAAGATCTTGTCGTTCTCATCGGTTGGTTTCAGACTATTTACGATTTACTTAGTCTCAGTCATACCGCCAAGTCCAATCATCGACCTATTTGTTGTCTTGACAATCGACCTTTAAGGGTAGCTCCGTAGGACATGATGGTCAGACCCGCAATGAAGATTATGATGAAGCCTATTTCGATATAAACAGAAGATGAGGTCTGGACTGGTGGTTCAGATGTATAAGGGGGCGTCGATGTTTTTTTTATTTCATATTGTTGCACTACTTGCTGCATCGTGTAGGTTATTCCAGCAATCCCGATGACCAGGATTACGGCGCCGATTCCTAACACTACTCTTCTACTAGCCAAAGAAGTTAACTTGCCCGCATTAGGGGGACCATCCATTATATTTGTTTTGAATGAGGGCGTCGCCGATTCCGGAGTATTCAGTTTACGATCCTCTACTGTTGCCAGGATTATTGTGCATAACGCAAAAAAGATAATCTGCAATGCTTGAATTGCAAGACTCAGCGAGTCTATTGGCAAAGGAGATCCTATGAAGCTTTGCGGCAACCGCAATAGCACCCACAGAAAGATCAGCGCTACGTTGAGGCCAGTAGCCAAGGAATAAAAAAGCCTACCCCATTTTCTGATTATACTGATAGTCCAGAATAATTGGAGAACTCCGATCCCTATGAAAAATATTTGAAGACTGGGATTACCTTTTTCTAGGGCTGTTATTGTGCTAGAAAGAACGAGCTGTAGTAGTCCCGTAATTAAAGTTGTAGTGGCAGCTGCATAATTTACGCCAATATTTGCCTTCATTTTTACGATACGTATTCCCATCGTACTGCCATTTATGAATTGTGCAATTAAATAGGAGATAGCCCCACCCGTACGAAATAACAGAATCGAGTGTCGATAAAGTCACATAGCAAACCATCTCATCCGTATTCGAACATAAAGTCTGTATATTCTGATCAATGTTGAACGAACATAAAGTCTGAGCGAATATAGTGATATTTATAATGTGAGGCAAAAGATGGCAGCTCATTTTCACTGAAAGATCTCAAATCCATTACATCTCTGCCTACAAGCAACATCAACATTGGTGAAGCCTGTTTTGAAGTAACTTTCCATTGACCTAATGGAATCTTCGATCAAACTGTTCTTTTTCCTTTGCTTTTGACCGCGGTTCGCTTGCATTAGTATTGAACGCACTTTGAAACAAGCTCGCACGCCAGAAACCGAGGATTGAAAGAAGCCATAATGCTCAAAGAGTGATAACTTGTAGGTCGGCTACCTAATCTTTTCGTCATTTATCGAAAAAATCAATTACCCGAACCAACTACTGTGCGTTTAGGAATGCATTTAGGAATGTAATGCCATTTACGAGCCGCATTCTGTTTATTCTCGCCGCTGCTGTTTCAATTCACTTGTTTCTTAATCTAAAGCCCATTTTGTTAGAGCGAGTTGCAATGTCTTTGCCTCATTTAGGTACTTGATATATGTCAATGCCAACGCTGGAGATATGGATATCCAGGTTAGTGTAAAACATCTTCCTGATTAATGCCGCAGGTGCCGCAGAATTTGGCACGGATTGAAAGAATCGCTCTGCACTCTTTGCAGACCTTGGGTGATGTGACTGTCGAATGACTACTGATCTCCACTTTTCTGGAAAGCAAAGCCTCTTTGAGCGGAGGAATAGGCACAGGGCGATCAGAAGTTAAAAAACCCCTAATCCCGAAGCCGGCAGTTTGGGCCGGCGAAGATGAAGGTGCGACTCCCCCCGTAGCATCTTTTATACTTGTGCCCTTGGCCAGCGAAGATCTCAATTCCAAAATTACCCTATTCATAAGGAAAGTCAAGGCTGAAATTGTGACAACGTAATTGAGAACTTGAGAAAAGAAGTCACTCTCGTTGATCTTTTCCTCCCTATATAGTTTCGTATTATCGATAAATGAACGGTGGTGATCCTGAGTTTCAATTATCAGCAGTTTAAGCTTTTCGCTCAGAGTGCCAAGGACGTCTACGCCAAAATGCATCATAGAATGTGTTATTCGGAACAACTATTAAAACTAGGACATCTTGACATTCATTTCTTAGCAATTCGACTGCAAAAACCTATTAGTAAGTACCAAATACTAACTTCCCAGAAAATATTCTGTTAGCATTCATAGATGCTTAGACATAATCGGAATTATATTATTCATGTGGAAAATGAACTGTTATTTCATAAGAGTTATCACCTATGGTTTATAAATGCGTAGAGAGGAATATGGCCGAAAACAAGATCATCTCAAAGTATCGCAGCCGTTATCAAGCGTTCTAAAACTCTCGAATTCCAATCGTGTACCTCAACGTTAACCAACTAACAATCTTTGACTTGAACAGGAGTTAAAAAAGCCAAGTCTGTGTTTTCAGAATTTTTGTTTGCAGGATTATAATAAAACAGTTTGCTACTGTGAACAATCATTTTACTTTTATCATTTGTTATCTTTACTTTCACATTCATCAGACATGAATTAGTCAAAATTAATCCGCATAGGGCTCTACTTCTTTTCGTGGTCGCTATAGATGTTCTCCTAGTAGTTCATGCCAACTTGGATAACACAGCGTACTGCCAATCACTATTATTTTCCAAATGTTCAGAATTCTGGTCCTTTTCTCAATCCTTAATCGATATTAGAAACTTATAAGCAACGACAGGAACCACCCCCTAATCAACAATATCGATATACCTACACTTCGTCAAGATTACCTTACCTACTAGATGCCAGCAGTTTCAAGTTGGGAAAGACATACTAATCTACTGAACCTCAACAGGTAATGCAAGTTCCGCTTGATATGTGCCGGCTAAAATAAATGGAATCAACGCTTATCATGACGCCGCCCTGGGCGGGCTTAACTAATATTCGAAATTTAACTTCACCGTTTCAACTACAAACACTGCTATTAAAAAAGGTCAGAACAAAATAACAGCTAAATTCGTATGCAAGAATTATCTTACCTTACGTCACATTATGGTGTCAAGATAACCGGGGCAGGCACTAGTGCTACCCTGACTGTCACAAACCATCAGTATCTACAACCATCGCGGAGTACAAAGGTACGGGCTAATTCTGCGGCCTCGAATACGACCGCTATTAACACTACCAATTTTATTCGTACTTCATTGTCTAAACTTCCGCACTTAAGCAATTATAGTCACAAAGTGTCACTATTATCATTCTCAATTCGAATAGGGAAGAGCACTTCATCTTGAAGATGCAGAAATTGTAACTATTATGGCTACTTAAAAATTCGCCCAAAGCAATTATTGTGGGTTCGGTGTCGGGAAACATTAGTAGTTCATCAGGATTACTTAAGAAATTCAAAGGCGCTACGGATAACAACGGCATAGCTTCATATTCTTTGTATGTTGGTGGCGGAGCGCAAATGTATACTTCAGACTATGAAACCAAATTGTCTTCAATTGTTAAGTTGCTAGTGCAAGTAGTCCTAACTATAATCCCTCCATCATCTAACGATGCTCCGAATAACAACAAGAACAATAATGCTTCGAACGCAGCTCATGATATTATTTTTCAAACCTAAATATTCATAATCCAATTTCAACTAGAGAGCCAGATCATCCATACGGTGTTCGAGTAACTCAAGGTCCGTTTGCCATACCATGAAAATCCATTGAGGCGCTCGCTATTTCTTACCAAGAATGGCGACGGGGCGCTAGTTATTTTTCCCATCCACAACCATGGCTAAGACAATATATTCAATCAGATGCTGGGAGAATACAGTCAATGCACTTGATAGCAAGACGAGACATTTGTAACCCTCAGCGAAATTAGGACGCGCTCAAGCACAGCTACGAGAAGAATGCATAGTATATGATGGGCAGAATCGAAATATCGAAGTTATCATTTGCCATCATCTCCTTCCATTAAGTAATTAGCGAAATCAGTCGAAGTAATAATGCCTAGTGGTTTGTTTACGTCTTCACCCTCAACCACGAGCAAGTGATGCACTTGATTTTGGAGCATTAAATCTGCCGCTGCTTCAACTGAAGAATTCGCATCGATTGTAACAATCGGGGAAGCCATGATATCCTTTATAAGAACTGTTTTACTGTTTGCATCATTAGCAACCACTCTTCTCACCAGATCGCGTTCCGTTATTATGCCTACTGGTTTGTCAGTTAGGTCAGAGACTATCAACGAACTGGTATTCACAGTACCCATTTTGTGAGCGGCTTCCTGAGCTGTCCGATTCAGCATAATCTTCTCGATCTTTTCATTCATTATCCTGTGAATTGGCGTTGAAGTAGTCATCAGATGAATTTACAAAGCGAATTCTGAAATATAAGTTAAGTGGCTTTCGCGATAGCACAATTGATTTGGTTACGAATAGTACAGGTAGTCACGATTAACAATCTTTTTTATTGCATGGAATCAAGATATGGTCATGGAATTTACAGACATTGAGACACCATATATCAAAAAACCGATACTTGTTGCTGCCATGCAGGATATGGGCGATATCGGCAGCGTTGCCATACATTTTATAAACAAGAATCTCAAAACACTACCTTTCAGATATGTAACTGCTTGCTATCCAAATTATGTGGTGGACCGAGGCGGTTACATTGAATTCCAACAAGAGCGATGGGAGTACAGATACGCAAAAGATATAATAGTTTTTGGCGGAGGTCTGGGGCAACCTCAGACAAACGAGGAGTTATACAAACTCTGCCAAGATGTCATCGATATCGCCAAGAAATACTCTGTTCAACTGATTTACTCACTCGGTGCATTTCATACTGAAAGGAATTTTCAGAAGAAACCGAAGACGTTCGTCACTACTACGTCTGAGGCACTGAAGGAAAAAATTAAGAATTTAGGGATTGAACTCACACCGTCATCATCACTGATAACAGGTTTTAACGGCTTAATATTGGGTTTTGCAAAACTGAATAACATACAAGGTATTGGATTGTACGCTGAAATAAACGATCCACAAATACGGCAGTATCGGCCAGCAAAAAGCGTTTTGCACTTACTAGAAAGACTGACCTACCAGAAGTTCAAGGATCTTGGGGAACTCGATGCTATGGCAGACGCTGTAGATAATGAAACAGAAAGGATGAAAAAGCCCGGTAATATTTGAAATTAGGTGTAGCTCGCATGAGGAGGCGGAACTTTTGTTGAGAATGCCATCGTCCAGTGTTGTTTAATTCGATAAATCTTAGATAGCTGTAACTGATCCTGCGCTCATCTGTAGTTTTTGAATGTGTCTACAATCCAATTTATGTCTTGCTCACTCTTTACGAGCCGGCCTATTTTCAAGCAGTCTCTTATATCCTTCGATTTCATTTTCCACCACACAGCGTCTGCTATCTTCGATGCCAACTGACTCTCGATGCCCTCCTGCACAAGCATGTGGGAGGCCACTTCATGAAAGCTATCAAATCTATATTGCTTAAAATGCAAGATAACAAATCTCGATAGCAACGGTGTTAGCATCCGCTTGGTGTCATTGCTCGTTGCAAACACCCATGTTTTGAGTTGGGTGTTTCGTGTTTTCTGAAATTTCGTTTCACAAAGAATGCCAGTTTCCATCAAGCTCAAGAGAGCTGTTTGGTCTTTTATCCCCATATGCTCAATTTCGTCTACGATCAAATACCTGGGTCGTTTTTCGAATAAATATTCTAGCATACCCGACCTTGTGCTGTGACTCCCAAGGGTAAAGTAGGACCGTCCTAGCTTCATGCACTCTAGCATGAACAGCGTTTTAGCCGAGGCAGGCGGACCAACTAGTAGTATATGGACGGGCTTCTGAGAAGTAATTGAAAGGCAAAAGATCTTCTTTACATCATTATGCCCAAAAATGGTAGAAAAAAGTGCGCCAGATTTTGGACTGGAATCTATCGGGTGAAGATCTCTTATATTCTCTTGGATCGGAACCCGTAACTCATTTTCTGTTGACACGATAAGCTTAAGTTTAGTTAGCATTAATTTACACATTGTTGAGAAAATGTGCTGGCGAATTGCTCTACGAATTTAGACACGAATGTACCGAGATTCAAAATACTTTACTATCAAGTCTGATTATTCGAGCTAAACAAATATGTTCTTATTTGTACAATTCGTATTAACTTGAATACTTCCACTAAAGCCAAGAGGAACAAAGGCAGTAGGGCCGCTACAAGAGCAAAGGACAGCTCAATCCAACGGGTGCAACCATACGGCTCAATCAAACAGATAAGCAAGAAGATAAGATATCTGCAGCTGTCCAGCAACGTCAACGATTATGACACAGGAGAAACAGAGTCAGCCATTGAAAAGGCTGAAAAGACTGAATATTCCATTTCCACAGCCAAAAAAACCGGACACAAATTCCAGGATTTCGATAATTAATTGGAACGGCTGTATGCTAGAATAAGCGTGGAGTTTAGCCAAATCAGTACCGGCGAAATCGAATCTGAACAAGGAAACGGAAATAGAAAGGGAAGAACATCCGTCATATTGTGTGCATAAAGTGTTTGGCAACTTCGTAAAGGTTTCGTCATTTTCTACGGTTGTCTAAAGCTTGATTGTATTCCTGCATTCTCGTACGTATTGCTGACGGGAAGATAAACGACACTTATGGAATCAATCTTTGAATAGAATATATTATGTTTTAAAAAAATGTGAATGCTGAACGCTGCTGAGCTTGCCGGGGTAGCTCAGCTTGGTCAGAGCGTTCGACTCATAATCGAAAGGTCGCGGGCTCGAGTCCCGCCTCCGGCACTTTCGATAAAAGCTACAAACCTATATCCTCACCACGCACTAGACTCAAATAATTTGGTTCTCCTAGCCGATAAAGAACTATCGTAACGCAGTGCCAGCAGTAAATATTATCCTCCAACAATAATCCAGTTTCTTATTGACAAAGAGGAAAAATGATCTAATCGCCAAATGGAAAATGTGGGAGGAGACATCGTTAACTATAGATCCTATGGGAGTACTTGGGGTTTATTCAGATCCGAGTAGGGATCCGAGGGGACATGTGATGACTGTAGTATGGTACAATAGTCGTCACTGGCATGACCAGGGCGACCGACGACTTCATTGAAGTTCAATGGGTGCCGCTAAGTGACATAGATTCGCTGACACTAAAATTTGATCACAAGCAGATACTTCTACACTATACCCTGCGGAGAAAGGCCGGCGGTGGAGCCTTTTGGGTATCCAAAAGAAAGTTGCTTTAGGTTTATATTCGATAGTGAACGGTATTGAGATCCCAAAAATTTTATTGGAGAGCTAATATTTTTCATCTGGTTGCAGCCACCTAAGTCCTTTTACGTGGATTTTCCTGTGCTAGACACGATTGAGATAAAAGAAATTTCTGATATCGAGGAGACCATCAAAAAAATGGTACAAACATACACTGTTAAGAACTGTGCCCTCGAATTCAGCTATCGACTCTTGCTACCTCGGGGTGAAGCATTGATTACACACTCAAAAAGAATTGGCAGGCTCACCCGTGCGGAGTTCCTTTTGTCCCTAAGAACGAAAAAGCTGAAACCAAATCTTATGGAAATTCGATACGTGCACGATGAGCATCACTATGGCTGGATTCTGGTCGAACCTACTGTCTATGACGACGCGTTAGCAGCTCAGCATAGAGCAAAAAAAGGGTGACGTAATCGAAGCATTAGAGGGGCCTTCGGAGGGATTTGAACCCTCCTCGAGCGGTGTCCGTCGAAGACAATCCGTCCACAGCCGCCTATACTAACCAGGCTATACTACGAAGGCCAACAGTTGCTCCATTCGAAATCACTGTATATAATTGTTAGAGGATTCACATTTTCTGTAATGGCTATCCGATATGTTATTCTAAATCTTCTATCTTTAAATGAGACCCAGAAACAATTGGAGTTTTCACATCATATATTTCTAGCTTATAGTATACTATTGAATCCCTTGCGAGATGACCCAAAGCAACAAGATACCTACTTTCCTTCTTTGCATCGTTGCGGTCTATTTGTAGGTATATCACAGTAAGAATTCCATACCTCATAGTGCAATCTTGCTACTGGATATCCACCATTTATTCTACAGCTGGCAACCAGAAACAGTCGACCTGTTTCATTTCTAGAGAATTTTATACTAGTTGATGTCTTTCAGCAAATTCAGGAATCTCCTGAATTGAAGGGATTATGTCGGAATGGTATTTAATTATTCCAAAATTTAGCTTATTGAGAATTTCAGTTCGAATATATTGATCTCTGCCTTAATACTTATTTCCCTCCTGCATCCATTTTCGCAGCATTCGCAACATCGTGTTTTAAATCTCAGTATGAGCTCAAATCAAATCTTTTTCAAGTTATGTAAGGCAAAACCGGCCTCACGCTTTGGCTAGCTCATTTGGACCATGAAATCGACAGACTTCAGTAGACCTGAGCAGAAATTTCTATTGGATCATGTGCAATAATCATCACATTCATGACTCCGGGCCTGCAGAGATGTCTAATGTGATCAACTTTCTTGATATTTCAACCTGCTTGGAACGTAGATGATGGAATCGGAGGGATTTCTTGGGTACTACTCGTCAAGTTTCATAACTCTTTTAACCGTCTTCCAATACACTACAAAAATATGGTAGGAGATAGCAAGACAGTTTCTGATACTTATGGAAGCTTTAAATTCATTTCCTTTTCAAGAAAATTAGATGAGCTGCTCGGACGAAAACATTTCACACGTTACGCAAGATAACCTCATTCAAATCAGTCCTGCAGTGAAGTCGAGGCTTCAAAAGGCAAAATACGGGATATACAACCATTCGGCAGTCGAGTTGTGTCACTGGACAAAAAAATCTTTTGCAAATGCAGGAAGCTGCTATAAGAATAAATTCTATGGCATCTCGACCCACAGGTGCATGGAAATGACTCCAACTGCTATGAATTGTGAGAATCGATGCGTGTATTGTTGGCGTCCGACTGAATTCTACGATACACTTCAAATGCCACCGGAGTTGGTTGACGAGCCCGACGTGATTGTTGAACATTTGATGGCTGAGCGGAAAAAATTGATCAACGGGTTCTATGGTCATGAAAAGAATGACAGGAAAAAGCTCGACGAGTCACTTTTTCCAACACATTATGCGATATCTCTGTCAGGAGAACCTACGATGTATCCCAAATTGCCTGAATTGATTAAATACCTTAGAACGCTGCCTGCAACTAAATCGATTTTTCTCGTAACCAATGGTCAGGAGCCGGATATGCTTCAGAGGCTTGCAGATGAAGATTCGCTCCCTACTCAAATATATCTATCCACGAATGCTTCGAATCAGAAAATGTTTTACCTCGTGAACCGTCCCCGTCATCGAGACGCTTGGGAAAGGTGGTGGAAAAGTCTAAAATTTCTTTCAACTGCAAAGACAAGAACCGTACTCAGAATGACAATTATCAGACAATATAATGACGCTATGAAATTTGTTGACGAATTCGCCGAAATGATGCAACAGGGCAACCCACACTTTATTGAATTGAAATCCTATATGCATATAGGAATGTCTACGCAGCGACTTGAGGCGAAGAACATGATTGAAATGAATGAGATTAGGTCTTTTTCCGAACAGATGTGTTTTAAGCTTCAAGGCTACTCAATCATGGATGAGAGTGAAATATCGAGAATCGTCGTGTTACAAAACATGAACCGATACATAGATAGGTG
>DASSIM010000003.1:0-41354 GCA_035691865.1 Candidatus Nitrosopolaris sp. | reverse complement strand
CAATATTTAATGCACAACTTTTAAGAATATTTGATGTACCGTTTATAAGTCTCTTTAAATTGTGGAGTTATATCAGCATCTTCCGTGCCATGCACTTTTATTATGTGCTCAGTACCCTCTCCCCACAATTCTTCTTCTGTTTCTCCTGTAGCAACATATTCGCAGTTCATAATTCCTAAATCACGACATGCTAATGACAGCATACTATATACCTTGACGTAATAGTTAATAACCATTGTAAGAAAGACAAAGAACTGGCTCCACCAGCTATTGTCGTAGAAAGAACATCTCTGTCTGACTAGAATTTCCTTTTTACGTGTACCGCTACATGTGCGACAATAGCGGCAGAAAAATGTTTAACTTTATTGAAGCAACAAACTGTAAAGCATATACTACTTCAAAGCAGTACTATTAGTTTGAGCTGTTATGACAACCTTGCCATTGATAGTCCATTTAGCACTGCCCAGATCATGACCTCGGGGCCCTACAGCCTTTGGAATATCTATTTCTAGGTTTTGGAAATTATAAGTTATTTCTGCTCCTTTTCCTGTCAATCTGTCAAAAAGTTCACCAATAATATTAGCCCATTGAGAAGATTGTTCCGACGGTTCTTCATCGGTAGCAAATTTAGGCATACCGTTATACGTATTTCAAAGTTTATAACAGTATAGATAACGATTGGACTCTTCTAGATAACATATCGAGTTCGGCTCAGAGGGAGTGGAAGCAGGGGCGAATAAAGGTCCATATGCCCAACTGTAGCAAAACCTTTCAAGGAAGCACAGAAATAAGGGAAGATAAATCAAAAGATCATTCATATTAATTCTTTACCGAAAATAATGGAGCTGGTTCAAATGAGTACACATAACGAGCAAATAGGGCTCGTGTAAGCGAAAAGGCTTACAGGAGAGCGCTTGAAATGCTTTCTGTGATAAAGAACAATCCGGTGTCATATGACAAAGATCCAAATGCTCTTGCTGTTGCTACATTATATGCCGCATGTCTAAAGGAAGGAGAGAAGGTCAGCCAAGCTCAAATCGCTATTGTAGGCAATACAAGTATCGTAACGTTAAGAAAAAGATTCCTAGATGTCATGGGCATCTTTCCATGAAAGACTCTGACCATACCCAGTACAGATTTGTGGAAAATATGAGTTAGTGATTCATATCAATCTGGTATGCCTTGCTTTTTCTCTCCTCATCTTTGATTCAAAATCTTGACCTTTCATTCTCCACCTTTTTTCGATCTCTGTCTGATATGTCGATATATTCGTTAATAATGACCAAAAAGACTCAAAAGCAGATAAAATAGTAGTGAAATTTACCCATAAACATGTATTCTTTACGAAAAAAATGCGTAAACGTAATCATGACGATGATGTACGCTCGTGTGCACTACAGATTCAGTACCGTATATCGAGATAATTCCATGCAATCATTATATCCTATCATCAACTAAAAGTATCAAGATTGGCACAAATAAAAAAGCCATTTCAGACTCCCTTGTGGATTTTAAGGCGAAACGAATCAGATATAATCAATTGTTATAATTTCATGACACCATATATCCTGCGAGCAACTGGAGGAACCATGCTAAACTTTGGCTACTGGAATGGAAAAACAGTTAGTCTTGTACAGGCACAAAACGAACTCTGTATGTTAGTAGGAAAATTTGCTCAGTTGCATTCTGCAAAAAATGTATTAGACGTTGGAAGTGGATTCTCAGCACCAGCAATATATTGGAAATCAATTTACAGCACCTTGGACATTACGTGTCTCAATGTTAACCTCGTACAATTAAAAACTGCTGCAGATTTAGTTAGAGGTGCTGACAGTAGTAATATCTTGAATTCTAAGAAAACACATCAAGCACTGTCGTTTATTGATCATAACACTGCTACAGATGTAGAGTTATTAAATGGGACGGCTAAGATTTTGCCCCTTACTGATGAATGCGTAGATAGAATAATCGCTTTAGAATCCGCACAACATTTTAAGCCGTTAATAGAATTTATTCAGGAATCTAGAAGAATTTTAAGACATGATAATGGCTTGCTAGTTGTTGCAATACCTGTTATAACAACGGCTAAATCGTCAATATCCACAAAGATTCACGACTTCATGCAACTTGGAATTCTTTCATTAACGTGGGCATCAGAACATTATGAATTAGAATTTGTCAAATTACTAATTACTAGATCAGGCTTTGATATTATTGATATCCAGCATATCGGATCGCATGTATATGAGCCTTTGGCAGACTACTATGCACAAAACAGGGAGAAAATAAAAAGTATAATTTTGAAAGAGAGGACATCATCATATCTTCAAAGTATTCTATACAATGTAATCGAAAGAGTTGTCTTCAACTCAGCAGTAAAGATGAAGGAAGCATCTCAGAAGGGATTTATCGATTATGTTCTGATAAAGGCAAAGTGCAGAACTTCATAACTTCTGTATCTATATGATTCTGCTTTTATAATCTTTGAGCTATCTGTGATTGAAATGTATGTCTTTTTGTTATCTTCAGTTTGAGTCATGTTCCCTATTCCGGTTTATGTTTTACCTGGCTGCAACAAATAGATTTAATTGACACCCAAAATGTCGTTAGTACCAAGAAATCTGTGGATACAAAAAAAGGTCTGCTTTCATGCTATGCTACTATAAACACTGTAAGTAACTCCAGTCCTACTGTCTACATAGCTCCAGATATCTGTGCCAACGTTCAGTACTTTGAATGCGGACTTTTGTTTTTCATCTAATGTATCATATACTAGCTGACCAACGATAAATCTATTGGGTTTTGCTAGTCCTGTCATTTTTACCGCAACACTAATAGTATATCCTATAATATCATAATGCGGCTTTTTCATTATTTGTTCGTGTTTGTTATTCAATATGTGAATAATATCCCAACCATACTGCAATACCGCATTTTGGTCACCCACATCTATACCAATACGAACGCTCATTTCAGGGTAACCATTTTGATCAAGAATTGGGTTGATACCCTGTTTGACTATCTTAATCATAGATCTTGCGCAATTTACTGCATTTACACACGGCAAATATAGATCATCTATTATGTTTACAGTGAAGAATGCTAAAATTGCATCTCCAATGTACTTCAGGACATATCCTCCATACGCTTCTATTATTAGAGACATTTCTCGAGTAAATACCTGAATTATCGTTGAGAGCCTGTCGACTGGGAGTGTCATTAACATCTTGGTTGAATCTACAAGATCAATATGCAAAATTACAAGAGTAACTTTGGATTTGGCAAATTTCTCTAAAATTTTGTCTGTCTCTTCCATTGAGATGTCGAATTTTGGCTCTGATTTCAAAGCTTCCCACATACTATTCTGTGCACGTTTAATAGCCAAGTCAATGTTAACGACGGCATCAAGATAAAACAAATCCATAGAAGAAGACTCTGGGGATGACGCTACTTTAAGTGATAGCTTTTCCTGGTCCTTTCTCTCTTCTTCTATGATGTTTTCGACCTCTTCTTGGCTGATATCTAGCTGAAAGGCGATTATTTCTGTTGGAATTGCTGAATTGTACAAGTTCAATATAGTCTGTCGCTGAAAGCTCCTTATTGTAGCATTGAAGTCTTCGTTAGCCATTTCTTTATCTCCTCAAACAGATCAGCATTAACTGTTCTGCCTGTCTACACTCATTTTGTTAACATTGGTTGCAATATGATTCGTTGACATTCCAGTCTGTGTTTGTGAGACCATCATATCGACATATTGATGTTACGACCAATAATAAACAGTTCTGGGTGCGCCACCATCATGAATACGACAGATGATTCAGATCCTAATCTATAGCTCAAAAGTGTATTGATGTTCAAAATTTGTCAGATTAGTCATAGTTGAAAATTTTGAATTTTCTTTTTTATAATACACCTGTCCGAGACCACTAAAACACGACCTAGACAGTAGATAGTATTTGGATAGATAGAACGTAATAGCTTGGCATATTTATTTTAAGTAATAACAGCATATAAGCAGCTATACCTTGTTCTCCTTCCAGTGTCACACTTAGTACACGCATTGGAACAGCCAAATAATTATAATCAAAGCTGATCACGACAGCAAGGCATCAACATTTAAAAATGGAAATGATGTTATGTAAACTTGTTAATAAAAAAATTATTTTGTATCAACTAAGACCCGGAGTTGTATGGATACTATTATTGCTACGCCAATTTAAATTTTGTACTCCTGTAAGATGTAACAATACAAATCCAAGGTTATGCATATCAACATCCTTTGAATCACAACTACATAATAATACAACACCTATTTGATTGGTAGGTATGAATGCAACTAAAGCATTCCATCCATTGATTGCTCCCTCATGAGACAAGGTTTCTGTTCCAAAATTAGTGAGTACTCGCCAATCTAGAGCAACATATTCGCTATAATTCATAGGGTTCGCAGGTACAATCGAATGTATTATCAAATGATAAAGTTGTATAGCGCCATCTAATTTAGTATGTAAGAAACCTAAATTAGTGGATGTATATTTTAACAAATCATCAGCTGTCGAACGAAATGCACCAGCTGCTGCCATTATTTCAGGTACTGTTGGTGTAGTAATTTCTTTACCACCCTGGTGGCCTATGGAGAATCTATTTTTAATCTCATATGGTGAAAGAGTAATTTTGGTGTCATTCATTCCGAGTACATCTAAGATTCTATGTTTGACCAGCTGTTCATATGAGAGACCGGCTTTTAGTGATAGTATGTGTGCTAGTAATGCAATTCCAAAACTTGAATATTGAAATTCCGAACCTGGCTCCCTAGTAAGGGTAGTATTTGATAATCCTTGGTATAACATAGTTTCATTATAATTTGGATTGAATACCCCGACTTTATTATTGAGCCATATGTTAGAAGGCCATTCTGGAAGGCCAGAAGTGTGAGAACCCAAGTTTTCAAGTGTTATTTTGTGACCTTCAAACTCAGGCACCTTTACACTGGCTGGTAGATATTTTTCAATTGGATCAGTTAAATTAACTACTCCTTGTGTTGCCATATCGGCTAAAAGAAGGGTGGTAAACGTCTTTGTGATAGAACCTATATCAAATAATGTGTTTCCATTTACAGGTACATTATGAGCCTTTGACATGTTTCCAAAGCTGAATATGCGAGTGCCATTAGGGTCTATGAAACCCACAACAATAGCTGCCTTGGATTTATTGACTATTTGATTAAGAATAAAACTCTTGACTGTGAGTGGTATTTCCTTATTCATAGAAGAATTTGTGGATGTGGTAGAATAAGCATAGGATGTCAAGGATATTTTTGAAATTGCTGTAATTGAAACCGTGGATAAAAGCAACAAAAGACATATTGAGATGAATAACGCAAGACTGTTACAATGTGTAATATTTGGAAATGATCTTCTGCGTCTCAACAATAATGGCTAAAACCACATGGCCTTATAAGGCATTCCAACATTAAATACGTAATTAGATTTCATATTGGTTAATAACGGATAAAGCGGATGTTAGACAAGACGCCTTATTGTTGTTACTCTTAGTAAAGAGAAAGACCATAGAGACCAAGTGGCTTACCTGTCTTTAAACGAATCTGATATAGCCCCATTACGAAATTGGAAATTTATCATCGAGAGAGAAGCGACTTATCATATTATCTCTCTGACAGATGATGGAAAACATGCGTTGAAATTCCTCTGTCGTTAACATCATAAGCTGATCTGATAAATGTGCTATCGTATCATCTTTCATCTCCTCATGATCTCATGGATTCGTTTAGTTGTTCTAATTCTCTACCTTGCTTTGCATGTCAGCCCATTGTCTTTCCAACTGGTGAACATTCAAGAATGTCAGGAGTGTCTTCTAACTAAGAGCAATATCAATACCATTTTGCTTGAGTTTCTTTTGGGCATTTTTTAGTATAGTCTGTGTAAGGTTGTTATTAATAATAGACTCTTGACGATTACTGTTAGATGTCGACATTGAGGATGAGGACGATGATGTTGTTGTCTTAGATGTGGATATATAACCCGGTGCAGATGCCGTTACCGTGGTCCTAAAACTAATATTGCTACTATCTTTTGAGTTTGGTTTTATTTCCGCAGAATACGTAACCTCTCCGTTGTGACCTACAATTTCTTTAGATGTACCGTTAGAAGTAAAGGTTATCTTTAGTATTACAATTGCATTATCAATTCTCTTACCTGTAGCTCCATCATAAGCTGTAGCTGATAAAGTCGATGCTCCTCTGCCATTAACAATATTTTGTGATGATTGAATTGAGATAGATAACGGTTTAGCGTTATTATTGTATTTGTAGTTAGATGTAGACTTGGTTGTGGATGGTGACTGTGTCGACTTAGCGGGAACACTCCCGCTAGATGTTTCAATTTTGTTACTATTATTGTCTTTTGGCATGCTTGGTGAACTAGAATTACTTTTGCTATTACTACGAGATGCATTTGTTATGACTAAACTGTTTGAGGAATTAGTAGTATTACCTTCTGTTTTGGATTGTTGGTGTGACTGTGGCAGAGCAGTTGAGTTTGTTATGATCTGGTAATTCCTATTAACAGTCGATGTTGTTGATGTTGATACTCCTGTTACATTCACACTATACCACTTAATCAAGTTATTAGTGGTGTTACTAACATTTATTGAGTTAGTCTTACTATTTCCTTCCAATAGACACGATAATTTACCTGTTAGCTTATTTTGCCCCTCTTTAACGGCTGAAAGAGTATAATACCATTTGGAATAGTCATCGACCCCATTCGGTCCACCGGCTGTTGCATTTTGATATGGTTTTATATTATTTATAATAACTGAAACATAACAGCGATTACCACTGTTACTGTTACCAGTACTCGTGCTACTAGTATTAGTACCAGTGGTAATCCCTGAAATTGTAAGGTTTGTACCACTTGAAATGTTCTGACCGTTCGTCGGTGATGTAATTTTTATGCTGGGTATTTCTTTTTGACCTTCTGAAAAGGTAGCTATACTGGACCATATAATAAAAACAGTGACTATGACTATTAGTGAGAGAGTCAGAAAAGATGGAAATGATAATGATGAGAGCATAGACTTTGGTTTCAATATAATCAATCATATATAATATGATAAATTATAAAAAGGTATGACTCATATTCGATGCAGTTATCCTAATTTATGTTATCGAACATATGACTCATAATCTTTGCTTTTAGATTTTCGATATATTGATGCAAATTGCTAGAAAACGATGTTTGATCCGAATTCTGAACCAAGTATTGATTATTGTTATCTCCGATTGCATTCTGCCTTGCACTCTGTACAAGGTATTGATTATTGTCATTAGTAGGACCATTATTGTTGTTAGAGTTGGGATAACCATCGTTGTTATTATAATTAATATGGTTATGTTTACAGTTAATATTGTTACTATTGTCAACAATACCCTTCTGGTCACCGTTCTGAATTATTATTTGTTTTATGTTATTTCCAATTGCAACTTGGGAAGCAGATTGTGCCGTCACTTGATTTCCACTGTTGTTTTTGTGACAATTTGACTTGTCTTTTGACGCATAGGCTAAGTATCCTACTGCAGTAAATGATACGGGAGTCATAACAAGTATTGCTGCCGAAAGAGTGAAAACTATAGCCCGATGATCAAGTTGTTTTATCATGGATTATGTTAGGATGATTTTATTATTTACGTAATCTGCATGCGGTCTCTAGAGTTTGAATAGCATCGGTTTATTTAACAACATCAGTATTATTATTCCCATTCGTTATCGTTTTTCTATGATTTGAGGGGTCTAGACATTGTCAGAAGATGAGTCGTCTCATTGTCTGTATCTTGAAGCGATAACAATAGTTTGGCAGTGCATATTTTATTCTTGACGATGAATCTAAAGGCGCAGCTTATAGTTCTTTGTTAAAGCAAACTGAAATAATTGAGGCATTTCCATAAGCATTTTGTATTTCTTTGATGCACACCATCCCTACCATCCTTACTTCCATGAAACCAAAATCACTTTTCATAGAGCATGGTTTGATAATTGGGGAGACCACGCTAGACGGTATTTATTATTGGCAGCAATTAAATTTCAGAGTTTCATCTGATTAGAAGAGAATTTAATGAAATTAATTCCAATATTATCAATCAATATTTAGCATAATGACCATCCAATATCTAGTAATACTTTCACTGCCTTCACTCAATCTCAATTACGCGTTTTAGATATGAAGATGGGGATGAGAAACCCTTAATAACGCAATTTACATGACACACCTGCAGCTTAAGACAATATGATCCTTGGTTCGATCTCAATCCTATTGATAATTTCGTTATCTGGGACGATATTGATGTCTGTTCCTTCTGCCTCACATACTCAGGGAAGTACTGTATCATCCAATCTGACAGGCATGACCAGCAATACCTCTAGAGTAGCAACTTCTAATTCTAATGTGAGTGTATTATCTGATGACCAAAAGTTAAAAACAATATTGTTGGCCAAGGATATGGAAGAGACGATAAGAGATGGGGTTTCGGCATTAGAATTAATATCTAATAACACAACTCCTATGACGAATCCACCTGATATAGCGCTTCTTAAAAGTACAATAAAAACATTGCATGGCATACCACAAAATGCAGACGAGCCTAAAAGAAAGTTGGCTCAAGATGTCCTATCCAAGTACAAAATTTTTCAATATATTGGTTATCTGACGCCAACTGGCGACGATTACTTTAGTGAGCCTTATTCTCCCTTTCAGACTAAACTCCAACTCACAATTTTGCATTCAGGGAACATTACAAAGGTGCAATTGCTTCTAGAAAACCATATCTGAGTAACGTCATTACTAATGTTCCTACCGGCAAATCACATGCAGTAATAGCAATTCCAATCTATTCACAAAATGGTAATAAATCGCTTATTGGTATTATGATTGGAGGGCTAAATTTTACATATTTTGATCAATCCCTTAGGTCCCTTGATGTTGCGAATAATGACCAACGAATTGTACTTGTAGATCATAATGGTACTGCAATTGTTGATTCCTTGTCAAGTAGTAATAGTAAGTACATCCCCAAAGCAGAGTACTTTGCTAATCTTCAAAGCTTTAAAAATGCGATAGCAGGTAAATTTGGTTTCATAATAGAATCAGTTAATGGTACTAAAATGCTTGTTTCTTATCACCCAGTAAAGGCTGTACAGAGAACATGGGCAGTATTATTAATGAAAACCCTCTGATGTCGCTTTGCATCTTTCTCCGACACAACATATTATCCAAGTGAACGCTTAAGGAAGGTTTTGATATAAAGCATATAAGAATAAGTCTATAGTATATCCCACAAGTTTGAACCATTTAGCCTGCAGCTACAACGAATAGGTCTTCCTGATATTTCGGTAATGCTTCTAGGATTTTTGGATGTAAACCAAAAATAGATCCCAGGACCTCATTTGAGTACTCACGTGAAGGCAAACATATTCCGGTTCTCATTCTGCTCTTGACTATGAATGCGGATTCGTTCGCCCAAGCAAATTTTGGATTACTGGTACGCGCTGCCATCGCGCTCTTGATAAACTTCGTTGGTGTAACGATTGGACCGTTGATCATTCATCGAAGACCGCTACTAATATCAAGGTGGGAGGACCAAAAATATTGTTCAAAGGGAATGTTTTATGTTTGAATAGAATTGAAGTATGCATGTAAATCCAAATGGTTTGGATTTTCTACCAACCATATCTGTTACATCAGGTTCATATCCGCACATAATCGATAATACTGCATAAAATACACATATAATCAAATCAAAGATAATAAGGGATCAACGCAGTGAACAAACCAGCCAGAGACAGACTATTCAACGGAAAAATTGCTAATTCTCCGTGGATAACACTTGCAATCTTAAGTTGTATGGGCCTCATGGTCATGTTTGCAGATACAATGGTACTTCCAGCCATTCCAGACCTTATCAGGGATTTTGGGATAACTTATAATGCATCTTCTTGGATATTAGCTTCATTCCTTATCACAGGAGCTGTTATGACTCCTATTGCAGGAAGATTATCAGACATGTACGGTAAGAAGAAAATGTTGTTCATAATCGTAGGAATCTATACTATTGGTGTATCAGTGGCTGCCATCTCTACAAACTTCTCAATTTTGATTATTGCAAGAATAATGCAAGGTGTTGGCGCATCGATGTTTGCTATTTCATTTGGTATCGTAAGGGATAAATTTACTCCAGAAAAACTTGCAGTCGCTCAAGGAATATTTAGTTCTATGTTTTCTGCTGGCGCAGTAATAGGGGTGGCAATAGGTGGAACTATAATCAATACTTTTGGATGGCATGCTACTTTTCTACTAGTTATACCAATAGCAGTTGCATTATTTGCAGCGATTACTAGATTTATTCATCTCGATACAGATAAAGCAACACGAATATCTGATAAAAATACCGAATTTTGTTGTAGATTTATTCATGTGAGAAGAGATATACTACTTTCGGAGAGTAGTACAACAACGACCGAATATACTGATAGTAACATCAGCTCCATCGACAAAAACAGATCAACTATAGACCTGACGGGTGCGATAACACTATCCATTACAGTGGTCTCATTTCTAGTTGCATTACAATTCATACAAACAGTTAGCGCATCAAATTCATCAAACGTACTGATTGTAATTGGTTTTGGAGCTGCAGCAATTTTTGCCCTATCCTTTTTTATCATAATAGAAAGAAAAGCAAATTCTCCACTAATTGATTTCAAGCTATTGATAAATAAAATTCTACTCCCTGCAAATATTATAAACATGATAGTTGGTATTACCGCTTTAATGGTAGTCTATCAGACTGTACCTATATTGATTCGAAGTCCGCAACCATTAGGTTTTGGTGGAAATGCATTAAGTATCGCAAATGTTCAATTACCTTACATGATGGTATCATTAGTAGTATCTATTGCTTCAGGTTTTATAGTATCAAAATTTGGTAATCAACGTCCTACCGTATTTGGTATTATAATATCTATTGCAGGGTTCTTGTCTATGTTTGTGTTTCATTCAACAGAGATTCTAATAACAATTAACCTTGTCATAATAGCAACCGGACTATCACTTACACAGATAGGTAGTATTAATATCATTTTGGTAAATACTCCAAGGCAGTCGAATGGAGTATCGCTAGGAATGACCACACTTCTTTATTTAATCGGAACCTCTGTTGGGCCTGTCCTAGCAGGTGTATTTATGCAAGCAAACCAAACACTTCTCCCACTTATTGGCTCATTTCCTGCCCCTCAATCATACAATCTAATATTTCTTACCGCAGCGATAATGTCAGTTCTATCAATTATATTGGTCGGTGCTATGACTGGAAGAAAAACAAAACCAGAAATAGTTATGAGATAATCATGCCTACGTATTTCAAGCTTTTATTTTCGAGTTCTGTCATCATGAAAGACTTTGAATAAAATCGCCAATCCTAAAAGAAGCCCAGTTCCCTTATTGACATATAGACTCGATATGTTTCTATTCTTGAATTACTTCATGGACAAATGAGATCGCAATTGATCCTTCGCCCACTGCAGATGCTACACGCTTGATACTGCCGCCACGTACATCGCCCACAGCAAAAACTCCCGGTAAACTGGTTTCGAGCAAACGTGGTTGGCGTGCCAATGGCCAGTGTGAAGCAGTCAGGTTTTCTGCTGACAGATCAGGACCAGTCTTTATGAAGCCTTTATCGTCAAGTGCGATGCAGCCATCGAGCCAATTGGTGTTTGGATCGGCACCTGTCATAATGAATATGTGTCTGATCTTGTGCTCCTCAATTTGTCCCGTTTGATTGTTTTGCCAGCGAACTGATTCAAGGTGATCGCTTCCTTCTAAACCGACAATCTCTGTGTGAGGTCTGACTACGATCTTAGGACTCTCTTCAATCCTGCGAATTAAATAGCGCGACATAGTAGCAGCCAAACCGCTAGACCTGACCAGCATGTGCACACATTTTGTAGTCTGCGCCAGAAACACTGCAGCCTGACCAGCTGAGTTTCCTCCGCCAACCACAATCACCTCCTCTTCTTTCCCACACAACTGCGCTTCCACAAAAGTCGCACCATAGTAGATGCCTGCACCCTCAAATCGTGATAGGTTTTCCAATGGTAGCTTTCGGTATTGCACACCGGTCGCTACTAGCACAGTGCGAGCAGAGATTCGAGCTCCGCTTCCAACTTCAATAATATACGGTTTGCGGTCGCAGATAAGTCGTTTGGCATCGGCGATGAGCATCTCGGCACCAAACTTCTGAGCCTGGACGTACGCCCTACCTGCAAGCTCCTGGCCAGTGATACCTGTTGGAAATCCCAAATAATTTTCGATTCTTGAGCTTGAACCAGCCTGGCCACCGGGAGAACTTGTTTCCAGGAGCAGAACGTCAAGTCCTTCTGAAGCACCATACACTGCGGCAGCTAGTCCTGAGGGGCCTGCGCCGATGATGACAAGATCGCGCACCTTGGTTTGATCAACAGACTCATTAAAGCCAAGACAGTCTGCGATTTGCTGGTTGCTAGGACTTCTAAGCACAAGTTGACCTCGACAGATTAGCACAGGTATTTCACTTGCAGCAATACGAAAACTATCCAGTAACTTCTGTACGTCAGAGTCACGTTCTAGATCTATGTAGGAATAAGGGTGTCCATTGCGCATTAGAAATTCTTTGATACGAAGCGTACCAGCAGAATGTATTGATCCGATAAGAACAATATCTCCAACACCAGCAGCTATCAACTCTACCCTACGAAGAATGAAAGCCCGCATTAGTACATCGCCGAGTTCTGCGTCAGTCTGTATCAAATTCAACATCTGTTTGTGATCCAGTTCGATCACCTTACCCGGCTTAGTGACACGCGCCCGGATTAAAGACCGGCGGTCAGAGAGCATGTTGGCCTCGCCCGTGAACTCACCAGAACCATGAACAGTGATAAGAGCCTCGGAGGCCCCACATGGTCGCACAATCTCGACCTCGCCTGTAATTACAACAAAGAATGGTACTGTTCTGTCCCCCTGTTCGATAAGCACTTCTCCGGCCTGTACTGAACGAATGTGCCCTTGCGCTACAATACGACGAATTTGATCTGGTAATAATTTTGGAAATATACGCTCAAGACGGGAGCTGGTTAGCGGAAGTCCCCTGCGTGTATTGTTTATAGACATGGTTTCCGGCGCGGCTGTTCTCCGCAAGTCATCACCAGGAACTTTGTAGTGTAATCCATAGCGACAAGAATTTTATTTATCATAGTATGTAATACGATTCTACATTCTAATATGCTTGTTGTATGTTTAATTGTGTAGGTTGCTGCATGTAATATGGTTGAATCAATTTGCAAAGCAGTAATACATGTTTTATTTTTCTATTTTCGCAACCTCCGACTATCTAACATCTCCCGTACAAGGTCACCAAACCATTAAAGATTCATTCATCTTGTAGCTTAACTCCAGCAGTCGTTGTAATACGCTCCTTTACCATTTCCAAAATCTCTTCGTCCGATCTAGCAATAATTCTTTTTTCTTTCTGTGTGCATTCTGCATATTTCTTCATTATTAGATCAAAGAGGTCCTCACTTAATCCATCCTCTAGACCTATTGCATATATTTGTGCAATTAATGCAGTATTAGTTTCCTGCATTTTATCAAATGTCGGATCCTGTGCAAACCCTGCAATACTAAATCTCCCTATAATTATTCAATGCACGTAAAAATCTTGAAGAGTTCTTTGTTTTCGCTGTCCGTCATTCTTCATCCTCCGATTCTCCTTCGTTTTCTTCACTCATGATATTTGCATTATCATCGTCACTCATCTCTAATATCCGAAGCTCTTTGGACAATTCATCTATGTCGTGATTCAGACTATTTGATAGTTGTCTGAGCTCTGCGATATGATTCTTCAAATGCTGTATCTTTCCCTTCATTGCTAATGTATTCATATGTATACCACCAAACGCTTCTTGATACGGTGCCAGTTTGTCACAGTTGAAGTATACTTTTTGCCTATTTATTTTCTTACCATTACGCAAGATGTTGATCCCGGGTCTGGGTTTTACTTTTATAGTAATTATTATGGTAAACCTGAAAGAATAACTACTATTTACAAACCTATGACGCAAAGTCAATTTATTTATTTTCAGCGTCTAAAATCCTCATTAAACACCGGATATTTCGAAAGTATCGTAATCTGTAATCAAGTGATTTAGTAGTTCTTTTTTTTGGAAATCCTTTCTTCTATCATTGAGTAATGACACGGGACAAAGCTGGAAATGTGACTCAATGTTAATAAAGATGGGGAGATGGATTATGTTATTTTTCTTCTGAAGGCAAACTAAAATATGAACAATAAAATTTTGCCTACATTTTTTAACATCCTTAGTGTTTTTCCGAGACTGACAGCTATGATAATAATATCCTCATCAGTGATCAGTGGCATACGAATTGAGAGATTCGGCTAAATTAATGCTAAAAGGAACAGGATATAATGAAACATGACAGGCTGGGGAGCCGCTGCACTTATTATAAAATTGGTGCGAATATTGAATTTGTTATATATTTCCATCTCATCTAATTCTCCTCTCTTCGACCTTAATTTCAGCTAAATGTGCATTTGTCAACTTTGCCATTGCTTTACAATCTGTGCAATGAGGAACATGTTGATACATTTGAGCAGGTGTAGTATCAGGATCGTCATTATGTCCGTGATTAGAGTCCCCTATTTAATTACATATTTTGCAGTTGTCGGGATTCTGGCACAGATATATTATTTCGTCCCCAAATATCAAACCATTCTGAGTATCCCATAGAATGCCTGTTACAGGGTCAAAAGCAAGCTCAAAACAATTCCACAATCCGTAGGAAAAATAAAGGTCTAACAGATATATATTTCCCCACAACGTCTGGCACTAATGGCTGACCACATCCATCCGGTTCACTCCCATTCTGTATATTTTGTCCTTTAGTACTATGATCATTAATGCCAACATCGGCGTAACATATACATTATTATCAGGTAGATGGACGACGATAATAGATGCCGCTAAAATGCTAGGACAAGCAACAAATTCCCTCAAACAACCAGAAGAGCAAACATTGATAAAAAGTGAGGTCAAAAACTAAAGCTGGACATAAGGTTAAAGTTTGGCTGCATGTCTTGTTAGGATAAGTTATGATGAATAGAATACAAATGAATATACAACTAAAAGAAAGGCCAAGTTTAAAACTCTCTTACTCAGCATCTATATTATAATTTGCCAAAGAAGCTATTTGTTATAGGAGTGGGCCCAGGCTCCCCAAAATATCTGACTGATGCAGCTAGAGATGCAATTAGTATATCTCGCTTTGTTATTGGCTATAAATATACACTGATTATAATAGAAAGTGTAATAGATAGAAGGAAACAACAAGTTTCTGAGATCACTATGGAGAACCAAGAGACGACATATAATGAGGTATATAATAAAATGACGGATAATGATTATTGCACAGTGACCTTTACAGGTGACGTAAATTTCTCCGAATCTGAGGTTGTTGATCGACTACTAGAAATTTTTGGAGATGATAATGTTGAAATTATTCCAGGTATTAGCTCAATCCAAATCGCTGCAGCGAGATGCAAAGTTCCACTCGATAAGGCACATGTAGTTACCTTCCACGTAACTGGAGATATTGAGGAGAAAAAATTGGAGTTACTTAATGCTATAGTAAATGGGAAAAGCGTAATTTTACTGCCCAGACCATGGCCCAGAGATCCAAAAAAGAACTTTATGCAATCTGACATTGCAATTTTCTTGACGAAAAACCGAGTCGACACTTCAAATCTAAAGGTTTACGTTTTTGAGCATTTGACACAAGGCGACAAAGAAACTGTTTTTAAAGGCAAGGTTAGTAATTTAGAAGGAAAATATTTTGACCCGTTTTCTGTAATGGTAATTGATCAGGTAAAGCGTAAGACATATTTGCAGTTTGCTTGAGAATTCAACTAAAGAAGGGTTTCAGGTCTCATAATAGCGATTTGTTAGAGAAGGAGGCTATACTAAAGGTTTCTTTGATCCACGCACTCGATCAGATATTGACACAAAAGTCCAAGTTCCCACTACCTTCAGACGAATATTTGTTACCAGCCATCGTCGTCTGAGAGCTAAACTTAGTAACTCAAAGATATAGAACCGAAAGTAACAAAATCAAAAATACCGAGTCTATTATGTAAGACTATCATTATCATGAAAAGTTTAAAATTTAAAACGCTTCTTATTATGGATTTCACAAGCGCATTTAAATATAGATAGCTAAGATTGAAATATTATGACGATAAAATAAATCAGTTGGCATGACTAGCGATTCTTCGACAAAGTATTGTACCGAATGTGGTGCACGGATGCTGAAGTTAGCGGGTACTTGTCCTGCTTGTGGAGAGACTCAAATATGAGTATCAATAAACTTCACATATTTTTTATGTTTATTTGTCATTTTAATCCAAATGTCATAATCTACGAATATAGTTCGACCATCATAGCGGACTCCTGAATTATAGATTTGGTACAGTGTGAGAGCCGTTGAATTGCGTTATAATCTGCCATTCAATTACTGCTCCAACCAATAATACTAATATAACAATTCCAACCTCGATAAGAATTGGGATAGTGTATTCTCTCCATGGCTTTTTCTTCACAAGTTGATAAATGAATATACCGCTTCTGGATATAGCTATACCGTATGCAAAAACTTCCATAATCCCGAACGGAGTAATTAGAATTATCAGAGGAGGAACACTACTAAGAGTAGAGGTTTGCGCTATCGCAGTAAATATCATCCCTGTATAAAAACCAGAGATTACTCCCACACCTATCCCTGCTGCAGGCACAAACATTCCGAGCGCAATCTTGATGTTGTTAATGAAAATTCCGTTTTGATCAATGCCTTTAATTTGTTCGGCAAAGCGTTGTCTTAAGTCCGCTGTTTGCTGCTTGCCCATATGAACTCCTGCACCAACAGAATAGGCAATTAAAAAAGTGATCACACCTATGGCCATGTAAATAATACGTCGCTTGATATCAAAGCGCAATATACAAAATAATTAATATTTTGTTATTATAATGTTATCGAGAAGCGAACTTGAGTAAAACGATATTGATGCTCTGTCTAGCATTAACAATTTTTCGCGATTAATGCTATGCTATGATAGCCGGCCCGATCTTTAATAAATGTGACTTCAGTCGCAGGAGATGTTGTTGTGTGAACTGGTTTCGCTGACTATGTATGACCCGTTTCCCAACGTGCAGTATACATGCTCTATCAACGCTGTACTTACCCCAAACAATCGAGGATATTACGAGGACAGTTGTACAGAAGCGATGGATTATGAGAAATAAGTGGTCCAAAGAGGCAATGTGTACTAAGATTAGAGGGGCCAAAAGTGATCTTCTCTGCGTTTGATTGACCGTAGCGTATTGTGCTATTCGCATTACACTGACCGTATATCACAACAGTTAATGGGACTGGATCTTTACAAATATTGTCAGCAGTTTCTTGTCCTAAAATGTAATAGTCATTCTTACCTAAAGTGATATTCTGAATAGTGCCGTTTTTAAAATGTGAACCCACACCAGCCATAATATCCCATGTTCCACCACTATCATTTGTTATTCTAGAAGCACTAAAGTTCAATGAAAGCGAGTTGGTTTTGAGGCCGTTAGGACATGAATATGATAAAGGGCCAGCAATATGTTTAGAGGTTGTAAGTTTAACGTCCATCAAAGCGTTCACTTGTTCAAAACCAAGTAATAAGGATGCTATTCCAATTATGGCTAGAACATCAAGGTATTTCAAGAAAATCAAACTGATGTTCACCACCAGGACAATAATTAGTAGTGCTTATATTTGAATTTTGAAATCCATTTATTATACTATTATTAAAGGCAAACTACGAATGAGATGCAATTGTCGGTGACGCTGATTTGAGATAAATTAGACCGAAATTCAGAACCCCTCATGATTAACACAGATTACACGATTGGAACGATCTACGAAAACCTTGTTTATTTTGTATTCGTGCTTAGATTAAAAGCAACATCAATTGTTGCCTGATAATCTGGCTTTTCAAAAGGCTTTGTATACACAATCACAATCATTCCATTGATAAGTTCAGTAATTACCATTGCAAACTAATTAAAGCGTATTCCTTTTAGTGGTATTAAATCTGCCAGAGCATCGGAATAAGCAGAATAGGCATCCTTGTCCCAAAGGAAGCATTGTGTACTGGCAGGCAGACTCACTATATAATTATATTCGGAATTTAGGGTATAAACTATGACAAATTATCAGGATCGATACCTCTTGAAGACTCAGAGGACCATGTCAAACAAAAGCGTCAAACAAAACGAGGAAGAAATGAAAAATAGACACAAGATTTTAGAAAGTACAAATGTAGTAGAGAGATACAAACATGAATGAATATAAGTAATTAAAAGTGGAATTAAATAAGCATCTTCTCTCCTCTATTAAGGCGCAGTCCTATTTTTTATTGAAAATAATCTGATAAACAATGAGTAGGCGGGCAGATATGATCATGTGCCTCAAATTGCAGTTGCTCAACATCATTAATGTTAGTCTTCTGCAAAATTATTTTCATTTGCCGCGGCCAACTTGATATAGTTTGTCTTTGTACACATAGTACACGTACCCTCCCAAGGAGGGTACGTGATTGCTCTTCGTACTTTTTTGCAATAATTTTTAAAAAGGAATGCTTTGTATGAGTATACGGAAAACTGTTTTTCATCTTATTGAACATTGTTCTACGGATGGAGATTTAACGTGGTCAAAAGATACGGGTAGCTAAAAATATGCCATACTAAACCTAATATCGAAAGTCCCAGCTATCGACTTTATTCATTAGTGAGTAACAATGTTGGGCAGTACACATCGAAAACCCATGTCTCCCGGGAGGTAGACGGCATACCGTCAGACCACCAAATCAAATTCCTTGTCCAGGAAAATAATCGAGTCCGAGATACTTAAAGTCGCTAGTCGAACGTGTGATAATACAATAGTGTTTATGATGCTTATACGAGAATCATTGTTTGGCAAATCGGAAATATTGACTAGTTACATAAACTCGGAGTTTACGTAATCATGTTTATGAGATTCTGGATTCATAGAATTCTGCTTCTTCTACTGAAGATATAATCATCCTAAAGAATGCAGACATATAACATGAAGAACAACAAAACTATGAACCAATAATCGATCTGCAAGTAGTAGCTTAGTAATGCTATTTGTTTTTTGTTTTTGTATTTTTCATGTCAAGTTACATAATCTTGGAGTTTAGGTAACTTTCAAGGTTCTCCGTTAGATCTAATCCCTGCTTTTTCATCTCAGAAGCAATAATTTCAATTAATTCAATTTCATTTTCATAGTTTTGATGTTTCTGGTCTGCGATTGCCATCATCTTTAATGTTGTTTGCTCATGATTACTATTAATTATTACTCTGTACGCCCAATCTATGCTAACTTCTTGATTTTTTAATTTCACGAGGTATTGTACGGCTAATGGATTACCTTTGCAAGCCTCAGCTCGTAGAAACTTGAATTTCCTATACTGTGCGGATGTGAGGTCGATCTCGTTCGCTATCTTACTGTTTCGATAATCCTCCCAACTCTTGCCTACATATCGTTTCTTCAATTTTTTATCTCGTTTCCAATAGGCATAGAGGTATGGACCATGGCCATCAATCTTACATTTTTGACAAGCAGAATTACTGCATTTGACATACTCTTCTCTTATTGTTGCATTCTCTGGAATATCGTTGGGGATTTTGTTGTCATTAACATTAGAACCTGAATTCATAATATCAAATCCTGCTACAGTGTGACTTGTTTTTTTCTAATTCTTATCGTGGTTCGGTCTGTTACGGTCATTACCGCTTTAGTGTCTCTTTCTTTTTAAAAGTTAGTATTCAAACTTGATAAACGTGTAAAGAAAAAGCAACGCAAGCCGCCAACATGGACATGTTTGTGTCCTGAGTTGATATATCGCCACATAGTCTGTATATCTCATTATCGAATCAGTTTGGCTTGCATGAATTATACCCTCCATCCATCCGTGGAAGAAATACACCGCACTGCAATGTCTACAATATTTTTTCATGATATAGGCCATTAGTTGCGATTTCTATCTTTCAAATCAAGGATCGTTCATGTTAATTTCCTTTGTTTTTACACAGATACTTTACATTCATCAAATAGAACAAATCCAGAGACATATAACTATGCCTTATAACAACAAGTAGAAAAATATAATTAAACACGGCATCCACAATGAAAATGGCAACACGTGTCGATGCAAAGAGAAATTTCTAACGCATTGTCATTTGCAATTAGCAAAGGTTATCAAATACATCCTGATGCTTTTGCGATGCTCAAAGGACTTGATATCGATATTTTAAAGGTCGTGCAAGATATAGTTAAAATGAAAATCAAACACAAAGAAAGCTCTTCCATCCTAGTCGAAGATATCAAGAATCTTATTAATCCCGAAGGAAAGGTGGCGGATGTTAATAGTTTTAGTAATACATTACTTAGTGCTACGACGGCTGATGCTACTTTTTCTTCTGGACATGGGCAGCATTCCTATAAGGTGATTCTAGATCCCACGCCTGGCATTAACAGCGGAGAGGGTGTTACGGGCTATACTGCACTTTTCCGCAGCCGGTTTGAAAAATCACTTCGTATCTTAGCATTGCGTCCTGATAGTAAACGAATTACAAAAATTACATCTCTAAAGCATAAATCTAATAACGCAAAGTTAAGAAAGACGTACGACAGGCATACAGATGCAAATACAAATTCTTCCGTTATAGCTGGTTTGTTGATGTCCAAGCGTTCAAAAAAGAATGGTTTGGAGATGATGATTGATGACTACAGTGGAATGATGAGTGTACTTGCAGTTTCCGAAGAGATGAAAAAACAGGCTTCAATGCTCGCAATGGACCAAATGGTCATGGTAGAAGTTGATAATATTAATAAAAAAGGAATGCAAGGTTTTGTTGTAAGGAATTTAGTTTCTCCAGATATTCCAGATCATCTTCCCAACCGATCAAAATCGGAATCATATGCGGTCTTAATTTCGGATCTTCATGTTGGCAGTAAATACTTCCAAGAAGCAGAATTTCTTAGGTTTTTACATTGGCTTTCATTAACTGATGACGAAATCGTCAGCAAGATCAAATTTGTATGTATAGGGGGAGACTTAATTGATGGTATTGGCATATTTCCTAATCAAGAGAAAGAATTAATTGAAATGGATACCAGCAAACAAATGAGTCACGTCATTGATTTGTTTGCCAAAATTCCACAACATATCAATGTTTTTATAATTCCAGGTAACCATGACCCAGGAAGAAGAGCGCTGCCACAACCGGCGCTGCCGAGAAAACATACTGACAAACTGTATTCTTTTGAGAATTTTACAATGCTAGGAAACCCTAGCTTAGTAGAGCTGGATGATGTAAAAATATTGATGTATCATGGTCAGAGCTTGGATGACATCATTGCTACGACTCCTGGTCTAAGTTATTCGCAGCCGGCAGAAGCAATGAAGATATTACTCAAAGCTCGTCATCTATCACCTATTTATGGTGAGCGTACACCTATAGGACCGGAACTCGAGGATATGATGGTAATTACCGAAGTTCCAGACATCCTTCATTCAGGTCATGTACATAGTATAGATGTTCAAAATTATCGTGGAACTTTGATCGTTAATTCAGGTGCTTGGCAAGCGCAAACCAAATATCAACAGACGATGGGTATTGTTCCAACCCCCGGAATTGCAATTGTAGTTAATCTAGCTAATCTTCAACCATTTCAGATGGATTTCAATCAACCAAATCCCATGTAGAAAGAGAAGGATCGTCCTTGAATGCTTCTCTGATGGTCAAGGAGGGAACCGTAATTCTGATTCTCTGCGATCTGCCGTAACGTCCTTTGCTTACTACGTCACTAGATACTAGACCCAGTTGATCGAGTTCACTTATTATTTGTGTTATACGACGTTGTGTGAGCGGCTCATGTTCAGCATTATTACATAATGAAGAATAAATATCATATACTTCACCAGTATTTCCATTCTTTGATTTCATTATCGCCAATATTACTATTTTAGTATGGGTAGTAGAATTTTTCAGAACTTCATAATTGGTATCTTTTTCGATTTTTTCTTGTGCTAATCGGACGTGTTTTTCTTCGACATGAGTTAATCTTTCTCTTTCGGCAATTTCGGCAGCAACTCTAAGCAAATCAATAGCTTTTCTTGCATCGCCATTTTCTCTTCCTGCCATTGCTGCACAAAGATTGATTGCTGCACTAGAAATAACATCATCGTTGAATGCAAGCTTGGCTCTATCTGCTAGGATCTTTTGTAATTGTTCTACTGTATATGGATTAAATACCATCTCTTCTTCACTTAGGCTACTACGAACACGTGGATCCAGTTTATCTTTGAACGTGAGACTATTAGATATACCTATTAAACTAATAAAACCACCTCCTGAGATTTGCTCATTTGCCCTTGTGAAATTATACAAAATATCGTCACCGTTTCTATCTACAAGTGTGTCAATTTCATCAATTATTAGGACAACGTGCAGTTTTTTTTTCTTTTGAATGAAATCAAGAATCCTATCTGTCGCTTCACCCATCGATAGGCCAGTAAAATGTACTTGTAATTTCTTTTCTTCTTCCTGATTAATTCCCATATTCTCGGCAATTTCATAGAGAACTTTATATCCGGTATTCGCAGTTTTTGAGTTTATAAACGGCACTGTAACTTCTATCCCAAGGTCCTTAGCCTTCTGATGTAACCGTTGGACTACATTTTTTATTACTGCAGTCTTTCCAGTACCAGGTTTCCCAAATAATAGCAAGTTTGAAGGTCTTGCGCCTTTCAAAACCACAGATAACGTCTGTGCGATTGTTTTGGTTTCCTCATCTCGAAATGGAAGTTTTTCGGGGACATAGTCTATAGTTAATGTCCGGCGATTTTTAATGAGTGTTTTTCCTGTAACAGCTCTTTCAAATATACTATCGAGTAGATCGTCACTCAAGTTTTATTACTCCTATATAGCACAATATCCACACACCCCTATCTTTCCTCTCTAACATAAGAAAGGACATTTAATATTATTTTATATTACCTTAACAACATGTTAACATTTTGTTTTTAAATACCTAAATCAATTATTATTAATTCTTTGAATAATATTATTCATTTTGATATAGTAGTATATGAGAAAGTATGTAAAGTATGTGGAAACGAAATAGTGGGGTGGGGGCTCTGCCAAGTCAAAAACTGATGTTAACGCCTTGTTAACAATTACTCTTGTAGAAAGTTAGAAAAGGAAAGGAAAGACCCCGTTATTTCCACTGGAGTGTTAAGATGTTAGTTAACAATGTTAATGTCGTTAATTCAACCCCATTATTTCCACTGGAACATGAATTCCTGTATTATTTCTGAAATTTGCAAGTCAGGAGTGGTATTGTTAACATGTTATAAGGTCCTCTCGTAGTGAGTTAACAAACCAAAGTTCTTATCGTTTTTTTATCTGTTTATTGTGTGAATGTGTTAAGTGTTAAGTTAATCACACGGAGGTTAACAGGGTATGAAAAAGAAAAAAAATTCAAGGACAGTCTAATTAATGGACAGAAACATTCAATTGAGAATCCTGCGAACCAGAATGCACGTTCGTATCAGGTGCTTCTACCGCACCAGTTGCAGTATGGAATGTTAATTCTCTACGTCCCTGGTCAGTAATATGATATTTGAATGGCTTATTATTACTGTCCCTACTGACTAAATTGCTCTCGTACAGCTTTCTCATAAGGCGTGATGTATGTTCTCGTGTCTTTCCTATAGCTTTCTGGATTTCTCGTGAATTTCTGGATTTTTCAACTAATAATTCTAATATATAGTCTGAAGTCTGATGGTGCAGAGCGGAATTACTTTTCAGGGATGTGATATTTGATGGCTGCGTGATACTTGTTGTTTCCATCGTATCAGATGTTTGTGAGTGATGTTCTTCAAGTTGTGATTTAGATTCTGATACTGTCTTCACATCCACAGAAGAATCGCGGGTCATATCGCTAGTAGAATCCGAAGTTTGTGATGTGGGATGTGCAGGCACTCGTAATTCTACTGTATCAATTTTGACTTTTAATTCACCAATTATTCTCTCAAATTCCTGCAACTTGCGTGTATATTCAGATATCACAGCCTCGACGACCCTACCATCGATGTGATTAATAGATTTCTTGTGGAGTGTTCTCAGATTTATATAAAATATCACACTTGCCATGCCTATGACGAATGATGCCACAACATAAATCACAAGATTCCAACTTAAATTTAGTATTTCAATAGACATATCACATTAAGAAGTTATAAGCCGTGATTTAATCTTGTAGAATAATATTGATTCACACTTTGCACATTCTTTTTACTAACTGCTCAATCACGGGTATCACACTTTCAACTCTTGAATTATCACTCGTCTTTTGGTTTAATATCACGTCTATTTGTGATGCCATTTTTTCGATCGCGAAAAATGTTTCGTGATCCAGAACACCGACGAACTTCAGGAGAATTATGCTATATAACAATCTTACTATCTTGGTTCTACTTTGCTTTACCTGTCTATAATAGGCCCCAGAACTTATATTTTCTATAGTGCCCCTGCTCTCCAGTCTTCTAGAAATAATATCTATTTGTCTAGCAGTAAATAGAGAATTTGTAATAATGTATCTATAAAAGCTGTTAAAATTATATTTCTGTGGTTCCATCCTTACTATACAATTTTGTATAGTATTCGTCACTATTAAACTAGTGCAGGTTGAACTAGTTATTATTGATTATTCCAAGCTAGGCGTTAACTGAGTAATGAATACGACGAATCATGTCCTGGCAATGAAACGTGGAGTGAGCTCGATCTTAAAAATTATCCTCTCTAGAGAATATTCTAATTCTCTTATTATATTTTTTGATATTAAACGATTTCTGTTTATTAACATACTTTATTAAAAATATTTATGGTATATTAGATTTAAAAATGCATATATCAAACTCCAAGTAGACCAGCCAGAAAGTAGAGGACATGACACTGTGTCATGCTGTACCCTTATTGCTTGATACAGATGACATTTATCCTCAGGTAGTCGAGTTGTGATATCACCTGTCGCCTCAGCTCTAACTTGAGTGGTCATTTCTTCCATCATTCTATTACAATGAATAGTGAAATCTAGAATGCCTTGGGATATTCAGGCAAAATGGAACCTATCTTAGCCGAAGCTTTGTCCAAAAGCGGATTTATTTCCCTAGTTTAACGTGAGTGTAGTTTTAATTAAAACGATAGTCTTTGCTCTTCAAAGTTTTCCACAATTCTTTTTTGGAATTTAATACCTTCCATTTCAAGTATCTCTCTTTTTCTTTGTTCGCCATATGCGTAACCGCCTATCTCGCCATTTGATTTGACAACCCGGTGACATGGTACCGATATTGGATTAGGATTATTAGCAATGATTCTACCTATTGCCCTGGCGGCCTTAGGATGACCCAATGCTTTCGCAATATCTCCATAAGTAGAAATTTTGCCTGGAGGAATTTTACTGAGAAGATCGTAGACTTCTTGATCTGTGATGCAAGTACGACTAATTTTAATTTTCATTGAGATATCGTAATGACAAGCTTTGTAATATATGTTAAATTATCTAAGAGGTAGGTGGGACAGACCAGTATTGGCCTAGAAGGTAGTAACTGATGTGGCCCTTGGCTTCTAGTTATATTGAAATTTATCAAATAATTCACTATATGAGTCCAAACCGGGAGTCAACATTTGAATTGGGTCCTGATCATTTTCGATTGTAAGTATCGCTTCTCAGGGATGTGTTCTTGTTCTCCTACTACAATATCATAGGCCTTCCTGGTCTCTGGCTGCCATCGTAGCCACCAACGCACAATTTCAACGCAATAGATTTTCATTCAACCCCATCTTTAATATCCAATAAGAAGATGTTTCCTATGATCGAGCACTTTTTAACTAATTCTTATTATAATAATTCTATGTTTGGAAAGGCAAAATGCAAATTATGTGGCAATGATGTTAGATTTGCGTTAAGACATTTGAAACAAAATCACCCCGAAGTATTGGGCGATAAAGATGTGGCTAAGCTCAATATGTCGAGGGTAATTGAAAAATATTTTGATTGATAATTTATGTTTTCAACGAATCAAAAAGTATATGACGATAGCTAGGGACAAACAGGAATTGATAGTGGTGATACTAGATGGACCGCGATGGAGACGCTCTTTTACCACTCTATCGTGTCTTAATGCTTGTCGCCTTTGGGGGAAAAGTATCGTGGGCAGAACGCTTTATTATGCACAATATCTAAACCCTAAAAGATGAAGATCGGTCTCACTCTACCTCATCTTGGTTCTATGGCCAGCCGAGAAAATATAATACGGCTAGCAGTGGATGCAGAAGCAGATGGCATTGATTCTCTGTGGGTAGCCGAAAGGCTACTTTGGCCCTTAAAACCACAAACACCGTATCAACCTACTCCTGATGGTAGTTTGCCAACTTTTTATCAAAATGTGTTTGATCCTCTGGAGACACTCACCTTTGTGGCTGCAAATACTGAGAAAATTGCCCTTGGAACTTCTGTAATAGACATGCTCTTCCATAACCCTGTTGTACTGGGAAGAAGATTTTCAACACTTGATGTATTTTCACAAGGAAGAGTTACAGCTGGTCTTGGTATTGGTTGGTCAAAAGACGAGTATCAAGTCTCCAACGTACCCTATGAAAAGAGAGCAGAAAGAGCAGATGAATACGTTCAGCTGCTAAAAAGGATTTGGACAGACGATATAGTTGAGTTTAAAGGAAAATACTATACCATCCCAGCTTCAAAAATAGGACCTAAGCCGATTCATAAACCCCGTATTCCGATCTACCTTGGTGGGTTCAGCTCAAACACATTCAAAAGGATAGTGAATTTTGATCTGGATGGCTGGCTAGCAACCGTTGGTGGACCCCTAGAATATCTTGACAAGAGTATTAAAAATCTGAGGGAGTACACTGAAAAGGCGAAGAAAGATCCTAACAAGTTTGAGATCATCACACTGACCTTTCCTCAAATAATGGATTCGAATAAACCAAATGACAAAAGATTTCCAATGTCTGGAAGTATTGACCAGATCGGCAGCGATCTTAAGAAGATAAAGGAAATGGGTGTTGAACATGTAGTATTTGCATTCATCGGCATAGAAGATGTTCATCGTAAGATTGATTTGGGTAAACAGCTTTCAACGTTTCTCAAATGAGCTAGTAGTATTAAAAAAATGTAACAATGACTAAGTTGCAGATTGCTTATAATTACAAGCACGTCTTAAAGTAATCAATTCGCCAAAGAAGCCGGGAGAAAAATTATTAAAGGATCTATGTGAAACGTTGACTATTATGACGTATAAATCATACAGTTATTAAAAACTCGAAGCCTTAAAATGTTTTTATGGTTAATATCGTGTGTGCGTTATTATCTTAAATGTAAGTTAAACTCTTGAAAAAGACGCAATAGCCAAGGGTATAAAATTTGGTTCTCAGGCAGTGGAAAGATCTTTTATGAAGGAATGCAATCTGCGTTAAGAAGCGCTACTATTGATGAAGATGATGTAGTACATTTCATTGAAATATGTTATTGTTTGGAAGGTGGACTATACCCTATGGCAATGGAGATTCCAGTCTTAGAAGTACGAGACGCACGTTTCAGGGAAAAATGTACTATGGAATGTGAATTCTGCGATTGTACTAGAAATATAAAGTTGCCAGAAAAGCCATTAATGGATGAATTGAATACGCTGATGAAAAGTCAACCATATCACAATCACTTTATAGATATAGGTAGAATAAACCTTAATAGAAAGAAACAAAAAGAAGGCGTTTATGCTCTAAAATCTTTATCTTATGATAAGGGTTATGGTAAGCTCAAATCGCTATTTGCCGGTGCTGCCATTTCTGGTCTCTTTGCAACCTTCTACGACGGTACTGATTATTTTAGAATAAAAAATATACCAGATAATGCTGAATCTCGTGAAATCTTGCGAACTCTAGGATTAGAGGTTTATGATAATCTAGATTCCATAAAATCCAAGTGCTAGAAGTTCTTCTCTTGCAAGCAGTGATAAGCGTTCAAACATTGTTTGAACAGGAATTTAGTTTTATATTCTCTCAGTCTCGTTGTATGCAAGGTAAGGAATTGTGAAAAGAGTTGAACCTCCTAACTGGGACTCCATTTCTATGACATAACTGTTTCTGCAGATCACGAAACATATACTGTTGAGAACTACAATTTACAAATATATCACGCAAACCTACATCATATTGGAATAATATGGTTTTGATTAAGGACGGTGCTATCAACCATGAAGCTGAGTTAGGATTGGTCAAAATTCCCATAGACAGACAAAATGAACCTTTAGGCCAAAAAGAGAAGATCATCCTCGAAGCTAATCTGCATGTTCCCCAAAACTCAGGAGGAATAGTTCTCTTTGCCCATGGAAGCGGTAGTAGTAGGCATAACCCAAGAAATCAATTAGTGGTGACAAAACTCAATGAGAGCGGTCTCGCCACTTTACTCTTAGACCTTCTTACACCAGAAGAAGCAAAAATCGATGACCGGACGAGAGAGCTCAGATTTAATATTGACTTATTATCAAATCGACTTACTTCTGCTGTAGACTGGGTTGCAAATAATCATGATACCAAGAATCTTATTGTAGGTCTATTTGGTGCTAGCACAGGTGCTGCAGCAGTATTGGTTTCAGCGTCGGAAAGACCTGAAATTGTTAGTGCTGTTGTTTCGCGTGGTGGTAGACCAGAATTGGCCGGAAAGCATATATTGAGGAAAGTTGAAGCCCCTACACTCTTCCTTGTAGGTGCAGACGATCAGGAAATCCTCAAATTTAATGAGAGCGCACTAAAAGAGATTAAAGCCGAAAAGAAGAAGCTCACAGTTATTTCAGGTGCTACACATCTATTTGAAGAACCAGGTAAACTTGAACAAGTTGCAAGGATTGCAAGTGGCTGGTTTAGATGCTACTTCTTGATAAAGCAACACAGCCATCAGTAACAACTGTGGTATTATGATAAGGCTTTTTTATTCTTGTCCAAATCACTTATCATTTATTATTCTTATATCGTTGTTCTTCTGATATTCTACTCTGCATACAAATATCAAAACGTTGCTAGTAATATGACGGTGATAGTAGTAATCTAGAGTTATCTATTTCCTTTCTTGATCTCTATTTCACTTTGTATTTTAAGTTGCGTGGTTCTCAGTCTATATCCACTATATCCACAACACGAACATCATAACCCGTCCCACTTTAAGAAGATCTCACACACTTGACATCGTTTCTGCCTATTAGAATAGCGACCACTACCAACTGGTTTTGGTGCTTTATGAGGGGAGCATATACCTTTGCAAGTCAATATCTATCGTTTCTTAAGGTGACCAAATTGGATATAGTATTTATATTATTTGAGGAAACTGTATACAGAAACTACAGCTATCTTACATTGGCAAATAAATGATTAATATTACCCAAATTTAGATAGAGTTACTAATCAATGGAAGAACTCGATTTCTTTGAAGAAATCTGTTTGACTTCATTGTATGCTACTAAAGCAGTCAAGTTCGCAGCGGTTGTCGATTCTAATGGAAAAATGGTAACTGGTAAAATCAGGAGAATCCACGGATTCGGGCGCGAAGGTTCTACAAAAATGACTAACACTTCTAAATCGACAGGAAGATGTTACTCATTTTATCACCATTATTTGATTCCATCTCTAAACAATAAGGCAACAATCTGCTGGTTGGATTGGACTTCCAGTAAAACTCATTTCGAAATAACTGAAATAGCGAAGGACGAAGATAATAATAGTAAGATGCTCTTGGCTGTCACGCCACTAACACAAACAAAAGATAAATTTCTGTGTATATATCTACAAATGCCATTAAAGGCGTCTAATCAACATCAACAAATAATGTCGAAGCTTTGTGATGCAATCCAATAAACATAATGTGCCATTCGCGAATACTGCTGTGAATAAGATACATTACAGAGCAGGAAAAAAGGTGTTTATGATTCTCAAATACCTGAAATAGATACACAAAATTCAATTCCCGTTTTGATAATCAAAAGTATCTGTCATTTGTAGAAAAGTTTGTTACTTCGTCCGGCTTTCAAGGGTTGGCTATACTATCCACGAAATCATATTGAAAATTTTCCCTCTTTGTATAGATTCCTTTGAATTTATAAATTATTATTCTAATATGTGCTTTTTTTAGTTGCCAGAAGAACTGACCTCTTCGTATTGCTAACGATAAATGATATCAAATAGCTCTTTCAGTAACAATTATTATTAGATTATTAGAACAGGATAATATAATATGCGTGTAATTTGTGAAGATTGTAAGCAGAGTTTCGCCTCAGAAATGGATTATGAACTACATCGCGACTTGACGGGTCATATGAGGTTTGCGAAGAGCGATTAGATAAGATACACAAACTAGATATGCAGGCGACGAACCTCATGAAGAATAACAAATGACTTGTAGACATATTTGCGTCAGACATAGGCACTTAGATGATATTCTATAATCGACTTGTAGAGTTGATAACTTGCTCATTTATTATTTGAAATTTCTGTCGTCAGATGACGTGTTATCGGTCCAGCGATCTAATTTAAAAATAGATTACAAAATAAAAATTTCTTGTAATTTATGATCAAAAGTCGGAAAATATAATATAAATTGTATGAATAATCAAAAGCATAAATATCGTGTTCATCTCATACCTAGTAGTGAAACACATTTTTCTCTTCTCGGCAATAGGCGGAGGAGTTGTGGTGGTTACAGTATTTTTATTGTTTTCTGTTTTTGCAGTAGCCACACAGAATTATGCTATTAGTGTAGATCCGATAAAAGACAATCAGTATCTTTTCAGTACAGCAAGAGTTACAATTACAAATACAGGTAAACTTCCTTTAACAAATATTGTAGTCAATTATGGTGGCAAAGTAGATAAGTTGACTTCACTTTCGCCGGGTCAAAACGCTATGCTTTCACCGCCAGAAAATTCTACGCTTAAATCTGTGACTGTAACGGCAGATCATGGCTTAAGTGTTACTAAGGATTATAGAACTCCACTTAAAATTCCTGGCATGATGGGATCTTAAGATGTTAGACAATTTTGGCCCAATTATAGATCCCATAAACAATTCTCAATACTATAAAACATCCGTCCCAAGTTATGACTTTTATTGGAGTCAAAAACTGACATTATCTATAACTCGTCACTTCTCAGCCCTCCGTAATATGTTGTATAACATAATGATTCTTTTTAAGAACAGGACTTTACATTATGGTATGAGAAAAGAGGATTTATATACAAAATTTAATAACGTCTTTCTATGTCATTTATTTATAAATGAAAAATAATGACAAAGTAATAAAACATGGCACAGATATTCATATCCTTATCCCACATTGGCTAAATAAAAAGCGTTATTGTAAAAATTAAGGAGGAGGACAAATGAACAAACGCAAGCGACGAAAATCAAGATCAAAAACATCATCAGTGATTCGTAAACGAGTTGGAAGGAGTTCTGACAGCTCAGGTAGAATATACCTACCTGGATCTTGGATTGGCAAGACGGTGAAGGTTATATTGGAGAAGAAAAATAAATAACACCCCCGTTAATTAAATTTTGGCCATCTAGTCGACGAATTCATATCGAGATGGAAAGGTTCAGTTAGTTCTCCAAATTAATTTCTATTGTGATGAGTTATCCATTAGAAATTGCAACACCCTCTAAGAATTATGGTTCGTTCAGGTTTGCAAGACGGGCGTGTTGTTAATCTTCTATAAGTATATAACAGTTGACAGAGCAGTATGCCCAACTGAAGCATTAATACTTTTTATAACCAATTATTAGCTGTAAATAAATTTTTTTGTAATCATCGATCAATACTTAAACTAATATTGATCCAATATATAGTATGATTATCAATAACAAAAAGAAAATTTTGATAGTAGATGATGAAGCGGATATCTGTATAGGATTAAAGGAGGTTTTAGAAGCTAATGGATTTAAAGTTGATACGTTTGTTGATCCTACTTTGGGGTTGGAGAATTTCAAAAGCAGCAGATATAATCTATTAATTCTGGATATCAAAATGCCAGTAATGAATGGCTTTCAATTATATGCACAAATAAAAAAAATAGATCCCGATATCAAGGCTCTTTTTCTGACAGCTCTAACCGACTTACAAGAGTACGATGCATTTAAAAAAGAAGTTTTTCCTAAGGAAGGTCAAAGACACTTTATTCAAAAGCCAATTGAAAATGACGAGATAATAAAAAGAGTAAATGAAATAATATAGTTCTGATTCTTAGTACAGATGGTATGCAATAATGCTTTGAAACCTCGGGGAATTAATAGTATTACCGTGTTCCTTCCGCAAAAAAGTCCCAGCCCTAAAATTGAGTGATCTGCAATTGGGACGCACTTAGAATAGGCTCTTGTTGTCATGACTGCTTTAATAAGTGGAAACAAAGGATTTCTCTTTCCATGTTGATTTGGCAATCCTGGCAAACTTTGCGGCTTTATCCTGGAATGGCAAGCATATATTCTTCTTCTGGTTTGATAGAAATTGACCAAATATCTCTCTCCAGCTTTCATGTTGTTCATACAACCTATCGTACTTAGCACAATCGTTACTAATCGTATGTTCGCGATATATTGGAAGGCACTTCGTGAGTTGCTGAACAAGACTCTATTGGAAAATAGTAATCTGATTTGTTATTTACAGAGTATCTCTTACATTTAGAACAACTTTCATCATTGTTTTAAATAGCTAATGTTTTAATGAAACCAAAACTTTTAGTTCTCGTAACTGCGAGAAAAATTGTTTCATGTTGTTGCTGTCGGTTTTGTTGCATCTCTTCGTCTATCCAATATAACTATTATAAGTCCTGTTATCAGTATAATGATTGCAAAAATAATTAGGATTCCCTCTACTACTATGACACCAAATAAATTTACATTAAATTGGTTGTTTTGACCTAGGAAAGGAAGATTATCAAACAATACACCAACACTAACAGGGTTATTACCTAGATTATCAACAGTGAGGATGTATTTTCCTACAACATCTGTTTTCAATCTAGTCAAGAACTGATGTGAGAATTCATTAGCCGATATTACCTGTCCGTCGGGGTCTCGCACTATTTCTCTTAAGGAAGGATTTCCATTTGATTCTACATGTATTACTAAAGATAAAGGATGATTTATATCACTGATTTGAGTGATTGCATTTACTGTTCCAAAAGGCTTAATTGAGACAACATTTAGAATGGTGTTTTGATGCGTTATTATGCCAACTAAAGAATTAGTCTGTATCGCTGAAACTGATATACCTGTGATTAGAAAGGCAGCTCCTGTAATTAAAATAATATAACCACGTTGCATTTGTCTACCAAAACACTACTCCCATTATTTCTTGGCGTATTCTTTCCATACCTATAAAGTCAATTGGGACAAGAAGAGTTGTCTGGATCTCTTTTTCTGTGTTTTAACCATATTGTGATTTAGTGGTAGCCAGTACGTTTACTTTAAGCATTTGGTCCTTGGACAAGATAGTATATGGCCGCTAATGTCGCCACCTTATTTTGATCGATCCAGAAAAAAGATGAAGAGAGTTGTACGATTATCTACATAGAGTATCTCATTTAGCAAGAACATCAATCATCTTCATTCTATCATTTGAACAGCTTTACAACTTTGATACCAACGTTTATTGAAACAAGAAATACTCCCCAAGCCGTTAATTCTGCTAATGTAAGAGCTTGATATGGTTTAACAGATAATTGTAGCAGGGAATAATGAATATATAACTTTGTTGCTATGAAGATGATTTCGGAAACCGAAAAAGTTCCAAATAATTTCCTTATGTCTTTTTTTATATTCTTGGAACTTTTCTTTCCTGTTAATGGATCTATATACCTTGACTTGTTATCTCTATAAAAAAGAAGAGCGAAGAATGGAATATAAACACAGTATCCTATTAGTAATGTAATCAGTGCATTAGAGAAATTATTATTATCAAATAGTGCATAAACCTGCGTCGTAAGAGCTCCAGCAAGAAATGAAATAATTCCAGATAGAACTAAGTTTTTATTGAAGAGTATTAAATTCCTGTACCTTTGAAAAAATTCTGTTTCCCTATGGTCATTTATTTGTCTATAAAATATTCCAACATTAGATATAAGAGATCGTTTATTTTTTTGGTCAAGTTTAATCAATGAACAAAAATTATTATTAAACAAACAATAAAATCAGAAATGTATTAAGCGAATTGGAGACAAGTATAACTTGTGGCATATTTGAAGGAATTAAATTTATGGATCCATCCCGCACAGGAATTAGAACCATATAGTATTTATGGATGGTGTGACGCAATCTTTACGTTCAGTACGCCATACGACCTGTAACCGTAGCCTCTCCTGTCAGCGTCCAGGAAGATTGTATTGCCATTTACATTCACACGAGCGTGTTTAGGATCATCGTTAGCGACCAACAATACATGATACTATTCACACACAAATTATCTTTGTCATCAGCTTCTTGTCTGACAGTCATATATCGGCTATAACATGCAACTTCGTCTCTATTCCTGTTATTTTAAGTTACTTTAAGCTCGGTTTATCGCTTTTAGAGTAGATGATTATTCAGAAACAAGAATTAATTTATGCAATGTCTTTAACAGATGCTACTTTATACAAGTGAGTTCGAAAGAACAGCATTTAACAGAATCGTTAGCAGTGTGAGCGGGTATGGAACGCTATAGCAAATCTAGGCAATAACACCGCTCGGAATCAGGTCGATAGTACGAAGATCATCAAAAAGACAGGTAAAATGATTGAAGCAGATACCACAGTTGGTCCACTAAGAGTCATGAGATCATAATGTTACATCCAAAACAACCGGTGATAACAAATGTCACTCGAGGATCTATAACAGTTAGCAGAGTAGTTATATTAAGTCCATTATCTGATAACAAGACGAAAATTGATGTATCATGGTTTAGACTCACTTAGGCAGATGGGCAATAGTTACTTGTTCCAACGATAATGCTACTAATTCCCACATTTTTTTTCTATTTTTTGCATCATCTCAATAGCTACAGACATGTACCTCTTCTTTCCCGAGTAAATATTTTTCTGTTGATAAGCGTAGCCTAATCCTGCGATTAATCTTTTTTAAAAGATTGAGATACTAGAAAACAAATGCCGGAAGCAACTTGCTAGAAAATTGGGCTATCTGTTGCTAACGTAGAATACGGGTATGCGAAAGATGACTAATTAATCAGGCTGCGGTTTTTATTTGGAATAAATTTAGTTACTGTCCCTTCTAGAATGAAACTAAGACATTATGTGAGGTATATAGCAATAGACAAAATGATTCAACAGTTGAGAGTATATCTCTTTATATTATTCTGACAGTTGTACTACAATACAATGTCATCTTCAATACATAGCAGTACACCTGGAAGTCCCTCTACACAAAGGGCTATAGAAACAATAAGAGATGTTGCGAGTAATATTCGACAAGTATCCTTTAAAATGAGGGAGGTAGTTCGAGCTGTACATCAGAGTGGTGCAATTGACGAGCTCGCAACATCTGTCCATGAAGCAATGATTGCAGCACGAGATACCACGAAAGAAATTTGTGAAACTAGTAAAGACTTAAGAGAACGCGGGGTCATTAGAGAGACTGCTACTAATGTAGAGGAAACAGCCGCTTCGGCGCGCGAAATAGGTGAAACAGCAAAACATACAGCACAACAGGTAGGCAAATCAACTCCTCATATAAGCGAGGCACTACGAAAGGCAACTAATAATGCAAAATCCAAGAGAAAGAGTAACAACAGGTAGATTACTTTCCTATGAAATAAATAAATCATAGCAGTAATATCAAAATGACCAAAATATTTGTGTTAGTATTCCTGGTTTTTGTTTTAATATTTGGGACAACAATTCTTCAGAATTCGATTGCACAATCCCAGATATCGTGTGGAATTCAAATAGGCGGGATAATCCGTACACACTCAGATCAACAACAATACTGTATCGGAAGTGCTGATGGGCAAAAAGCAGCAAATAATAATTTTCAGCACCACGCACAATTTAATGATTCTCCTCCACAAACACAGGATCTAAACCATACAGCAGCATACAACGAGGGCTATAAAAATAGTTACAGTGATGAATGGAATATCCTCATGAAGGGTTAATTCAGTAGACATATAATTTTCAATATTTAAGAATATTTCAGATATATCATCGAAGAACAAATTGTGAACAGTATCTACATACATATACCTGAATTAGGACACCAGCCAAATCTCCAAATTTCTGATACAACGAAAAGGAAGTATCCAAAGTGATGGCATAATCCAGATGAGGATTTTACTAGAAGCTTTATGAACAGTTTGTACGTGTATGGAATCAATATGATGCAAGGTTTGATAAATTAATTACGTCGTTAAAAACTGCTATCGATACGATAATAAAAATAAGCAATTTCTGTTCTCGTTTATTCTCCTTCAAGCACAGACAACACATTGCCGATGGGATCTTTAAATCATACGATCTTCTGGCCTCACCTCCGAGAGAATACCTGTTTCGTCTGTCTTGCCTGTGTCACTATTTCAACTCCCATCGGAGATATGAATAATACTGAAAGAATTGAGGGTATTACGTAATACATTTCTTGTAGAGTATTCCTCGATAAATAAAAGATAAAAGTTACAGCTTGATCCATAGATGCCATAATGACTATTACTGCTGTCATTGCTATACTCATTATTTCTCAATGCGAATTTGACTACGTTTGCATATATCATTATGCTCCGTGGCATTATCTATGTGAGTATAATAAAGTATTACAACTAACAAGAGTCTCCTTTCTAGAACGATCTTAGTTGATTATACAATGACAAAATTCAATCAGTACTTCGAATAATAGAAAGGATCAGAATAGAAATATGGTGATAGCAATCCTAAGTGAAATATACTATAGACCACGAGATTATTAATAATTATGATTTTGACAACGATATCACTGATAGTATTCACGGCTATTTTGATGTCAGCAGCGTTAGGATATTCTTACAATACGGCAAATGCCTCAAGTTTCACAAAAAGGACTTCTACTAATTGCGAAGGTCATTTGTGTCACTCGTTAATATGTATAAACGACAAGTGCCATAGAACAGTTTCAGCTTTAAATTCGACCCAGCAAATGTCAAATTCGACAAAGCCTTAAGAGAATAGAATACAAGAAGGGTCTGTGCAATATAGGGATTAAATCCCTTTATTTTCATTGAAGCGTTCATTGCACTATTTCTTTGGCCGTATTATCGAATCTACGATCTGTGATATATTTTCTTTATAAGGGAAAGTATTATGTTATATGAAATACATTGCTCTTTGCATCATATTTCAAGTTAGTCATGTCAACTACTTTATATCCATTATCATGTAGATATTTCATTAATTCAGCAAACACACCCACATTGGTAGTGTAGGGTGTATTGTTAACAGGACGTACATTATGAAATGTAACTAACGGAACTGCACTTATTGTTCCGCCGTTGTTGTACTTAATCTGGCTATTTACTATCTTAACAAAATCAGAAAAGATAGTAGAATTGTTAAATAAATCCTTTATCTCGTACCTATCGAAAGACAAACTTCTGATTGCATATTTATTTGCATAAGTTAGCTTGCCATCAGGTAAATATGTTCTACAGTCTGTCTGAGGATGGTTCTTAAATCCATTGCAGTGTAGGTACATAAGTGGTTCACTACCACTTCTAGCTAGCTCATAATTCTTAGCAACTGTATTAACTACAGTAACATTATCCGCTCCTTCATCATAAGGATATGCAAAGCTAGTTGTATTATAGCCATGATTCGCGAGGCATTGTTTTGATCCGGCTATTTCAAAATTTAATGCATTTGCTGATAAATGATTAAGATGTTTGTGTGTCATAGTGTGTGATTCTATATCCATTCCATCTTTTTGCATAGCAGCTATGTCTTGCCAATTCATAGCTCCTTTGTCTGTTGTCTTGCCGCAAATTATGAAGAAAGTAGCCTTAAAGCCATATTTGTCTAAAATTGGTTTGGCATAGGTGAAATCGCCTTTCCTGTTGTCATCAAAAGATAGAATTACTACTTTGGTATTAGCAATATTGTTGCTAGATGGCGTAGGGGACAACTGGCTGTATGATATAGCGGGTAAAAAAAATGCGATCGAAGGGACGATTAATAGTACAATAACAGTAATTACTAGTAAAGCTTGAATTCTACATTCATTACATTCCATTAAAAGTCAATGGCTGTTTGAGGGCCAGTTGGTTAAATATGTCTTTGTATGTATTTGGGCTATGATTCTAAAACCAAACATCCCTTTACTAGTTTGTTGAGCAAAACACATGATTTAGACGGGGTTTGGGAGGGCATTAACTTTAACTACTATTATAACCTAATTATGTCATGGCATCAGAGAGAGAACAAACAAGTTACGGATCCAATCCGCTTATCTATCCAATGGTTTTCTGGCAAAATTATTTGTCGAAATGGATCGAAGTGAACCGAGGATCATATGACAATGCAATAAAAGTGGGTGAGTATTGGTTCAAAATATTCTGGGATCCTTGGCTAAGAGGAGTAAGCGCGGAACAAAAAGAAACGGCAAAGGTGGAGTAGTTAAACCTCTACATATCCTATCCATTGGAAGTCTTCTAAAGCATCAAAAAAAACAACGATGTTTATTAATGATGCGTTTTTTGAGGAATTATTGTTATCAGTTGAACACTAGATGTAACGCCAAAGGCGAAGTGTGACTTATCTAGTTACTTGGGTGTTGCATTTTCTGTTCCTGGAGACTTAACTGGTACAAGCCTTAGAATGATGTTTTGGCGTATAATCGTGGCACCAAATGAGCAAGTCTTGATTAGAGACCTTCGCCAATACTGAACTAAGAGAACAAACTCCTGTTAAAAGTATATTAGGATGTTCTGCGCTATATATCATATCCGACTGACCGAAACAGAAGGATGATCCATCATGCAGACTTCCGTATTAGGTAAAGGCCTAGTACGTCCATGGAAATGCATGGTTGTCATACTAGGAATAATAGGTGAACCGCCAATTCGAAAGAAATGGTGTAGTCCATACCTAGGATGGTAAGGGCAAACCACATGGCTGTTTGGAACCTACGAAGGCAGTCACGAAGGGAAAGCCACATGTCTTCGAGAATCAGTCGGATAATCTCAAATTTAATCCAAGAATCGTATTGAAATATAATTAAACCATTACTGGCAAACTTTCAAGGCGATTATTAATATCGGTTACGTCGATACACATTTTTGTTAATCTCTTCCTCATCAATACTTATTGGAATATTGAACTCCTTTTTGTAATGAAGATCCTATTGTTAGTAAATTTCTTTGTCCCCATATAACAATTAAGACACAATTTATATAATTATGCTGTCTATTGTATCTGAAATAGGTATGGCAGGTAATTCACTGGGGAGGATATCTGCAAGAAAGGTTCACCCAGAAAAGAGAAACCCAAAGGAGAAAGAGAACATATTCATTTTATGTGACACATGTTTCTGGTGTGCAGCGTACTTTGGTAAGTTTATGTTGCCTGTGGACGATAGATGTCCCATTTGTTTGGCTACGGAACTTTCAAGCTTCCCGATATTATCTAACGAATCATTTACTTTTGATTATGATCAAAAATATGGCGTTGAATTAAAGTTTGGGTTAAGAATGAATATTAAAAGTATCTAGAAAAGATGCTTTTGACGAAGACTCGATGAACTATTCTGAAAAAACAACTAAAAATAGAATTAAGGAGGACTTTAGTTTATAGACATGTTGCTTCGATCACCATAACTTGGCTGGTTGTTGAAATGTTCATAAATCCATAAATCGATATCTATTTATATCGATATGTGTATATATAGGATATGCAAAGAACACTTACTACCCCAGAAAAGACTACCCAATTATTGGTAAGAATTAATGGGACATTACCGAATATTTCCACGATAAATGACGGACAAAAATCTGAAAGAGCTGCAGAAATAAAACTAAAGGAAATAATTGCAAATACTTCTTGTTCTATATTCAGCACATCTACTGCTGCTGATGGTAGTGGTGTGGACGCAAATTTCCACCTTCTAGTTGATGTAGGTGAAGGTGTTGTTGAGATCTTGGAAAAAAGTGGAACTGATGTTTCTTCTGCTCAATCAAAAATAACAATATCTGATATTCCAAATGCTGTCCTGATTACACATTCTCATGATGATCAGGTAAAGGGGCTTCCTAAGCTTTTCAATAAGGTTGTGGTCGGATCTGATAAGTTCAGTGTATATTGCACCAAAGAGTGTTGCGACCAAATTATGAGCAAATTTCCTAAACTGGCAGAAAGACGATCAGCTTTCAATATTATAGAGCCAAATAAACCCTTTACAACTGGTCCGTTTAGGGTAACACCGGTTGTTGCAAATCACGGTGATAATTCCAAACCAAATTCTGTAATTTATGTTATCAAGCATCACGACAAAAAGATCATTATGGGTTGGGACTTTCTCTCCTTACCTAATGCAGATGAGAATTTGTTGTGGAACCCGGATCTTTTAGTCTTAGGCACACACACTTACAACCCACATCCAGAATCAGGGATGATCTCTGTAATTGATGCATACGAGCTTGTAAGGAGATGGAATGCAAAGGAGAGCTATCTTGTCCAATATAGTGGCTTGTTAGATTTCAAGGAGAGTAAAAACGAATGGTTCAAAGGTCCTTCTAAGGCAATGACAACAGCAGAACTCCAAAGAAATATTGATTCTCATCTGAAAGTTAGCGGAGATAATGGTAGATTTAGAATAACAGTTGCAAATGAAGGAATGCTCTGGGCTGCTAAAGAGGATTCATACCTGCATGAAGAAGAAAATAATAAAAACCCTATTGGAAACGTCATTGAAGTAGAGGGCCTTCAGAAGTATACTTTCAAGATAGAGAAAGACACCAAAGCAGACAAATTAAGAGTAGTAATAGAAGACAGGATTAACAGATACTCGATGCAATTTGACAGACCACATAAG
>DASSIM010000002.1:0-25459 GCA_035691865.1 Candidatus Nitrosopolaris sp. | reverse complement strand
GATAATGCAAATGTCAACTACGAGGGGAATAGTTACCGATATACCGAACGAATTGGGGAAAATGTTGGTAGAAGACGAAGTGTACTACAAAGGCAAAACCCGAAGATATGCGCCGAGTGGAGAACCGGTTCATCCTACTGAAATATTCATGTTTTGACTCTAATATGGAAAGGGCTCTGTTTAAGGTAGTCGGAATGTATTGCAGCAATTGCAAGCCTATTGTGGAAAAGCAACTCAAGGATGAGAAAGGAGTGAAGAGTATTGATATTCACTACATGACAGATCGTGTAATTATAGACTATGACCCTTTACTCATTACGAAAGAAGAGATTAAGAATAAGCTAGAGAAATCAGGATACAATTTTGTTCGAGTGGCTCGATAATTAGAAGACGTTTCAGTACGAACATCACAACCTACATTGATGTATTTGCACGATTCCTCTTTTGGTCGTCGTAGGTAAACACACTGAAACACAAATCACAACCGGCTGGTAAGTTTTGCTGTCTGTGATGCAGCAATATTGGCTGGTTCCCACACAGGGGAAGCTGGGTGCATCCCAGTGTATGTAAAATAATTTACATACACTAGCACAATAAACACGGAACAAAAGATGAGCATCTTCCAATAGGTGAAGGCTCGATAGACCACGAAAAGGCATTCAGAGCATTAAAGGATGTCAATATGATAGAACAATTACTTTAGAGGTTTTTACTAATAGTAATGATGCTAAATCCTCTACGGATAACTTAAAAATGATCTGGTCAGGAGAGTCTTAATACCTATCTTGTCGTTTTTCCAGATCGGCATTTCTAGGAATAGCGGCTGCCGCTGGAAATACTAAGGCATACTACTGGTTTATGCTACAAATTGTGTTCGCTGTGTTTGGTTCTATTGCTTCAATTCTAATAGCATTTACTGCACATATTGGTGGTTTTATCACAGGAGTATTTCTCACCAAGTTATTCGTAAGAATAGAACGTAACAAACGAGCAAAATACTTGAAACCTTCGAGGAATAATAATTATGATACATGGGAGAAAAATAGTCACAGAGGCGACGTCAGACTTTTGTATATTAACGTGCTCGGTTAATTGATTTGTGTTAGAATCTAGAATTAATTATTAAAGGAAGGACCTCATAGGATTTGCACCTATCATTAAATGGTCAAACAAAAAAGCCTACACTACTAATAATTTCATATACTAGGTTTATACGTCATCATTGAAATTTCTCAAACTTCTTCATCCGCTTTATCCATTTCGTCTTGCTGCTCATGAGTTTCTTCCTCACTCTCTTCCCTTGTGGTTTCTTGGCTCATCCCATTATGTGTCAGGCTAATCTTATATATTCTTACATATCGTTATCCGTCAAGTAGTTTGACAGATTCGTTTATTTGCGACAATTATTGGCCTCTTAATTTACAATCACTAATAATTGCACTCTGTGTACGCACTTATTCGATAGTTAGATTGTTGGGAATGTTCCCGTGTCCAAACTCGGCCGCCGACCCGATCTCTCGCCTCTAAGAGTTCTACTGAGTGCCCAGCTTGAAAGAGCCTTAGGGCCGCTGTAGCTCCGGCGCACCCTGCACCGACTATGCAGTAATCTGACTCAACCTGATCCAAGAGCCATTCCAGCCCTCCAGATTGTGGTGCATCTGTATTTCTTAGTAGTTGCCGTCGTTTCAGTAACTTCATTATCTATCGACCCGCATCTAGGACTGGTGGCCACAATGCACTGAGAACTGATCAAAGTTTAAATCATTTAATGATTCTCCCCTTAATAAAGTCAGATCTTCTTCTGGGCCTCTTATCTGAATGTCGGACCCTTTCGAGGTGGATTAAGAACACATGCTGCCTATTGCATGGGTACAGCCTTGGTTTGAGTATGACCGCCATTGCTATTTGGTAGTAATATTATCAAGATATGAAAATGTACATCGATCTGCAAAAGAATATGGAAGGATGTCGAAACGGACTTAAGAGAACCCTCTTATGAAGAACGTGTATGATGGAGTAATAGAACTAGATACAAATGGGAAAGCTCCTCCTCTGACTTTTCTCGGAAGAACCATTGAAGATAATAGCGACTTGATTTCATTTTTGGCGTTATTAACACCTTGTCTTCCTTTTCTATTTTCTGCAGGATAACCTATAGGTACGTTTGATTTATTTAGTTCGGAGTAGCAAACTGCCTGAGAGGAATGATCTTCTTGTGCGCCGAAAAAATACTTTCCTCTGATGCTAATATTACGCACCCGCAATCCTGACAAGCTTATTCGTTGTTTAGGGAATCATAAACAAGGTTTGATCCGCACTGTCCGTGAAATTAGGTTGTAATTGACTTCATTTTAAAGCATTTGATTAATTTTTGTTTTTGTTGTTTTTATTGACAATAGAACTGACGTTACATTCATGTATGCGATGACTGGCTCTATTTACGTAGGGTAAGTACTTTGAAGTTTCCGGTCCAATATTATTTATCAACATCTTGGCAACGGAGCTACTGTAAATCTAACCAAAATAAGCATACCAAACTAAAACCAAAATATATTATCATTGAATGATCGCAAAAGAACTCCTATCTAAGAAATATTTCCAATAATAGTAAATTCTTATGACCACTTTAGATATATAGCATTATTCATCTCCTATCCGTGAACTGGCGTGTTAATAAAATATTTTTTTACAATATCTGACAAACTTAAATTATCCGAACAGCTTGTCAACGATTCAGAGTCGATTGCAACGTATGGGTATGGAACATGTCAGCAACAGACAGTTCCTGTACCACCAATTGCTTTTTTCGAAGTTGGAATTTGTAATAAATATTTTAAATCGCTAACTAAGTAGGTGATTTAGATATAACCTCAATAGAATATCATACTCGATGTCCTGAATGTAAATCTGGCCTTGTTTATGATCACATTATGGGTGAATATGTATGCCAAAGTTGTGCGCGCGTCGTCATGGATCATATTGATGATTTCGGTCCTGAGTCTAATTCCTCTGACAGCGAAGAGAGATCCAAAAACACACGCGCTAGTGGATATTCTAGTTATTCAATGCATGATTGCGGGCTGAGAACAGAGATTGGTTCCACTTCTAAAGATTACGCTGGAAAAGGTATTGATTATAAAATACAGGAACAAATGAGTAGTATTCGTAAATGGCATACCAGGATTAGAGCATCCACAAAAGAAAGAAGACTTTCGAAAGTATTATTTGAAATTAATACGACATGTTCTATTCTATGTCTCCCAAAAGCCTTAGCTGAAACGGCTGCGTTGCTTTACAGAAATTTTGAAAATAAGAATGAAGCTAAGGGAAAATCTATAACATCTATGGCTGCTGCAACTATATACCTAGCATGTAAGAGACGTTCTGTAATTAGGTCATTAGATGAAATCGTGAATGCAACAACCGGTACCTATAGGTATAGATCCAATCGAAAACTAGCATCAAAATATTTGAAAGAAATGGTTATGGAATTGGGAGCGTCTACAAAGCATACCGAAGAGACCTGCTCATCAATATCAGAACCCCTTAAACAAAACCTAGCAGATTCTGATTTAGACTCAAAAGCAATCTTGCCATCGACTCTTAATTCAGTATCGAATATAATTACAACCACCTCCATTCCAATAATATTAGCAATTGATCGCTACATCTCAAAACTTGTCAATTCTGGAGGGATTGACTCTAGAGCTGGGAGATTAGCAGTTGAGATAGCTCACAAGTCTAATAATCATTTTCTTGCCGATGGGAAATCTCCTAACGGGCTTGCTGCAGCATACATATTCGTAGCAGCTACATTATTGGGTGTCAACCTACCCCAGACTGATTTATCAAGCCTTGCTGGTACTACTGAAGTTACGATTCGCAACAGATGTAAAGACATATTGACAAGTTTTAAACTAACTATCAAGGTAAAGCCTGTTATGAAAAGACTTTCGCAAATGATCTAGATTCCATTTAATCGTTGTGACCAAAACATCTATCTCTTTCACGCAACAACTCAGTTTTCCAATATCATCTTTCCAATACTATTACTATTAGTCATCGTGTTACATAGTTGACACTCCAAATTTCCACTCTTGGCATATTAATTTTCACAATTAATACATAGTTAATCAAATAACTAGAAGAATGGCTACGCCATACTCTGATATAATTAATAAGATCTACGCCTGCATGTTTCTTCCAAGAAAAATGTTGGAAACAGCCGCCAAGTCCTACCAAAAATTTGGTTGTATGAACGCGATGAAAGGAAGTCCAAGATCGTTGGCTAAAGCCGTAGTTTATTTATTTGCAAGTGATTCTTGATAACATGTTCTTTAAGGCTTGTGTTGATCTTATCCACGCTTAATTACGTTCTTCCACAACGTCTTCTCGGCTACGTTTAACATCGGCTCTTTGTCAGTATCTCTTTGCTGCTGTTGGTGGTGCTCAAACTCTTTGGGAAGATTTCCTTCTAGTACTAAAGAGAATTTCAGACAAATACTGCCTAACTGTAATTCTCTATTGCCTTATCTTCAAATTCTAATCCCTTTTCTAAGTGTTAGTTATGGAGGAGGGGTTGAGTGTACGGGACGAAAGAGTCCAAGGGTGAAATCAATTTTTGAATCCGCTAGCTAAAGAAGATATTAGAAATTTTCAAGCTGCCCCGAAATTCTTTCTTCTTCATTCTCCGAATATTTTCAATGTACTTTCTCCTTGTGTTGTTAAGATAACATAGAAACCCTTTTTATGATAATAATATAGATGGTATATCAATACTGTAAGTATTTACTTTCTTATACCAATAAATTCAGTTCTGTTAGACTACGGAGTCTTATTTAGACACTTTATCGATAGAAAAGATCAACCTTTGACGGCTGCTTAGGGTTTCCGAATTCTTTTGAGTATGCCGAGTATAACTTGATTCTTTGACCATGCTTGACCTGGTAATCGACAACATATTTTATAGTTGCTCTATATTCATCTTTAAGTCCTATCAGCTCCTCAGCAAGTCTGTCTGCCAACAATATGTGGAAGTTATCACCTATATCCATAACGCGACGAGCAAGTATTATTCCAGGCCCCCAAACATTCTGATTATTGTTTATATCGTTGACTATAAACACGGGACCAGAACTTAATCCGATTCTTACACCCATTACATCTTCATTCGACTTGCCGCGATTGTAAATTCGAAGTTTTCGGTGAAGTTCAATACTAAGCCGGAACGGTGATTCTGGACTTAACAAAAAACCTATTGCCATTCCGTCACCTGTGGGTAGAATAATTTTCTTGTCCTTAGGTGTTTTAAAGTACGTTTCGCAAGAACCAATTATTTTGTTCAAGATTCCGATCTTTTCGATTTGCTTCTTAACAGATAACGAAGGATCTGAAAGGCTTACAATGTCTATAAAGAAAAAGTTTACATTTACAACTTCTGATGGCAAACCAATCTCTGATATATTAGAACCGTATACTCCTGAAAGTTTTTTGTATGTTTGCAAACAGGTTTGACTGTCGAACGAAAACTCAGAATCCAATATGGGTGTACCCATAATTGCTTTTCCGCAGAGTGTACAGGTCACCGAAGAAGAATCCTCAACAAATGACAGGCAACCGTCATCATCAATGTTGAAATATATCCATGAGGGTTTATGATGCACACCCTTAATTGAAATTAACCTTATGCTTCTGGCCAGAGATCCGTGATGATCTTCAATCTTCATTTCGATGATTCCATCGAAAATGGAGCTTAAGGCATTAGTCAAATATTCATTTGATAATGGAGAGGTCAAGGTAAAAATCGCCATTGCTTCAGCATTTTTTAAAAGAAAAGAGAGTTCATTGATGAATTTCAAGACAGCCTCCTCTCCGAATAACGTAAAAAGATGCGTCAACGAGTCGACAACCACACGAATGCCTCTATTGCCAGTTGAAGAAAGAGCGATATCGTGATCAATATTCTTGAGGATACCGCTGTTATGATCAAGGTCATCAGCAGCCGACTTATTAATGTGGATTATAGTCGCCTCAATTTCGGCCAATGTCAGTGATAACCTGTTTATTTTTTCACTTTTTTCGAGTCCGCTAATAGCGTCTTTATTATCGGCAACGTAAGACGAATCCCTAGAAAAAGAAGAATATCCCGGCTTATCGAGAGGACCATTATGCAGATAAGGGTTTATAAACTTGGAATTTTGAATTAGATTTAAGTTTTCGATATTGGAAAATTGAGTTCTAAACTGCTTATTGGTTAAACTTGAGCTGACATAAATACAATAATCTCTGTCAAGTAGACCATCTACGAGAAACTGTCTGCAGTACATAGTCTTGCCTGCTCCGATGGGACCTGTAAGTAGTAGTAGGCTTTCAGGAATGGATCCTTTTTCAATGAGAGCTGAAATGCCAGGTATCTGCATTAAATATATTTTAACCAAACTTGTCATCTATATACTTTCTATATTGGGCAGTGGCTGGCTCAAATAATATAGAGCTGTGTCTTTGTATTATTCAATGCATTAATGAGAGACCGTGTTTTCCATCCTATTAGCTGCATATACTTTATAGAGATAGACACCTATAGCATAAGGAACTAAGCCTCCAGTAATTGCCGCATTTTGTTTTGGGGTGTGCCTTGTTAATTCATAAAGTTTGTAATTGACCATATGTAGAACCTGATAAGGTGCACGTTGATAGTATTCCTATAACAATATAATTATACATTGAGTCTTACCTCCATTTTGCATTAATAATATTTTGTCTAAAATGATGCAAAATAATAACTGTTTTACTAATGTTTTAATTGAATCTTCACCAAGATTTAGTTCTTTACACAGTACATCTCTACTTGTATGTCCTCTAGTTTCGATCAATTGCAATGCTTTGAAAACGTGCGCTCTATCAAAAGAAAGTATTCGGCTCGGAGCATACCTAATTGAAATTTCTTGAAGCGTTGTAAGATACGTATACATGTTCTGTGTTTGTACTATGCAAGTCTGAGATCCTTGAAAATTTTTAAGGCATTTTTTGATTCCTTCCTCAATAAATGGAGGAAGTACTTCCAAAAAACAATTATCAGCGTAGTAGTATCCTGCTTTGGTTTTGACGATTGAGCATATTTTCTTCAGTCTTCACTCACTTCAGTATCTCGACTTCCTCTATCGATAATTGTTAATGCTTTTTTCAATTTGCTAAAACTTCACTATGCCCACTTCCACAGTAATGTCTGGTGGAGATTTTTGTTTTGGCACTAACGTCTCCGATGATACTCAAAATCGATGCGGCTAATAATCGCAGTTAGTTACTAGCATTGGCATTGGGACAACTAGAATGACATGACGCTAGCCCTGCAGCAACACAAAGAATGATTTAAATGCAAAGATGTAATAGTCCTTTATTAATGAAGAAGCAGCAACAGTTTAAAAATGTAATCTCATTCTTTGCTATAGTAGGGCTATTGTCCATGACAAGTATTATAGTATTACCTGTAGGAAAAGCGCATGCAATCACGTCATTACCAGTGGTATCAAGTGGTATTAATACAACATCCAGTTTAGGAATAGCAGCCAGTCCTTTTTATGAGTCAAATGTTGGTAAACTGATAGGCCAAAGAGTAGTCAGTACTGCAAATGGCATCACTCCACAGATAGAATATGAATATACTACTATAGAAAATGGAACTATTAAGGGGGTTGGAAATGTTACAATGCTTCAAACATGGACTAATGCAGCCCCAGAGGCTTCTAAATCTCCTACAATAATTTATGGTGTTGGCCAAGGTGTAATAACCACAGCAGACGGACAGGATATGGCAACTTGGATTGGATACGGTCTTGGAAGATCTAACACATATGGGACAATAACATTTCACGGTATTAATTTTTTTAATACCAACTCTACAGGAAAACTTGCTTTCCTTAAAAACCTTGAAGGACTAAATATATCTGAAGTTGCCGGTAATAAACAAACAACAAAGATATATGAGTGGAAGTAATGATACTTTACAATACTGTTTCCTGTTTTGGTTAGGTTTAGTTAGTTGACACGATCCCACATCTTGACCTTCAGATTTACCTTCTTTGCACATCTCACCTATCCTATGAAGAACGCATTCTTGACTGGGGTAGCTGCTAATTGGTAGAGAATATGTTGCAACTTAGATGCGACCTTATCTATCATGAGTCGATTTAAGGGAATATCTTGGTTAATTATAATTACGACTCTAGTTTGAATTTTGATTAACTGAGGGTATTTCAGTCAGAATCGTGTTTGCAATTATTTCCAATTAGAGATGTTATTAACTTCTGTATCTACCTCACTAAATCTATAGGCCTTTGGTTTTAACCCTTTACTTAATCTATCATCTTCGTTTTGGTCTGTTTCAGAATGTCTATCTTGTACTCCGGAGTGTGAATGAAAGAGTTTTGCTATAATTTGTAATGATGCAAACTATTAATTTCCAACATATAGATTTAACGCCTTCAACACAAATAAAAGAAAATTTCTAATATCTGGATTGGATAGTATTGATGACCGCATCGTTCGTAAGGATAATTTTGGTTGGAATCTTAATTTTGACCTCCATCTTTACGACGGACAGAATTGCACAATTTACACAACAAAACGATCGTAGCCATATTGCAAAAGCTCTAACTTCAATGTATCCCGAAGTTGGTCTTCCCTCTCCTAAAGGACCAATAATTGTAGATCCCCACCTGAAGACAGAAGCAGTTTTCAGAGGATTAAGAAATCCTACTAGTATGGCCTTTTTAGGCCCAAACGACATCGTAGTTACAGAGAAAGATACAGGCACAGTAAGAAGAGTTGTAAACGGTACTGAGCTCCAACAACCACTGCTTAATGCAAGTGTTGCAACGTACGCTCATAGAGGTATGTTAGGCATCGCAGTCGCCTCTCATCCATCTTCTACACCTGCTAACCATGAGAATAACAGTGGTACGACTTACGTTTTCCTATACTATACTAAAGCTCGAACACATATCGGCGATGATATTACAGAAGGAAAGCAACCTCAGGGTAACTTCCTCTACAGGTATGAATTGATCAACAACAAATTAATAAATCCCAGAATGTTGTTGGACCTACCAGCAACTCCCGGTGCTATCGGTAATGGCGGTAAAGTGATTGTAGGACCAGATAACAATGTATATGTTACCATAGGAGATGTTGGAATCAATGGCCACAACACTAAAGCTCAAAATATCCAGAATGGTAGCGAACCTGATGGAACCAGTGGGATACTAAGGGTTAGTCAGGACGGTCGACCAGTATTGCCGGGCATTTTAGGAGATAATTATCCATCAAGTCTTTATTATTCATATGGAATATGGAATAGTTTTGGGCTTGCATTTGATCCTGTAACCAACTTTCTATGGGATACACAAATCGGGTTGCCATATGGTGATGAAATCAATCTTGTTGACCCAGGATTTAACAGCGGATATGATAAGATTGATGGTATATGGTTGCGTGGATATAGCATGGATCAGGCCGAAAAGCATGTTGCTCCTTCTAATCCAAATGGTTTGGTCAATTTTGGCGGGAAAGCAAAATATCATCCACCACAGTTTACGTGGCTTCGGAAAGTTGTTCCTACTGGAATTGTATTCCTCAACTCTAACAAGATGGGCAATCAATACAAAGATGATATGTTTGTTGCAGATGATCTGAATGGAAATCTCTACCATTTCAAACTGAATATGCAAAGAACTGGATTACAACTTCCTTACGGATCGATTGCAGATGGGGTCGCTAACAGCAACGATTCTCTAGATCAAATAATATTTGCCAAAGGATTCGGTGGAATTACAGACCTTAAGGTGAATCCTTATGATGGTTTTCTATATGTGCTAACTTTTGACCAAGGGACAATTTATAGAATAGTTCCTGCAAGCAAATAAAGACCTGAATATAGATAGTTGATATTTGGATGATGACTCATTGACTTGTAAACTCTCATTTGATCTCATGTTTTTGTTCTCCTGACGCTTGTCTGAGGATCTATGTAATCATTTTCTAATTCCATGAAATCTGGAAATATTTGTCGCTCTAGACTCTGAATATCATAACCTAGTAGCCTCAATATTGTTTAACAACATTCCAAAGTTCTAGTTTATAGACATCTAATTGAAATCCTGGTAGTTTGATGAATAATGGTTGTAGCCATGAACAACTTTCTCCTTATAAACTAACTCTCTGGGTAGTATAGCTAAGTTCCATCTCTTAAGAATATAATTTAAGGCATCGTATTCTTTAATCGTTTTTTCTTGTGTTTGTTGTAGGCCAGGTATTTCCCTAATTCTTATTACTGGATTATTTGGTTCAGTCACCTCTGCTATAGAGTCTCATTCTTTTTAAAATTTAGTGTTATCGTAGGCTTGGGTGTAAAGATAAAAATCACACTCCTCGCAGGAATAGTAGAAACTGTTGAAGCTGGAACATAACGTCATGGTATCGGAGCAGCGGGGGCATTCAATTTCAAATTGTAGTTCTGTCTTGATAGTATTGTTCTGTTTCGCTTCCTTCTTATCTTTTTGACGATATGGTAAACTATTTGAAGAACCGATCCACGGTAGTAGCGTTTTGCACACCAGATTATTATTTGACCTCTTAGTCAAGTATCCTTCACTGTAAGTTACCACTTGTAAAAACAAAAGTCTATTGGCAATGAAGACATTACCTCCATATAGAATAAGGTGATCTATGTACTATTACATGAAAATCGTATGTTATGAGTGCTGTACCGCGGAATAAGCCTGTTAATGTGAAGACAAGCTATTAGAGAATTACTAAAGAAACCCTGGAATTTTTACGTAAGAAGACACTCGAAAGTCCACTGTTATGACATTAAGTCTACTAGAACACACTGGTGTTACACAATATAGGTTGCCAAGTCTGCCAATCTGTAAGACTATCACTATAATCAAAAGTAATCTGTGTGGCGAACTCAGCGTCATTAGGATCTTAAAGACAAGATAACTTTTGGATTGATATAGACGCAGCAGCACAATCTCTCCCATTTGTGTTCAACATTAGGGAAGGTGTGTGCATGGGTAATGTCTTCTATTCTAGAACACCGATGACATAGCCACCTTATATACTCCTTACAAATATTGCAAACTGCCGTAGGAGTAAGATTATCACCACATGCTCTACAAGAGCGTTTGTTAGGCATTCCCTAAACCTACCCGTCTAAATAATGTGGTACAAAGAATACTGGTCTAAAGATTATTTGCTCTTGAAAATTTTATCTCCAATCCACCTTTGGATCTAACATACAATTCGTAAATATCATCATTTGTAAGAGGAATTAGAGAAATACTCTCGCTTGAACAAATTGGACAAGAGTTTGCACTGTACGCATTTCTTTCTCTTGGTCTAAGGATGGTTGCACTCCAAAAACACGATTCACAAAGGGCAAACTGACGATCTGCTGTGTAAGAGCTTTCCACTAGAGATCTAGCTGAATAATGCATTTTGTTATTACTGGTAATAGCTTTCATAAATCAATTACCTAAAGAAAGTTCATAGAATACTTGACCCTATATAGAGATAAGCTGCCCTTCGTACTTCATCTTGGAAAAGCTTTTCATGCTGGATTACGATTTAAAATGCACAAAACATCATAGGGTTGAGTGGTAATCACAATAGCAGAATCACAGTTACTCAATTGCCAGCCTAAAATGACGCTAGTGGCAAAACATTCAAGCCGGTTTACGATTTGTTTTTTGCTCAATCATGTGCCAACGTTTGTAATCTCTACCACAAACACAATCCGCGGATTTAGCGACCTTAAAGGTGGGTGAAAAGATTAAGTTCAAGGATAGTCGCGGTCGTCTTCGAACGATGGTAGTACTTGAAAGAATAACTCCAGCTAGGGTTCGAGTCGGTTTAGATCAAACTGCTTATCTGCAAGAAGGGATTGAACTACACGCTGAAATAAGCTTTTCTTCATTTACTGTTGGACCAATTAGACCCCCGCCGATTGACCTGCAAGTAAAAGCTGGGGATGTTTTGCGCATTTACAAAAAGAGTGACATACTTGGACACAAAGCTACTGTGGATAAACCTGCGGGAATAAGTTGCACACTTCCTGAGATTCTTCAACAAGTCCAGTCTGGACATAGAGTATTCATTGACGATCGTAAAATTGGTGCTATTGTACGTTCAAGCATAACTAAGTCGTTAAAAAATACAGATACCAGGAAGAGCAATAAAGGATGGAAAGCAACTAGTGTCAGTTATGTCTCAAGCTGCACCCTCAGTACAAGTAATTAGTGTACAGAAACGACGCGAACTATCCGTATGGCCAATTGGTGATATAGATGGGGCAACAATACAGCTAGCCGAAAAACAACACACCAGAAAAGTCATCACAATCGATATTGAATGCTGAAATTTAAAGTGACCAGAGCTTTGGAAGACTTTCAACTAACCTCAGCTTCGAGGAAAGTTCTCAACTATGTCGATTCCCTAAAGGTGTGGACTGAAGGAAGAAAACTATTTTGACTCAGTACTCGAGATAATTAGCATTAGCGCTTGCAGTGAATATACACCATGTAACAATACTTATAGACACCACAGGTTACAATTACTGATTAATATGACGTTATACTTGACTTCTAAGAACTTTGTAACGAGAATGGAAGAAAATATTAATAGAGTAGATAACAGAGTCAATGACTACATTAAAGATTCGAACGAAAATAATATTCATGATATAAGAATCGCAATCAGAAGATTAGATGCCTCATTTAGAGCATTACCAAAGAAGCTGCGAAAGAAAAAAAAGATTTACAAATATGTAACAACAAGTAAACGACTTTTCAAAATAAACAGCCAGATTAGAGATTATGATTTAATTTGTGAAAAGTTACAAAAATACTCCTCAGAGCCAATCAATACTAAGCTTACAGGATCATTGAAAAGAAGAAGAAAAACGAAACTTGCTACTGCAAGAAAAATAGCTTTGTCATTGAGAGACCTTGCTATCCCAGGTATTAGAGAAAATGACATACAGTCAAAAAAGCTAGAGATGAGATTTGATAAGGTTGTATGTACATTACGTAAAAGAATAGAACTAGATCTTCCAGTAGTACTCACAAATGCCAGTAAAATAAAAGAATTACATGAAATGAGAAAAGATTGTAAAAAGTTGCGTTATTTATTGGAACTGGTTCAACATCAGAATAATAATGCTATTGATAGTAAGGAAATACACAAAGTGATTACAGAGTTAGAAGATATTCAAGATTTTTTAGGATCTATACATGATAGTGACATCACTATTGCATATCTAAAAAGAGTCAGACACCCGAACGAAGTTTCTCAGATTCTTCACGACGAAATCTCGGAAAGAAATAAAAAATATGAGGATTTTATCCAATTTTGCAAAGGAACTTTATCAGATTCTAAACACAATTTCCTTAACCAGATTGTGCATCTGACATGAATAAAAGAATTGTTTCCTATAGATACATTAAAACCAGGTATAAATCCGCCAGAAGAAATCAATGTAGTAGAGATTCCAAAAACGAGTAGCATCAAATATGAGATAGATCCAAAAAATGGAGAAATATCGGTCGACAGAATGTTGTTCACCTCAGTGGTTTATCCTCGTCATTAGGGATTTCTTACTCAGACAAGGGTAGGGAGTAATAGTACTAGTGGAGCAGAAGATCCTCTTGACGTATTTATACTTGGAAACTACCCACTTATGCCAAGGTCAGTTATCAGCTGTCGTCCTGTTGGAAAATTGTTAACCGAGGATCAAGATGATATCGATCCAAAGATTATCGCAGTTCCATTAAAAAAATAGATCCGTCGTTTTCTGCTATTGCAGACATTGGCGATATTCCTGAGCACTACCAACACAACTGAAACATTTTGTTGAACATCATAAAGACCTAGAACAAGGAAAATACGCTAAGGTAGAGGGTTTGAGAGGAAAACATGACGCTGAGAAAACCGTTTATGAAGCTATTAATAGATGCAACATAATGAATAGGGCTTAGTTGACAGACATCTTCTTATTTAGCACTCCACGTGTGAACAATTAGGATTTATTGCACGACAAATGTAAGTACAAACCGCCAATATTCTGTATTTTTATGAGTATTATTACCACCAAGTTGCGATATCAAACTTGCTTGAACGAGCGAGTTCCATCGCTATATCGTTATCATTTATTAGTTCGTTATACTCCTCTTCTAGCTAATTCTTTTTGAATTTTCAGGATGACTAATGATGATAACCAGGACTCGTTAAACAACAATTCAATCAGATAATGAAGAGGACATTCTCACAAATCCTTATGTAATACTTTTTTCGAATATTCAACAATTGTGGAGATAACAAGAAAATATCATGAAGAATTAGGCATTTCACTGCTTTCATTGCTTTGATTTGCAAACTTAAAAGAATCTAGAAAAGTGTTGTAATGGACTAATAATGCGAGGATAAACTAAATGGACAATAACCCACGTGATACTATTCTTACAATTTAAGAAGATAAACGCCGTGGCGTTTTCAGTTGGAACAAAGGCTCCTTCTTTACGCCGATCTGCTAGTTGAATACGATTCTAGTTGTGTTTGAGCATGCTGTTATGAAGCAAGATGGGCGACTAACAGCCGTCCTGGATTTTTTCATTGTGATCTTCGGTGATAATAAAGAACAGAACTCATGCTATACTGACAAATCAATTCCTCAGCACAGAAAAAACTCATAGAATTATCTAGACCAAATTTAGATATACTAGAGGTATTGATTATAACAACCGTAAACAATATGGCTGAAAAGGTTGGTAATGAACAAGGTCAGGCGATGATAAGAACAATACTTGTAGCTATTGATAAGTCGGGCTACAAAGAAAAAATTATTAGCTACGCCGTAACTTTAGCGAAATCTCTTGGTGCGGCAATAATTGCAATACATGTCATTGATAAATCTTCATTAGGTGCGGCTGGGGATTTACTAGGATATTACAGAGGAGGAAATATAGAAGAATACGAGAAGGAGATGAGAAAGAAGGGCGAAATACTCTTAGCCGAAGCAGAGGCAACCATTAGGAAATATGGAAATATCAATGTAACCGGGGCTGTTCTCGTAGATTCGTCTGTGGCTAATGCAATTATTGATTATGCTGAAAATAAAAGAGTAGATCTTATTCTTGTTGGAGCTAGAGGGATGACTGGAATCGAAAAATTCATTTTGGGCGGTGTTGCTACTAGGGTCATCAGTCATGCGCGATGTCCAGTTCTTGCAATTCGATGACAGACGACTACTAGATATTATCATCTAGATATTATCATTTGGCAATTTGGCTCCAGGCGACAATTTCTAGCATTGATTTGCACTGCCTCATTTAACGACATGGAGAGAAGAGAAACTTTTACTAAATCCTACTCTAGTGCTGCAGAGCAAGCGGCAATCTTTTTATTTCTCAAATTTTATACAGGTACGCTCTCATCCAAACAAGCAATACAAATTCGTCACGAAGTTCCGGAAGGATGAGACTAAATGGTAAAGGTATACTTGAAGTTCAGAGAATCAATAATTCCGACTAGCCAATGCCAAAAATCTCACAGAACGTAACATCGATTTAATAATAGATAAATTCATTATAAACAATAAATTATTTGATATGCTAATATCTATAATATCATTACTGCGGCACTTATCACAGTTGTCCATAAACCATCTTTATGACCTTCTGCAGATTGTGTAAAGTTGTGTGTCTTGTAAATTTTTCCTGAAAGCTTCCATTGCTCTTCTCTTTGATCCCATGTGAGGGTAGGATCGTCGGGTAAAACGATTATTGTAGCAAGCATCTCCATTGCCATGTCCTCCGCATAATCGCCAGCCTTCTGAGCTGTTTCACCAGTTGAATGGTGTTCTGATAGATACCCATACTGAGAATGATCTACTGGTCTTGCTAAACCTATGGACGCAGCAATTAACCTATTTGGTTCATTAGTAGCAGACTTAGCCATGACCGTAAAAGCAATCTGACCTGGCAGTAGGTGTTTTCTTCCTTCCTCCCTAGTCACAATTTTGCATTCTGGTGGCATTATACTAGATACAGAGACAAGATTTAGATCACTTATTGCAGCATCACGTAGAGCTAGTTCAAAGCTTGTAAGATAGTCTTTGTGTAATCCTTTACCTTTCGTAAAAAATATCATTTTTGCAACCAACGATGATGCATCAGAAAAGAACTTTGTTGTATTATTTCCGCTTCCCATTGAGCTTCTAGGAAATGTTAAGATAGATCATTCCCAAATAGATGTTACTATTCGCAAGTGTATAGATCAAAAAGTTCACTTTTCTTTGTACAGAGGTGATATAGTAGATCATCCTGGACTTGTCCAAATGACACATATATACACCAGCTCAGTTATATTGAAGAATTGGAAATCTCGGACATGGATTATGACAATATATTGTCTTAGCGCTTGGTAAGGATCTTCCCGAGGAGGAGGAGCGTCTATGTAAAGGGGGATGCGAAACACACTTCAACATTTCGGTTGAAACTATATTGTTCTCATAGTAGTCTATAGGCTATGTGATTCATTGGCGCAAATAATTAATGCATCATTTGAGAATGACTTCTATGCGATTCAGAAATAAATCATTAGTAGGTTTAATTGTGGTTACGATGATATCTACAATGATAATATCCGTTCCTGCGTCTACAAAATCCTATGCACAAGGCCAAGTAATTATAAATGGAGCAGGGGCAACCTTTCCATTTCCACTAATTGATACATGGCGTGTTGCATATCAAAAGGTCCACCCCAATGTAAACATCAACTATCAATCAATAGGAAGCGGTGGAGGAGTCAAACAATTTACAGCAAAGACAGTAGATTTTGGTGCTTCCGATGCTCCCCTTTCTACCACGGAACGAAAAGCAGCTCAAGGGGCTGTCCAAATCCCAGAAACAATAGGTTCGGTAGCAATAGCTTATAACATACCTGGCATTCCAACCAAGGTTTTGAAATTCACAGGCCCGGTTCTTGCCGACATATTCATGGGTAAAATAACAAAATGGAATGATCCGCAGATACAAGCACTTAATCCGGGAGTAACTCTGCCTGCAGCTAACATTGTAGTCGTTCACAGATCAGATGGTTCTGGAACAACCTTTGTCTGGACAAGCTATCTCTCACACATAAGCCCATCATGGAATCAAACTATTGGGGCTTCAAAGTCAGTTCCATGGCCAACTGGAATAGGAGCACCAGGAAATGAAGGTGTCGCAAACGCTATCAAAGGCTCACCCAATACTATGGGATACGTAGAACTCAACTATGCTCTTACGACTGGTATGCCTTATGCCCTTATAAAGAACGCAGTAAGCAACTTTATAGCACCCTCGTTGAACTCAACTCAAGCAGCAGTAATCAATTCACCACTAGCCAAATCTCTTCCGGCAGGCGATCAATCATGGACCAAAGTTTCGTTGTTAAATTCACCAGGAACAAATACATATCCGATAGCAACATTCACATATTTGCTTCTATACAAGGACTTGAGCACCAACCCAAATTTAGATCAAACCAAAGCAAAAGCATTAGTCGACTTTATATCATGGGCAATTACTGATGGTCAAAAGCTCGCGCCAAACTTAGGCTATGTTCCACTTCCTACGGAAGTAGTAAAGCACAATCAAGACATACTAAAGACATTAACTTTCAAGGGAACTCCTCTATATACAGGACCATAACACAGGAACTAACTCTTCCCAGATAAAGAACCATTCCAACAAGCCCTTTTTACGGGGTATCTTAATTTTTATATATAGAATGTTTAGTTCTATATTCTTCTTATAGGTAACTGTAAAATAATCATGGCTCTTCTCTACGATTGTAGAGGCGTACTAGTATTCTTTCAGAATCTCGCGAACAACGCAACAAGAAGTTGTCTTCTTTTTTCCTTCGGGGAAAACGAAGAGGAGACAAGATTTTTTATATTTTTACCATAGCCGCTGCAGCATACACTCTCTTGATGGTTGCTCTTATAGTATATACGGTGGGAGACGGCTCTCAGAAAATATTTTCCTTTGAAGGTATTAAATTTTTTATAGGCACAAACTGGAACTCGGTAGAAGGCCGTGAATCATTCGGAGCCCTGCCATATATCATCGGAACTCTGATCAGTTCTGGAATAGCCGTAGCTATCGGAGTTCCAATCAGTTTAGGAATCGCGATATTTCTGTCTGAAATGGCTTCTTCAAAGATAAGCACTCCATTGTCTTTTGTTATAGAATTATTGGCTGCAGTACCGAGCATAATTTATGGTTTATGGGCGTTGTTTGTTTTCAGATTCTGGATTCTCAATTTAATTGAAATGCCTCTTTACAACACCTTCGGAAAGTCAATTCCATTTCTTGGAGTTACACCATTTGGTCTAGATTGGTTTACAGCTGGCATAGTTCTGGGGATTATGATCATTCCAATCGTGTCCTCAATATGCCGAGAAGTTATGAAGGCTGTCCCAGAGACTCAAAGAGAAGCTGCATATAGCTTGGGAGCAACAAGATGGGAAACAATCAGGATTGCTATCTTTCCTTACGCAAAGTCAGGAATACTAGGGGCGGCAATGTTGGGGTTAGGAAGGGCAATAGGAGAAACAATGCTCGTGACTTTGATCATTGGAAATGCTATTGGGGCAGCCGCTATTCCCACTTCTCTTTTCTCCCCGAGTCAAACGTTATCAAGTTTGATCGCTAATGAATTTAACGAGGCATCTTCCGATCTTCAGCTATCTGCACTAATTGGTTTGGGAGCTGTCCTGCTAATCATAACCATGGTTATCAATATTGGAGCGAGGCTACTAGTTTCAAGAATGGTCAAGGTCAGCGCAGGTGTCAAGGAGTAGAGGCTAGAATTTGCAAGATCCCAGAACCAACTACAAGGAAATGCTTCAGGACATAATGTTAAGGCGCTCCTCGCGGCGCAAACTTGTAAACAAAGTAGTTAGCATCTTAGCAATATTGTCTGTTATTCTTGCAGTGGTATTGTTAGGAAGTATTTTGGTAGAAGTTGTGATAAATGGTGCTAGAGCTTTGAGCATCAATTTCTTGACGCAGCCACCAGGAGCAGTAGGATCAGGGCTAGGAGGAATAGGTCCTGCTATTGAGGGAACCTTGATTGTTGTTGCTTTGGCGTCCGCTATCGGAGCACCTGTGGGCGTTCTTGCAGGGATTTATCTTTCAGAATTCGCAGGGAACGGGATATTTCCTTCGAGTGTTAGATTCTTCAGCGATGTTCTCGTAGGTCTACCTTCAATAGTAATTGGTATAGTCGCATACATATCGCTAGTTCTAACAATTGGTTCATTCTCTGTATGGGCCGGAGCATTAGCTTTGTCAATAATCATGATCCCAATTGTTGTAAGGGTCACTGAAGAAACACTGAAAATCGTTCCAAACTCTATGAAAGAGGCAGGACATTCATTGGGAATTCCAAAGAGAACGATAATATTGCACATAGTTCTGAAGAGCGCTAAGAGTGGCGTAATCACAGGAATTATACTTGCTGTATCAAGGATAGCCGGGGAAACCGCGCCATTAATAATGACAATATTAGGAACGGACCTGTTCTTTACGAGCCTAACAGGACCGATAGACGCACTACCTCTTAGGATCTGGAGGTTGGTATCTCAGCCGTATCAATATGCCCATGACTTTGGTTGGGGTGCTGCGCTTATCCTTATACTTATGGTACTTGGGTTGAGTCTTGGTCTACGGGTGTTAGCGCACAGACGAGGATTTAAAATAGGACAGGTGACTCCGGGATGATAAAAACAAACAGAGCTTTCAGTCCAATGATATTTGTCTACGCATAGTAATTAAGGTAAGCTATGATGGAGAGCCAAGTTGGGATTAGATGAATAATAGTTGACGACGAACGGAGAAAACACTAGGGAAGAAGAAATCAAGGTTGACAGACATAGATAAACACCCACAATCAGAAGACGAGAGGGAAAAACAACAACAAGATCCCAAAGTATCTATTAGAAATCTTGATGCATGGTTTGGATCTAAACGAGCATTACAGAACATCAATTTGGATGTCAAGGAGAAAACCGCTACAGCCGTTATTGGGCCTTCAGGTTGTGGTAAAACAACTCTCATCAAATGTCTCAATCGTATGCATGAGATGACCCCTGGTGCAAAGACAAAGGGGCAAGTTATTATAGACGGTGTGGACATTTATGGGAGAAATATAGATCCTGTAATTATCAAAAGACGTATTGGAATGGTTTTTCAAAAGCCAAACCCATTTCCTACAATGAGTATTTATTCTAATGTTGCGGCGGGACTGAAGCTTAACGGAATAAGAGATAAACGGTTGATGGACGAAATCGTTAAGGATAGTCTTGAAGCTGCTGCACTATGGGATGAGGTGAAAAATGAATTAGGTAAACCTGGAATGAGTCTGTCAGGAGGTCAACAGCAACGCCTTTGTATAGCTAGGGCATTAGCTATGCAGCCGGAAGTTTTATTGATGGATGAACCAACATCTGCACTTGACCCCATTGCATCTTCAAAAATCGAAGATTTAGTACATGATTTAAAAAAAAAATATACAGTAATTATTGTAACGCACAATATGCAGCAAGCTGCAAGAGTTTCTGATTATACTGCATTCATGTATCTTGGAGAGGTAATAGAGTATAGTCCTACGAAGAAGATGTTTGAAAATCCTGAAAAAGACCTCACAGAACGATATATATCCGGTAAATTTGGTTAACAAAATATATTGTTTTAGGTATGGAAGCGCTTTGCTGAGACTATTATTTAGCCAATAGTGTTGTAGACCAGCCGATGCCACTCGTCATCTGGAAAATTTAATTATGTTGTTCCTTGATAAAGAAGAAAACCTCACCGTAATGTCTGAATTGTGAATTTTTTTTGGAAGATATAAGAATTACAGCACATGCAAACGATATATAGCGTACCCTTACCGGAAGTTTTTGAAAAACATGGATTTAGATAAATTAGCCAATCTGACGATTCAGAGTCCACTTCTCGGGTCCAGACCTATGCGGTCATACTGTTCCGGATACATTTCACGACAAATATCGACATTGACTATGGATGCATATTTTGAATATATCTCCTTTGTAAAAGTCAACATTGTCACTGTCAGTATAACCGCCCAAAAAACCATCTTATCATTTAATTATTTGTGAAAGAATTTGCGAATGTAAACTATGTTTATTACTTTTGAAAATCTTATCTCTAACCCACCTTTGGAGCTAAAATGCAATTCGCAAGCCTCATCATTTTCAGAGGAATTACAGAAATATTGTGACTGAACACATATGACAAAGTACGAAAGATGCCCTTATCAGTGCTATTATTATATGTGTTGTGTTGTTCTGCGGATTTGAAAATGGTCGCACTTCAAAAACACGTTTCGCAAATTGCAAACTGACAGTCAGTATCATCTAACAGCCAAGGTCTCAACCGAGGGACTATTAGTAGACATGAGAACATGTTTGCTCCTACCTAAATTGAATACGTATGACTATGCATGTTGTCGAATAGAACTTTATAGTGTCTAGATCTATAGTGAGATCAATTCATGTATGTTGAACCACGTGGTAACTCACTGGTTCTTGGAACAAGAGGCATAGAGTTGAACCCCTGGTCTAATATCACCGCACCGCATTTCAGTTGCATTGGTCCTACGCAGTAAAACAGTGCACTCTTTAAACTATTATCATGCTCGATGAGCTTTATTACCTAGCTATCTGAATAAGGGAATAGTGAAAAAAGAAATTTGCCAACTATAGTGCATTTTGAAATACCTTCAGACAATATCGAAAGAACAAAGAAATTCTATACCGATCTGTTTGGATGGGAAATAGAAAAATGGTCTGGTACAGATGATAGTCAGTTAACCTCCGCAGCAACGGGTCAGCCAATGGAATATTGGATGGTGGCAACTACAGATGATAATGGAAATAAAGCGATAGGTGGCGGAATGATGAAAAGACAAATGCCAGAGCAACGGATCACTAATTACATAGATGTAAAGTCAGTTGACGAATACTCGTCTAAAGTGAAGAAGCTCGGAGGTAAAGTAGTTGCTGCTAAAAAGGCAGTACCAGGGATGGGTTATTTCGTACTTTGCCTTGATACTGAAAACAACAGTTTTGCAATATGGGAATCATATCACAGCGCCAAGTGAGTAACCTATCAATCATAGAAAACAGGGAACGAATCAATGTTCAAGGAAACAAAAACGTTTTCTAGCTTTTCAGTAGACGACTTGCGAAAAGCGAAGAAGTTCTATAGCGAGACACTCGGGCTGGAAGTTTCCGAATCGTATGGTGGAAGGCTGCTAGAGCTCCATTTTCCCGGTGGGAACAAAATTTTGATTTATCCGAAATCCAACCATACTCCAGCAACGTTTACCATCCTTAATTTTCCTGTAGACAATCTTGAGCAAGCTGTAGACGAGCTTACCAAACGGGACGTTCGTTTTGAGGTCTATAATGAAGGCGACCTCAAGACAGACGAGAACGGTATTTCTATCAGTGACGAGGGTCCGAAGATAGCATGGTTTAAAGACCCTGCAGGTAATGTGTTGTCTGTGCTTGAAGAGAGAAAATGAATCAAGCTATTCTATTTTGTTATAGTACTGACGCGTCCCCGAACGTTATAGGTAGACAAGTCGGAGGCGAGTTTTACATAATGCTCGTAAGTTACTTCCAGTGAATATAGATATTGAAAAAAGATACCATATAGATCATATAATGGTAAATGAAGATGATTCATTGTTGTTAATCTATAGCGGATAAGCTTTTGTACCATAGGATACGTTATGAAGATGCACAGGCTAATGTAAGGTTGATCGGAAACCCCGATAGCAGATGAACATCTGAGTCCTTTGCTTCCTGATGACGCTACGGGGCCACACCGTCGGCCTATTTGTAATCATAAGAAATTGAACTGCATATAGTTATTACAGTCGAGCGCCCAGACTCTAGCATTACCAAAAGGTAACTAAGGAAAAAGATATGAAAGCAGAGAACAGAAAATCTTATGGCCTGATCTCAAACCGATATGGAAATGCTAGTTAGGAGACCCATCCACGAAAATGGATAGGACAGAAAGATAATGTCATGCCAATGATAGAGCAGTTGATCCCATCTGATCGAGATTATTGGACTGAACCCTAGTTTTTAAAGTAAATATCCAGATTTAAATTATTTTTCTGTACCTAAGGGATGGGTATCTCCAGCGCAGTTCGATCCTTCGGATAACAGAGGGTAGCAGCTGAAAACAGTTGGTAGACCATTTATAAGATACTTGAAAGATGCAGCAGGAATTGACAGTGAACCTAGAGATGAGGAAACTGTGCAATTTTGGGCACAATACGAACAGATTAAAAAAGGAGCTTCAAAACATCAAGGCGGAGTTTATGGTAAGTGTGAGCATGTAAGCGTGAGTTGTAGCATAATTGTATACTACAAAGATTTAAACAAACAAAAAAATTATTGTTTGTGGAAGAATTGTTGTCGTTGGACTGTGAGGAATGAATTCCATGCCTTTGCGGTGCTGCTGTTAAATTCTGTCACGGACTCAATTGTTCGATTAAGGGTTCTGAAGTTTTCTGCCGCTGCATTTATGGCATTGACTGTCAGCTGGTTGTTGATACGAACAGCGTTGACTATGTTTTCGGTGATCTCGTTTGATTGCTTTACAAATTCATCCGTGTATGGTCGTGTTACAATAGGAACGTTTCCGTTGCTCGCTAACATCTTTTGAGCTGAAACCATATTCTGAATATTGTTCTTTGCAGCGGCTACATAATCAAGTTGTAGATTAGAGATGGATTGAGTATATTGTGGTTGAGCTTTTGTGAACTCGTCAACTATTCTAATGCAGTTATGTTTTACTGTATCATAGATGTTATTTGCCTCAATTGATCTGATTGTAGTGGTTGTGTCGTCTTTAGATTTATTGTCTGTCATTTTATGTCTATTATACTATTAGCGCTCGCACAATATATACATTGGTATTTAATGGATCTGAATACCATGTAATGTCGAAAAGTGGTCAGGTATGCAATTTCAATCAGCCATTGGATCAAGTCCGAGTTGTGGCTTGTTTAGAATTCCTTTAACTTCCGCGTATTACCTATAACGCGTCTTGAATCGTCGGTTGTATTCTAAATTTTCGGCATTTACCAAAGTAGTATCGATGGGTAATTTATCATGAATTAACCAACAAATACCCTTATGATGTACGTTTTTCACTTATGTTTATAGTATTAAATACATCATTTCTAGCACATACGAGATTCTTTATACGTATTTTTATCAATTACTATTTGGCATACGATTGCTTTTGTATGGCATTTGTGGGATAGAGAAGCGGAACAAAAAGTTCGCGTTCATGGTCGACACATCATAAGCATAATTAGTTACGCATGTATACTTATGTAGTAGTTAACGTGTCGCGAATAATTAGTTAGTAGATTATTCGCTTATATCTTAAGCGCAAGTGGGTTAAGCCGCCAACTATCGCAAGCCACAAATCCAAGCATGAATTAAAACCTATGGAATGATAATGAACGGTTGGTTGGTTATTAGATGGCTAACAGCCGCTGCGCAGCCTACTATAAAAAAGGATCAGTTAATTGCTAGACCATGTGCGCTTCTGGTAGTGGTGATTCGATATGCATAATTGTGATGGTGAAAGTAGACATGATTTATGAATGTCAACAAGGTCATATATGCTTCAGCAGTGATGAGGATTTGAATGCATGTGCAATGACAGGATGTACTAAATCGACTGTTGTAATCAGCCCTATTGATATCACATGGTTTTATAAAATCAACAAGTTAGGATTGTGCATCGATAAACAAGACCTTCACAAGATAATTGAAGACCCAAATATGCCAGAAGATGTTAAAACACAAATAACGAAGGTTTTTTCCACATATGTATCATAACCTGCCAGATACTCTAAATATGGGCGCCCAATGAAGAAGCAGGATGATCCCACAATAGATGTGATGTGTTATTTTTGAAAGACTTAATTGCATTGCTATCTTGCCAATTTGAGTTTCAATAATGATTTAGTGGGAGCAAAGCAAACATGAGCACTGTCTGCTCGGACATGATAATTTCGAATTCAGATCTATCTGCCACTAGTGAGGTAGATATAGCTGTATCCCCCACAACTCTGCAATATCGTAGCAGCAGCTAATGACGCAACTTTAGGCTGGTAACGCATGTTATTTCATAAGATGGAAATGTGGCATCGTGCCTATTGGGGCCAGTGGGGTATGAACCAAATTTGACATCATTTTTGGTCCCAAGGACACCGCGGACAAAATCTTTCGGTTATATTCAACTTTGTCAACGTGCGCAAGACCGATTATATTCAACTTTGTCGACCAGAGCCAGCCTCA
>DASSIM010000001.1:0-74906 GCA_035691865.1 Candidatus Nitrosopolaris sp. | reverse complement strand
CTATTACCGGAGTAAATGCATTTACTGAACCAGCTGGTCGAATTGAGACACCACTCAGAATGGTATTTTCACGTATTATTGTGCCTGCGAAAGGCACAGCCCACAATATAGAAATGACTATTCCTGAAATTAATAGTACTGCTCCTGCTATTAAAATAAAGTAACCTCGCTGCATTGCTAAACTATCAGTATAAATGGCATTCGTATGCTATAAAGATTTGATGTATACAGTATGATGCCGAACCGAGCCGAAGTTTGACCTCAATATCTTCTGCTAGCTCAGCTTGACGCATATTATCCTTCATTCGTAAGAAACAAAAACCGTGAGATGATACCGGATATATTTACAACGAGTACTCCCGATTCCAAAGTGCCCTATAAAACGGATAACTGTCTTCTAAAGAATAGTGCTAATAACAACAATGATCCTGGGGCAAAGCGAAAAGCATTGTGCCGACAGAGAAAGTGGGGTGAAAATATACTATGCAAAACAACGGTATATCCAAAGCGTTAGCGAAGAAAAAAACAGCCTAATCCACTTTTGTGAGCCGTGGTTCTCGAAGACTGGAAATGCGAATAGAGCTGCCAAGCTCATGAAGATGTAGCACAACTCATCAAGTGCCAAAAGAGAGATTATAAGTGAAAGAACCATAGCCAATGATTGAATTTTGAACAGGACTAACAAGATTACCGCAACCGATGCGGACCAGAAGCCTATTTTCAAGACGAAGCTTCGATTCTGTCACACCTGATTATTCTGTCATGATGACGTCGTCGATTCCAACAGGCTAACGGAAAGTCAAAATCGAAAATATTAAGCAATACTTATGATTTTAATACAATCCAATAAGAGAAAGGTCTAAGAGCTGGCAACCCCTTCAGATCCTAGTAAAATACCTACGACTATTATGCAAGAATTGTGGTAAAGCGATCAAATGGATGGCACCATGGAAGACAGTCTCCAAGGCATCAACAAATCAGAAATTTAGACAAGTATTGAAGCTATTCTACAAGACGATCTATGGTAATGTCATCCACAGGTAAATTGGTTCCCTGTACTTGGAAAAGAATAGACTGGCAAAGGTAGAATGGATATGGCTGAGTATCTTGAGGGAGAAGTTCGAATAGTGATTGAAAGTGCACCTACAATGCTCGTAAGTATGAGAGCGGAGCTCGCCTAGGAGAATTTTTGCGACTAACTAATAGCGAAATTCGGATTGACTTAAATGGTGCTCTTCATCCTTATGAGATATAGCGAAAACACCTGATTCACCGTTGTATTCCTCTGCAAAATCTTAAAAAGAATGGATCTTTATGCGGCACCGTATAGGCACCTTCTTGAGAAGTATTTCTCCTTTCTGAGGTCTAAATACCTACCCCAAACGAGGTGGGTGCCTAACTTAGATACCTAAACATTGAACTATAGACTTCGATACTATAAAATGCGGAAATGCAGCCGCAACTGGAGAAGGAAGATTGTGTGACATGATTGGGAGATAAAGAAAGAACTATTACGGCATTATTATTATCATCCAATCTGCATGTATTTGATACCATCCCTCATTGTAGCCTATGGATAGATATTTACTTATTTTATCTAGCACGGAGTGCATTCAAGATAACTGCTACATCAAACACTTCTTGGAGCAGTGCTCCAACCGTTGGTGGTATAAACCCAATGCTTGCTAATACCATAAAAATGAAGCTTGCACCTAACCCAATGTATATACTTTGTTTAGCTATACTTAATGTTCTTTGACCAATTTCTAATACATCTACCACCTTAGTCACATCATCAACTAGTAACACCATATCTGCTGCCTCTGCTGAGATCGCTGTACCATGAGCTCCCATAGCTATTCCCACAGTAGCTGCTGCTAATGCTGGAGCATCATTAATGCCGTCTCCCACCATAATTATATTTTTGTATTGTTTCTTCAGTTGTGTTACTGATTTCACCTTCTGCTCGGGCAAAAGATCTGATTCAAAATGAGTAATACCTGTCCGTTGAGCAATTTTTTGAGCATTATCTGAACTGTCTCCTGTCAACATGACTGTTTGTTTTACACCTAGGTTCCTAAGGCTTTGCATCATCAAACGCACTTTTGGACGTATTTCATCACCAAATACTATAGCACCCGCTGGCTTATCATTAACGCTGATGAATGCTAACATTTTTCCCTGATCGAAACGAATTAGGCCTTTCCTTGCATCTAAGACACTTTCTATTTGTGGGTTATCCGCGTGGTTATCGTATCTGCTATTCTCATTTTCATTGTTTTCAAAAAGACTCTTGGAGCCGATAACTATATGCTCTCCATTAATGTCGCCTTCCACGCCTACTCCAGACACTTCATGAAAATTTGTTGGGATAGGCAACCTGCCTAATTTTCTTTCTTCAGCTTTTTGTAGAAGCGCCTGGGCTGCTGGATGAGATGATAATTGCTCCAGACTTGCAGCCTTACGCAAAATATCATCTGCATTGATGTTATTGTTTCTACTATTACTACTATCAAAAGCAATAATTTCTTCTACCGCAGGAGTTCCAAATGTGATTGTGCCTGTCTTATCAAATACAACTACTTGGGCCTTTCCAACCTGTTCTATTGACGCACCACTTTTGATGATTATTCCCATTTTTGCTGCCCTGTTAATTCCACTCATGATAGCTATTGGCGTTGCAAAGATAAGTGAACAAGGAGTAGCAACAACCAGAACTGAAAGAATAGTTTGTGGGTTGTATGATGTTATAACCCAGCCAATTACGCTTACGACTAATACTATGGGTGTAAACCATACGGCATATTTATCTGCAAGTCTCTGGATTGGTGCTTTTTCTTGTTGGGCCTTCCGTACAAGTTTGACTATTTTTGCATACTGGCTTTCTTCACTTATTTTATCAGCGTGCATCTCAAAGGCATCTCCAGTATTAACAGTGCCACTAAACACATTATCGCCAATATTTTTTGCTTTGGACAAAGGCTCGCCTGTAAGTGAAGATTCGTCTATTTGAGGCTGGCCTTGATTTACTTTTCCATCTACTGGAACTAAATCACCAGGTCGTACTACAAGCAAATCACCAACTTCTATATCAAATACATTAACCTCTTCTATGCTAGCTCCTTTTCGTCTATGTGCAATACGAGGAGACCGAGCTAGCAGAGCATCTAGAGAAGACGAAGCTCGTCTAAATGCATAGTCTTCTAATGCTTTGCCACCTGATTGCATAATAACAATCACTACGCCAGGAAGGGCGTCATTCAACAAGATGGCAGCGACAATTGCCATCATCGCCACAATATCAGATGCGAAATGTCTTCGAAGCATACCGCGAAACGTATCCCAAACAATAGGCGCTCCTCCGCCAATTAGGGTTATAAGCCAAATCCATTGCCCTAAGTTAGATTGATTCAAAGGCCAATGAAACAACGTTCCAACAAACAAGCCTGATACGGCAAAAGCCGGGATGGGATATCTTTTAGCAAACTCTAGTAATTTGCGAGCTACTTTTTTGGCTTCGACGTAGAAATTCTGAGTTTTATTAAGCAGCTCTAACCCAGCTCTCGATTTTTAATATTTCATTATGGATAAATGTGAAAACGATGAAGGCAGTAATCAACTCTGTTCTCTCTTCTCTCTTGAATATATACGGAGCTAAATATTATTTCTTCGTATTTGCGGCTGGGTCTCATATCATGGTTGAGTCGCTTACAAATGTTAAAGACGTTTGGCTAAATAACGCTTCAACTAATGTTGATTCTATTGGAGCTATCGAATCAACGGCAGAATCCACATAATAATAATGCCAAGTTCAAATAACAGCTCGATACTGTATAAGGCCACGTGGTAAGGTTGCTATCGTAACTGGTGCTGGTTCGGGGATTGCCCAGCTTTTTGTTAGAGGGCACTAAGGTCGTCTTTAGTGATATTGATGAATCAGGCAAAGCTGCCGCTGATGTTGCTCTCTTCATTCAATGTGATATTTCCAATACAGAGTCAGTCAAGAATCAGATTGCGAAAACGCTGGAAGCTCTCGGCACGATTAATATTCTGATCAACAATGCTGGTATCGTACGTCAAAACCCAATTTCCGAGACAACCGACGAAGAATGGAATGCCGTCATTAACACCAACCTAAGGCCCCTTCCCGTTAACATGTGAGGTCTTGCCGACTTTTGAGAAAAATGGTCAAGGTGAAAAAATAAACACGGCGTCCATCGCGGATATTATTGGTTACGAGAACCTCTCACCATACTGCGCATCCAAATCCGGATTTTTGCGATGACCAGAACCTTGGCTCTAGAATTTGCGCCGAAGAAAATCAATGTGAACTGTATCTGTCAAGGCGCCATCAAGACAGGTATGACCAAGATGATTGAAGAGAACGAAAGTATGTTAAAACAAACCCTGATGGTTATTCCAGCTGGTCGAATGGGTGACCCAATTGATATTGCCAAACCCGTGCTCTGTGGCGATGATCTTAGGCCTCAATAGAAGTTTCTTCAACGCTACCCATAAACTTGAACGCAGCATTTTTAACTAGATTATCAATTCGTTCTTTTTCTTTTATGATTTTTCTTGCATTTTTAACTGAAATATTGTGCATGACTAGGGTTTCTCGAGATGGACAGGGTCGTCACAAGATTCGTCCTTCGACATGATTCTATTATTTTATTGTCATTTTCATTCACAGCCGTTTCTCGTATACCTTGACAAGGTTGCTGCCTAAAATGTTACAATTTTGTAAAATACCTTTTTTACTATTTCCGCAGTAGCAATATAGATTGAAACAATTACCCCTACAGCAGTTAAGTATAAAATAGAAAGTCCTGTAAAGCCAAATAGCAGTGCAACAGGCGTGAAAGGCAAAATGATACTAATACCAACAATAAACAGAGTTGCCAATAAAAGATGCTTCCCCGGCTTGCTTCCAAAAAGAGGCTTCCTAGTTCTGATAACAAGTACAATAATGGACGCAGAAATAACAGATTCCATAAACCATGCTGTTCTAAATTGATCAGTAGAAGAATGTAATATGAACAAGAGGACTCCAAAAGTAGTGAAATCAAACATCGTACTCAATAGTCCAAACACTATCATAAATTTCTTAATGAATCTTATGTCCCACCGCCTAGGCCTATCAAGTATTTCTAAATCTACGTTATCTGTGGATATTGTCATCTCCGGAGCATCTGTCATCAAATTCATAAGCAAAATCTGCTTTGGTAACAATGGAAGAAATGGTAGGAATAGTGACACTCCGGCCATACTAAACATATTTCCAAAATTCGCACTAGTAGCCATAAAGACATACTTTAATGTATTGGCAAATGTTCGCCTTCCTTCTTCTACACCTTTTGCTAATACTGCTAAGTCTTTTTCAAGCAATACAAAATCGGCCGCTTCTTTTACAACATCTGCAGCTTTATCAACGGATATACTTGCATCAGCAGCATGAAGAGCGGAAGCATCATTAATTCCATCTCCCATATAACCGACAACATTTTTTTGTGAGTGTCTTAAAGCTAAAATAATACGTTCTTTTTGATTTGGTTCTATTTCTGCAAAAATATCGATTTCATCAGCCTGTTTCATTAATGCCTCATTACTCAGTTGATGCAAATCTGGTCCTGTAAGAATTCGAGTACTTAATAGTCCTATCTGTTGTCCTACATGCTCTGCAACATGTGTGTTATCACCAGTAATTATCTTAAGAGAGATACCAAGTCTATTTAATTTAGATATAGATTCAATAACATCTGGTTTGATTGGATCAAAAAAGATAAGAAACCCGAGAAAAGTCATGTTGATTTCATCAGCTTTGGTAATTGAGTAATGTGAAGTGCTCACATCTCTACCGTCATGATAATAAACAATATTACGATAACACACCCCCAAAATCCGGAATCCTTTGCTGCTAAGTTCTTTGAATCTATCTTGGATTTCTTGTTTGACGATGGATATGTGAACAATTTTTCCTTCAGCCATTTCAGCATGTGAACATACTTCAAGTATATTATGAACGGCACCTTTGGTAACCATAAAATGATTTGTTGTAGCTGTTGTTTTTGTCAACATAAATGTTGGCTTAGTTTTATCAGAAAATGATGAAGAGGACGAGATCAGACAAGTTAATCGTTTACGGATGAAATCATACGGGATTTCATCCAATTTACTATAGACAGATATGTCAAATTGTTGGGAACAAAAGTCTTTGATGGCTTTATCGATGGGATTTGAAAAACCAGTTTCGTAAACAGAATTAAGATAAGCGTACTGAAGAACTTTATTGTTAGGGTTACCTTTCACATCTATCGCAGATTGTAGCTTTACTTCACCAATAGTTAATGTCCCGGTTTTATCTGAGCAAAGGATGTTCATGCTTCCAAGATTTTCTATAGATGCAAGACGTTTTACGATTACTTTTTCATTGGCCATTCTTTTAGCTCCATGTGACAGATTGACGCTAATAATAGCAGGTAAGAGTTGTGGAGTGAGCCCTATGGCTAATGCCAAGGAGAACAAAAAAGATTCTATTATTGGTCTACCAAAGTATACGTTGATTACAAGAATAGAAATAACTAACATCAATGTTATTTCCATAAGAAAATATCCAAATCTTCTTACACCTCTTTCAAATTCTGTCTCTGGTGACTTCCTCCTTAATCTATCAGATATTTTACCTAATTCAGTATTAGCGCCAGTTTTGATCACTAATACTTTTGCCATGCCGCTTACTACAAAAGTTCCCATAAAAACAGAGTTTGTTCTTTCTCGAAGAGGAGTGTCTCTTGGCAATATGTTTAAAGATTTCTCTGCAGGATAGCTTTCACCAGTTAAAGTTGCTTCGTTCACAAAAAGATCTCTTGATTCAATGACTACACAATCTGCAGGAATACTGTCTCCTGATTTTAGTGTCACTATGTCGCCAGGCACAACGTCTTCAGAAGGAATTTCTTGTGTCTTGCTATCCCGTAATACCGTGGTCTTTAATTGTACAATTTCCAATAATTTAGCGACAGCATCCGTAGCTCCTTTTTCTTGCCAAAATCCGAGCAGTCCGCTTACTACAACGATCGAAATAATGATTATCGCATCCTCTGTTTGGCCAAGGAAAAATGATAGCACAGAGGTGAAAATAAAAATTACTATTATCGGACTCTTGAATTGAGAGAATAGTAATGATAATGAATCCGATTTCTTTTTTGAATCCACAAGATTTTTGCCATATTTTGATAGTCTCCTATTCGCTTCCGTGTTAGTTAACCCTACCTCTTGCAGCTGTTGCGGTTGTTGTCCTTTTTCTTCCTGCATCTGTCGAAAAAGATCAGTAGTAGGAATACTCCAATAATAATCTGGGTCCTGATTCGTCATACCGGTAGTTCAGTCAGGCTCTTAATAGCTTCACTTGTATAAGTTTGTAAACATACGCACCAAGACCTTAAGTCAATCCTTCCATGACATCCTTTTATTACTCCAGAACTAGCAGGAAAAGTGGCCACCTTAAAACGCATTAGCATGATGAGGATGTGAACTATATTCTCATGAAAGGTGTCGAAGAACGAATCTGAACCTTGCGCATCTTCAGACATAGGAGTTCGAAGTGTGAAAGCGTATTTGAATTTTTAACTGAGCTCTTTGAAATATTCTGGTCTTCTATTACACTCTACATTATCGTCAGTCTGTAGCTTGCAGAAATAGACTGAAGGCAATTCCGACGAGAGGTATCACCATAAGTTGTCATACATGCAAAAGATAAACACTCATATTCAATACGCCATGGTAATGGTCGATTTTATATATTCTAAAACGCTTTGTTGATTTCAGGAATAGTCATTTCAGCGTTATGAGCTAGCTTTGGCATAATCATACGCTTAATCCACAATGCTAATCACCATGCTAACCACTAACCTAAGTGCCAGTCTGCAAGAGTCGTTCATTCTTGCCAGCTCAACCCTACGTTGACCGGTTGGCATCATTTCCAACAACAATGTCAGCAAAGCTTTGTCACACTCCTAGATAGTGATACTTTGCTCCATTACCTCCTCCATTGATTTGTATCGGTCACACTCCGGGTATTTCTTGTGTCAGCATTGATGAATTTGAGTTTCGCGCATATAAATTGGGAACATCCTGAAGCAGAAGAATGCCGCGAATAAGCAATATTGAGCCTACCCAAAATCTTAAATAGTTTATATTTTGAATTTCATATAAGTGAATAAGTGTTGAGTTCAGACGATATAGAACCATTTGATTGGTCTAGACGATTCTTTGGTCGAAGAGGATTCTTTGACGATATGTTCAGTGGATTTGATGAAATGAGGCGTGAAATCGAGAGAGAATTTGAGTGGAATGAAAAGACAATACCCAAAGATTTGGTAAGGGAATATACCACTCCAGAAGGTGGGAAAGTAAGGGAAGTTGGGCCAATGGTATATGGATATTCAATGACTATTGGACCCGACGGTAGGCCAAGAGTAAGAGAATTCGGAAACGTAAAACCTTCTAGAGGATTTGGCAGATTCAGCAGACCTGAAATTAGTGGTGAGACAGAACCTTTGGTAGATGTAACCACGACTGACAAGGAAGTTAAAGTGGTAGTTGAGATGCCTGGAATAACTAAAGACAAGATTAAAATAAATGCCTACGATAACGCAGTCGAAGTCAAAAGCGAAGATCCTCAAAGGAAGTACCATCGCACTATTGAAATACCTCCAGAAACAGATATCGAAACAGCCAGATCTGGTTACAATAATGGAATATTAGAGATAACATTCAAGAAAAAGGACCAGGCAAAAGGAAAGACAATAAAGGTAGAATAGGTCTACCAACTAGCTGTCTAATCTTTACTGTAAGTTACTGACCAGTAGTTGAATTAGGGCAGAAAATGACATTCTTTTCAGAGATCATGTCAGTATGTGCAGATACAAATGAGTCTGGACGACGATCAAAAAAATAACGCATCCCGGAGCTATGGGCTTTCTACCGTCGTTGTCAAGATAAGTCCAATATGCCATGATATAAGATAACGTTATGTTAACGAAGGAAACAACAGCGCAGACATCGGCCATTAAGTAATAATCCCCCCTTTTTCATTCAACCGATCACAGTCTGTACATAACTCCTTTGTACGGTGTTTCAAATCTTTGTTTTTGTTCCTGCACAGTTCTGCCAATGTCCAGAAATAAAACTCCAAAGTGGATGCAGCTATAACATACTGGCAAAAATACGACAGAACTGTATGCTATTCTAAAATAGCTACTCTTGACCCTGATCTCCTTGCTTGCGTTATTGACGGATCTTAGAAGAAGATATTGCGACGGTATGGATTTCTACTCTTTTAATAGCGAAATTGGCAAACTAAATGCAAATGTCGCACCTTCGCCATCCACATTATTCTCTGCCCATATTTTACCACCATGAGCTTCAACAATGTTTTTTGAAATAAATAATCCGAGGCCAATGCCGTCAAATGATTTTGTTGCAAACTTTGAGAATAATTTAGGTTGTATTTCGGGACTTATCCCCACTCCACTATCTTTTATACTAATAATCACCATCTCGTCATCACTAGTACTTCTAGTGTTGTTTCGTGTATTTACATCTACTGAGTAGTCTCGCATTTTGTGACCTCTTGTAATAACTGAAGTGATGCGAATCTCTCCTTCTTGAGTAAATTTTAATGCGTTACTTAATAGAATAGAAACCACCTGAGTTATCCTTTCCTTATCTGCGTCTACAAAAATTTCTTGAGGTTCATACATAATCTTCGATTCTCGACTCAATTTTCGAGATTTCATATCTCTTATTGCAGACAATACTACATCACTTAGATTGATCCTCTTCTTATCCAATCTTAAAGAGTTACTTTCAATTCTTGTTACGTCAAGTATGTTATTTGCTAGTGATTGAAGTTTTTTTGAATTTCTATACACAATCTGAACATCTTCTACATCTGGCATTGAACTGCTCAAAGTTTCTGAGCTTAATAGTAATGGTTGCAACGGCGTCTTGAGCTCGTGAGCCGCTATGTTTATAAATTCTTGCTGGATTTTATCGTGTGTTTTTAATTTTTGATTTGCTAGCGAGAGTTGTTCGTTTGCATCCTTTATTTGTTCATATAATTGTACTTCATTCCAAAATGCATCAACTATTGTAACATAGGACATTACATTAGACTTATCTTCGAACAAAGTGGCTAGTCCAACTGAATCTGTAAATTTCTCTGCTAAGTTATCTTTTAGATCTAATACCAAAGCAACTTCCTTATCAACTATTAATATCGTTAGCCTTGCATTATGCCACGATTGAATATAACGTATTTTGATATTTCGATGTCTTAACTGATCGTAACACATATCATGCGTAGGTGTCAAAATTCTGACTTTCACAGAACGTCTTTCTGCTGCTTCCTCTATCAACTGTGTAGTGGCTATCTTGTTACCTTGAGAACCAGATTTAGTCGATGGAAAGACGATATCAAGTTCCTTTTTCGAAGATCTTAATAGAGTATCATATACCTGCAAGATTTCATCTGGATTTGTGATTACTCTTATCGAGCTGCCATAGCCGTACTCGATTTCTTTTAGCCTTTGTTCGGCATTAATGCCATTTTTCCATAAATATTCAAACAACGAAACGAAAAGTTTGAGGTAGGTACGATCATTACTAATTAAATCACGTGAGCATAATTTTCCATCTTTCGTGTCATCTACTGTAAGGTTGAAATCCTTATTTGTTAATACGATACTGATAGGAATATTTTCTATATGCCTAATTTGCATTCCCAACTCCATAGATCTTTTGACAACATTAAGATCTTCTTTTGAATCTATGGTAGTCAGCCATCGAATACCTTCATGGTTGCCTTTTCTGTATTTGTCTAGTACTTTCCTGATAGAATCAAATTCCGTTTGTAGCCTGCCAAATGTTGAGCAAATTAGCAATTCATTTGAACTCTCTATTACATATCTTGCTCGATGAACACTATTATCAGACTCAGCCGTAATTCCTAATTTGAGTCGCAGACACTATTAATCTTGCGCAAAGACATCGAGACTAAATAACTCGGTAGCACTTCTTTCCTAGACGGATATAATAAGTTCATGTTAGTTAAGGCTCATCCAAACTCCAGATTCATAACGGTATAAGAGGCTGCCTTAGTCGAATCATGAAAGAGAGCACCCTTCTAAATACAATTTGGGCACCATATATTCCCAATAGGATTGGCGCTGAAGTCAAAGGCCACTAAATTGACCAGGATTTCTTAATAAATGTCGTTTAGAGCGTCTCGCGTGTTTGACTAAGTTGCACACTCATAGTTAGTCGGAGAGAAGAAATCGAGGAATATTTAAGGAATATTTAACATTAGCGATTTGAGCTTTTATTGAAATATACGTCAGTGGTCCCTCCCTGTCCCCTTAGTGTTTCATTCTATATTAAAAGCTATGAATCACACGCAATCATGTCCAAAATCAGATGTAAGAGTAGATTGCTGATAGAGGTGAAAGAAAATCCTGCCCAACAGAGTGTAGAAAGCAAACAAGAGAGTAATAATCTAAAAGTCGACCAAGATATTGAATGTCCTCGCTGCCATGACATAATGACATTATACTCCGATTTTGACACAATTTGTTATCTTTGTGAAGAATGCGATTTCCTGCTTTACTTGAATTGAAGGAAACGAGTGGCCGTGACTAAACAGTATAGAATGTTGATAATTTATCACCATACAGAAAAGACGCTCGATCAAGAGAAGATCCGTCAACATATGGAATTTGCAGGATTTCATGTTGTTAATATAACTGTAAACCCACCAATGGGATCAAAACAAAATGCCGAAATATACTATGTATCGGATCTTCCTTTCCCATTTACCCATGCAAGCGACATGATCCGTGAACAAAACATGGATACGGAGGTCGCATTTTTGCAAGAGGTCCAAAATCAAGACTGCGCATGGGAAAATATTAAAAAGACTTTGCAACATTAACACAATGTTACATTTCCCATGGCGATGATGGTGACTTTGTATCGCAATGATTGAAAACTCGCCCTGAAATAGACACAATGAGTATCAAAGGAACAAAAGTCTTGAGGAAGAGTTTTTTACTAGGCTACATCACCAGCAAGAAGCCAAGTCTCGAAACAACTATACAAAACAGAAGAAAAGATACCGGCAACCCCCACACCGTATATATCGCTTAACCAGCGCATTCACCCGCAATCATTAAACTTATTTCAATCATGAAGCTTTTTGGTAAAGGTGTTAGCTGACACTGGTGAAAAATATATCATTCGAAATCCAATGTAGATGAATCGTTGATACTGCGGAAGTAAAACCAGTTATGAATTAACTGAGAAGTTGTTTGTTTCATTAATGTTCTCCTACATCTCTGCAGAATGACCTAAATTCCGAGAATAGAAAAATACTTTAAAGGCTATTGTACTGCTTTTACTCTTCTTAGCAATAATTGTTATTCCTTCTCTTCACCCATTGAGGATGAAAACCTCAACCATTAGCATTCCCGCCGTTTCCTCCATTTCCACCAGCCCCACCAATAGCACTACCCCCTTTTCCAGCTAATGCTGAGCCTCCATTTCCTCCGTTACCACCATTTCCTCCGTTACCACCACGAGCTGTGCCTCCATTTCCTCCGTTGGATGAGCCTCCATTTCCTCCGTTGGATGAGCCTCCATTTCCACCAGCTGATATTCCGTTGGCGCCGTTCGTTCCATTTTTTCCGTTCTGACCATTCACGCTATTAGGTGCGCCTATCCCTGTCACATTCAGACTGTTAAATTTCGTTAGATTAGTAGGATTTGCTGGACAAGATATTCTAGCAGTTATTTTATTTTGTCCTTGCTTGATGACAGAATGGTTGGGACTAATAATGTATCTCCACGTAGAATAATCAGTTGTTCCGCTATGCCCCGTCGCTACCGCGTTCTGATACGGTTTTGCGGCATTTAATAAAACCGAAACTGTACAATCAGTACGCTTCTTGTCTGCAGGAGGTGGTGAAGATATCCCTGATACGACGACATTGCTACCAACTGGAACTTGTTGACCTTTATGAGGAGAGGTAATTTTTACAGACGGCAGGTTTGCTGATGGTACTGGCGATGATAACGCAGCAAATGTAGGGTGAGAGCCAACAACACAACATGAGCCAAAGATTAGTGCAGTTATCATTCCAAATATGACTAGTACTCGTACTGGTAACGTGCGATGAAGATTAGTCATACTTGAGTATTTTTCCATTCCCAAAGTTGCACGTCATTACCTATAAATGATCCTAATCAAACGCACAGTGAGCAATACGTCCCTTTTTATCAAAAAATTCACACTGTTCTTTATATATTGATGTGTTGGAAAGCTGGTGATCTGGCAAAAATGGAGAATTTAATAAGCATCACTATTGCTTCCGTAATAGTGCTAGCGATCGGAATAGCGTTAATGTCAGGTCAGGTGCACCAAGCATTTACCTATGGTACTGAGATCAGTGGTCTGCATGTTGTTAACGGTATTAATGTTCAGGGTGCTAATGGTGGTAATGCGGCTGGTGCAAATGGTGGCAATGCTAATGGTGTTAATAGTAGTAATGGGGCTGGTGCTAATGGTGGCAATGCTAATGGTGCAGGAGTTGCCCACCCCCCAAATGTTAACGGAACTAACACCACTAGTATACAAGTACTACCTAACTAACCCGCGAAGGCAACTTCGCCTTCGACTGCGAGATAACTAGAGAATCTACCGCGCTATCATTGCATTTCTATTTCTATACTACTAGACCATAATACTGAGTTCTTGATTGAAAAAATAGAGTGGATTGGTCCCACGCCTCTTACTCCTTGGTAAGGAGCGGATTGGGACGCCAACAGCCTTCTCTATGCTCTCGAGAGATTGAATGTGCTCGTATTTGAGCACGTAGTTTGACCTGCTGCTTCACTGGATCCCCCAACACCAGGGGCGCCGGGACTGCTACCACCATTCCCACCGTTACTGGCTCCTCCCGGACCGCCACTACCTGTAGTACTGCCATTTCCGCCGTTACTAGTTCCTCCAGATGCCCCGCTACCACTGCCACCATTGCTGCTTCCTCCACTACCTCCAGGGCTATTTCCGCTGTTGCCACCGTTACTGCTTCCTCCACTACCACCGCCGGCATTGCCCCCGCTGCCGCCGTTTCCAGCACCACCATTAGCATTAGAGATAGTGTTACAGTCAGCATTTTGGTTGTTTACTACCAAATCCCCTGATGAGCTACTTCCATGATGATGCCATTTTTTGTGTGGTTCGTTGTTGTAGTTGCTATTGCCGCTATCGCCTCTGTAATTATTGTATTTGTAGCTGTGATCGTGCTTGTACCAGCTTCCTCCGTCGTTCGTACCATGTGTCCCAACAGCAGAAAATGCCAGCGCTGAAGGGCTGGAACCCATTAAAGATCCTTGCCCGTTGGAACCTGAGTCGAATGACGTAGAGGCTATTGCACGGCTAAAGCCGCCGAATAGCTGTCGATGTACTGGCAGAGTATATGCAGATGCTGTAGGTATCACATGCCCAAGTGGGAGCAGCATGACAAGTAATACCGCTGCCAGTATACTAATTCTCGTTATTTTACTCAGTTGTGTATCTGTTACCATATCAAGTAACAATACAATCGATTTATATTTACTTTAATTACTATTATAGTCTAGTTTTGAAATGGATTTATTTACTAGGAATTAATTAAATCTAATTTACTTGAAACCGTACAAAGAATTCGACGCTAAAATACGATCACATTTTTGCGTCGATAAATTGTACAAAATAAATTGCGTGAATGATTATGCAGCTAATCTAATACTAGATAATGTAATGTAAGAGGTTTCAATAATATTTGTGAATGCTTGTGTCTAAGGACTTGAGACAATATTCTTTTCACATACCACACTCTGAAAGCCTTAAAGCCCATATTGGCAAAATAAGACAATCAGTTATTCTAATGTTATCGGCAGCCTGGAATGGAGGGATAAGATCAAGAAGGAGATAACAACTAATCCCTATATATCAAATGATTCAACGTAAGGACACAAGTTTCGTGCTTCGCGAATGCCTGCTCTTAGCATAAAGAGAATGAAAAATTTTCTGACAGCTTTCGCAAGTTAAACACAAGCGTTATTCTACACAATCTCTGTTAGATTTACTTGTGTATTCTTGCGCTTTTTGGACGAGCTTGAACTCACTAGAATAAAAGCAAAAAAAAGAAAAGGGAGCTTTTTCGTTTCTACTCGTTTCTGTCGAATCTACTTAGTGGCTGTTTGTTTGTGTTGGATTGGTTATAGTACCTGTAGCATTGCTGTTCGCTGCACCGCCAGTTCCTGATCCTCCGCTAGAGTTGCCGCCAGGGCCACCGGATGAGTCGCCGCCTGCGCCACCTGCGCCTGTTGGACCGCCAGCACCGCCATTAGCTGGACCACTTACCACAGAAGCATTGCCGCTTGGTGCGCCGTTGCCGCCTGTCGCTAAGCCGCCATCAGCTGAACCGCTAACACCACCTACAGCTGTGCCACCGTTGGCTGATCCACCTGTATTGGTACCGCCAGCACCGCCATGTGTATCACATGAGTTTGGAGATGATAAGCCTGGGACCAGAGGTTGTATATTGGAACAAGTGTCTGCTGAACCACCGTTTCCACCTGCGCCACCGTTAGCACCTGTGGCATTCTGTGGATTGTTCACTGAACCGCCGCTTCCGCCAACACCGCCTACTGCGGCTCCGCTAGGAGCGCCGCTTCCGCCAACACCGCCTACTGCAGTCACCGCGCCAGCATCGCCACCGGTTCCATTACCGCCTACTGCACCATTGCCGCCTGGTGCTGCTGCTCCCGCGGCTGCTGCTGCGCCATTGTTGCTACCAGCAGGACCTGCACCACCAGTTGCAACGTTGGTTGCTACACAAGAAGCAATTGCAGTACATGAACTGTTGCCACTGCCAGATGATGGGTCTCCATTAGATGAGCTTCCGCCTGAGCCGCTAATATTTTGTGAGTTGGTACTACCAGCAGCCGCTGCTGCACCGTTGCCGCCAGCACCGCCTGCACCGCCAGTACCCGCGCCGCCAAGTCCGCCAACAGCGTTCGTATCTCCTACGTTGCCGCCAGCACCGCCTGCACCTGAGCTAGTGTTGCCGACGTTACCGCCATTGCCACCAACACCGCCGACGTTGGCATTCGTTCCGCCATTGCCGCCGCTGCCGCCAGCTCCTGCAACACCGCCAACTATAGGACCACCAGAACCACCGTTAGCGTCACCGGTGCTTCCACCCGTTCCGCCATTAGCATTGGTGTCGCCTACGTTGCCGCTTGTTCCGCCGTTAGCGCTTGCACTGCCGCCACTTCCGCCGTTGCCGGTCGTAGCGGTATTTCCGCCAGTAATGCCGCCATTACCGCCCGTAGAAGCGCCACTGCTGCCACCATGGGAATCACCGCCAGCTCCTCCTGAAGAGTCGCCACCGGCTCCGCCTGTGCCAGCTCCGCCTGTCGCATGGGAGCTTACCCTCTGTTTAATACTATTGCTTTGCTTCGTAATCTTCGTAATGTCTATGTGTATTTTCTGTATTTTTGGCATTTTATATCCGCCTGCCATCGCATAGTTGTATGGAAGCACGAGCGCTCCTGCTACGAGTATCGTAGCTACAGCTATTGAGGCAATAATCATTGTTGTTTTCGTATTCAAATTAGGTCGTATCTTATCTACATGAGAACAGCTATTTAAATATCAATCAGTAAAATTAGCAGTATATCTTCTATAGTATAATTAGCAGTACTTGTTCTATAATATGTCTCTCTGGAAGACAAATCAACATCAAAATTCCCGTATTTGGTTAAGAAATGATATAAAAATACTTGAAATTCCAATTCCGATCAACCTCACTAGCTCAAAAAGTAACACAGGCACTAACATGGCTAGATGTGGCAATTTAACCGCCAGAGCGAATTGAGTTATACTCTTAGTTCATTGTCAATTCCATAAGCCTACTTATCTTCCTGGCAGAAACTTGAAAATCGCCACTCAGGGTTCTAATCTGCGTACCTTAACTAAAGACCCAAGGCTTCGATTGACTAGAATTTGAGAGTCTTTCGTATGACCAGCTCTCCAATACCACGTATTATTCTCGAATGATCAGCCTCCGGCTCGGTCGTTACGTAAACAAGATGATCATCAATATCGTGGCCTAACGGCATCGTGATGCGCTTAATTTTTTCGTATTCTGCCAACACATACTTTCCCTTTCCAATTTTGGTTACTAGTTCGCTACGTATTTTCCATGCGTTCACTGCTAATTCGAGTGATTTTTTACTCTCTTCTGGTGTTAGCAAATTCCGCACTCCTTCACGATGTTCAGAGTACATCACCCTCCCAGCTATATCGCAGATGGTTACTAATCTGATCTTTGGATCAAGATTCATAATGTCTTGATACAGTTTTCTATAGTCCATCTTACATGCTATAGACAGCCAGAGTCTAATAAAATTGCCTGTCATTTTGGTGACTTTAATGCTTGTTCTAGGAGATCGTTAGGCATATTGTGCTAGTTTTCAAAATCTAGGCTCGAGACTACTCGTACCCTAAAAGTCCATAATTAGTCTAGTCACTAGACTAACTGAAAAAAACATGTCATGAAGATTTTCAACTTCATTTTAGAAGATCCAAAACCCAAAATTTTGTCCAATACCAAAAGGATGCGTCACCTGGGTGTAACTATGGCAGTTTTGCTTATATGAATTTGGTTTGTTGAATCAGCCCTGATATTTGAATTGGACTGAAATCGACCAATCTGCCCCCACCCATAAACGTTCTGATCATTGCTATTACCACTATTGCCGGTACGATTGTTAGCCTTTATTGCCCAGAAATCATAGTCTGCATGTTCCCTATCCCCTGCGGCGTTAAGGCTTGCATCACCTGTAATCCCTGGATAGGAGTTAGCTATCTTCAAGAACGATTTCTTTAAGAAATTGATGTCTTTAGACCCTCCAGTAGAGTTTTCTGTTAGGGACGCAACCCAAAACGAGTCGTAAGCGACTTCTGCATAAGATCTTGGAACCCTTCCTATTATCTTTTGAATCTGATTGTCTATGAGTTTAAACTTGTAGCTGTTATTATTATCTACTCCATATATCGGATTGACGAAGCCTGTTTTTGCTGCGAACATAGCAGCTTCTATATTTCTTACAAGTTTATCGTTCAGGGCAGAGCCGTCGCTGCCATACCACTTTACCATGGATAACAAAGGTTGGTTTTGCGCTTCAATGAAAATAGGTACTACTTCATCAAAAGATACAAGATATATTCCTACTTTATCTGCTCCATATTGAGCTATTGCCGGGCTAATCTTAAAGCTCAATGCTCTTAAATCTTGGTCCCAAATCATAAAATTTATCCTGTTAAGGCTTGCAGAGAAGTCACCTGTACGAGGTACATATCCAACGCCATCGACCACTTTACCTCCTAGCATCTGGAAGTTGTATTTCGTGGCATTTAGGAGATCATTGCCATACACATCGGTTCTCCACATTGGTACAACTACTCGTACTCCATCTTTCCACATCTTGTTAGATATGGCTTGAGCTTGATGGGTATCATCTGGCACAAATCGAAATATATTATCTCCTGGAACAGCAAGAGATGGCGCAGTGCTGGAAGGACTAACAAGCAAAATTCCGTTTTTATCTGCATAATCTTTCACCTGCTGTATTTCTGCGCTGGTTCCCGGGCCAATAACTATTCTTACACCTTTTGCTGCCAAGTCCTGAAGCTTTTCAAGGCTAATTGCCGGGTTTGTTTGCGTATCCTCAACTATGAGCCCAACTCTAGTATCTGAATTCCTTTTGGAAAAATATTCATTCACATCTTTAATTGCAATCTTTATGGCCGCATCTTCAGATTCACCCAGAGACGATGATGCACCGCTTAGTGGAAGGAGAGCACCTAAAGTTATACTTTGTTTTCCGATGCTGTTGGCAGGTACTATTACCTCAGAATTCTTGTTTGCAAATAATGCTAATGGAGAGGAGAAATAGACGAGTATGCCTAGTATTATAGACGCCAATGCGGCAACAGCAATCACGGTGATTGGAACTCTTCTTTTAGTAGCCCTCGTTTCGGTAAAATTCTTATGCACTGTCGTGGTCAGTACCTCTGGATGATGAACCTCACGTGTAGTGGCTGAGGGCATTAGCAACTTGATATACCATAGCAAACCTGCGGCCATGACAAGGAAATGTGCTGCAAAAAACAACGCCGACAACCATAATTGCTCTACCAAAGATGTTAGAACAATAAGTGCAAACCAACTGTCTGATATAGCGATTAAAAATATACCTAACGATTCGCATACCCAAGGGATGAACCAAACGGGTTCTTTTCGAAATTCTACAAGAATTACAATTGCAGGAATCATCAAAGTTGCATCCAAGATAGGATAAGCAACGATCACTGCAAACATTTCAATACCTCTCGAAGAAGACAGTACAGATAGATTTACAGTGAGAGCAATGATATAGCCAAGAAATATGGCATTGCCAATTACACTCGCAATGAGAGCTTTCTTGCCGAAATTGAATTTCTTGTGGAATTCCAGATATGTCATAAATAGATAGTACCCAAGAAATCCATAAGCACCCAACCAAAGATAGTCAGCAGCAGATGGGATTGGTGGTACCACATCTAGGACAAGCTGATAGATTGCCCAAATAATGTCGGCAGAAAGCCATAACACCAACCCCGCAGCGAGTGCTGCATGTGTTTTACCATGAAGTCCATGAAATTTCTGTTTATATACTAAGTAAATGGCTAGACCAGCAGCGATTGAAGCGTTAATAGTTATAATCCAGTTAGAATAGAAGTCTTTACTTCTTATTTCTGCGAAAAAAATGACAGAATCTGATGCGATAATTGCTATAAATAGTCCTAGAAAAAGGGTTCTTCTGCTGAGAATCAGAATTATAGCATACCCCTAATGATAACAAGAAATAATTAATGCACCCAATTTAAGAGTATACTGCTTAGGATTTTATTTCAAGAAATTATTATTGAATTAATGGATAAACGCTCAGATTCGGGTTATACCAATCTTTTCTATTTCATTGACGTGTAACCAGTCTATTAGCCTTCCATTAGGATAGCCTGCAATCTATAAGATCTCCCTACTAGTTTTATACAACAAAACTGCACTCCTCAGAACCCATCTCTTGAGACACAGATGCCAAGCCAATAGAAAAATTAACCCAACTCGCTCGAACCGACTTGGGAACTGACGAGCTAAGTAGGCAATAATGGAAATAGAAAGCTGACAAACTTGTCATTTACTCCGTAACTAATTAAAAATATGGAATAACTACGGTACCTGACAACTCACCGTATTACCGCAAAATGCATTCCAAAAGTACCTGAAGCACTGCCGATTTCTGCTATAGAATGTGGCTTACCACCCAAGTCTACGAACTCCACGGACCGGTGGAACCCCAAAACTTGCTCCACCAGCCGCGAAGCCAACATGTGAGCTTGAAAAACTCGTAGCCGCCTCCCCTTCATCCACCTGGGTTCTGCAACTGCTTGCATTTGCGATATGAGGTAGATTTGCTGGTGTAAGTGCGGATATTACGCTGCTTAATAGTTTGTTACTTTATCGACGTTAAGGAATTGTTCTTTCAGAAAAAATAATCCATTTGTATAATATTGTCGTTCATATTCCACACATATCGTTGTTGAAAGGCATTAAATAGAAAAATTGCAACTTGTGGACTCGTAAAGGGAAACTTGAACACACACACGACGTTTCTAGTAAGGCCAATTTATAGCAGTTGACTTCCAGAAAAGTTGATGACGAACAAGGATGAGGGATTCAGAGATGATGGTTGCAGGGTAATAATATATACTACATACCCATCTGCGACAATATCTTTATCACAGTATCTTTGTTTCGGTCTGCATATGGCGGCGACTCCACATCAAGCCACTCTTTATTACCTAGATTATGAGTATAGTTTGCCTTGTAGAGTACTATTGCGCCCCAATAAATCATGAGATAAATTAAAGCCTCCTTTAATCTTCGATATAGAGTGTAGATAATCAAAAATTGTGCTGTTAAATAAATATATACCAAGTGCCTCTGGTTGCGCAAGTTTCACCACCCCTTTTTCAATAAATTTCTTGATAGATGATGACACAAGGTTCCTGGAGTTAATTGCGTGACGACGATTGCTGTTGTCTAAAATAACTCGTCCCGTTTCCTCACGCCTTTGATTTCGAACGACCACTATTCCTGTGATTCCCCCCTTTGTTCTCTTTTCTGCCCTTTCATATTCTTGTACCAAATCATCGACACTTAGAGCGCACAGGTTGTCCGCAAACCATAACAAAAAACTTCTATCTGCTTTCACATCTCTTTCAATTTCTAAAAGAGCACCGCCTGTCCCATACTTTTTATCTTCAATAAACGTTAAAGGTTTGCCTATCGTAGCTTCTTTGCCCTCAAAATAATTAATAACTTGTTTGCCAAAGTTATCGAACTCACATAAAATAATCAAACTGCTGATTTGAGGAAATTTTGCCAAATACCTCACGATATAATCTATTACCGGCCTACCATTCAGTGGGATCATCGCCTTGGGAAAGTAATCCGTGAACGGCTTAGCTCTTGTACCATAACCACCTGCAAGCAACACTGCCTTCAAGCTATTTTATCGACACATTTGTGTAAACACGAGCACACAATATATTATTTCTAGTCATATAAGTATAATTGCGGATTAAAAGTGGTAAGGATAAATAAAAAAGAACTAAATGAGTAATCGTCACTGGTGGGCCTCTAGGAGTTGTGCAGATAAGAGAAAAGAAAGGAATGGATAGCGAAAGGCACAAACAAAGGGAAGGATAACATGTAGTTCATATTCTGCCACCAACGTATCTGGTCCACAAATGTCGTACTATCCCAAATTGGTTTTTTCTACTAGTACCATCAGGGCTGAAAGTTGACAATGACGGTTATGATATCCCAATTGCAATTAGTTCATGGGCCGCTTGCTACAATGATCCGGTCGTGCACAACGAGTCATATTTTAATTCGTAGAGGATAAATATTTTTGATAATTATTTTGTCATCGACAATATATGACGATATATCCATGAGCATGCTTCTAATCCCTGTTACCATTCCGTCGCGTTATCGTCACTATAAATAATAATCGCACTCAATTTCAAGGATTGATAGAATCTGACAAATGACTGACACTACCAGACACTAAAGCGTAATTGAAGTTCAAGATCGTAACAGGCGAAATCGAATGTCTACTGTAAATGAATGTAATGTATGCATAGATTTGTCAATCTTCTAGTAACAGATTTTCTTCATTCTATACTTGTATTTCGAAAAAATCCTTGGACCTTCAGTTCTTTCTAGTCGAAAGAATTTGTCTGATATCGGGATCCGTTATCAGGTTGTCGATGATTTTTTTATGTTCTTCCTGTGGAATGTCATAGGATAATCCAATCGAGTCAATTGCTTTCAGTTTATAATAATTCACAAATGCATTTTCGACCGTCATTAACGTATAATAGACTACTTTCCCAAACGTAGTCCTGTAATTCCTTCCGTTCTTTCTTACTAGCATTCCATTTCTTGTAAAGCTAGATATCCTTGAATAATACTGGCGGCGAGAAAGCTTTGTCTTGTTCCTTAGAGCTGAGCTTTCACTGCCTATGGCGGAGATAGATTTGAATAATTCAACAGATATAGGATCAGATATACTCTTCAATACGTTGGCTACGGTAATACCTTTGGTTTTTGTAACCTTAGCCTCTGTAGAGGTTTTGTTTCTAGCGGTCTTTTCCTGTTTAGATCTTAATTTAGCCGATCTCTGCACCTACTTATTATAAAGTACCGACATTATAGACTTAGCGAGACAGGGTATGGGTACAAAGATAGAAAAATACCCTATTTTAGGTACAATCTGCAATCCCCAACCAATGGCGACACAGAAAACAATAAAGGTACCATATGATATTAAATATTGAATAGTAGGCACACTAAATCTGGTAATTCTACTGATTGACATTTTATCCGATAGCTCTAACGTGAGGGCGATTTATACCCAGAATAATAATGCTCCCACTATTAGTGCTGATTGAAGCATTAAATGCCACGACATGGATTTCTTATGTTGCTTTCGAATAAATTCATGATCACCCAAGTGCCCTAATATTTCTGCCATTTTTATAGTTGCCATCGACGCGACAAGACTTACCAAAATGGGGCAAATCAAACCGATATTAGTTGGTAACATGTAGAAAGATAACCACGAAATAACAATCATGGTTGCAGCAATAATTATAGTCAGAACTACAGTATTTTTCTTGCCAATGACCACCGGAATAGTCTTGCGACCAAAATCCTTATCACCTTCAACATCCCCTAAATCGTTCAGTAAAGATGTTATAAAGATTATACTTCCAGACATTAAGGCTGCGTAGATACATATTAAAATTGGACTGAAGGCGTTGGCAATGTAATTGTAGTCGTTGATGTTGTGTATCGTACCAGAGTTATTAAATGCATAAGAACTACCTAGCATAAGACAAAGCATACTCGCCACGGCAATAGATGCGGTCTTGAGAACAAATCTGTCTTTAAGACAAATTTTTGGTAAAGAATACATCAATCCTATTCCAACTAGTGTCAGTGCGATAAGTATGCTGGTGAGATTGAAAGTTATTAGAGCGAGAATTATCCCTACCGCGTTGGTCGCTATCACGAATATGTGAGCCTGTGCTTTTGTGACTTGCCCTGACGAAATTGGCCGTTTTTTTCCACTAGATTTATCGAGATCGGAATCAACTAGATCATTGAGAACATACATTCCGGTTATAATCAAAAAGGTCGCAGAGAATAGTGGTGCACTATTTAGTAGAAGTGTCGTCAAGAATGGAGTTACGCCATGATCTTCAATAGAGGGGAAAACTCCGGCTATCGGCACAAAAAGTCCCGACACAGTCGCTAACATATACATTATTCCCCATCTCTTACGCGACTGTAGTAAAACCAATTGAGATAACGCTAATGAAGTTAGGCTCTTCTCTTCCTCATAGTGAGCAAATTGATTCTTAGACTTAGCTATTTGCATTTGTACCAGAAGGCAAATACCCCTTCTTATCGGGTTTGTTGCCTAATCTGGATACAATATGTCGAATAAAGAATGATTTCTACACTGAATCTTGGTCCAGGGCCATCCATAGCATCTAATTATTGATCCATGCCCCATCGGAGCCAGACAGATCTATCCCACATTAAGAATTATGAACATGGGCCGAAAAGTACTCAACGCCGAATATTGATTAGTAGGCATTATCGTGCTTGCTTACTGCACGCAAGACTTTTTGCCATTTTTAGGAAGGTGTCTAATATTATCGGCGCTATGATGCAGGGTTATTTTATGTCCTGGCTCTCGCAGTTTCCAAAAGCTTAGGAACAAGTGCGTCCTTGGATAGCAACTTCCAATAGCTAATAAATTGTTCTGCCAAATACGTATCGTCATACCTCGCAATTGCCACTGTGAACTCCTCCGGATTGCCATAGTTGATATTTTCGTAAAGCACTTGGTTGCCATCGATTACCAGGAAGCTGTTAAACTTGGGTATTACAATATTATTACCATTGCTCAGTATTGTAGTAGGTTCAAGACTTTTTAGCTCAAAACACTGAGATCTTATCAACCTATTAACTCTCTTGTAAGTTTCCTCATTGGGAGGGGTCCTTAATATCGCATTCAGTCGGCTCTCAACACTGATTTGCCCGGGGTTGCCGTCTAGGAAGTGGACGGTGACTCCTTTTTCGATTTTATCGAACATCTTCTTTGAGACGTGCGGATCATGATATCGCGAGGCAAAGTAAACTTCCTTTTTAGCGTCTTCAAGCATGCGTATTACCTCATTTATGAGACGATTGAAATCCTTGATTATTGCAAACCCGGTTAGATGGGTCGAGTTTATAAAGTTCTTCAAATTACTGCCTTTAACGATTTCATCTATGATTGATTCCTTGCGATCCGCAGGAAAGTCTTCTCTTGTCTTCAAAATATCTATGGCTTTAAGTTGCCAGAAATTTGTTAGAGCATCCTCTAGCGTTTTCACATGACCGTTATATACGAGCGAGCCAAGGGTGGTGGTTCGATAATAGGCATCTTCACGCTTCTCGACTAGCCCCGCGTTACATAAGCGTTTGAGTTTGGTATAGAACTGCTTTTTGCTAAGCCTGCCAACATAATTTGAAGAAGTGAGTCTTCCCGCATATGCCGTTTTCATTAGGTTTACCGACGCATTATCGGATAAAACAGCAAAAATCTGCTCAGTTGTGACCTCTGGTGGCATTAGCTGCTCTTCAAGAGATTCTAGGGTAACTACACATATAAAAGTTCCCTATTTTGGTCATACATGAAGCCTTTATCCACACAAACGACCCATGATTTAATTTCACGAGATCGCAACGGTAGGGGGTAGCTAGCCCCGATGGTGTTTTTTGCATTGAATTTCTAGGTCAGCGTAATATTTTCATTATGCGGACCAAAGGAAGAGTCTAAAGTGGCAAGCAATTGCTCACACTTATATGATATTCTTAGCCTTATTTCCTCTAAAGCTTAACTCCAAAAGTCCTGTGATAAATTCTGGGAGAGTCTATCCCTAAACAAAATAAATGAGATTGTGATCTTCAAGTCGACATTGAGGAAGCAGATAACACTGACGCGACAGAGTTCCCAAATCTAGATTACACCGCCACCCCGTCGAGTTGAAAAATTTGACCAGAAAAGGAACATTTGTTCTCAATTAATTTTCTCTCTTCACAAGAGTAATGATGATCAATCACTGCCTGTGATGTGTATGACAAACTTTTACGCTAGATACTTTGCTTTAGTAAAAACAGACGAAGAGAAATAGAAAGAATAATTAGGACGTAAGTTTTGCTATGAGGATGTCCTTTATCTTCTCGTCATCTCTTAATAGTGTTTCAATAATTTTGTTTCGCTCCACTATTGAGAGTTCGTGGTCTTGGTCTGGGGCTATCTCGAACGAATCAATCGCCTTGAGCTTCCAGTAGTTGTTGTTATTGAATGCCTTTTCTAGTGTCATCGCAGCATCGTAAACGAGTTCTCCAAAGACAGTAAGAGAATATCTTCCATTCGTTCTTTTAATTAGCCCAGTCTTTAGTAGGCCTGAGATTCGGGAATAATATTGTTTACGCGTGATATTTAGTTTAGCTCTGAGGATATCAGTATCTCCTTTCGTGCCAGCGATTGTTTTTAGAACTGCCAAAGCGTTCTCGTTAGAAATTGCGCCCAGAATCTTCGCTAAAGAGATAGGTTCCATATACTTATGTGACTTAATATTTATTTATATATCTGCTTATTATAAACATTACGAAATACTGTTTTAAAGTTTCCAATCGTTAGATTTTTTTAACTTGGAATTGAAATTCCGATATTTTTCGACATGATCTCTTGTAACAGTTAGATCTGTTCATATAGTAATCCTGATGTCCAGGAGTTTGAGATAATGGACTTCATCGTTGTTCACTAAAGAGTCTGTGATGTTCAGCCATCATACATCTATTGGAAACCACGTCCATGCCGTTCTCTTTTGCCTTCACCTCAGCTTCTTCACTATAAATCCCTTCTTGCATCCAGATAACTTTGATTCCTGACTTCTTGACTGCTTCGATAACAACAGCAGGCACATCTTCCGACTTTCTGAAAATATCGACTATATCGATTAAATCAGGTATTTCCACGATAGAACTATATGACTTTCTTCCCATTATCTCAGTAACTGTGGGATTTACAGGGATGACATTATAGCCATGCTCAATAAGATATTTTGGGACATAATTGGCCGGCTTTTCTTCGTTTTTTGACATTCCTACTATCGCAATATTTTTGAAGGCGAAGATTGTTCTCAACTCTAAGTCGGAGTGTGAATCTGTTTTTATTAGCGGATTTGCCATACTATCAGATCCACATCTCTAATATTTATCAATGAGTGGATATCAATGAAGAGACTACACTCAAAAAAATTCGTTCACTTATTCAGAAGTCATTCACAGATAACATTCATAATAATGTGGATGCAGCGAAAAAGCCTGATATATCTTTTTGACCGTCCAAGCATCCAAAGAACTACCTATCGCTAATTGCATAAAAGTAGCAGTACCATTATATTGTTGTTGCAGACTTTCCTAGAACGTCAAATATCCTGCAATAGATATTGCAGATATGACTCAAAAAAGAGAAAAAAGAATTAGAATAAAAGGCTCGATGGTAATTGGTCAGAAAAGAAATTAAATATGTAATAATTATTGCTCTTGGCATCGTTATTATCTTTCTTGGAATCCGCGTTGTTTTTGGCGTGACAAATCCATTCTACGTAGTCGCTAGTGGTAGTATGATCCCCAAACTCAATATAGGTGATTTCGTTATCGTAAGCCACAACGTCCCGTTTGGCAGCTTGAAGGTAGGAGATATCATAGTGTTCAGAACATTTGGAACGACAGACACAGGACAGCATGAAATTATAGTTCATAGAGTAGCTCAGATAGTAACTAACAGCCATGGCGACAGAATTATCAGGACCAAAGGAGACGCCAACGCTGATTCGATCCCTTCCCTGGATTACCCTATCTTTCAACAAAACTACATAGGTAAGGTGGTGTACGTCATACCAAAGTTAGGAATAATCACTGATGCTCTCCGCCCTCCGACAAACTATATCTTGATTGGACTAATTCTAATAGTTCTAATTTATTATCTTAGAAAAAAGAACGAACCATCTAGCTATAAGAAAGCGTGAGAGCAGGGCATTAGAGACACTACGTTCTGTGTGAGGTATAATGTCGTGGCTATATCATTAACGCAGGATTTAGCCACTTATTGAAGTGTATCATTTTGTCGAAATTCAACGGCGAAAATAAAGTTCGTAAAAGAAATATTCGTGTTAAAATTCAAATCGTTTCTCTGACTCCAAAGACACGAATAGCGAATGAAGAACTCTTCTTCACCTTCAATGAGATCCACAAAACGTGTCGTCGCTTGAAGATAGGCTAGTCGCCTATGATGTAGAGATGACTGGGCTATTCGATGAAGGAGTGTTCTGTAAGCCACATTCAGCATCCATTTTGATACAAATCTTCTCATTGAGCAGGGATGAGATCATTGCGAATCTGGAGACAAACACCAGGAACAGATGCCGCTCTAAGCCCTGGACTATCGTTTCGCAATCCGGCTAGCGAAAAAAATAGCTGCAGCATGCATAGATGTAGCTTAGGAGATAATGCACTTTCGCTGTCCATGCAATCTTTCTATGAAAAAGAAATATCTTAATTTTTCCAAGAAATGCTCCAGATTATATCAATTATTGTTACACAGTCGGAGTTAGTAATCTTTTCTTAGTACAGTAGTATCAAAATGTCTATTAATTGGATTAAATATATTAAATATATAAGGTATGATCCGCCCATTGTTGCAGGTTCGATTTAACAAGAATTTACTGTCTATTCAGTTGACTAATTACTATATGAGAAAGGTATGAGAGTGGAAAAATACAACAATATATTCAATAGCGACCCCACAGAACGGATAGCAATAACAGTACCACCAGGCTAAGGAATGACGGAGGATGATTTTGATTTAGAAACCAAAATCAAATGTGTCTTGTGTGGAAAGGAAATACAAGATCAGCAACGAACAGTTAAGGAAACAATTGACGAAAAGCAGATTATATTCGATACTCTCACGTGCTCAACCCTTTACAAAAAACTTCACAGTGTATATGGCGGCAACCTAAAATATTTATTTGTTCAAAATTGATGCTCAAATTCAACTGCTCTAATTTAATGTAATTTAATTTGATTCAATTAAACGAATCATATCAAATTAATTGATTATTTTTATTGTGCTGGAACAGTTATTGCGCCCTCCGATGCAGAGCTAACCAACGAAGCGTATTTGGCCAGGGCGCCACTGACGTAACGAGGTTTGATTGGCTTCCATTTCTTCTGTCTCTTGCGTAGCTCTGTTTTTGATATCTTTAAATCTAATTTCCCCCTCTTGATATCAAGATCTATAGTATCTCCGTTTTTGACCAAAGAGATTGGTCCGCCTATCATGGCCTCTGGTGCCACATGACCCACCATAAAACCTCTGGTCGCGCCGGAAAATCTTCCGTCGGTAACCATCGCCACTTTTTCCCCCAATCCCTGACCAACTATAGCGGCAGTTACTGCTAGCATTTCCCTCATCCCTGGGCCTCCCTTTGGTCCTTCGTACCTTATTACCACCACGTCTCCTTCAACTATTTTCCTCTTCGATATTGCATCAAAAGCGTCCTCTTCAGCATCAAAGACACGAGCCTTTCCAACAAATCTAGTGGAATCCATTCCAGCAATTTTGATAACTGCCCCACCTGGTGCCAATGAACCTTTGAGGATTGCAAGAGTTCCCACAACGTGTATGGGATCTTCGATAGGTTTTATCACATTTTGGTCTGAATAATAGGATGCGGTTGAAGAAGAAGAATAGGAAGTCTGTGAGGACCAGGTGGAATATGAAGGCATCTGAAATCTTATTGATTCAAGATTTTTCCTCATAGTGCTACCTGTTACGGTCATGGTTTCTCCATGGATTAGATCTTTCTTTAACAGATTCTTCAAAATTATAGGAACACCCCCAACTTTATCTAGATCAAGCATTACATACGATCCTCCTGGTCTCATATCAGCTAGATGAGGAGTTTTCTTTCGGATTCTTTCGAAGTCTCTCATATTCAGCTTAACCCCTATTTCCCTTGATAATGCCAACAGATGGAGTATTGAATTTGTTGAACCTCCTATCGCGTTAGCAACCGCAATAGCATTTTCAAACGCTTCAAAAGTCAATATATCTTTTGGACGGATATTATTTTCTATCAAATTGAAAATCGCTTTACCTGTATCATAGCATATTTCTGTTCTTCTCTGACTCTCTGCAGGTGAAGAAGCACTTCCAGGCAACGACATGCCGATTGCCTCGCTTATCGAAGCCATGGTATTAGCTGTATACATGCCTGCACAGGAGCCCGCAGACGGACAGGCCACATTCTCCAAGCTTATTAGTTCGGTATTGGACATCTTCCCTGCCTCAAAGGTGCCAACAGCTTCGTAGACATCCTGGATTGTAACAGCCTTACCGTTCCAATTTCCAGGCATGATTGTGCCACCGTAGACAAAAATAGCAGGTAGGTTAAGTCGAGCCATACCCATCAAAGTTCCTGGCAAGCTCTTATCGCAGCCGGATAGACCTACAACAGCATCGTACTGATGAGCTCTTACCATCACTTCTATCGAATCAGCTATAATCTCCCTACTAACCAGCGAGGCTTTCATCCCCTCATGGCCCATTGCAATTCCATCAGACACTGCGATGGCAGTAAATTCTCGTGGCGTGCATCCAGAATCTTTAACACCGCGTTTGGCGTCTTGCGCAAGCCGGCCTAGGTGAATATTACAAGGGGTCGCCTCATTACAGGTAGAAGATACTCCTACTATAGGCCTGTTCAAATCCTCATCCGTAAGACCCATTGCCTTATACATTGCCCTGTGCGGGGCCCTAGCTGGCCCTTCTATGGATTTCCTACTCGGTAAGGTCGCCATTTGATTTTTAAAGACCTCAATTAGATATTTTAAGATTCTTAGCATCAAACATTACTTGCACCCATGCCAGAAATGCCATAATCATAGCACCGCTGTTGACAGGCAGGTGATATGGATTAAAAAGAAAGACTATCGCAACACCTTTTTTAATTTAACGTCGTAGTGCAGTCCTACTACCTTATTCCAGTGAAGCGATAATTTTTACTGCGTCTAACCCTTCCATCTTAAAGAGAGTTTCGCACATTCCACATACTGCGTTGCCACTAGAAAGTTCATTAGCTGAAATTTCCTCGTTCAAATACTCGCACTTTGGACAGCGAAAAGAAAAATTGACATCAAAGCTGTCTAGCTCGATTGTTTCACCCATAGTCTATCAATATGGACAATTTAATATATTTAGGGTTACCTGAAAGATAATTCAAGAAAAAATAGACGCGTTTTTCGATATTACGGATGCGATCGTCCAAGGAAGACCTAGTTAACACATAAAAGTAACGTTCCGTAATCAAACACGCGTGCGCAGATGTGGCAGAGTGGTCTTCTCACAGGTAGCAAGCTCTGGGAACACAAAAATGCGTCGGCCTTGAGCGAGTCTATTATATACATCTCTTATATAATAGCCTGAAAGCAAGCCGATTCGCCCTCGGGCGATCAGGAGTTCAAATCTCCTCATCTGCGCCACTTTTCTTCTAATCTCTGATTAATTTCCTAGCAGATACCTTGCTATGTTGCCTTTGCTCGAGTTCATGACTGTGTTCGGATCTTATTTGTCTATCAAGCCTGGAGATTAATTCCTTGCATGCACTTACAGGGTCATAACCCACAGCCTTTGCGTCGATTACACGTCTAGCAGCAATTAGTCTGGCTCTAACAGAATACTTGCGGGTCTTATGCTTGTCTGCGTAGATGATTACAGACTGAATATTCTCAAGTTTTCCGTGTATCTTCTTCAAGAATTTGGCCATATGATCCTCGATTGTCCTCCGAGCTTCGCCGTCCACATGCGCGATATGAATACTGGGTTCGTTTCGGTGGGGAAGAGTTATTTCCAATGCATCTCTGGGAGTAACTACACCAATCGGTCGCTGGTCTCCGACAACAACGATCTCCTCGTTTCGTTTGAAACTTTCGACCAGTGTATTCAGTTTGGTTCCTCTCTCGACTGAAATTGCTTTTCTCATAATATCGTTCAACTTTACGTCCCGAACAGCACTCGCCAATTTGGAATCTCCAATTTTCACGCCACGGGATTTTCCAATTCTTTCTATAGGTGTCGCAATGATCTTGGATATCTCTAAAGCGTTGATAATACCTGTTAGCACCCCGTTCGATCTTATTATGGGCAAACGTGAGATGTTATATCTGCGCATCTTAGCCAAAGCGTTAGCCAGCGTAGAATCTTCATCAATGACTATAGCACCAGACATGACCTCATCCACGATTGCATGACCAAAATTCGCAGTAAGTGCTACGTCGGTTTCGCTAACGATACTAACCAATCTTCCTTTTTCAACTACAGGCAACGCTCGATTGCCTGTAGTTACGATTAATTGAGTGCATTTTTCAATGGTATCGGTTGGACTCAGAACAGGCGTATTCACAACGAGGTTCTTTAATTTTGATGAAGGTGTAGTGTTAATGTTGAGAAATTCCTTTGCAAATATCATTCCCTCATATTTTCCGTTGTTATCAATTACCGGTAGTTGGTTAATGTTGTTTTCATGCATCACACTCAACGCCTTTGCTGCCGTGTCATCTAATGACAATGTGAAAACTTTGTCTACCATAATATCAGAAATTTTCATATTGGTATAGCCAAGATCCTCGGGATTACATTAAAAAACCTTCGCCTAGTTCTCTCGATATCATGGACCGACGACGCCTAATCCTGGCAGTGATAGCTTCAATAGCAGTTATCATTGCAACTACCTTAACCATTCGTTTAACCCCTGCGGAGACTACTATCCTGCTACCAGAACCTCGTAGTAGTATTAGTGGCTCCAGTAGTATGGTTGGTCTTGCCTCGGTCCCAGCTCCAAACAATGGGAGCAGCATGGGCGGTGCCGTTGGTGACGGAATTGGAATTAGTTTGATCGTACAAAACTTAGAAGCGCCTATGGCCATGGATGTGTCAAAAGACGGGCGAATATTTCTTGCCGAAAAAATGGGGACGATCATGGCGATCACTCCAAGCAATGGACATCTTGTTGACCATTCAATCCTAAACATCGGAGCTGCGCATCTGGGAGAAGAAGGGTTACTGGGCCTTGCATTAAGCCCTAACTTTACTGAAGATCATTTGATGTATGCATATTACACATATGCAAATGGGAACACAATATTCAACAGAGTCATAATGCTCAAAGAAATTGCCGACAAAGTTGTTGACTCGAAAGTGATTATTGATGCAATTCCAGCTGCGGAATTCAATAATGGCGGGAGAATAAAGTTTGGGCCTGACAACAAATTGTATGTTTCAACAGGGGATGCAATGATGCCCAATCTTGCCCAGGATCTCGACTCACTTGCCGGTAAGATCTTACGAATTAATCCTGATGGAACTATTCCTGGAAATAACCCACTATCGGGTTCGCCAGTTTATGCTTACGGCTTTCAAAATGTTCAGGGACTCGCATGGCATCCTAGAACAAACCTACTCTATGCACTCGACGAAAGTCGTTCAGGCAACGATGAAATTAACATAATAAACCCTGGCGGGAATTATGGATGGCCGATAAAGGAATGTGCTCTTGGCAGCAGTTTTAGTAGTACTAGTCGTACCATTGGCAGTGGTAGTAGCAACAATACCAACACCGCTAAATCTCAGCATGGCAGTAGTAAACTCGAAGACCCAGCAATATGTTTCAGTCCCGCCCTTGAACCCGGCGGCTCTACTTTCGCTGCTTCAAACAGACTGGGGTATCAAAACCATTTAATCATCGCTAGTCTGAGGGGATACTTACGTGAGATTAACCTGGATTCAAACACTCAAAGTACTATATTAGAAGGATATGGTAGACTAAGAGATATCATTGAAACATCTGACGGCTCACTCCTCGTTGCCACAAGCAATAAAGATGGATTTAGTATTCCAGGGCCAAATGATGATAAGATTTTAAGAATCAGATAACTCTATAATAGATGTAGTCATTGAGCAGTTAGGTTTTGGACTCGAAGAAAAAATTCCGCGAGATGGATCGTGGTGAGCGTCTAAGTTACTTGAGAAAAAAAACAAATCTCTCGGAGAGGGACATTGATGCCTTCACAGATCCCGATGCGGCATTTAGTTTTGACAATGCCGATCAGATGATTGAAAATACAATTGGAATTTTTTCACTTCCTCTTGGGATTGCAACAAAATTTGTGATAAATGGGAGAGAACACCTGATCCCAATGGTTACAGAAGAGCCCTCCGTAATTGCTGCAGCAAGCAATGCAGCAAAAATTGCAAGCAAAAGAGGAGGCTTTACATCAACCACCGTCGATGAAGCATTAATGATAGGTCAAGTGCAGCTAGTCTCCATACCACCGGTCCTCATGGGGTCAATCACAAAGAAGATTTCACATCACAAAAGCGAATTACTAAGCTTGGCAAATTCGAATCGTAAATCCGTCATAGCGCGAGATCTTCAGATCAAAGAGATAGAAGACAAAAGTCAAAACATGATGGGGAAGATGCTAATCGTAGAGTTATTAGTTGACACTAAAGATGCAATGGGCGCCAACGTAATAAATTCAATGTGTGAGGCCATATCTCCAAGACTCGAAGTTTTGACAGGTGGGAAAGTCATTGTAAGGATACTTTCAAACTATTCGACTAGACGCCTCGTAAGTTGCAAGGCAATATTTGCCAGAGATGAATTAGGAGGAGAGGCTATCGTGGACCGCATTTTATATGCATACGCCTTTGCGTATTCTGACCCGTATCGTGCAGTAACTCATAACAAAGGCATAATGAATGGTATAGATGCAGTAGCTTTAGCAACAGGACAAGACTTTCGCGCGATTGAAGCGGCAGCTCACGCGTACGCTGCCAGAGATGGAACGTACAGATCTATGACAAGATGGTACAAGACAAAGGACGGCGATTTGGCTGGTCATCTGGAGCTACCTTTAGCAGTTGGTACAGTTGGTGGGATAGTATCCATTCATCCCATGACCAAACTTGCAATAAAGATTTTAGGTGTGAAAACAGCCAAGGAGCTTGCTGCGATCTTAGTTGCAGTCGGTCTCGCTCAAAATTTTGCTGCAATGAAAGCTTTGGTGTCAGAAGGAATTCAAACTGGCCATATGAGGCTGCATGCTAGAAATATTGCGGTTTTGGCAGGTGCCAGAGGCAGTTTAATTAAGTTAGTAGCCCAAAGGATTGCTGATGAGAAGAATGTGAACATACATAGGGCTCAGGAAATTATCGCCTTGATGACTGGGAAAAATCTTGATAATAATACCTACAAAAATAATAAGTAAATATATGCCTCCCATCAACAGATTTTGCTATTGAGTTGTCTATCATGCCTACCGTGAAATTTGCAATTCCCAAAGGTAGTATTGAGGAAGCCACATTCAAGATTCTAGAGCAGGCGTGGCAGAGCATCAGTGGCCGAGGACGTACCTATCGAGTAAAGCTGAGCGACCCCGAAATAGAGGTTAAGATTCTACGCCCCCAAGAGATACCAACCTACGTCCAAGAAGGCTTCTACGACGTTGGAATTACGGGTAAAGATTGGGTCAGGGAGGCGAAAGCAGACATAACTACACTACTAGATTTAGAATACGGAAAGGTCAAGCAGGTTATAGCCGTCCCAGAATCGTTTGTAGCGAAAGACCTGACAGGTTTGATTGAGGAATTTGCGGCCAAAAAGAAACCACTCCGGATATCTTCCGAATACCTCACAACTACTTCTGCTCATTTCAAATCCAATCAGGCTTACCAAAAGCACTATGGCAAGCTAGATCCTATGATAATAACACCTTGGCTAAGAGTCGGGGAAAACAAGAACGTACAAATATTCCTTTCATTTGGGGCTACCGAAGCAAAACCCCCAGAAGACGTCGATGCAATATTCGATATTACTGAAACCGGCACCACGCTGGGACAGAACAATTTAAAAATAATTGATATAGTAATGGAATCCTCAGCAGTAGTTGTAGCCAATAGAAGTGCCCTAAGAAATATGAAGAAGAGAGAAAAAATCTCCGATATGATTGCCTTACTCAGGGGTGTCGTTGAAGCCCGTAAGAAGATTCATATTTTCGTCAATGTAAAGAAAGAGAATTTAGACCATTTGTTGAAAAATATGCCCGCATTGAAAAAGCCGACAATCAGCGAATTAAGCGAGCGTGGATGGTATGGTGTAAACACGATCATTGACAAGAATGAATTTATCAAACTTGTTCCAATGATGAGGAAGATTGCACAAGGCCTAGTCGTCATGGAGCCTCGGCAAATTCTGCCGCTAGATGAGATAAATCTAGAAGAGCATGCTTGATAAAAACGATAACAATAGCAAACGCAAAAGAAGACGCAGCAAAATTGCGTAACTCGAGCATCAGCATCTCTGATCTGCTGATCCAGGGAGTAGCTTCTATCATGAACGACGTGGCTGAGCATGGCGATGCTGCGATTATAGACTATACCAAAAAGTTCGACGGAGTCAGGTTAAATTCATTAAAAGTTACTGAGGAAGAATTCGAACAGGCGTACTCTATGGTGACGACGAAGCAGATTCAGGCAATTAATGTCATCAAGAGACGTTTAATGAAAAGCGAAGACTCTGTCATGAATCACCTAGAGGGAATCACAATTTCATCGGCTGGCATAAAGGTACACCGATTAATCCAGCCGATCCCTAGTGTCGGATGTTATATTCCAGGCGGAAATGCGCGTTATGCTAGCACGATGGTAATGTGCGCTGTTCCTGCAAAAGTAGCTGGAGTAAATAGAATAGTGGCAATATCGCCTCCGCAAAGAGACGGAACAGTAGATCCTCTAACCCTTGTTGCAGCCAGGATCTGCGGGGTGAAAGAATTTTACAAAATAGGAGGAGTACAAGGGATTGCTGCTCTTGCTTATGGAACACCATCTATAGAAAGAGTTAGTAAAATTGTGGGTCCAGGGGGAATGTTTGTTACCGCTGCCAAATTTCTCGCCTCAAGAAAGGTTTCGATAGATATGGTGGCAGGTCCTACAGAATTGATTGTTTACGCAGATTCAAAGTCAGACCCAAAATTGATCGCGTTAGACTTGGTTTCACAGGCCGAGCATAGTTATGATACTTTTTGCGGTTTAGTTACAACCTCTAAGCAATTGGCGCGACATGTCTCCGCCGAAATAAAATCCGTTGTTCAATCTAATAGTATTTCCCGTGCTGATATTGTAAGGAAGAGCTTGCAGAAGAACGGTTTCATTGCCATCTGCAAACGACAATCTATTGCATTAGAATTTATAAATGAAATAGCCCCAGAACATCTACAACTCGTATGTAAGAATGCTCGAGCCATGTCTAAAAAGATAACATCGGCAGGACTGGTTTTAATCGGAAAATATACTCCATCTTCAGCTAGTGATTATTGTTTTGGGTCCAACCACATCCTGCCTACACTTGGCTTTGGGAAATCAAGGGGATCGCTTTCAGTTCTAGACTTTTTAAAACTGGTGTCTACTATCGAAGCAACCAAGTCTGGACTTGAGAAAGTACAAACCAATATTAGAGAGATTACCTCTGCTGAAGGATTAATAAATCATTACTCAGCCGTGCAGGAAAGAACGATGGGCAAATGACAAACTGGCTGTCAGATAGAATAGATAAAATATACAAACTTGATGCGTACGTAAAGCCGGAGAGAATAAAAGATTCAATAAAATTAGATGCAAATGAGAATTTTGCTCTTGATAGTGAATTCATCTCGAAAATAGCCTTAGATGCTATAAAACAAACTGATCTGCGCGAGTATCCATTCGAACAATTCGAAGACGTATATAGACAGCTTTCAAATTATTCGGGTGTCGACAAAAAATACCTAGGGATCGGCAGTGGATCTGATCAAATAATTGAATTGATACTTTCCATTTTCGGAAGAAATCAACGGGCCAGCATTTTTACTCCAACATTTTCTTATTTCATAAATCGATGTGAATTGCATGATATTGCGTTAGATAGAGTGCCACTAACCAGAGAAGCCGAGCTACCGAAGTTGGAGTTGTTGAAGAGAGCCTCACGCTCTGATATAATATACATTTGTTCTCCTAACAATCCTACAGGTAATCAGTTTGGCGAGAAGATAGTTTTAGAAATCATAGACTTACTCAAGGACAAGTTGATCTTAATTGATGAGGCATATGTTGAATTTGGTAATTATAATTTAGCACCATATATTGCAAAATACGACAATGTCGTGATATTGCGTACTCTTTCTAAAGCATTTGGTTTGGCTGGAGCCAGAATTGGATATCTTATTGCTAATGAAAAGTTTGCAGAAATATTTAGAACAACGATCCAGTCTCCTTATCCCCTAAACAGTTTTTCGTTAGCAGTAGGAACCTTAGTCTTATCCAATGAGCTTTATGTAAGACAAACCGTGGAATTAATCAAGAGAGAACGAAAGAGGGTATTTGATGAGCTCTTCAAAATGAAAGGTATAAAGGTCTTCAGATCCGATGCTAACTTTATTTTCCTCGAATCCTATGATAGTTATGGAAGGATTCTAAGTGTTTTAAAAAAAGATGGATTATCTGTGAAAGCGTTCGGTGATATTGATGGACTCCGAGGCTGCATAAGGGTCACAATCGGAACAAGTGAGATGAACGATAAATTTCTCAGATCAATATCGAAGGCAATCTAGAAGTTGAAAGACAGATGGTTAGCTGCAAATCATATAAAAAAATCCAGCAAATTATTGTTATTAAACTCAGAATGTGTTCTTTTTGACGTCGATGGGTGTCTAGTCGATATAAGGAAATCTTACAACGCTGCGATAAAAAAAACTGTTGATTTTGTACTCAGCTATTATGCTACTGCAACAGCAATAGGAGACTTCAGGCTTAGCAATCTGGTATCCGATAACATCATTCTAAAGTTCAGACAAACAGGGGGTTTCAACAACGACGTCGACACTAGTTATGCAATTTGTCTAGCTGAGCTTGCTAACCCTCACAAAAATGTTACCAACGCCAGAGAGTTCCTAAAGCAAGTAGCTGCAAACTCCGATGAAGATGGAATAATTTCCGTTGAAAAATACCTAATGTCTCTAACTTCATCTACTATTATAAAAAACCTTAAAAAACTCTTATGTTACCCCGCCGATGCCGGTAAAAGTAGTGTTATTGCAACAGTGTTCGATGAATTATTCTATGGACCACGATTATTTAAAAAATTACACAATCGTGAGCCCAAATTTTACTTTGGAATGCCGCTGATCGAAAATGACAAGGTTGTGATAACCAGAAGAACGATGAACCTGCTTGCAAGGAGATTTAGTGGCAATCTAGCCGTAGTATCAGGCAGAAGCAAATTAGCTGCAGAATATTCTCTCCAGCCAATATTAAACATTCTCAAGCAAGAATCCTCCGTATTCCTAGAAGACGAAAAGAGGGAGTATGCCAAGCCAAATCCCTACGGGGTTCTGAAGTCGATGAAAAGCATGGGCACCAAAACCGCGGTTTATGCGGGGGATTCTTACGAGGACTTGCTAATGGTTAGAAGAGCTGAGGAAAAAACTCATCTCAAAATTGTATTTTGTGGCATTTATGGATGCAGTTCACAACCACTTGAAACAATGAGACAGTTCAAAGAAAATGGCGCTGACATCGTGATTCAAGATATCAATCAGCTACCAAAGATATTAAATAAAGTATCGGTAAAAGAGTGATCGCGTTTGGTCGCTTATCCACACAATATGACACAGAGAATTTCGAAATTTAAGAGGGCCACCAAAGAAACACGGCTTGAAGTCCAAGTGAATATTGATGGCACTGGTAAAACAGCAGTAAGAACCGGTCTTTCTTTTATAGACCATCTCATTGTGGCGATTGCCAAGCATAGTATGGTTGACATTAGTTTGACAGCCACTTCCAATGACGGTATACTCCACCATCTTGTTGAAGATACATCGATTGCACTTTCTCACTCTATAGACAGAGCACTTTCTGACAGATCACGAATCAGAAGATTCGGCCATGCGGTCGTTCCAATGGATGAATCATTAGCATCCGTAGCGATAGACCTCGTCAAGCGTCAATTTTATAATATGCAATTGAACTTAGCTGAGGAGGCTGTTGAAGGAATCCCATGTGAGGACCTCGAACATTTTGTGAGATCGCTTATTCAGAATTTGAACGCATGTACCCATATTGTGGTAAATTACGGAGATAACGATCACCATAAAATTGAGTCAGCAGTTAAAGCATTTGCGCTAGCGTTTAGAATGGCCGCCAGCATCGACGAGAGAAGAACGGAAGGGATACCAAGTACTAAAGGTGCTATGTAATGAGAGCTGATAACATCGCAATATTTGATTACGGAGCTGGCAATCTTTTTAGCTTAAAGGCTGCTTTGGAACGGAATGGCGCACACAGAGTTTCGGTAATACGAGAGATCGAAGGAATAGAAAAATTTAGTGGGTTAGTTCTGCCTGGTGTAGGCAATTTCGATCCTGCGATAAGATCTATTGAGCCCCATAAGGAATTATTGATTCAAGCTATTCAAGATGCTAATCGTGGAGGTATGCCTATGCTTGGTATTTGCTTGGGAATGGAGATGTTATTCGAGAAAAGTGAAGAGGGAACTTTAGATGGCCTCAAAATTTTAGACGGAGAAGTGGTGATGTTTGCTAGGAATAAGGTTAAGATCCCTCACATGGGTTGGAACAATTTATACCTAACTCGGAAAGAAAGCAAGCTCTTGCAAGGTGTAAACAATGGTTCGTGGGTATACTTCGTCCATTCCTACTATGTGAAGCCTAAAGACAAAGCCTTAGTTGCTGCGAGCTCTCATTATGGGATAGAGATCCCAGCCGTATTCGAGAATGGGAATCTGTTTGGCACCCAATTTCATCCTGAGAAATCCGGCCCCACTGGCGCGTCTATACTTAGGAATTTTCTAAAAGCGTGTTCTCAGAAATGCACGTAATACCAGCAGTAGATATCATGGACGGATATGTCGTCAGACTTGTAAAAGGAAATCCAGCGGACAAGGTGATTTACGGTAGCGATCCTATTGAGACAGCTAAAAAATGGGAAAGGGCTGGTGCAGATATGTTACACATCGTGGATCTCGATGCGACTTTACGAACCGGGCGCAATAATTCCGAAATTGTTTCGAGGCTAATTGATGCTATAAACATCCCCGTAGAAGTAGCAGGAGGTATTCGATCAGTCCCTGCTGTAAAGGAACTGTTCCACAAAAATGCCGCTAGAGTTGTACTCGGAACATTGGCTTACAAGAATCCTGATTCGGTAAGACAGCTTGCTAAGAAAAACCGAGACAAAATTGTAATTTCACTTGATCAGAATAACGGAACGGTCATGATAGATGGTTGGAGAGAGACCACTGGAGCAGGGGTCATTGATTCTATGATTTTTTTTATGAACATGGGTATAAAGCACTTTCTGCTAACAAGTGTTGATAGAGACGGGATGATGAACGGGCCTGATATTACAGTACTATCTTCTGCTGCTAGTTTCACCAGTGCAAGCATTATTGCAAGCGGTGGGATCTCAAGTATCGAAGATACCATTAGAGTCAGGAATATCGGATGTAGCGCAGTCATCCTTGGTAAGGCACTTTATGAAGACAAACTCAGTATTGAACGGGTCAAGGCGATCTCATAAGATGCCACTAGCTAAGCGAATTATTCCGTGTTTGGATGTCGACAATGGCAGGGTAGTTAAGGGAATCCATTTCGACAGAGTAAAAGATGCAGGCGATCCTGTCGAATTTGCTCAGAGATACAAACTACAAGGTGCAGACGAACTCATTTTTCTAGACATTACTGCATCACAACAAGAGAGAGAGACAATGAAAAACGTTGTTCGAAATGTAGCAAAGGTCACTGATATTCCCTTTACAGTAGGAGGTGGAATTCGAAAGTTAGAAGATGCACGCGATATATTACTTAGTGGTGCGGACAAGGTGTCAATCAATACTGCAGCTGTTAAGAATCCGGACCTAATTACAGACTTGATGTCGATCTTCGGTAAGCAATGTGTGGTAGTTGCTATCGACGCTAAAAGAAATTACGGCGGCAGTAAGAACACGTTCGAAAATCATCGAGGAAAAAAATATTGGTTTGAAGTAAGAATTTATGGAGGAAAAGTCGAGACTGGGATTGACGCAATCGAATGGGCCAGAAAAGTTGAATCTCTAGGGGCTGGCGAGATCCTACTGACTAGTATTGATGCCGATGGGACTGAGAACGGTTATGATATTAGTTTGACAAAATCTATTTGTAAAGCAGTTCGCATTCCTGTGATTGCATCTGGCGGATGTGGTGAGCCGAGACACATGCTGGAAGTTTTTAGAAAAACCGATGTTGATGCGGCATTGGCAGCATCCATATTTCACTATGAGAAATCGACCGTAGACAGTGTCAAAAACTATTTAAAGAACAACGGAATAGAAATTAGAATTTAATTGTAAATTACAATGGTAAACGCTGGCGACGACGTGAATAGTTTACTGGAAGATCAGCCTGTTTACATTTATATCCATATTCACATTGTATCCGCATGCACATTTGTATTAAACGAGTTTCTTTGGAAATACGAAAAATGGCAACAGATACGCACGCAGGGTTACGAAATCAAACATACTAATTCGTCGTATTTACATGACCAGGCGCTCCCTTTGTATAACCAATACATAAAAAGAAATAAAACAACAAAGGTACCAATTTGAATGTTCCCAGGCACTAATACAACTAGACCTTGATCGTCATAGTGGTTAAATTCCGAAGAATTTACAAACAACAAAAGAATAAACAAATTAACATGTTCTCCGCTCTAATAAGCCGTGAGGCTAATAGATATCAAGAAGGCTCCTGCCAGGGCGATCAAGAGACTTACTGAACTTGGTTCGCCGGGAATGATGGAATCACTTGAGAAAATCAAAGAAATTGCTACGACTATACAAGAGATTGAAGATTCACTGAAGACTCCACCAATGTTAAAAAATATAGAAAATATGAATGTGACTTCTCAGGCAATGCAGAACGTTGCGGAAAATATTAGGAATATTAGATCTGAATTTGATGCAACAGGTATCATAGAAGAGGTAAGGAAAACGTCAACTATCATTGGAATGAATTCAACTTTCAACAAAAAAATTCAAAACTTGACAGATCTAGCTACTAGTTGTAAAGATATTGGGCGCTCTGTCAAGGAGCTGACGAACGAATTAAAATTATACTAACAAAACAACGTGGTGATAAAAGAGATTAATGATGATTGTAGCGTACAACTTAATATCCTACAAGTAAAAGTAAAACTTTATACAATGATGTAATGCATACAGATTATGTCCACTTCACCAACAGATTCAAAAAACGACACTCTTAAAACGTCAGGAGTTAATCCTGAAAAGACTGCAGAGTCGATAAAGAACATTGCTAAGAGTATCCGTGACGCATCAGCGAAGATGAGAGATACGGTAAGGAGTTTACGCGAAAGCGGGGCTATTGACGATATTACCCAAGCAGTTTACGAAGCAAGCGTAGCGGCTCGAGATACTGCAAAAGAACTTAATGATGCTGCAAAGGATCTTAAAGAGCGTGGCATTATCAAAGATACTGCCGCCGCCGTGGAACAAACAACCATGGCTGCTCGTGAAACAGCCGAGATAATCAGGGATACAGCACGGCAAACCGCAGAGGCAGCGCCCCAAACAACAGAAACCGTAAGGGATGCAGCAAGTAAGGTAAAATCAAAAACAAGACATTCTGGCTAGTCTTAAATTTTTTGTCCCAATGAGTCATAAGCCGGAATTGTGTTACGGGTAGTGCATACTAACAAATCGATTATTACGCGTTAGTAGTGGACTGGTTAACCAGATCTCTTGCATAATCCAATTCATGATATTATCGTTCCCTATTCTCCTACAGCAGGATCCTTGCTGGAACTGCATCACGGTATGACAAATATATAATAACAAAACAATGGTCACCACATGGTATATTAGCACAAAGGAAGGTTGACAACTATTTCTATAAATTCAAAGTCGATCGGATGCTGCCAGGAAATATTGTAGGGATTTCATAAAAAAGACAGGAAGAAAACTTGATTACGATTAATGACAGGTCATCAACGAGGGTGCAGAGAGGTTCCGATGTAAAGATTGCAAATACTATATATATTCAGAAAAATGCCTGTTGATAAAGGGAACATTTCGACCAGAATTGTGCAATGGATTTATACTAAAGTTCGGTAAATGAACTGAGATATGAATATTGAGGATCTGATCTAGTTTCGCTATTTAGGGACCCTGCAATAGCCGTCCTGCAATTCTTCTTTCTTTATTGTTATTGGGCATCTAACAGCGATCTTTGAGCAGGTTCTACGCTTTTATAATCAGGCGAATCCAAAATTTTCCTCACCCTGAGAGCTCTTGAAGTACCAAAACCTGGAATTCTAGCAAGTTCAGCTGCTGATGCGATGAGAGCGCGTTGAGGTGTCAAAAATCTCTCGAGCATCCTCAGTGCGAGCTTGTCGCCCACTCCAGGAATAGAAGAAAGTATTGAGAGTTGTTGTATTTGGACTGAATTCGACTTCCTTATCCGCTTTATAAGAGGACCCTTGTTCGTACCTTCTAATGCCCTATTTGCCATGGTTATTAGTAATTGAGACGTATATTCTGCATATGGAGCATTTATTATTGGAATTCTAAAATCCAATGCCACCTTTGCAAGAGTTCCGTTTATCAAATAAATCCTTTCATCATCAATATTGTCTTCAGCAGCACCGGCTCCATCAGACAGATTTAGAATATTCCCTTCCACGATGATCACCGGTTTGGTATAGTGCTGAACAAGTTCCGAGCACTGCACAAGTAATCTTCCATCAAATACTGAATTTAACAGGTCGTGTACCGTTTTTCTTTCTATTGCAGTCTCCGCAGATATGACATAATCGCCAACTTCAAGATGGGCAAAATCTGTTATTGCGCCAGCTTGGCGCAGAAGATCGGGAATCCTACTGCGTCTTTCTCTTTCATCGACTACAATCCTAACCGGCACAATCGTTCTAACCTTCTGTCTTTCTCCCTAGCATTTTACAAATGTTACACCCATTTCGCAAAATTTCATTTCTATTGGGCTCGTGGTTTTGAACCAGATTCAGCAGCGCCGGATGTACCTTGTGTTCCTCGTATCATTTGGTTGATTTTGTTTTCTACCTCCTTAAGGTTGTCCTTCACCCGTGTCTCTTGTTTTGTCAGAACCATCATTCTCGTGTTTGATAATTCCTTTTTCTCCCCGAGCTCCTTGAAGAGATCTTCTTTTTTTGATTTAATTAATAGTGGGCCTGCACTCTTGTATACTGCATCATCCGTCCCTATCTTCTTTAGCTCTTCTAACGCTCTGTCAGTTTCTACGATTTCTATTTCTACTTGTTGTTTTTGCATCATAATTGCCTGTAAATTCTGCTGGAGCTGCTGCAGACGTGACAGCTGTTCTTTTAGCCACGGTGGTAGTTCCTGTTCGCTCATAATAATACCGTGAATCTGATGGACTTCACCAGAATAAAATCATACCGTTATTCACCGACCTGAGTCCTAACCAACCTTAAAATAGTAGCATTTGAAACGAGATGAAATGATTTTTATAAAGTCAGGTTAGTATGGCTTTATTTTACGAACCAGTTCCCCAAGTCCCGGTTCAACCAATAATCTTTTTGCTAACCCCCTACCTGTGGCAAATGTGGATAAAAAGAAAAATTCCAATCCTTATCCCCTTTACTTGGAGCTCTTTAAGATCTCACTGTGTTTCGGCTCCTTTACTATTGTCCCCCCAACAGTACTTCCACTCGAAGAACCACCAGGTGTTGATGACGAAGCAAGAGTTCTATTGGTTGCTGTCGCAACGCTTGGCAGAGACGGCGGAAACCCAAAGCCCGTGGTCGTAGTGCTATTTGCCAGTTGTTGTGCTTTTCCTGCCACTCCTGTTACATTTACACTGTAAAATTTAGTAAAATTGAGATTTTCGGGACAAGACATTTTGGCAGTTATTTTATTTTGACCTTGTTTAATTGCAGTATATTTTTGAGTAGTTGTAAAAGTCCAATTTGAGTAATCGTTCGTTCCCCCATGTCCTGTTGATACCGCTCTCTGGTATGGCCTTATACCATTTATGATAACTGAAACAGTGCAGTCAGTCGTTGCGTTAGCAGAAGACGTACCTGAAACTAGAATTCCACCCGATGGAACTTGTTGGCCTTTACTTGGCGAAGTAATTTTCACTTCGGCTTTATTCGGCAATGCTACAGCATATGTAGTTTCAATCCATGAGTTAGCAATCCACAACGAAAATAAAAGCATACTCACCACTGTTATTCCAACAGAAGATGCCGGTGTTTGAAAGTTTAATTTACAACATTTTTTCATGTAGAGATTATATGAAATATCCGGTATAAATTTGCTATATAATAATTCTTAATAGCTGGACGTATCCATATTTTGGCTGCATACGACAACAACACTCATTACAAAAATGATTATAATCTATTACAGTCTCAGCACGGCGGCGATGATTATTGGAATTGCCCATCATGAGGAAATAAGACCGAAAACAAACAGATCAGCCCGAAAGTGACAGTCGGAGATAATATAGTCTTAAATTTTCGAAGTCGTCTTGGATTTATTCCCTCGTTTTCTATTATAAAGGATCCAGAGGATTATTGCGATTGTTGAAATGATTGCAATAGTATAAAGATATCCAGAATACTTATCGATGTGTTTCCAGTTAACCCCTAGTTCTATTCCAGCATATGTAAGCAAAGCATTCCAAATCAGAGAACCAGCAAAGGTATAAACGGCAAACTTGACGATGCCAGTTAATCCGATACCTGCTGGCAACGAAATATACGTCCGCACCCCAGGTAAAAGCCTACCAATAAAAGCAATTTTCTCACCATATTTTTCAAATAATCGCTCAGTGTACTCTAGATGTTTCTTTTTGAATAAGACATATTTACCATATTTGATAATAGCGGCTCTTCCAACACGTAAACCGAGATAGTAAGTAGCCATGGACCCTACTAGGTTTCCAAATGAACCTGCTAATACTACTCCTACCGCTCCGAATTTTCCAACTGAGACAAGAAAACCAGAAAAAGGCATTATAATCTCACTCGGTATGGGAATCAGTGCACTTTCAAGTATCATGAGAGAAAATATCCCGACATAGCCGAGGTTTGAAATAATTGAGGTTATGAATTGTACTAGTGAAGTTAATATCTCAGTTATTGCCATTTTTTATATTGTCAGTCCGTAAAGGGTTGTTGAGGATATCTTAGCTAACTTTTCTTTATATACGCTCACTTGAAATCGATAGTTCTCCATATCTTCAGGTATAAAATGCGTAGGTTTCTTTTTGGTGGATATTGGAAATGCTCAGAAAACCATGGGAGTATTTGGACAACGAGTTTCAATCACCATAGCCTATTCGATAGCATCAACCCCTAGTCAAATGCTCTAACATTTTCTTAGGCAATCATTTCCTATTGTGTTAAATGTGATCGATGAGGAAGAGTATTTAGTATTAGCGATAAAAATCCACTTGATGAAGTGGCGGCATTAGTCGCGGCTCCAGGAGCAGTCACCTCGTACGCCTCCGCTAGCTAATAATGGAATACACGAAGATGATTTGGTCTTATGAATAGAAGCTGATTTACTTAGGGTCATATTGTTTAAGGAACAAGTTCCAATGATTCACAAGTTTACAATTGTAACAACGACAATCCCAAGACAATCCGAGAATTTGCATTTCTCTCAAAATTTGGCCAGACAGGACCACGTAGTAACCATTACTGGTAAGAGATTTGAAATTAATTTCATTTTAACTCGATACTACAATTTTATTATAGTAATTTGAGATATGCGAACAAAAAATGAAGTACTAGTAGTAGTACAGTTATCTAAATATCATACAGATGACATCTTCTCTACTTCATTTAATGTTCGTTAGATAACTCTGCTTGCACATATCAGTCGAGTCTACATGCTAAACTTACGTTCAAATTCCTTAGTAGTCAACCAATAAAGTCTTTATTACAAATTATTATAGCAGACATAATCGGAATTGCCGGTAGTTGAGTTACTCAAGTCAGTATATCGAATACCGTTACAAGAAGTCTAAATCGAACTGCTAACGAATTCAGCGAATTCAGTCAAAGTGTCTAAAACAACCGTAACAAGAGTTGATCCACCATACGGGTAATAGGTATGATTTAAAATGTCAAGGTGATTTAAAAAATATATTTAATCAAATTCTCGAGATTTCCTTCACGATAATACGTAGTAAATCTAGGGCTTCTAGATCTCAGGGTAAAACAAAATATCGTATTCTAGTAGAATCCTATATCGCAAACCCCCAATGACCTATTCCAACGTCACTAGCTAATCCAAGATTACCAAATGGTCTGGCATTCCAGGGTAGCGAATTTATATCAAGAACACTGCAGACTTTTGCTCATAATGACAAATCTAAACGGGAAATGGGCAGTTTTGGCCATCGTTGGGACAAAACTGGCTTTATTGACAGCCGCAACCTTCAGCGGATCGGTGCCAGTCTTGGCTCTTAAGAAAAGCAGTACGGCGACGCCTCTTCATATTAAAGGCGTAAAGCTTCTTCATGTTCATACGTTCAAGCCTTCATTTGTAGCCGTTGGCAGTATATTCAGTATCCGGGCAATAGTCTTTAACAACTCTTCATCTACGATCACCTTTGCCAATGGAACATGCACTTCACAATTGTCTGTAAGATTTAACAAAAATGTCATGATAGAACCTCAACCTGCAGCTGCTTCCTGTAAAGCACCACCACATTCAGTTGCTTTAAAACCTGGAGAACAGGCACTGATATCAAGTCCAAATCTTTCCGGTATAGCCTACAGAGCCACATCTCCTGGAATGACCAACGCAACAATGACTTTCAAATATGGAGTTGAAGCCAATACTGGTAAATCACCTATCGGCGATAGTATTTCGAAGGTGCTAACATTCAATATACTGGATTCAGGTCCACAACCTGCTGGTCCGCACTCTAGCTCGCAACCGAGTCCGCTAAAGCTCCCCGTACCTTAGTCTGAGAGAAAATCTGTTCATTTAAGTGATCATCTATGGAACTATTATGGCTCAGCAAGCAATGTTTGCTTAATGATCAGACTGATTAACGAATCTTTGTGACGCTCGCTTCGCAAATCTTTAATGATGCGTTAATAAGCCGCAAATAGGAATTAATGGCTGCCCGCAATGCAGCGATATCGGGAGTTTCTATTTCTAACAATATACTCGATCTAGTGCCTTCATCTTTTGTAAGGCTAATTTTCGTCTCGGGACATGACGCCGCGGGCTCACGATAAAACATTTTTGTGTCTGCGTCTATCGCAGCATAAATAGATCTGGCTAGGAGGCCAGGCTCAGACAGATTTGTTGATTTAAGTGAAACTTCTATTTGGGCTTTGCAATTTGTCTGTATCGACATCATAGGCCCCCGCTGCAACTTTGTAGCTGCATTTTCTGCAGTACCAAACGCCCAATGCAATTCGACAAAATTTATTAGAGCCGCATGAGGGGCATCGTCTTTTTTGCTTCAACGTTCGATATACCTTGCTGTACCTCTTGCGTACAGTCGCTCCAAATTTTACACCAAGCCCTTTTAATACCGTCTGTCCTTGTTTTCTTCTACTTACCAGCTCTGATCGACTCCGTTAATTTGGCTCTTATCTCCTCACCTTTAATCCTTGCCGTCGCCGTCGCTCTCTTTAGCTGTTCCACTGTAAAGGCTCCTGTTGATCCTTTCTGTACAGCAGCAAAATTCTGATCGGAATTTGTAGTTATGGTGATTCTTGAATCCATACATGCCTCCTCTTCTGCGGTTGGATCTAAAATCACTGATTCGCCGATCCTAACTGCTGTAATTGAAACGGGTACCGTCGTAAGCGGTGGATTTTGTTTTTTTCCTGTGTCAACAGCTTTTCTATCCCTTATTTCAAAGACAGGAAGTTTACTATTCATCAATGCCGAGACTGCTGCATAGGACGTAGCATCAAACAGATTCCCATCAGCATTGATAACACTACAGTCGACAAAAATTACATAGACGATCTCTCCGGGTATTAAAGCTAATTTACTTAAATCGAGCATTTCAGATTCTCTTATGCCACGGTCTACTACCCTCGCCAGTTCCACCGTTTCTTCATCAGGTGGGCCAGGTTCGATATAGGGCGAAGCTGTCGGCAACACCTCTGCAGAGAGAATTAGTGCCCCCTTATTTTCCAGGCCCTCGAATGGTTCACCGGTCTCGACCTTTACTCCTGCTACCACTTCTGAATTACCAAGTTTGACCCTCGCGGATCCATTTGCTTTCTTTATTAGGCCGACTTCAATTTCGATCGGTCTTATCTCATCCAGGTTTCTTCCATCGAGTCTTGTTCCTTTTGAGATGGACTCCCACATTTGCTGTTTGCGCAAGTGCTCTACTATTATCGTTGAACGTTTTGATGAGCTCATTGTTCCTCTTTCACCTCTGTTTCGTTGCCGAAATACTTTTGCATCAACGCCTTTCTTTGAACTTCATAAACCATCTTGCAACCCTTTATGGCTTCGTCAAGACATTGATTGAACTGATCTTCATTTAGAACGCCATCAAGTTGTAGTAGGGTAACTTGTTCAAGGTGCGGCATATACGCCACCGGCATATCAGCATCTCCCTCCTTATCTTCAATATCATTAATATCTAAGACTATTCTATCGTCGACTTTGCCCGCTGCGCACGCAGACACTATATCTCGCATATTGATCCCAGCATCAGCTAAGGCTACTGATGCAGCTGTAATGCCAGCACATCTAGAGCCTCCATCTGCCTGCAACACCTCAACGTAGACATCAATTGCAGCGCGTGGATAATCTTCCAGCATTAAGGAAGGTTCCAATGCTTCCCTCATTACTTTTGAGATTTCGACTTCCCGCCTGGATGGAGCAGGGTTCTTGCGGGTATCCGTAGAAAATGGAGTCATATGATATCTGCATCTTAAAACACATCTATCAGGAAGCGCCATATGTTTTGGATGTACTTCCCTTGGGCCATAAACAGCAGCCACAATTTTGTTCATGCCAAATTCTATGAACGCGGAACCGTCTGCATTTCTTATCACCCCAACTGTAATCTTTATTTCCCTCAATTCATCCCCGGTGCGACCATCTGTTCGCTTTCCGTTTTCGTCGATTAAGCTTCTAGTTTGAGTCATGGACTTTTTCGCCCTCTTCCACCTCTAGTCCTTCTTCGACTTCCTGGATAGTAGACCGCGATTCCTCAGTCTTGCGCTCATTTTGTGGCTGACCTAATTGAGAGGGGTCTGCCGGTACCGAATCGGATACATTCAGCAAAGTTTTCACCCTCTGTGTCAAATTCGGTGTGTGTGCTTCTTCCTCGACCATCCGGATTGCCCTAACCGCCAATTGTATTCCTTCTGAATTTCTGCCAGTTACAACTATGATGCCATTTTGACCAATCAAAACCCTAGTGTGCGTAGCCTGTTCAATCATCTGGATCATAGACCCGCGTTTTCCGATAAGTCTCGGAACGCGGGTAGCAGAAATTTTAATAAACTCTCCTCTAGGCACCTTGCCTAAATCTTTATCCTGAATCGTTACCATAGGATCCCTCGTTCTATCGAAGGCAATAATCCTCGCGGTAATTAAATCACCTATAGCTAATTCTCTTCCCATATCATCTCTGGCAGGAGAAAAGTCTCTCCCAAATACGTCCTGCGCAGGCAGGTGAGCAGAGAAGCATGAGTTGATGTCAACTTCCCATGACAAGGAAGAATGATGCATTATCTTGCCTATTACAATATCATTTATTCGAGGAATGTATATGCCAGACAACGGTATAACTTTGACACCTTCTCTTCCTGCTTCCGCAATCCCGATCCTCGTGGAAATGATAGAATTGCCTGCCTTAATTACGTTAAATAAAGGCCTGAAATTCCCTTCAATGATTCTGTCACCTGGAACGACGTACTTTCTTCTTATTTCCTGCATGTTTTAACAATTCACCCCTTCAATTGGGGCCCTGTCACTTAATAGATCTATTTTCATTTTTTGTCTCTACCCGTGGGTGAATAAGACAGACTTATATTTTAAGTGTCCAAGCCCCAGTTCTTACTTACATTACCCCTCTATTACTTGAGCTGTGCCTTTCGATACCGATCCTATCCTATCCAATAAAGAACTCCTCATTCCTGCATTTATTTCTAATATAACCCGTAAAGAGCCGTCTGCGAGCCACTGCTCATCCTTAAATTTAGACGTAGTTTTCAATAAGTTATAGGATTGTGCCGAGAACTGAGCGGGAATAGTTACAGTCAGTAATAAGTTCTCTGACTTCAGCGGCAAAATCTTCCTAAGAGCGTCAACTACAGCTTTTGCTTGCTCTTCAGCCGGCTTGAAGGGGTCGACTGCGAGCCTTACCTCGCTCATTGCACTTTCAATTCTCATAACCGGATGCGGTATGTGCGTCTTAGGATCTACAAAACTTTTGTTTATATACTGAATAATTTGCCTCTTCTTCTCCTCAACCATTTTTCGACGCTGGTCTGTTGTGAGACTGAGGTCACCTTTCAAAAGAATTTGCCTGGCAACCTCCATCGCATCAGTTGTCTTAAAGTACTTTGCCAATCTCTCACTTGCTGCTCTAGAACCCTTACTGGCATCAGAATATATTTCATCAGAAATAAGTACGCCTGATAGGTCCGATCTTTTTCCAAGTTTATACTCGAGAGCAGGATCGGGTTTGACAAGAATCTCAAATTTGTTCCCGTCTAACGTTAAACGTACAGTAGTAATTTTACTTTCGACCATTTCATTTGTAAGACAGTTCTTTCTGAAATATATATATCTCCATATCGTGGTTCCGCGTCGAGATCTGTGAATCTTGCTTAGTTCATTTTTGGTTGGCGAATCATGGAGGTCGGCTGTCTACGGGGTTTCGAAATAAGGGGTGCATCTGTACCACCTAACAACGCTATCCTTGCTGTTGAAGTAACATACATTTAGATGGGTGACTTGCGAGAATAATTCATTCACTTCAAGTAGTATCAAGTTTACAATAGCTTCATCGTTAGATTTTCCAGCGGATGCTTGCTAACAAAAGGGTAGGAACGATCTCAAGGCGTAAGGCTTGTCCAGACTACAAATAGAGATCGCTGGCGTTGTCATGGCACGAGATCATATAGTGCCTTCGGTAGATTTTTAAGGACGCCTCGATCAAAGTCTGAAATAGAGATTGACTTCCATTTCTGCCGAAGTTCTTGAGAGAACAGATGAGAGGGTAGTGATTAAATTTGACAATATTTCTAGACAATATATAAACGCTATTAGAAGAATGGCCATATGCGAGGTTCCTACCTTAGCCATTGACGATGTTGTAATCCTCGAAAATTCCTCTGTAATGCACGATGAAGCTGTGGCTCACCGACTAGGACTTATCCCCTTACGCACAGGATTGGATCGATTTGTGATGCCTCAAGATTGCGAATGTAAAAGTACTCTAGGCTGCTCAAAGTGCAGAGTGCTACTTGTATTGGACTCTGAAGCAATGGAAAAGACGAAAATCGTCACTTCCGGTGAACTTTTATCCGAAGATGAGCTTGTAAAGCCAGTTAGCAAAGATATCCCAATAGTTGTTCTCGCACCAGATCAGAAGCTCAAATTCGAAGCATACGCAAGATTAGGTGTGGGAAAGGATCATGCAAAATGGCAGCCAACTTCAGCGGCTGTTGTCAAAGATGGAGAGGATGAGAGCGAGTCAATACTTACAATTGAAACAAACGGAGCGTTGACAGCAGAAGAAATAATTGGTGCAGCTTTGGAAAAGTTGAACACGAAATTGAAGAGATTTAATCAAGTCGTGCGATCTCTTGAGCCAAAGGTAGCTAGGTAGATTTATTTGGGGATTTCGGATAACCGACGAAACATAATGTTAGCCAATACTTTAGTCAGTAGCATAGTGTGGACTTTACGTAAGGCCTTTAAGAAGAATAAAACCTCGATTTGGAGGACCCTCGAACATGAAATTTCAAAAGCTAGATCAATTAGAAGAGAGGTCAATATTTCCAGATTATCATCAGTCACCAAAAGTGACGAAGTCATTGTCGTGCCTGGCAAAGTTCTAGGATCTGGAGAAATGGATCACAAGGTAACAGTTTGCGCCTTTTCTATTTCAGACATGGCTGCAAAGAAAATCACCGACGTCGGCGGGAAAGTTATAACTATCAACGAATTAATAGACAGATATCCTGATGGCAGAGGAGTGCGAATAATTGGCTGAACAACAGGGATTAAAAAAATCTTCCCACAAATCAGAGCGCGTGTCATCGACAACTGAGCAACGTACACTAGTAGTTAACGGGGCTGGGTGCATTGCAGGCAGAATGTGCTCTCATGTTTCTAAATTACTTCTACAAGGAAATAGAGTCACGATAGTAAATGCAGAGAAAGCCATGCTATCAGGACACAGATATAAGACAATCGAACTTTACAAAGAACATCTTGAAATCAATTCTGCAACTAACCCAATACATGGACCATTCCATCCTCGAAGACCAGATAGAATACTGACTAAGATGGTAAGGGGGATGGTGCCAAAAAGGAAGGCCAGCGGTATCGAAGCCTTTAAGCGATTAAGAGTTTATATCGGCATTCCCGATCAGCTTAAAGACTCTAAAATGGAATTCTTCGAAGACTCAAAAATTACGAAGCAGGCATCGTACTACATCACAATAGGTGATGTAGCGAAGGAGATTGGATGGAAGGGAGAGATGCTTGGTAGCTAGTAAAATAGACCTTTATCCAGGCCAAAGAAAGACGTGCCGAGCTGTGGCAACAATATCAAAGGGCAATGGAAGGGTGAGAATCAATAATATCCCAGCCGAACTGATAGAACCACAGATTGCTAAAGAATTGGTGTTAACACCTCTCAATCTTTTAGGCGAGCTAAGAAATAGAGTTGATATCAGTGTCAAAGTCCAAGGCGGAGGATTCATGGGACAAGCGTTCTCCTCTGCCGTTGCAATTTCCAGAGCTCTAGCTGGCGAGGGCAAAGGCGGTAGGGACCCAAAAGACCATCCATTGACAAAGAGTGTGCGTGAAGAGATTCGGAAAAAAATTGCTGAATACGATAGACATCTGCTGGCAGGTGATCCCAGACAGAGTGAGTCGAAAAAATTTGGAGGACCAGGTGCTCGACGCAGGAAGCAAAAATCGTACAGATAGACACGTAATAGTATGAAAAAGGCACTTGATCTGGCATCTACAAGATGTCCATCCTTTTTGTTTTGACGATTTCAGATTTGTTGCCAATATCGATAATTTCCTAATAAATGGCAAGATATCAGATATAGGACAGGTAATTTATATATAGTAAGATACTCCGTAGTTGATACATTGTCATCGGATTCACATGCAGAAACTCTTAACGCAATATCTGATGACAAATCTCTGCTTCTGTTTCAGACTATTGCTCTGACTAGCCCCGACAGCAATTCGCTACAACACAGAACTAAATTGACACGTAAACAATATTATACACGGACGTATAGGCTGATAAATACGGGTCTAGTCAAGAGGAGAAATGGGAAGTATTATCTTACCGCATACGGAAAAATTGTTTATGATGCTCAAAAGATTATTGAAAATGCATATACGAATTATTGGAAACTTAAAGCCATCGATTCGCTGGAAGTATCTGACGATGAGCGCTATCTGAAGGAGCGAAAGAAGATTATTGACACTCTGATAGATGACAAAGATATTAAACAATCACTCCTCGCAAAATCTATGAGGTAACACTATATGATCACGATCGTGTCTAATAATGAGCAGATCTAGACGCGTTCATATGCGAAAAATATCCCAAATCCAAGAAATATAATTGCCCCAGACATAAACAACTAAGCGATTTATTGGAAATTCAGCAAAGTTCCCGAACATTTAAGATACTTGCTATGCACCAATAAAAAATTCAACGCTTTGTGATCTCTCTACGATCTATGTCAATATAGTGATCGGTCAATTTCTTCTCATAGCATTCTCCACAGAGGTCTCCTAATATGTTCCATTCGGGCATTGATTTGTATCTAAAGGTTATGCGATTCCCGCAAACAACGCACTTTCGATCTTGAAACTTGGCCATTTGATCTATTGTCTTTTCACATTGCTTATCTACAATAAAGGTTGTGGCAAGATGGCCTGATTGGCCTGCCTGTCCATGCTCGAAACTTGGAGCCTCGTTAGGCCTGTTAAAAGAAATTATGTAAACCAAAATGGTTTGTTTTTGTTTGGGCCCGGAAAGGTTAAACTAGGCATTGTGAAAAGACCTGTCATCAAACTTATTTAATATCAGATTTACCCAATGTCAGATTCTGATTATTGAACTTTAAGCGTTCCTGTCATGTATGGATGTATGGAGCAATGGAAGGGATAATTGCCTGCAGCCAACTTTGTCGTTGTAAATTGAGATGATGCCGCTGCGTTGATAATGCTGGTATCAAAAAGTTTTCCAGCCGTAGGATCACTTGGGTCCTTACCGTTAGTGATTGTGTGTGGAACAGAATCTTTGTTGGTTACCCCAACTGCATCTCCCTTCTTTACCGTAACGGTGTCAGGAGCATAAGCCGGGTTTCCTTGTGTAGATGCACCCGCTAGAATCGTCACAGAGGCTCCCACAGGACCAGTGCTGGCACCGGTACTGCCAGCTCCGCCAGACGGAGGATTAGCTGCAGCTATATCTTTCGGAGTTAGAGGTATCCTATAGTCAGAGACCATCACACCTGGAACCGGTGCAACGCTGAAAAAGACAGTATAACACACCACCCCTGTAATTCCTCCTAGAATAATAAGCGTTATCATAGCGGTTCTGCCAACCCACATAATTATATCACGATGTCCCTCTTTGCTATTAGACCCATATTAATCGATATTATATATCTTCTTCTGCTTCAGTCACACCATGCGCAGCTTCTACTTTCATATCTTGTTAGCTGGGTAGAAGTTATTTTTACTTCCTCCTCTTGGTAGAGCATAATTTTGTGTATTGTTGTCGTCTATCGTTTTTGCTAGCGCAAGCACTGGTATTGGACGGACAGGGATTCTCTGGAAGCCAGCTAAGTTAAATTCAGAAGGGTAAGCGCGTTACCATTAAGTTTTGCAGATCTTCTAATCAGCATTCGCCAATGCATCTAGGAACATTTGTTAGAATAAGCAAATATCCTTATATTATATCATACACACCTTAAGGTAAAGATATTAACATGTCGTTCTTAGAAGCAAAGAATTTACACGTTAGCATAGAGGGCAAAGAAATTCTGACAGGTCTCAACCTTGTAATAAACAAGGGCGAAGTTCATGCCCTTATGGGCCCAAATGGTTCCGGGAAGAGTACGTTTGCAAATGTGTTGCTTGGACACCCAAAATATACTGTTACCTCAGGCGACATACTTGTGAAAGGTCAAAGCCTTTTGAATCTATCAACAGACGAAAGAGCAAGGAAGGGTATCTTTCTTGGATTCCAATATCCGATCGAAATTGCTGGGGTCGGCTATAGCCACTTCTTAAGGAATGCTTACAATACTTTAACCAAAACATTAGGAGAAGAACAGAACAATAGAGAAGTTTTTTTGACTGTCAGAGAATTTCACGAATATGTAAAGAGAAATTTGGACTCCGTTGGTTTAGATCCAACATTTCTTAGTAGATATCTCAACGAAGGGTTCTCTGGTGGAGAGAAAAAAAGGTCTGAAGTAATGCAGATGCTAGTCCTTAAGCCAAATGTTGCAATTCTTGACGAGCCTGATTCTGGCCTAGACATTGACGCTGTGAAGTCTGTAGCAGAGGCAATCAACAAATTAATAGATTCTGGGGCGGGAGTTGTTGTAATTACACATTATGCACGGATCCTCAGATACTTGTCAAGATTAGATCATGTTAACGTTATGGCAAAAGGCAAAATCATCAAAACGGGAGATAAAGGACTCTCAGAAGAACTCGAAACCAAAGGCTATGGATGGCTTGGATTGGAAGAAAGCTAGGCTTCTTTTGTTTTTTTCCCAAAATAAAATTACTCGGAACTAGTTTTAAATATAGTTTATATATTTTATTACCAAATGGCCTCGCGAGGGGAAATGCAAGGAGCAAGATCGTCATCATTCTCATCTTCGTCAGTAACACCCATTTATCTAAATTTTTCATTCTTTAAGGTTGATGCAAAGTGGAGATGGCTTAACGATATAGCAAAATGTGAGGCAGCCAAGGAATTTTCAATCTTAATAGAGGTTGCCAATACAAAGATGAAAGTTCGAACTTACTCCACGTTGGGGCTTAGACCAGACACGGACTTCATGTTATGGATGATTTCCGATTCAGTTGAAAAGCTGCAGATTTTGACATCAAAAGTTTATTCTACCCTGCTTGGAAAATACATCGAACCATCACACGTATACCTTTCTTGCCTTCGACAGTCATTATACTCAACTAACAATGTTATACCTGGGTTTATGACGGACGAGAAGCCAATGAAATATGTAATTGTTTACCCATTTATCAAAGCGCGAGAGTGGTATTTGCTTCCTTTTGAAGAACGGAAGAAAATGATGGAAGAACATATAACAGTCGGAAGAAAGTTTCCGCAGGTTAGATTAAATACATCCTACTCCTTTGGCATCAACGATCAGGATTTCATGCTCGCCTTTGAAACAAATGATTTAATAATTTTTCAAGATTTGATAGTTCAGTTGCGGGAAACTGGTGTTAGTAAATATGTAATTAAGGATACGCCCATGATTGTCTGCGTTTATAAGGGCATGGAAGATATCGTCAAGAGTATTGGATAGCGAATTCATGCCCTGTTCGGATCAGTCTGCGACAGACGTTTCTATAGAAAGACCAAAAGTCATTGACGTCACCAGCGCAGCGCTCAAAGAATGGGCAGTAGTGTGTAAAGCGCTCGAGGAAGGAAGGCAAGTAATTCTTCTTCGTAAAGGCGGAATTATGGAATATAGACAGGGTTTTGAAGTAAAACATAGCAATTTTTTTCTCTATCCAACCTTCGAACATCAATCGAAAGAATCCCTTCAGCCAGACTACGCGCATAATCTAGAAACAGTACTACATAATACTCCTGTGAGCAACAGGAACAGAATAACTTCATGTGCAAACGTATTGTTAGTTAAGGAAATTACCAATAAATCGGTGTTGGCAGGATTGGCAAAATATCATATTTGGAATGAACAGTACATCAACGTAAGGTTTAGCTATAATCCTAAAAAACCACTGAATGCAATAGTATTACGAGTCTACAAATTGAATAACCCTCTAGAGGTCGATTTTAGACCAGAATTCATTGGGTGCAAATCATGGATCCGTATTCAATTATCTTTATCCGAAACAAAACTGCGTGGCCGAGCTAAAGCACAACAGGAGTATGATAACCAACCCCGCTCCGCTGTAGATATAGTAAAGCCTGATTGTCAACCTGTATTCAATGATTCAGAATTCACGCAGATTGTAACAGAGCTTCAGGAGGTTTTGAGTCGATAAATGAAATATCGAAAATTAGGAAAAAGCGGGATTAAAGTAAGTGAAATCGGATTTGGAGCTTGGACTATTGCTTTAGATTGGTGGACTACTCCCAAAAACAAGATTGACGATGACAAAGCAATTCGAATGTTAAAACGTGCTTATGATCTTGGTATCAACTTTTATGAAATGGCTGATATGTACGGAAATGGTAAAAGCGAAAAACTTGTCGCGCAAGCTTTTAAAGATATGCGCAGGGGCCGATGCGGTGGAGACGTAGATGGAGTTGAAATCATATATTCTACAAAATGGGGCTATGACATGTATTCCAATGAACAGGTAGGTCATAGCGAATTGCCACAAAAACATAATGACCCCAAATTTCTAGAATATGCTCTTCAACAAAGCTTAAGCAGGTTGCAAACAGATTGCATCGATGTATACAGCCTTCATAATCCTAAGATGAATGCAATAAAAAACGACGAACTGTTCGGATCTCTGGATACTTTGGTAAACCATGGCAAGATTAGAAGTCATGGTGTCGCGTTAGGCCCGGCTATCGGTTGGAAAGACGAAGGGCTGCTAGCAATGGAGAACCGAAATATCACATGCTTGCAGACGGTTTACAATATCTTAGAACAGGACCCTGGTAGAGCCTTTTTTGATGTCGCTAGAAAAAATAATGTTGGAATTATGGTAAGGGTTCCCGATGCATCCGGTGTGCTAACAGGCAAAGTCAATGAGAAGACGGTATTCGACAAAAATGATCATAGGAGCAGCAGAAAAAGGGAATGGATTATCGAAGCATTGCAAAAGGTTGAAAAAATGAAACCGCTTGCCCTCGCAAACGGGTGGAACATAACCCAGTTAGCAGTCAAATTCATACTCTCTCAAAAAGAAGTATGCGTAGTATTGCCTACAATAATTGACATTGAAGAACTCGAGACGTTTGCTGGAATGTCAGACGGCAAATTTCTTGCTGATAAGGATATCGCAGAATTAAGAGACCTATACGAAAATAATTTTAATATCAAGCCTTTCGGATCAGCATCTACTTCGTAATATAAACGAGAAACTTGACAAGGAACGTATAGCCCAAAATAGAGTTAGTTCTTTAGAATCAATATGGTACTGAGTTGTCTGTTTTTATCATGCTAGTTGGCTACTACAATCCGAAAATAGTTGCTCTTTGTTCTGACAACATGTTAACATGATTTTTTATCAGTGCTACCATTCCGTCCTCAAGGCTCTTAGACCCGGACTCATAGCCGAGTTACGACATGGCAAGCGATACATCATCTTGGCTTTCTGAATGTTGTAGCAACCAAAGAGAAAAATTCATGAGGGCGTATGATGCTATTTGTTGGAAGCGATGAATCCGTATAGCGATGTATAAACATTCTAAGAACAACATCCCCAGAGAGAATACCTATTTAGTGGCGTAAGAACTGAAATCGTGTTATCATAGCAATTATAAAGTGGATAGGTTTTTAACAGATGAGCAAGCATGACGGATACTCCTTGGTACCAACATCAGTCCAGACGCAACAAATCGATATAGTGGATAAACAACTTTTGAATGAGATCCAATGGGTTTTTCCGCTAACTGATAGACCATATCTTGAAATATCAAAACGTTACAATATTTCTGAAAAAGATGTCATGCAAAGAACCGCCCATTTGAAGGAGATCGGTCTAATTAGGCAGATTAATGCCATTTTTGACACGAGGCGACTTGGTTATAAAAGTGCTCTTGTGGCTTTCGAGGTTAAACCTGACAAACTCAATCACGTTGCTGAAGAAATAAACAAACACCCTGGGGTGAGTCATAATTATGAGAGAAATCACGAATTCAACATGTGGTTTACCCTTGCCGTTCCCCCCTATACAGATATGAAGATGGAGCTCGAGAGAATGGCTTCGATTGACGGTGTGATAAAATATCGTGTGCTGCCAACTTTGAAACTCTATAAGATAGGTGTCAGACTGGATATGGTTAATGAAGATGCCAAAATGCCTGAACCAACCGACAAGGTTAAGACTTTGAATCCACGGAAATTCAATCTCACCGAACGAGACAAAGAATTTATCCGCGAACTGCAGAAGGATCTGAAAGTAATAGCAGAACCATTTAAGGAGCTAGCGCACGCTCTTGGGATAACAACCTCACAACTCTTTGCAAAGGCTAAAGAATATGAACAACTTGGCGTAATGCGAAGATTTGCGGCAATCTTGCGTCATCGGGATGCAGGTTTCACTGCCAATGGCATGGTGGTGTGGAAAGTCCCTGATTTAATAATCGACGAGGTCGGCAATAAACTCGCGGCATTTCCGCAGGTGAGTCATTGCTATCGGAGACCGATTTATCCCGACTGGCAGTTTAATTTATTCAGTATGGTTCATGCACGTACAACAGAAGCAGCAGAAAAAATTACAGTCCAAATGTCTGAATCCATTGGCATTAAAGACTATAAGATTTTATTCAGTTTGCGGGAATTTAAAAAAGAGCGTGTGAAATACTTTGAAGGTAATTAGTGGTGATGGCTTCCAGAACGGGCCCAGCATTCTCATTTGCCAGCGGTTACGGTTGCCCACACTTGAAGATATTTGAAGTTGACAAAATATTCTTCTTAGAATCGCCGCATAGACTAGGTAGGCATTATCATACGTCCGAAAACTATTCTGCTAACATTTACACATTTATTGTTCGCCTAGACCATTTGGGAAACCCGTGCATACACGGGAAACCAGTATCGTAAATGTGGCTTATAAGAGTGCTGGCAGTATCTTACGCTAAGGCATTATTGTGACACCTTCTCGGCTAGGGGTACACCATCTTCCAATCTATAAGAGAATAGAGAAATATACGATATGGTGTCGAGTCACCTCGTCTCCCCCCAGCTGTTGCCTCCTTTCCTATTTGTATGGCGGATTCAGTAGAATCCACACTTCTTAACCCGCCTTTTGATACTGCAATAGCCGTCTCCTTTGGCTGTACTGTGGCTATTACTGGGAGGCCATCAACACTTTTAGCCATTTGTTTCAATCGATTTAGCTCCTGACCCTTCAGGCTTGGAATCTTTTTACTTGATTTTACCTGTATTAGCCATTTATTTGATCTTCTGGTTGCAAAGATATCTGCAGGTCCCCTACTTCCGCGAGATAACTGTACTTTCCAACCACAAGAGTACAGGTAAATCGCTACCACAAATTCCCCATCTCTACCAAATTTACACCACGATAACAAGCCTGTATAAGTTTAGAATACAAGATTATCCTTATTGCTTGTTCTCAAAGGTAATTTACGTTATGGTCAAAAAAGAACCATATGGACCTACAGTAAATGTTGGGTTCATTTTTTATGACTATTCTCTTGAACGAACATTTCACCGACGATTCGCCGTATAATACAACAATAGACGAGGCAGAAAGTACAATTCGTGACTCTGTAAGCTGCGAGGTTTAACATATTCTTCGTTGTCTTCTAGCATTGCGTTACAAGTATCTTGGTTTAGGGTTGTTTATATTCAAAATCCTATAAGTTTCAGAGCAAGTCATATCTCATCGAAAGGCCACAATTTTTGAATCCAATTTTTATGTAGAACGGCACGTTCTTTTCTGAGCAATCGAGAATAACTTTATAACATTTCATATGCGCAGCAAACCTTAAGGACAGTCCGAGTAATGCTCTGCCGATACCCATACCTTCATATCCTTTTTTCGTTGCAACGTCTTCAATATGCCCCACTCTCCCTCCATTATGTATAAACTTCTGTTCTATCAATAAAGTGTTTGAACCGATGATTTCACCGTCCTTTTTAACTGCTACAAAGACTTTGAAGAATGGATTTGATCTAATTTCCTGTAAGACTTTCTTTGCTTTCTCTGGGTCGTCTCTGATTTTTCCAACCTCCGTCAAATTCGATAATGTGTCAAAAAAACCTCTTTGCAAGTCTGCATCGGATATTTCTCGAACTTCGAAATCAATTATTTTCGAATCTCCCATGTATATATACTATTTTTTTATGTTGCCCGATATTTTTACTTTTTTTGCATAGCCACAAAAGATTTTTCGAATATTCAGCCCAGGACTGGACCGGTCCAAATGCTAACAATCCTACGCGCACTCTTCTGCATGAATCTCGCTTCATCCGAACCATGACCGTTACTATGTCAACCGAAACATAGAAACTGCCCGCGCCGCTCTGTTGGCGTTTCTGTTAAATGTAGAAAGCTGTGCTTCCACGAAGGCCGACAGTGTTACACTATAGTATGGTAATGATACAGGATATGTGGTTAGCGTGTAGATTATATAAATTGCCAGGCGTTATCCAGAGACGATTTCCTTAAATTACCCTTGACTATCATCGTGTATGATGAAAATGCAGAAAGAACAGAACAAATTCTGTTCTAAATGCAAGACTCACACGGTACAAGCAGTGTCTATTTATAAGAAGGGCAAGGATCGGGCGACCGCGCAGGGTGCACGCCGACACGCTGAAGATAAGCGAGGCTATGGAGGCCAAAAGTTTCCAGAGCTTAAGAGGACTGCCAAGACGACAAAGAAGATCAGATTACGCTATACTTGTAAAACTTGTCAAAGACAGACGATGAAGGAAGGCATGCGAATGCGGAAACTCGAAATACAACCTTAGAAGCTGATGATATAACAATGATGTCGAAAAGAAATATAATGATTCCGAAGCCAAACAGTAATTTCATTTCTGTCCAATGTACTGAGTGTGGAGAAAAAAAGATTATCTTTACGCATACAACGACAGACATCAACTGTAAATCTTGCGGCCAGGCGCTTGCTAAAAAGGCTGGTGCCAAAGCGAATATTCTCGGGAAAGTCCTGAACATAGTTGACTAAATCTGATCGTCAAGCATTCGCTCGGCGATCTCCAACTCTCTTGTTGTGTTTACATTAACTGCGAGCTCCTTCTCGTTCATCACTATATAATGTTCGTCTAAACTAAACTCGCGGTTGACTTTTGAAGAGTCAAGAATAGTTATTCCTGAGTGACAATATCCTTTTCTTATACCCGTCACTATGCTAGGTTTGATACCAATACTTACAACAAACTTCTTTTCGAGCAATATGGACACACAGGGATTATTAGGCAGACATCTGAAAACAATGTTTTGAACAATTTTTGAATTCAGTAGTGGAAGATCTGCCGATACTACGAAGACCCTTGCAGGTTTGAACTTGCAAACAGCGACCGAAAGATCTTCTGAATAGCTGATGCCGCCAGTTTCGATAATATCGATAGGTTCTATACAGGAGTAATGATGATTACGCATAAAGGCGTAGGTTTTAGGCGTATTGAGACTAGTGATGGCTACTATTTTCTCGAATTTCCCGGATCCTACTAATGCGCGTAGCACCAGGTCAATCATAGTGCTCCCCTTCAACTTTAGCAATGGCTTTTCAGTATCAGGGAGGACACCCATTCTGGTGCCTCTTCCGCCACACATTAAAGCAGCAATCATAGTACTTGCTTGGACCAATCGTTTGTTGCTGAAGAAAGAATAATTAAAGATGAAAGCCGAGTAATCTCGTTCGACGCGCCAATGACATCTCCAGATATTCCACCAAAGCTTCTTTTTGAAAGGTAATGTAATATTATTCCAATTAGTAAGGAGCCGCTCAACGACATAATCCCGGCATACCCGCCTCCTGTTAGCACTAGAATTAGAATTATAATTATTGTGGCAGCAAAAAATTTTCGTTTATCCTTCATGCTAGCAGTAAACGGAGAACTGAAACCATCCCATGCGGATAATCCAATGTGGGCCTGCAGCACCATCGCATATTTTGCAATTGCTTCAGCAATTACAATACTGGTTAACAGTTTTAAGCCAAAGTGGAAGCTCGATAGTGCAACAATCATACCTGTGACGTAAAGAACAACCGATACCGTTCCGGCTGAACCTACCGCAGGATCACGCATTGCTTTGCGTTTACCTTCTTTCCCCCCCTTAGCCATTAATCCATCAGCGAAATCAGCGAGCGCATCCGTATGATTTGCCCCCGTGATTATGACCAGTACTGCAGTTACTAGAACTCCTAGGAGGACAGGATGTATGTAAAAAGAAATAGCAAATGCGAATATCCCCACTATGGCCCCAATAACAGCTCCAGCTATGGGAAAGAGATACATGACCTTTGCGACAGAATAAATGTCGATAACCGTTGGATGTCTAGTCGTAGGTATTATTGATAGAAATGATATTGTTGCTTGTATCCATCTAAAGACCAAATAGAAGTTTCCACCAACCAACCAGATCTAAAATTAGCAACGTCGGAATGGATAGACAAAAGCTGAACAGAATTGTTGTTAATTTCATTATAGAGATTGCCATTTTACATTTTGCGATAGACAAGGGCTCACGGTTTTCCCCTAGTGAATAGTGCCCGACTTTTTCAAGCTTAATTCGAAGCGCACCAGCCAATGTGGCCATCGGGTATCCAGCGTTTGGGCTACGAGTCTTGCTATGGTCACGACGCAAAATCTGAATAGAATTCTTCCAATCTGCGCCAAGCAATCTGGATGCAATAACCATCAATAACGAGGTGATTCTAGCTGGAACATAGTTCGCAATGGTATCCAATTTAGCAGACATCCATCCAATATTCTTGTAATAATCATCTTTGTAGCCTACCATGGAATCAAGTGTATTAGTGATCCTGTATGCTAGCGCTCCTGCAGGTCCCAATATTGAATAGAAGAACAATGGCGCAACAATTCCGTCGACAGTGCTTTCTCCTATGCATTCTATTGTAGCCGAAAGTATATCTTGTCTACTCAGCTGTTTAGTCTGTCTTCTTACTATCAATGATAAATTATGTTGCGCCTTCTTAATGTCGGCCCTTTCAAGGGCATTCATGATTTCAATAGCATGTCTTTCCATTCCCTTTATGGCAAGAGCTATTTTCAATACTAGAGCGGCTAGAATAGCGGCGGCAACTAATCCAAATAGATGAAGAGACATAGATACCAAAAACTGGGTTCCGACCCCAAGTAATGCAATTAATACGATGGCGAAAATCATCCCCCCTAGTTTTTCCTTATCCCCATTGTGACCATTTCTATCTACTTTTATTGTTGGTATAAAGAAGCCAATTAGAACTCCTAGCCATGACACCGGATGATACTTATTAGGGGGATCCCCAAACCTGATATCTATTAAAACTCCGCCGATTAGTCCGATTAACAAATATCCATAACCCGACTCCATCATATTCTATCTAGACCCACAACATTTCTCATTATCTCTTCAATAGGGACCGTATTTTTGATCGAGTTTGCTACGATGTCGATCTCTCTACTCCAAGCTTTCGATGGAATTTCAACTTTTGAAGTACTGTCGAGCGAATCTTCAGCTGGCAAATTAAAAGCTAATTTAGGTATTACGCCAAAATTTTTTTTTTGAGTAATTTTTTCTAAGGATTTCAATGCTGATTCTAGGATTGATGGATCGCCACGGAATTTGTTTATTAGAAAACCCCTTATTAAGCTCCTATGTTGGGGTTTTAATAACTTGAGAGTACCGACAATGCTGGCAAAACATCCTCCTCTTTCTATGTCTGTCACAACGATTACGGGTGCTTCGACTTTCTTTGCAAGCAACATATTTGCTATGTCATACTTCGAAATGTTGATTTCAGATGGTGAACCTGCTCCTTCAATTACCACTATATCATTTTCTACTCTAAGGTTTTCAAGTGCTTGAATGACGATTGGAAAACCCTTTTGCAAGGTGAATGTTTCATAGTATTCTTTTGCATGCATTTCGGTATAACAGATGCCATTCAGAATAACCCTGCTCCTGTAGCTGCCAAGCGGTTTTATTAAAATAGGATTCATTTTTACATCTGGTCGTTTTCTACAAGCTTCGGCTTGGATAGCCTGGGCCAGGGCTATCTCCTTGGATTCGGATTTTTCGGTAATAATATGTATATTCGAAGACATATTCTGGGCCTTGAATGGAGCCACACAATATCCTAGATCAGAAAAAATTCTGCACAGCCCCATAACAATAGTACTTTTACCAACGCCAGAGGATGTCCCTTGGATCATCAAAAGCTTCGCTTTCAGCCTTCAACAGACTCCAGTGCATTTAGTAAGGTAATATTCTCTTCGTGATTCTTGACGGCTACTCGAATGTATTTTGACCCCATTCCGCTGAATGTACTGCAATCCCTCACGAGTACTCCGTTGTTGGCCAAAAGAGAATCTCTTAATTCTGTCGAGGAATTGTGATTTTGTAGACGAATTAAGAAATAATTTGTATCAGATTTAAAGGGCCAAAAACATCGAGTCTTTCTCCTTATGTTGCCGTACATAAAGTCACGCTCCTTCTTCACAATCGCTCGTGCTCGTGTTAAATGCTGTGGATCCTTGAGTGCGACTATGCCTGCTCTCTGAGCTATCCCGTTTACACTCCAAGATATTTGAGTGGAAGCTAATTTTTTGGCAAGCCTAGGGTTGGATACGCTGTAGCCGAGCCGGAGTCCCGCAAGGCCGAAAGATTTTGTGAGCGATCGTAAAATTATCAGGTTATCGAATTCATCTATGTTCCTTATCATAGTATGTCGATTCGATCCGCTAACAAGCTCGATAAAACATTCGTCTACCAGAATTTTTGTCGAACTGTCAAGGCGTTCGATAATCGTTTTTAGCGACTTTCCGTAAAGAAGACCAGTGGGGTTATTCGGATTACATAAAAATATGGCGTCAGACCCCTTAGCTTTTTCAATAATTTGATCAGCGTCCAACTTAAAATTCTTCAGTGGTATGAGAATAAGACTTGCACCCGTTCGACTTGATGCAAGCTCGTATTCGCAGAATGACGGTGAAGGGATGATGACTTTTTTTCTTGCAAACATTCTGGCAAAGTTATGAATTATGTCGGTCGCTCCGTTTCCTACATTAATGCACTCACATCGGACTTTAAGATAATCTGATAGACCTTTTATCAGATCCTTGCACTCAGGATCTGGGTACGATGAAGAAAGTGAATGCAGGTCTTTTTGAATAGAGTTAAGCACAATCTTCGAAACTCCAAGCGGATTAACATTTGAACTAAAATCGAATTTGACTAGGCTTGGGTTTACTGAATAAATGCCTCCATGGAAGCAACCATGCAGATCTATCACGATTTTTCTAAGTTAGTTTGACGTTTTTCCATTTATTATCATTTCAGTTTCAATTAGATCCTATCAAATAGAACGTGCTCAAAGGGATTTTGTGTATTTGATTTAATTCAGTCTGAAAAAGATTATTAACTGTATACCGATTACCTGCCATCGTATGCTAAAAGTTGCGCTTATCGGAGCTACAGGCGCTGTTGGACAGGAATTTGTTCTTGCGTTAAATAAACATCCATGGTTCGAATTAACTCAGATAGTATCATCAGAACGATCTGCTGGCAAAAAATACCTGGATGCTCTGCGCGATCCAAAATCTGGAATTCTTCGCTGGCACAGCAAAGAAACGATCCCTGAATACATAAGAAACGTCAGCATTAGCCGGGTTGAAGATATAATCCCAAAACAATTCGATCTTATATTTACTGCTTTAGAATCCGAGGACGCAAAAGTAATTGAGCCGCAATTTGCAAAATCGCTTCCTGTCATTAGCACTGCTGCCGCCTTTAGATATGAAGGAGATGTTCCGATTTTGATCCCCGGTATAAATGACCAGCACGCCGAGTTACTAAACATCCAAAGAAAAAAAAGGGGATGGCAAGGATTCATTGCTCCCCTGCCGAACTGTACTACCACAGGTCTTGCTATTACACTAAAACCAATCATGAATAGGTTCGGAGTCGAGATGGTTTTTATGACTTCGCTCCAAGCTCTATCCGGAGCAGGCAGATCGCCTGGGGTTATTGCACTCGATATCATGGATAATGTCATTCCGTACATTCCTAAGGAAGAGGAAAAAGTTCAAGTAGAATCCAAGAAGATTTTGGGTGACATTAATTCGACAACTATTACGCCGGCTACATTTAAGGTAAGTTGTACTTGCACCCGGGTCCCGGTTTTGGATGGTCATACAGAAGTTGTCTTTGTTGGAACGAAAAGGCATTGTGAACCGGAAGATGCTAAAGAAGAGATGTTAAAATTTTCTAAATCTGTATCTGTGAAAAAATTACCAACAGCTCCAAAGGATTTTATTGTTGTCCATGATGATCCCGCTAGACCGCAGCCTCGAATCGATAGGGAGATTAATGATGGGATGACAACGGTAGTGGGTAGACTGAGGCAGGATACCGTCTTTAGCAATGGGCTGAAATACGTTTTGTTATCACATAATGAGAAGATGGGTTCGGCGAAGGGTGCAGTTTTGCTTGCAGAATCACTGAGAGAAAGGGGGATCCTTTAGCTACACACATGATTTTCCGAAAAAAGCTGCGAAGATTGAAATTAATACGTTTATTAGTCACTCAATTAGAGATATAATTACGACATTGCATGGGAAAAACGGATGATTTAGATCTCAAAATTTTGAGTGAGCTTGCTACAGATGCGAGTATTTCTGTACCCAAACTTTCAAAAAAGATCAATGTTAATGCTTCAGTAGTTTATAGTAGAATAAAACGACTCGTGAAACGAGGCCTCATCAAGAAATTCACTATAGTGGTTAATGATGAAGCTCTAGGCTTCAATGTAAAAGCACTCACAGGAATTAATATGGATTCAAAGATGAGAGACAACGTCCTCAACGAGCTGTTCAGAATTCCAGAGGTACGAGAAATCGCAGAAGTTACTGGAAGATTTGACATCCTAGTAACAATGAATGCACAGTCACTTGATGAAATGCACCACTTGATTTCTGAAAAGGTGGGCCGTGTTGAAGGAGTTCAAAAGACAGAAACATTTATTGAAATGAGGAAGACAGCACGTGAAATAATCTATCCATCCTCTACTTCAAAATAGGGTGTAGATCCCGCAGAGGATAAATTGTCATGATATTGCCTTTTATAACAGAATAGTTCAAAATTTGACATGGGCACCCTGCTCCCGCAAATGAGCGCCGGCAATAGGTTCAAAAACTATTACGAACTTACGAAACCAAAGATTTGGTATCTTCTTGTTTTCACGGCTTTTGCTGGGGCACTCACGGCTTCGTTCTTATCCCACATTCTTATTCCACTTGTGACATGGCTGCTGATTATAGGCGGAGTGGCTGCTGGGTCAGCAGCCGCTGACACCCTCACCGGTTACAACGACCGAGATATTGACGCAATAATGGACAGAACTAAGCAAAGACCTATTCCTTCAGGAAGAATTTCACCCCACAATGCCCTAGCGTTTGGTCTAATCCTAGCAGCGATTTCCTTGGTACTTGCTTGGCTTATTAACATCTGGGCTTTTGCATTGATGAGTTTTGGATTGTTTGATAATATTGTCATTTATAGTAAATGGCTGAAGAGAACTAGCCGAACTAACATTATCTTAGGAGGCTTTTCAGGCGCCGTTCCTGCCATGATAGGTTATGTTTCAGTTACGACACAAAATATTGAAATAGGCTTGATCATGGCCGGCCTCGTTTTCTTGTGGATTCCAACTCACATTTGGAGCCTTGCTTTGCATGTCAGGGAAGACTATAGAAAGGCTGGTGTTCCGATGCTACCAGTAGTTTCTGGCGAGAAAAAAGCAGTCCGCATCATAGCTGGGACTACATTAATGATGGTTTTGTTCAGCATATTGCCATTCTTCATAAACCACTTCGGGATGATTTATTTGGTTACGGCGAGTATCTCCGGCGCAATTATGCTAGCGTTATCGACCTGGCTATTGCTAAAGCCAAGCGAAAAAGTATCGTGGATAGTCTTCAAAGTCACCAGCCCATATTTGGCCACACTGTTTATTGCATTCATTATGGACTCGTTTTTCCGGTTATAAAAGGTCCTTCCAGGATCATGGTTCAACTTTCTTAAACGTCAGGCACTCAGCTATGCACCACAAAGCCATCTAATTGGCCCACCCAGCGTCATTTCTAAAAACCCGATATTGCAGCCAGTATTCATATTAAGGTATAAACAAAATCTTCTCACATTCATAAAGTACCCTAGCAATAACGACATGGGCTTCCAATGTTATTTTTCCAATAGAGTATGAATTGTCTAGGAAATTGCTAATATTGTCAGAAAAACTACCTTTCGGGAAGCCCCCTATTACAATAGCGCACCGAGTGTCGTGGAATCGATCGATGTATTTTGAGACTAACTCGGAAGGAGTGCTCGAGACTCCACCAGTCGATAGTCCAATGGATTTACTAGATCTTACTATATTTTTAATCAAATATTTGAAGGGAACATCATCCAGCAATTCCAAAAGAATTCCATTGTCTTGTTCACTTTTTATCACTTTATCTTTGAACAATTTCATCATTAGACCTTCGAATCTGAAATAGGATTTGGGTATTCTCAAATTAGCGCCTATCAAAATCACCTGGCTGTTGATTGTATAGACATAAACATCCAATTTGTTCTTCAAATATAAGGGAGTGGACAGTGCTTCCACCAGTGCAAAATGAACTATATCTGGACGCCCTCGTTTCCATGCGCTTTCAAGTCTGCCAGTCACCATCGCGGAGTGATGATAGCTTCTATCTAACAATATCTCTGAGGGCTTTTTGCCAAGCTTTTGGGCATGTCTCATTACTGACGTATGCCTTATGATTTGTTTGGGAACAGTCTCGAGAGATGCGTCCGCGATTACGAGTGCTACTGATCCTACCAAGCGCGTACCACTTTGCCTTGAGCCGTCTATTATAGCTGTCTTGACAGCTGTAATTGATCCTGGGCTCGCGCTCACAATTTAAGATAATGTAATACCTCTCTAGTTGGAATCCCATTAACAACCTGGGAGATTCTAGCTTTGCAGGTCTTCTTCCTTCGGCCAACTTAGATTAGTATCGTTATTTTCTCTTGTCTCTCCTGTGCATCTGTCGGCTGCATATGATGAGCACCAGTACCCTTCTTATGACTTCTTACCAATAATTAACTTCTGAAGTTCTATTATACAATGGTCGAGCTCTCTTCGAGCAGTTTTTGTGTTATTTCCGGTAACTATGATTTCCCCTGGACCAAATTTTGCGCCTTCAACCGCAATAGGGATCGGTAGATGCAACAACTCAGAGATAAATTCAAAAAGATTCGGATATGTGGCATTATTTTTGTAAACGTAGGTTGTTATCCCATTGCTAACTACTACTTGTCTATCTAGAGGAAATGCAAATTCTGAGGAGGAGAAATAACCAATAATACCGATTGATATATTGTTCAGCTCTCCTTCTAAGTCCATGCTTTCTTTGTTCATTTTTTTTTGTTGTTTTAATTTCATGTATTTCTCAGCCGTATTTTCTAGTTCAGCGAAATTAGCCATTCCTAGCCAGTACATTTTAGCATTCCCAGTTAATTACAGTTCTTGATACGAAAATCAGTTAGGACGAATGGACTAGCCTATTAATATGAGAAAGCAGGTGTTAAAGCAACCCATGAGGAGGCAGATTTCTAAGGATATTGCAAAGGAGAGGGTAGGCATTCTAATAGCCAATGCGCTAAAAGAAGCGCACGTAAACGAAAAGATTGCCAATGAACAAGCCCATCTAGCGAGGAAAATCGCCATGCGGTTACGGGTGAGATTGGATTATGAGGTTCGACAATTATTCTGCAAGAAGTGCAAAGAATTTATTATTCCCGGAAGAAATTCAAGGATTAGAGTAGGGCGAATTAACACGAGGAGTATAAGGATTACATGTGTAGAATGCGGCCACACCTATCACAAAATCCTGCGCACATGAAATTTATAAATCCGAATAACTTCCTATAAGGATTTATAAGGGATTTACAGCGTGATTACAGAGTAATTGCTATGGCTAAAGCTTATGATATTCCGGCTACTGAATTGATAACCCGGTTAGCCGAACAACTACGGAACGATAAGAAAATTCAGCCTCCTCCATGGGCAGCGTATGTAAAGACAGGGGCACATGCAGAAAAGATCCCCCAGAACAAAGACTGGTGGTACTCGAGATGTGCATCGATAGTAAGAAAGGTTTACCTTCATGGTCCCGAGGGGGTTGCGGATTTGAAGAGCGAGTACGGAGGCAGAAAACGAATCGGGTACAATCTAGATCATCATAAAGACGCAGGAGGAGCAATTATCCGCAAAGCCTTACAACAATTGGAAGCAGCCGGTTATGTTACTAAGAAAAAAAGGGGTCGATCGATATCAGATGAAGGAATGAAGAAGATAGATAGATTATCTACAGAAATATATAAAGATCTTATCAAAGTTGCGCCGGAGCTACAGCGATATGGCTAGATGGATGTAAAGGAGGTCTGGAGGCAATATGTCGATTCCTCAACCTCAACAGCCAAATGACGAAGAAACGAGGAAACGCGAAGCGGAGGCCGCAATGAGACAACGCGCTCTGATGATTCTGTTGGATGCATCTGCCCGTCAACGCCTTATGAATATCAGAATGGTCAAACCAGAACTTGCGAATGCTGTGGAAAACTATTTATTAAATGCTGCATCCAGCGGGAAACTTAATAGAGCATTAACAGATGACGAATTGAAGCAAATTTTGCTTAGTATTCAACAGCCAAAAAAAGATTTCAGGATTAATAGACTTTAACTTCTTTATTCGAATTTCTTGCGCTGAGCTAACAATCTGTTGTAGCATCGCATCAAAGGCTGCATACGAGTATTTTTTAGAACGCACGAAGATCTTGCATTTTAGTTAACTATATTAAGTCTCGTTAACGCTTTCACTTTTATGAAAGCAGCTGTATTCCGAGAATATAGCAAAGATCCCACACAAGTTATCAAAATCGAAGACATCGACATGCCAAAGCTGAAACCAAATGAAGTTATGATAAAGGTAGAACTAGCATCATATAACTATAATGACTTATGGGCTATCTGGGGCGAGCCAATCAAGACCCCACTGCCACATATTTCTGGCAGTGATGTCGCTGGCACCATCGTGGAAGTTGGGGAGGACGTTACTAAATTCAAGCCTGGTGATAGGGCAGTGTCACACTCAAATATGAGCTGCAGAGTCTGCGAAATGTGCACGGCAGGAAGGGAATATGACTGCAATGATAGAATTATTTGGGGTTTCCAAACAGGTCCTCTTTGGGGCGGTTTTGCACAGTATACACATCTACCAGAGGTAAACGTTTCCAAAATACCGGAAAATGTTTCATTTGAAAGCGCGGCAGCAGTCTCAATGGTTGGGATGACTGCCTGGCATATGTTAGTGGGCAGGGCCAAGATTAGGCCTGGTCAAACAGTTTTGATAATGGGTGGTACGAGCGGTGTAGGAATGGTTGGTATTCAAATAGCAAAACTGTACAACTGTACAGTCATTGCCACAGC